>JAFVGK010000137.1 GCA_017475035.1 Blautia sp.
CACCTGCTTGTTGTAGTTGGCATCCCTGCCTTCGGCTTTGCGGATCATATACTGCTGATGGCGCTTGTCCTTCAAGGCTTCTTTCCTCGCAAGTTCAGCCTTTTCTTCCTCGGTAAGCTCCGGCTCCTTCATGGTGGACGGCTTATATTCACCGATAAAGTTAAAATAGATTTCAAGCTTCTGTGTGGTCTGTACACTGCACTTCCGATCACGCTCATGCACAACTATCTTATCCACGAATTCATTGATCATTATCGGGGTAAGTACCGTGAAGTCTGCGTATCTGTCTACAAGCTTGATGAATTTACTTGCTGACCGGACTTCTTTCTTTTCATCAGCGATAGTTACCCTTAAGTCTCTGACTCTCTGTTTAAGGGCATTCTGTTCTTCTTGATACTTGTTATACAGAGCTGTGTACCTCTGTGCATTCAGTTTTCCAAGTGCCTGATCCTCATAGATCTTCATGATCAGAGTTTCAAGTTCATCAATGCGCTTCTCCGCAGTTTCAATCTCCAACATAGCTCCGCTATGGTCTGCTTCTTTCTGCTCCCCAACAACAGACTCGATCTCCGCTACAAATGCCTCTCTGTCAAAGTTCGCATAGTCTATGATGCCTTTAATGGTCTTTGAAAGTATCTGCATCACATCATCAGCCTTTATCCTATGCGGTGAAGCACACCTGTCTGTATCTTTCGCTTTGTTATATCTGCCACAAGTGAAGTACGCTTCTCTTTTACCGTTATTTACCCTGTGAACATAAAGCGTATGACCGCAATCGGCACAATACAAAATGCCTGTAAGCGGATGTGCCTCTCCCCATCCGTCCGGATATCTCTTGACTCTGCTCCTTATCCTCTGGACGTTATCAAAAGTCTCTTGATCAACGATTGGCTCCTGAGTGTTCTTAAAAATCTGCCACTCGGATTTATCAACATAATGGCTCTTTTTATCCTTAAAGTGCTTTCTTGTCTTGAAGTTTACTGTGTGACCAAGATACTCCGGCTTTGCAAGTATGCCTGCTATGGTTGAGCTTGTCCATCTGTACGGATCCTTGATTTCTCTGTTCTGCCACAAGCCAAGTCCCTGCTTTTTCTGATGCACCGCAGGGATCTCTATCTTCTCGCTTTCAAATATCTTGCATATCTGATACGGTCCCTTGCCTTCAAGTGTCAGACGGAACATCCGTCTTACTATCTCGGCAGCCTCTTCATCCACGATCCAATGGTTCTTATCATTCGGATCCTTGATATATCCGTAAGGTGGTGAGCTTGCAACGTGCTTACCGGAATCACCCTTGGACTTGAAGGTTGATCTTATCTTCTTGCTAATATCCTTTGCGTAGTATTCATTGATAACATCTCGGAAGGGAAGGAAGTCATCTTCCATGCCGGATCCGGTGTCGGTTCCTTCGTTCACGGCAATAAGTCTGACATTGTTCTGTCTCAGTAACTCTCTAAAATTTCCGGTCAGAATGTAGTTTCTGCCGATTCGGCTGTTGTCCTTTACAATGACGGTCCCGATGTTGCCCTGCTTGATTTCTGTAATGAGTGCTTGAAGCCCAGGGCGATCAAAGGTGGTGCCGGATATACCATCGTCCGTAAAGTGCCGGATCCCCGTAAAGCCGTTCTTTTCAGCAAACGTTTCAAGAAGCGCTTTCTGATTTGAGATACTGTTGGACTCACCCTGCAATTCATCATCGTGGCTCAGCCTTTCATAAAGAGCTGTTATTTTTTGTGAAGCTTTCTGTTTCATGTACAATCCCTCCTTTCCCTCGTTTTATGCAGCCATCGGCTGTCGTTCATAAGATTGTATAAGAAACCTCTTATAATTTATAACTCCTGCAGCCAGTTTGTATTTAGCATACTGCCTTACTGCAAAGTGATCAGGTTCCCTCTGAGCCAGTTCATCGAACATCAGATCTACTGCATTCTTGAAGTTTTCATCATCCTCTCTTGCTTCGGATGCGTTGATCATTTCCAGCAGGGTAGAGAAGTTCATTTCGTCCTCCGGAGCCTCATACCAGATATATCCGATCAGTGCCTGATAATACAGTTTCTCGGCTTTTACCCAGAAGTCTTCACCGGACTTGTCGCCTTCACCTTTGGTATTGGCAATGATCGTATTAACCAGCTTCAGGATATCCTTTTCGGAATGGGTATACATGAACGGGTTGTAGTGCATGCTCTTCTTAAAGTTGATGAGGTTCAACACTTTGATCTGATATTTCGCCTTTGCCAGAAGGTTCCCGCATTCGACTAACAGTGTACCTTTTGGATCGGTAATGCAATAAGAACTATGCAACTGCATGATATTCGGCTTGACGAAAAACCTTGTTTTTCCTGAGCCTGACCCGCCGACTACCAGAATGTTCTTGTTCCTGGCATACTTGGGATTCTTCGGTCTGCTGCTCATCGTTAGCCTTTCCGTTTCCGTCAGGATAATGTTGTTGTCATCCTTTTCATCAACGTAGGGCTTGATATCCACAGGCGTTCCCCAGCGGGCGGAACCGTATTCGACTCCCTGTCTGAACTTCTTTGCATTCTTGCCTCTGTAATAGACAACAGCTTTCATAATCAGTGCACCTGCAATCCCGATCAGAATATCTGTCGGATGGAAACTGGGAAGAGGATTCTGAAATGCCAGTTTGAAATTGGTAAATGTGTTCACCAGTCTCATCCCGGCCAGATCCCCGTTCACATGACGGTAGAGCCATGCGACCTTATCCACCATATAGAACACGATCACATACGGGATGTTGAGAATGATCAGTTTTTTGATATCGACCTTCATCGTTCCTGGCCTCTGTCTTTCTGCTTGACCTTCTCCCTCTGCATATGCTTTGCCTTTTCGATGTTCTGAGACAGCAGTTTTCTGATCGACGGCCTCTTAGCATGAGCATTCACTTTGGATGAATACTCATTGAATGCCGCATCCATCACTTCCGCATCTCTGGCTTTGAAGAAGACCAAATATCTCGGGGGATCGATCGACTTATCCTTCTTCAGAGCGAAATCAATGTTGTATTTCTTTGCTACTCTTTCAAAGGACTTGATGTTCTGATCCGTCACCTCGATATTGGTAAGCTGACTGTTCTGTTCCATCAACTGACCTACTGTCTGCTTCCCATGCGTCAGAGTGGGATTTCTCTGCTTATGATCCTGCAGGTATTTCCTGATCACCGCCTGCAGAACTCTTGTTGTGATCCTTGCCGTTTCTTTTCCTGTACGGATCGATAAGGCAACGATCTGACTGTTGATCTCATCCTGCATTTAAGCACCTCCTTTCCTGAAGATGAGAACGAAAGAATAAACTACGGCGGTATGCCGCAGAATAAGCTATCGACAATCATAGGCATCACCTCCTTTACCAGTTCGCCATATCATGCTGGACCATCTGCTGATAATAGTTGTCGATCGTCATTGAAGCGTTGTACAGCGTCGCCAGGATGTATTGCTTCACATTCCTGACTTCCTGCTGGTTCTTTTCAAGACAGTCAAGAACATACTCGATGTGGGAGGAATCCAGTTTCAAAAACCGGTCCCTTACCACATATGTCGGTTTTTCGTCTCTGCCTATTCGAATGTAGGGATTCCTTGAACAGCCGGCATCGACCATTATCTGCAATATCTCTTTGACCAGGTCTCTGCGCTTGTCATGGGCAATAAAGAAGTCATACTCGATATTCCTCTTCAGAGTATCTTCGTATGACTGCCTATCTGAACTGATCGAATCTGCCACAGGTAGCGTTTTTGATACCTCTGAAGTATCGTTTCCCGGCTGATAAGATATGATTCGATGATTTATACAATCTATTTTTTCTTTTTCTTTCTTTTCTCTCTCTTTCTTTATTTGCGTTTCATTATCGTATGTAGGATTTTCCAACGTACGATTATCCAACGTACGGTTTTCGTATGATGGTTTTTCAGACTCTGGAAGCTCACGTATTACATACTCGTTTCCGGCAAATAACCCCTTGTCACCTCGGACTCTTCGTCGCTTGATGTATCCGGCTTTTTCAAGCTCTTTTACACCTTCTCGGACGGAATTGATTCCCTCCTTGTTGATGTAAGCCAGACCCTGAAGGGTGTAATCCCATTCCGGAGGAAGTGACAGCATCTGGGATAAAAGTCCCTTCGCCTTCAGCGATATGGACCTGTCCCTGAGATGATAGTTGGACATGACCGTATAGTTATCGGTCTTTTCAACTCTGAATACAGCCATCCCGTTTTACCTCTCTTTCTCAATACCTTTATTCCTCCAGTATTCTTCTGACCTGTCATCAGCATCACTCGCCGCCACAAGGCAGGACCAGATCATGCTGATCAGGCCGTTCGAAAACAGCATCGCAAGAAACAGTTTCATTCTTCCTCCTTCCGTTGCAACAAAAAAAGAGCGTCCACCTTAACCTCCGAAGAGATTAAAATGAACGCTCAAATCTTATTATTCAGTTTTGGTTACTCAGCGATAAACGGGAATTGTCAGCTAATATTATTACAGACAGAAAAATGCTTTTGTAATGCTCACCCTTAGGGATCACACCCATTCAAAACAATCCTTACCCGCTCCAAGTTCAAAGTGGTATTTCACAAGACCTGTATCCACACCGGTAAAGATGCCGTTATCGCAGGAGATAGATACCTTAATTCCTTTACCTTTGATGGTGAATGCCTGTTTTGCCAGTGCGGTAGGTGCCAAGAGTGCTGCTTCAATGCCGTTCTTAAACCACTGTGGTGCTTCTCCGTCGTATGAACTGACCTGTTCTGCTGTCTTTGTCTTATGTGGAA
>JAFVGK010000138.1 GCA_017475035.1 Blautia sp.
CATCAGTTGTTTATATACTGACTCTTCTCTTGTTTACAAGAATGATCCCGCTGAGAAGAACCAGGATCGCGCCGACCAGATAGAAAAGGCCTGTCCCCATTCCACCGGTGCTCGGCAGTTCCGCTCCCTGGGTGTTGATGAATTTGGCGCTGTAACCTGGAAATAAACGGTTTTGCTGTCTTTGACATCTGTGATCGCGGGGTTACTGTCCAGATTATACGTTCCTTCCTCTGTGCCATATCGGATTGTATACCCATCCGCAGGTTCCGTTACCGTTACCGTAATACTGTGTGCGCTTCCATCATATGAGCCTGTGTAACCTTCGGCATTTACTGTCATGCCCTTCTTCTCAACGTTCAGGGTATATTGGGTTGTCTTCTCCGCATATGTATAATGATCGCTGTCGGCAACGGCAGCTGTAATCGTCGTCTCACCGGCTCCGATAATCGAGACCTTTCCAGTGCCGGGATCTACTGTGACAATACTGGTATTATTGGAGGAATACGTTACAGAGCCATCTCCTATATGGGTCAGTCCATTCGTAAATGCCGGATCTCCAAAAGCTTTAGTGACACGGTTCGTCTCATAGCGGATGCTGCCCGATGCTTTTGCAATCGTTACGGAAATCGGACCCTGCACCTCACTGTCGGCAAGATTGGTATCACCGGCAACCGCCTTATAATAGACTGTATATGTACCAGGCTCCGCAGCCGCCGGGAGTTCTTCTGAGAACGTTCCATTCTCCGAAAGCGAATACTGTACCGTACCACTCTCCGCTTCCCCAGCCTTCACAAGAGTTTGTGGCGTACCGGTATAGACCAGGTTAGCTACAGCCTCCGGAGCTTTCGTAATATCCAGCACCTTTGCTGTGATACTGGCCGTCGCACTTTCCTGCTGTCCCTGTTCTGCCAGTTGGTAATTATTCTTACCGGATCCATCCAAAGTGATGCCGGAAATTGAAACAGTTTTGTTGTCTTCTACATTTGCATCTTCAAAAGCTCCGGTGGCGGTTACAGACAGGTCATCAGTGTCTATTTTCCCGTCAAGTACTGCCGTACTGAAATCCAGAGTCACTTCTGTCGTTCCATCATATGACTTATTGTTAGCCGTAATCCCGCTTACCGTTATGGTTTTCTTTGCGATCTGTGCCAGGATTTTTTCAGGCTGAACATCATTATGATTGGAATCGCCCTGAAGCCTGTACCAGACGTAATAGGTTCCGGCGTTGGTGGCTTTGGGAATATCAGAAGCCCAGCCACTTGTTGGTTCTGTACCGTCCTTGTCTCCCAAAGCATACTGCATCGTTCCGTCCTGTGTGGAACCCGGCTCGATCAGATCCTGTGCTTGCCCACTATACACAAGGTTCTCCTTGGCCGAGGGAGGCGTACAAGCTGCAGCCGCTTTTTCAATCGTAAAAGATCGTGTAACATCATTCGCAGGCAGTTTGTAATTGCTGTTGGAAAGGCCAGTTGCCATAGCTGTATGTGTTCCGGCGTCTTTCTGTTCGCCTTCCACAGTAGCCGTACAGACATCATTCCCCACCAGATTTGTCGCTGTGGCGGTGGGAAGATGGTTATTTCCGTCATAGGTGAAGGATGTGTTTCCCCATGTAAGACCGATCTCTCTGGCTTCAATGGTAAAATCTGCACCGGTAAAATCAATGTTATAATTGTCACCGGCAGTCAACGTTCCCTGGTTTATGGCATATTTCCCGACATTTTCACCTTCGGTACGAACAAGGCTGCCTGTAATCGGATCATTATTTACCAGGCCCTCTGAAGTGTAGGTCAGTTTCGGGTCTGACTCCCCATAAGTTTTGGTTTCTTCTATAGCCTGAATGGATACGGCTTTTTTTGCAATGGTGAAGCTTGTTGCGTCTGTGGCACCGTCATAATTGCCTGTCCCCGCAACTTCTGCTTTTACATACCATGTCCCGGCATTGGTTGGGACAGCAGATGTAAAGGTTCCATCCTCATCTTTACCATAAGTAATAACCGGTTCTCCAAAGTCGGCTGTTACCGCCGGTGTATTTGCTGTATCACCGTATGTCCAGCCTTCGATGCTCAGAGAAACTGTGTTTGAGGCTTTTGTGACTTTCAGCTTTCCGGGAACATAGGTGATGTCATAGTTTTCTGAGACATCAGAAGACTCAGGTGTACCTGTGGTTTCCTGTGGGGTTAACGGATCTGTTCCTGTGCTTTCTGTCTTTCTTGTAATTTCGGCCCCGCTCGGAACATTATCGCTCTCTCCCACCTCCGTCCGGCTGCCGGTTATTGTAACGCTTGCAATTTCATCCGTTTCAGCCAGCCCTTCGCTTTTGTAGGTATCCTTCGTAAGAGCATTACCTGTATACGGTTCTTCAGCACTATCCGCTGTGATTGTCAATGCTTTTTTGTTGATTGTCACAGGGATACACGAAGGGTCTGCATCCTTATACCCCTCCTCCCCTATCACCTTGTACCAGACGTAGTAGGTACCGGCATCTGTTCCTTTGGGGATGGATGTCGTCCACACAGACCGGTATTTTCTCCCGATACAGGTTCTGTATTGTCATTACCGGAAAATTCTTCATCCGTGGGAGGTGCGGAAGCATCTTCTCCCAGAGCGTAGTAAAGCGTTCCGCCAGTTACCGAGCCAGATGTAACCAGTTCCTGCCCGGTTCCGTTGTAGGTGAGGGTGTTTGCTTCCGGGGCAGTAATTTGGGGATCCGCTTTCTGTAACTTTACGGCTACACTGTTGGCATAGCAAGCAGCCATCATGAGGGGACCGACGCCTTTGGCTTCATTAGCTGCGTAGCCATTTGTCAAATATCTATATGGATCAGTTAAAACGCCTGATGATATGTATACTCTATCCAAATATGAGGTTCCGGTAACAGTATACTTTAATTCGTTTACTACCGTACCATTGAAGGCTTTCAAACGGGCTTTTCCATAGGTTTCGCCGACTAATCCTTCATCATACAGCTTCAACATGGAGTAAGCTATCAGTGCAGTACCGGATGATTCAAGGTAGTTTTCATTACTTCGAATGCTGGGATTTTCAGTAGAAACAACAGTCTGCCCCTTGTTTACCACATTCCGCCACATTCCGGTCGTGGAATCCTGATACCCCATCATGCCTTCAAACATTTTTTCAGCAACACCAATGAGATCGTTTCTCCATGTGCTATAATCCTCCGGCATCATGGTAATTACATCAGCAAGTGCAGCAGCATACCAGCCGATCGCCCGCAGCCAGTATTGACCGTTTACACCCCGTGTTGACCCCCATCCGTGATTGTAAAGCTTATCTATGGAATTGTAGAAATTTGCATCAATCCACATCATACGATTATAGATATCCTCGTAGATGAGAGAGGAATTAAGGCTGCTTAACGCAGTACTGCTTGAAAGGGGTTCACTTGGATCATCCAATGCATTCGCCAGCTCCATGAAAAACGGTTGAGCCATGTAAAGGCCATCGAGAGCAATTTGATATTTATTCCAGTTATCATTCGGGTCAGTGACAACTTTATGCCTGAAATTTCCTCCTGTATCTACACCTGCAATCTTCCATTTGTTACCCTGCATGAGAGTATACACATAATCAATCATTTTGATATATTTATATTTCTGATCCGGAGTTATGGAACCGCTTTTAATGAGATCAAAAAGTGCTCGTGTAGGCGGAATCGAGTCGAGTTCATTGTCCCTGTATTCATTTTTGTTTTTTCCTGAGGCTGTATTTGTCGCTGGCTGATTATTAGCTACTCCTCCTTCCGCAGTGATATTATGATTCAGGCGACAAAAGGTCATGCAAAAATGAGCTCGCTCATTTTTGCATGACCTTTTGTCGCCCACAGACACGAGGAAGCAGCCATTTTGCACTATTTATACTTGACTTTGCAAATCTTTCTGTGAAAAATGAGCGGATTCCGAGTGGCTGTAGGTTGCTGCATGCCAGTGGCATGCGTTTAGCAACGATCGAGCCGGGAGGCGAGACGCGAGAGCAGCTCCGCTGCGAAGCGATCCGTAGAATCAGGCTTTTGTCGATGCAATCATATTATAATCATAGAACGCATTTATACTCGAAAAAAACCTCGAGCTATCCATCATTAAAAATGCATCCATCATAATACCCGTGTAATACGTCCAACTCTTATCTTTTCGGTTCTCAGTCTCCCAAACGAACGGACCAACCTGGGTCACAATGGTGTTAACGTTATTGCTGTACATGGTGCCAGCCAGTGACTCAACAGCAGCAACATTTTCGTTCGTTTTATCCACAGTGATGGATGGACCGGTTCCTTCTTCCTCAGCCTTAACCAACCGTAAAGCGGCTGTATTTGTAAGCAATACCATCACAAAGGCGAGTGCAAATCCCCTCGTGTAAATACGTTTTTTCATTTCTTTTCCCTCAAGCATTACACGCTGTAAATCACCAATCAACCTGGTATTTCAGATAGTAAAAGCCAATCACTCGCGCATCGAATTAAGCTTGACAATGTGAGAGCCATAATATGTGGAATAATGTCAGTTAACTTCTTGACGAAATCAACTTTCACGATCTCAAGCAGCTTTATTATATTTTCTAAATACATGGCGCCACCCCTGCTGCCTTCCTGAATCCTGACAATCTCCTGCCAAATGTTATCAGACACACGCTCTCAGAATTTCTTCTTACGTAAACACAACTCCCGTTCTTTTTAAGAGGTCACACCAGCACCAGTGCAAGTGCTTCCCCTACCTATTTTCTGCTTCATATTATTTCTTCCTTGCTCGCCTCATCTTTCTCTGTCCCTTAACGTAGTCATCCTCGGTAAAGGTTCTATTTTACCGGGAAAGTATCTAATGTAGTTACTTGCATTCAGCAGAGATAGTCAGGGTTTAAACACCGGTAAGTTTCAAACCAATAAACAAATTCACTTTTTTCCAATCAAAGCGGCCGATCTGGATTGAAATTCTGACGGAGTCAATCCAGTTCTTTGAGCAGCATCCGCAACAGTAAGGATTCCCTCTTTTACAAGACCAGCCAAGGTCTTCAGCATTCCATCTGCTTCTCCTTCCTGCCTGCCTTTCTGCCGACCTTCCTGCCAGCCTTCCTGACGACCTTCCTGATGACCTTCCTGCCAGCCTTCCTGCCGTTCTGTTCTCAAAGCCTTCTTCATAGCGGTTTCCTGATCCATAAATTTATACATGATTGCAGCCACCTCCTCCTGCTTCAAGTATTCCTGCAGGACATCCTTATCACGACATATTCTAAAAGTCTCATCTATGGTTTTCTGGCTTTTTCCGTAGATCTTATACTGTTCTGTAAACACCTTGGAAAAGATGATATACTGATTCAGAATATCTCCCTCTTCAGAATCATAAATCACCTTTACTTCCAGATCCACAGGACATTCTTCCATTCCAGGTATATCTTTCCTGAAGGAAATCCAGTCTGGGTGCCTGCCTTTCTCACCGGTATACACCATATAAAATTCAGGCCGAGGCAATTCCAGCCTTGTAGTTGAATATTCATTCAGGTTATTCCGGTCAATGTACCTTCTGTATGTCTCTGCCAGGTACATAAGTAACCGTACAATAATGTTGTATGCGAAGGTACTCTGCTCCTCTACAAGGACGATCAGCCTGTTCCCGATCATAAACCCAAGATCATTATAGATTCCTTTTAAGAAAACGCTTGTAAGTGTGACAATCGTCAGATCATTTTCCTGTGTCTTCGTATCTTCAGGATGGAGGGCTCTGTAGAGCTGAATCAGATACTCCGGTTTTCCAAAGAGATCACAGAAAACGCTGTCTTTCGCATTTCGGTTTACATTGATTTCCTTCTGGATGAGAGTATTCTCATCCATGGATTTCTGTTTTTTATTTATAACACGTTTTTTCTTTCTTGCTGACAGTTTGATCATCCTCTTTCCGTTTTGTTTTATCATACCACAGGAAAGTATAAATATCTACAGGATTACGCGAGCTTTATTACGTTAATTTGATAAAGTTTTTTTGATTTTAAAATCCCCGCTGAGTTGTTCACTCAGCAGGGATGCAAATGTGGTCTGTAAGTAAACTCGGTTTCGACATAGATAGTTCCAATTTCCAAGGAAGGGAATAAGCTCTATCCCTGAAGAGTGCGATGACTCACATTCAATTCATCTCTTTACAGCCAACTAGGTTGGATGACTCGAAAATCGCCTCTCTCCCCTTTTGAACAAGTGTGTACGAATTCATTCAAAACAGGCAAAATCCGGACTCTTGCTTATAAACCACAAACCAGTATTTAGAAAAATTATACTGATTATTCATTATTATTTAACGTTTGGTTCCAAGTACCTGGTACATCCATTCATCGTTTATTATCTGCTTTCTGGTTGATAACAACGATGAGAAGGTCAGCATCGTCCGTATCTTTTACGACGGACGCAATGTAGTGAATATTCCACTATCAAAAAACACCGATCCGCAAATAGATACCGACATACTAATGAATAATACTGCATCCTTCTACCGCGCTACCGCCCTCCATAAGCCCCGATAAATCGGGTTTCATTCCGGTTGGTCTTTCCTGATCTCATTGTACGAATAGAAGGTATCATTGTGACGGATCGATGGTACTATTGAAATAGTATAACTCTTGAAAGCATCAGGACAGTGTTGCATAAATCAATTCCGGCTACCTTTTCAATAACTCCAGTGTACAGGAGGTTGGATGGCAGCCGGATGCATGTCAGAGTCTTTTTACGGGATGTCCAGCTTCCGCCTCCGCAACAGCAGGAATACAGCCAGCGCGATCATTCCGGTACCCGTGACATAAAAGATCTTCATGCCGGGCCCGCCGGTGGCCGGGAGGCACGCGCCGGTTTCATTCTGAATCGAGTATTGGCGCATATTTTCAGAGGTTTTGATAAGTCCCTCCGCATTGTCCTGCGGATTGTCAAGTGTAACCCTCTTCGCTATGTCGTCACTTGCCGCGATGCTGAATTCCACTGGCTTGACGGTGATGATGTACCCCGTCGGCGCGGACACCTCCGTCAGCGTATAAGTGCCGATCCCCAACTTTTGAAGCGTTACTCCTCCCTCCGGTATCACGAAGTGACCGTTGTCGTCCACGGCAACGCAGTCTTCCGGCTTCGATCCGTCAGTGCCCTTCCTGACCACCTGATAATCGTCCTTCGTCATCAACGTCGGGCCTTTCAGAAGTTTGAAAGAAACGCCGGCCAGGGGTTGATCCTCCTTGTCGGTCTTGATGATGTCGATGTCGATCCCCAGCTTGTTCTTCTGGGCGATGCTCACGCCGATGGTCTCCTTCATTCCGATGCTCTGCGACGTTCCGGGAATCAGGATGTCCTGCTGCTTCTCGGTTACCGTCACATAGTCGCTGAAACCGTCCCCTTCACCGATGACCGCGACGTCCGCCGTCTGCGTCCAGTTGTAGGGGTAGGTTATCGTGCCGTCGACGAGGTAGGTCACGGTATCGCCGATCTGCAGGTCGACGGCGATCTCGCCATCGTAGAGCTTGTAATCCTCCGGTGCCTCGATCTCGCGGATGTAGAGGAGGTTGTGATCCTGCCAGTACGCACCGGGCTGCTCGGTGTCGGAAGTCGGAATGAGGGGATCGATCGTGTGGATGCCGTCCACGGTGGTCACGACGGTGACATCCACTTCGTCGCTACCGCCGCTCCCCGCGTTGTCAGCCTTGTGGTAGAGCTTGAACTTCGCCTCTTTCAGGACATTGCCCGCGTCGTCGGTCTTCTTGATTTCAAGCAACCGACGGATGACATTGATGTTGTGCCTGTTCGTGCTGGTGTCTGTTCCAGCTGCCTGGCCCGACAGGCCAAGACGATGGTCGCCCGTGTGGTAATCGACCAGGCCGTTGCCCTTCTGGCCAACCGGCACGACTCGTAGTCCGGCGCGAAGATCACCGTAAGCGTGTAGCTTTCCGCCGGTGTGCCAAGCTTACCGGCCTCGTGCGGCTCGATGTCATGGTTCTTTACCAGCTTGATGTTGATCGAGCCTGGGTAGTCCAGATCGTTCAGATGGCTCAGTTCAGCTGGGTCATCTTCATCGCTGTTATATTGGCCGTAGACTGTCCAGCCGGAGTCGTTCTGAGTGATGTCCAGCTCATTGACGTTGACCCTGGGCGAGGGGAGATCGTCAACGACGGGGTCGTAATGGCTCGTGACGGTCTGGCCATTGATGACGACAGTCACGTCCTGGCGCTGGCTCGCCAGCTGGATTTCGCTGGTGCCCTCGCCAACGGTGTAGGACTTGGCCTCAATTCTGGCGTTACCCTTGTTGGTCTTTACCACGTCGCCGCCGAGGAAATCTTCCTTGGCCTTGACGAACACCGCGCCGTGCCACTTGTTCTTGTCAAGCGGGCCAAACTTCTGGTAGGTCCACGTGACGGTGTAGGTGTCGCCCGACTTATCGATCACGCCGTACGGCTCGATCCACGTGCTCCTCTGCGACGCGGGGATCAGCTCGCCGCTCAGCTGGATCCAGTCTCCGTCCACGAGCGGTTTGCCGGTCTCCTTGTCGACGGGATAGAACGCCTCGCCCACCGTGTCGGTGACGTTGCCGTAGACGTAACAATCCTGCAGGATCGACCGGATGATGCTGTACAACACATACTCCAACTCGTCGCCGCTGTTGGCCGCGTAGAAATACGGGTCATTGCTCGCATCCTTGGAGGCGATATCGTAGAGCAGCACCCTGCCCTTGTCCACATTGCCCATGCTGAGCCCGACCGTAATCAGGGTGACACCCCTGCGCTTCAGCAGTTCCGCCGCGTCCTTGATGAACCGGTCGTCGATGTCCTGGCCGCCTCTCTGCGGGGCGCCGTCGGTGATCAGCACGGTGTACTTGGGCGTGCTGGGGTTTGTATCCCAGTCAAAGCCATAGGCATTCGCGCCTGTTTCATAGCTTTGGGTGCCCTTTCCTACCATGTCGACGTAGACACAGTCATTCTGGCCAAGCCTGTCGATCCCGTGGTTGCGGACATTGTTGTTGTACTCGGCCGTGGTTTCCCACCAGTAGTCGACGTTGTCATGTGTCCGTTCATAGCTGCTGAATCGATTATTGAAGTCCTTGCACCGGTATCCTGCTGCGTCCAACAGTGCGATATCGGTGCTGGTGCCGCCATTATAGGCGTAATTCAGCGCTATGGGGTTCTTCGCGGAGGTAAACGTGCGGCTTCTGCCCTGCCCATCGACGAGCTGGTTGCAGAAGGTGTTCCAGGCAATCAGCACGTCCGGATCCTGGTTTGAATTCCTCGCCAGCGAGAGGATATCCAGAATATCTGAAAGCGTCTCGTTGGTGCCGCTGATGCTGGCTTCCAGATAATCCTTGCGCGTTTTGCCGTTGTCCGATTCGTTGTAAACCTGGTACAGCGTCACATTGCCGTTCTTGTATTTATCAGAGTCAGCCTTATGGAACTGGTTGCCCATGTTATCGATATTCGACGTTATGTTGGCGTATGCAAAATCATGGTAAACACTTCATTGGTACTGAAGGGCTTCAGGCTGATCAGCGCCCAGTCTCCGGCTTCCGCCTTCTGCGCGTTGATCTCCGCAATCTCTTCCTCCGTCAGCTCTGCCGAATACTCGCACTCCAGACCGAGGCGCTTTTTGATCTCCTCTACCGTAGTATCCTCTTCAACTTTGCTTACTGACAGAAGCTCCGGCGCGCTGAACGTCACTTCCGCGATGTCCTTCATGAATGCCTCAAGCTCGTCTTCCTCCGTCGCCTCGTCGTCCTGTGCTATGCCCACAGCGCTCAGCACCGCCTTCAGCGACGCGTATTCGCCGCCCTTAAGGCTGAATTCGTAGGCCACGCCATCCGCTTCATAGTGAAAGTCCACCCACTATCGGACGTTCACGAGAATAAATCTCATATTGCAACAAAAATGCTTTTTTTCGGGCTAAATTGGCAAATACCTGCGTCGTTTTGGTAAGGGAAGAGATTCTCTTCTGTGACTTGTTTAAACCTCTTTC
>JAFVGK010000139.1 GCA_017475035.1 Blautia sp.
AGAGTAGAGAAGAGAAGAGAAGAGTAGAGAAAGCGGATCCGGTTATTGCACCCGAAAAAAATCAGTACGAGGATCCTGCGGATTACCACAGGGACAACGTGCAAAAGTTGATAGAGAGCAAAAAATTCCCTCCGAAGGTCGAAAGCCTTGTGAAGGACTGGGTAAAGTTTAAGGCCCAGATTGGATACCCGTATTTCGACACGGATGGATATGCGCTGGTGGTGCTTATAGAGGATAAGCTGAAGGAGATCGGAGCTGATGCGGTTTGCGAATCAATTACAGCATCTATTGCCAACAGGTATAAAGGAATCGTGTTTGGTGGCGGGAAAAAGAAGGAGGGCAGCAGCTCGACAAGAAACAACTTCTCAGGTATCGGGATTGGCGGATATGACTGGGAAGCAATACGGAGGTCTTTAGATGACTAAGGACGGAGTGGTACAAACGATTATGACAATGGTCGCTGCTTATCCTAATTTTCATCCCGCAGACATGCAGTCATCAGTCAAGGTCTGGGGATCGCAACTTGAGGATTACAGCGACGAGGAGGTTGCGGTTGCGCTAAAAGCGTTTATCTTGTCTGACACGAGGGGGTTTGCACCTTCGATCGGGCAGATCGTGGCGCTGATACCTCGTAACCAGGACGACGGGATGTCTGAGCTGGCCGCATGGGGGCTGGTCGAAAAGGCGATCAGAAACGGCGGGTACGGAGCGGAGGAGGAATACGCGAAGCTGCCGGTGACTGTACAGATTGCGATCGGGAGCCCTGGACAGATACGCGACTGGGCGTTTATCGACTCAGACGAGCTGCCCACGGTCGCGCAGTCAAATTTCCTGCGGTCATACCGGACCGTAGTGGCGCGGGAAAAGATGGCAAAGAAGCTCCCGCAAAGACTGAGGGAGCTTTACAGCCGGATCCCGCAGCACTCAGCCCCAAAACTGGACACAAAAGCGCAGCCGGCTGCGGAAATCGTAACCACCAGAGATGATGACGGCAGGCTGTTGGCACTGCCGCGGATCAGCGGGGGAAGTGGGGATGAGAGCGGAGCATGAGGATTATATTAACGAGCTGATGGAGGTTGAGCATGTCTCGAACATCAAAGAGCTCGAAAAGCGTTTTCGGGGGCGGTTCCCGGGGACGACCGTCACCGCGGGGGAAATCAACCACATCAAAAAATGCTATTGCCTCAGGCGCTTTGGTACATCAAATTTCGCGCCGAAACGCCTGGCGGCATACCAGCTTTTTGAGAGCGGGGGAACGGTACAAGAGGCGATCTTTGAGATAGGCATCACGGAGGCAAATGCAAAGGCATTTATGCAGGATTGGCGCATGAGCCGCATCATGGACAGGGAGTACAACAAAGGCCTGCAAAAAACAAGAGCGTCTGGCCGGCACGAGTTTCCGGGGGGCGCAATGTTCGGGAGCTGGACAAAACGGAACACAATCTGGAAAGGGTAAAAACGAGATGGAAACAGGATACATTACCGGATGGAATGAGCAGAGGGGTTTTGGATTTATCAGGTGGGATGGACACCGCGATGTTTTTTGCCACATCACCGCGATACATGGCAACTGGATGCCATGCAAGGACGACCGAGTGATGTTTGACGTATCAGAGGACGATCTCGGAAGGCTACGGGCAACCAACGTCATACTTGTGCCGTACAGCGGGGAGGAACTGTGATCGATGAGCCGGAAGGAAGACAGGCTTTGGAGCGAGGGCTTCGAGAGGGCCTGCGAGATAGCCAGGAAAGACGGCCTGCAGGCTCTGTTTGACGAACAGCGTTTCCGTGGGATCACGGGGTTTCGCGGCAGGCTTACATCGTCGGAGCTGGAATACTGCGACATGGATGTAAAAAATCTGATATTCGGGCTCTTCCGGATCTGTTTTGTCAGCGTGCTTTATGACGAGTTTGGTTTCCGGCAGAAACGCCTGACGAGGTTTTTGGCGGCAACTGACAAAATATCAGAGTATGCCAGGCATGGCTGGATTTACTGGGTTGACATTGTTGACGCGATCCGCGAGCGCGTTGAGGTTGACCTGTCTATCGCAGACGGGAAAAACCACCTCAAGAGCTATGACAGGCCAGACAACGAGGACATGTATGAGGAGCCGGATCTGATCGACGAGAAAGCCTGGACCGCGAGGCTGCGAAGCCTTGGGCTCCAGGACGACGGGACGCGCGTAACAAATCCATCCGGGACGTTGTACTGGGAGTATGACAATCCCTACGACAAGATCCAGATATATGACGAGCTTGGCGGGATTGAGTTTGCGATACAGAATCTGGGAGCACAGAGGCCAGGGGAGGTATGAGTTGAAACACTATGTATGCGTTGAGGATCTGGTAAATCATTTTCGGTTTGAGACAAGGGCCGAAAAGTACGCAAAGGCACTGGAAAAGTACGCCGAGAAACATGCAGTTGATGCTGTTGCCGTTGGGGATCCGCTTGATGAGTATATCATCGAGGTGTACAGGGACGAGGCTGGCAGATCACGGGCGCGGCTTGCAAAATATACGGGGGAGATAAGGGAGAAATGCTCGGATTGATATTTGGTTTAATGCTGGGGGCTTGCTGCATGGGGGTGCAGGCCAGCCTCTGGCAGGAGGACTCGGAGGCGAAGGCGAAGACGATCTCAAAACTGCGTAAGCATATCGTGATCCTTGCGGAAGACAAGAAGGAGCTCGCAAGGAATATCGAGAGGGAAAAGGCTGTAAACGAGATCCTGAAAAACGAGCTGAAGAAGTACGAAAAGGCGGAAAGGGAAAGGCAGGATTTACCTGCGTGAAAGGGGGCAGATGAATGGGAGCTGATAGAAATTTCCTGCAGGACAGGCTGACGGTAGACAACGGCGAGAGCTTTATGCCGAGCCGGTACGTGCTCAAGAGCAAAAATGACGCTATTGTCCAGCCATACAGGACATACGACCTGTTTTTTGAGATTACCTTCGAGGTGATCCAGAAACTTGGGCTTTACGAGGATGTGGGCACGCCGGAGGAGTGCAGGATAGCCATGGAGCAGAGCAAGGAGCCGGACACCATGAGGAGCATGCTCGGAAAGATGCTGTACTGTGTATGCTACAAAAGCTATGCGCCGGAGGATTCGGAAATTGAAGAAATTCCTGTCCTGGATGTGTCGATAAACGGCATGGTGCGCATCGACGGGAGTGAGTGGCTCAACCCGGACGATCCGGAAGAGGAAGTGTTCTGGACACGCGAGGAAGCGGAAAGCTATCTGGAGGAATTGAAAAGACAATGAAGTGCAGCAGATGCCGGTTCGCGCCGGGCCCTAACTCAGAGGGATACTACGAGGATGACTGCCCGTACTTCGACGAGTACGGCACCACATGGAAGGATGGAGAGGATGGATGCACTCTATCCTTCCATCAGCTGAAGAAGTGGGATAACGAGTACGCCGACTATCTTGGGAACATGGGACTTGAAATGGGCATGAAGATGGATTTTGACAGCCGTGGGATCAGCATGGAGCAGACCATCGACCACTGCAAGCACATGCTGGGCATGGACAACCGAAGGACATATAAGCGCCATGGCAAGGAGTTCTACAAGGCATACCGGAATTACTGGGACGGCGAAGAGCCTGGGCTTGAATGGATGAGCAGCGATGTGATTGGGCTGGCGAAGAATCTCAGAGGCGAATCAGAATCCCCATACTACAAGTTGACAAAAGCTGGTATCCAGTGGCTGGAGCGGCAGATACATGTAACGATCAGACTGGAGGGAGTGACAACATGACATTTGAGGAATACGTGCACGTCCACAAGGACGACAAGCCGGTGCAGAAACTCGCCCAGTTGGTCGACTCCCTGGAGCTCGCCGGGAACAACCGCGTATACCGTGCGCAGGCCGGAAACCGCGAGGATCAGGAGTATTACAGCCGCGAGTATGCGCACATGATGAGGCGTGCAGAATGGCTGTTTACTGAGATCAAAAAGCTGTTGGAAGGTCGAGAGTGCGCAGATTGTATGAGGGCAAAGAAATGAGTGAGGGAATGAACACGGATATCAGGGAACTCGCAAACACGAAGGCACTGACAGAGTGCAGGGATCGTCTGAGATGGGCAGGGAACCTGTACGGGGCAAAATGGACAAAGGAAGAGCCTTTCCTGAGAGCCTGCGAGACGGCGCTTAAGGAAAAACAAATGACCGAGCCGAGAAAACCGGAGGTCATTCTGCCGGAAAAGGGCAAGCTGGTACTCGGGAGAGTCGAGTACCGGGACACCATGACGACCATGGTTCTGACCTATACCTCAGAGGGCTGGAAGACAGTACCGGAGTCAGACATCGAGTTTAAGGTGGTTTACTGGAGGGAGTTGCAGAAATGGCATTGATCAGGGTTAAGTACATCGGGGACGTCGCCCCGCTGGAGAAAATCTCCGTCGGTGACTGGATTGACCTGAGGGCGGCAAAGGACATCGTCATGGTAAAGGGCGACTATAAGGCAATCCCTCTCGGAGTGGCAATCCAGCTGCCGGAAGGGTATGAGGCATTGGTTGTACCACGGAGCTCGACCTTCAAGCGCTTCGGGATTATCCAGGCAAACTCGATCGGAGTGATCGACGAGAGCTACTGTGGCGATGGAGACCAGTGGCACTTTCTGGCTTACGCAACGAGGACATGCACGATCCCGAAGGGCGAGCGAATCTGTCAGTTCCGGATCTTCAGGCACCAGCCAGATGTGGAGATCGAGACGGTGGAGACGCTGGGCAATGCAGACCGTGGCGGGATCGGGAGCACCGGAGGGATGTAAATATTCAGGTGCAAATTTTATATAAATTCTTCAGTTGTAAAATTTACATAAAACGTTTAGATGTAAATTTTATATAAAACATTTTGCAAGGCATTTAGATGCCGGAAAGGGGAACAATCATGAAGAAACTTTTTGTAACAGCACTTTTGACACTGATGACCACAGCAACAGCAACAGCGTGCCCGCTGTGGGAGTGCAGCTACCCTGCAGACTACTACGGCTGTGGCTGCCAGTGTGGCACAGCATACCAGTACAATCAGGTGCAGCCGATCTACTGCCAGTACTGCGGGAACGAACAGTGGAGCTGTACCTGCGGCAGTAATTACAATTACGACTACAGTTGTGATTACTCAGGCGGCTGCCAGATGATCCAGTGGGCAAACATCAGGGATGAGTGCGGGAACATCATCGGTCAGGCGAATGCCGGTGACTGGATCGAGATCTACTATGAGGACTGTGAGACAGGGCGGCTGTGGATTTACGATTACACGGTCGGCATCTATGGCAGCGTCCTTGCTGACTGCGTCTATGGGACGTATCAGTGGGACGGATCGGGAGACAATGGGTACTATAACTGCTATCAGGGCGATGCAGACTATAGCGGCTGTGACTATGACTATGACTGTGGAGACTATGACTATGGCTGCTGTGACTACCAGGATACAGGCTGTGGCTATGGAGCCTATAGCAATGCGTACTATGCGACTGTCTGCGAGACAATCCAGAGATGCGCATCCTACTACGCAGTCGGCGGCGGCTATGGCTGGAGGTGCTGGTGATGCTGAGCAAGGGAGACACGATCAGCTTCAGCAACTCGGACGACATGGTTCGGCTGGCTGATGATCTGGCGAATGATGGTTACGGCATCAGGCTGATTTTTAACGAGAGCAAGATCGTGATCGAGAGTGTGCCGGAGGATGGAAATAAGTAAACAGAATTAAGAAAGGAGCGTGGAGCCGCTGGCCAGCGTAAAAGGATATCCTGACTCCTTTCAAAACAATGGAAAATGTAATTGAAAGAATGAGCCGCATTAACGCGGACCAGAAGATTGCTGACTTTAATGTAAAAATGAAAATGGATTATGAATTCAAGCGGAAATACGCACAAACTCGTGTGGAAGAATTTATTTCTGAATGTGACGGCAGAGGACTTAACTGTCATGTGTCTGTTGGTGGTTTAGACAGCATAACACTCTTTCTATTTATTAAAGGTCTTGGATACGATATCCCTGGAATATCTGTATCGCAGTTGGAAGATAACAGCATTCAGAGAGTACACAAGCGGTTGGGGATTGAACGTTTAAAACCTTCTGTCCGCTATGTGGATGACATGGGGGGGGGGTACATCGTTGGTCAAAACCGCAGGTGCTTCAAGAGTTTGGATTTCCGGTTCTTTCGAAAGAGATAGCCGCAAAGATCGAATTACTACAGAATCCATCAGAGAAAAACGCCACGGTTCGCCATGCGATCATAACCGGAGAAACTGGTGCTTATGGCGGATATCAAAAGCACAGCCGGATGAAGATGTCGCAGAAGTGGCTTGAAAAATTCGGCGGATACGAAAACGAAGCAGAGGGTACAAACTACGAGATACCACCGTTTAAGGTTTCTTCGAAATGTTGTTACTACCTGAAAGAAAAACCTTGTGATGATTGGGCAAGAGAACACAATAGTGTTCCGTTCCTTGGTCTTATGGCTTCCGAAGGCGGACGAAGAGCAAAAAGCCTGAAAATCAACGGATGTAACTATTTCGGAAAAAGCACGATTCGGTCAGCTCCATTTGCAATTTTTAACCGACAAGATATTTTACAGCTTGCACTTGACTTAGATGTTCCGGTTCCTGAGATATATGGATCTATCGAAAGAAGAGAAGACGGAACGTTGTATACAACAAAAGCGCAGAGAACAGGCTGCACTATGTGTGGCTTCGGGATCCACATGGAAAAGCGGCCAAACAGATTCGATCTGAGATACCAGGTAAATCCGAAGGAATGGGATTTTTGGATGAACCATTGTTGCAAAGATGATAGCGGAAATGATTATGGTTGGAAGATTGTACTTGACTATATCGGGATAGACTGGAGACCTTACGGTTTAGATGGAAAAGTACTGCCCGAGTTCGAGTGAAGAGTGTGCCGGAGGAAGGAAAGGAATAACGCTATCCCGGTGAAACTGGGTTGCTGCCATATGAAACAGGCAGTGTAAAATATAGATTTATGATAAAAGCGGGCAAAATGCCCGCTGAATGTAACAAAAGATTTATCTGTAAATGTTAAGCTTTGCTTTTAAAGCTTCTTGCAAAACCTGCGAAAAATTGACATTGTGTTCAAGTGCTGCAGCATTAAGCCATGCAGGCAAAGTAACAGTACGGTTTACGGATTTTATTTCATTTGCCAGACGAATAGACGGCATGTAAACATCTATAAGGCAGGCACGTTCGTTTGGATCAAGCTCGACATCCTGTAAAGATGTCGGAGAGGGTATGGGATCTCCGTCCTCTTCGAGACCGTACAATGCAATGCCAAGAAGTTCCCTGGCAGACATGAGGGCGTCTTCATCATTTACGCCGCTTGTTGCAACGTCGAGATCAGGAAAGACAACAGCAATCTCCTGACCGGGTTCATACGTAAAAACTGCCGGGTAAATGTAACGATCAACTTTTTTCATAATACAAATCTCCTTTTGTGGGAAAACGGGGCTACCTAAATAGCAGCCCCGACTGTCTTTCAATGCTTCGAAGCGTTTTTATGGGGATGTTTTTGTCAGGATGTTTTACTGTAACACGTCCCTTTTTAACTGGATGCTTGTATTGATGGTGGCTACCTTCGGTATTTACAAGATACCAGCCGTCAGCTAGAAGCATTTGAATGACTTCTCTTGATGAATAACTTTTCATGTTGTTCCCTCCTGACAAGTATATGATAACACATATAAAAGTATTTGTCAATACCGTAAACAAATATTTTAACACATGTTTAATTTTTTGGGGGTGGGAATTGTCATGAAATGCAAAATCAAGGTTTAGATAATTGAAAGGAATTAACAGAAGGATAAACAATGGAATACACCATGACACTTAATGAGGCTCTCATTATCCTGTCCAACGATGTGGGCGATCAGAAGCGGAAACTCGAAGTCAGTATCAAATACGGCGGGATGCTTCGGGCGACAGATGAGGCAATGCAAATAGCCAGGGAGTGCATCAAGCGGTGCAGGGATTTTGAGGAGATAAGAAGTGGCACTCAAGAAACGAAATGACGGTTATGTGGTGGAGCTGAACCTGCAGGAGCTCCTGGACAGCATGATGCTGATCAAAAACCTACGGGATTACACCCGGAAGGAAGAAGGCGGCGAAGAGGTGACGAAAGCGCTGCAGACCGCTTTAGAGGTTTTGATCTGCTATATCAGCAATAATTACAGGGATGAATTGCTTAATACGGTAGATAAATTAAACGAGGTGACAAATGGAAGTAAAACATGAAATGACAGAAATTGACAGCAGACTGGAAGAAGTACAGTTGGAACTTGAGGGAATTGTTAAGGATTATCAGGATAATTGCACGACATATGGGTGGGATAACTTTAGCGAAACATTGGCAACTGCCGCTGCTCAGATCTACATGCAGAGGATTGTTTGCCGGAATGCTACCGTGAAAAAGGAATGGCGCTTATGAGCAAGACAAAACTGATTCATTGTTCATTTGATCTGGTGGATCGCTTTGAGCCACGTGTGCCTGATAGCAGGATTAAGGTTGTGGGGATGGAGGACGCCGAAACGCCAAGAATCTGCGTTGCGCCGTCCATCCTGCACTGCCTGAAGGCAATACCAAAATCCGGCGAGACAATCCGATGGATGCAGGCGGTTGGGCTAAAACCGATTATCCATGCGTACTACCTGCAGTCAGACAGCGTATATCAGCCGACAAAAGCCCAGGTTGCGGATGTGGGCTGGACAAAGGAAATGTGGGTACTTGATAAGCCGAAGGATTATCACAGGCGGGATTATGAGATTGTATACTGCCACATGACAGACGGTAAGGACATGTTTGGAAATGACGTAGTGTGTATCAATTCTGTCGAGTTGAAACCGGCTCCTTATACTGACAGCCTGAAAGAACTGGTAGAGGGGATGGATCTGGAATACGGCGAGTTTATGAGGCGGTTTCCGTACCTGACGTTTCGGGTGATGGCAACAAATGTGAGCTGTACAAAGGAAATCAGAGGGCGGATTGAGGCGGTAAGAAAACACAAGGCTTTTAAATCGTTAAGTATCAGAGTGGAGGCATAAAGAAATGAGCAAAAAGAAAGACAAGAAGCAGAAGAAGCAACAAATCAGGATTTACTTTAAGGACGGCAAGACAGACATTATTCCGCAGAGACTGTGGGATGATTACGAGTATGTGGATCATCTTTTTGCAGTCATAAAGAAGGGTGCGTGGATTGCAATCTACAATATGGACACGGTGGCATGTATATGCGTGGGGTGAACTGTAAATTTTGTGAATGCATGGCAGACCTGAAAGAGTGTCACGGCATAGCGCAGTCAAGAGAAACGGATGAAGACCTGAGGGAGTACGGCGAGTGGATGCAGGAGTTGACCGTTGCTATTGTCGAGCGGAATTGGTACCGGAAGAAAAGCAGGAAGTCAGCAGGCAGGACAGTGCACTATAGAAATCAGGGGCTGGGTTTTGAATTGAGGTTTTGCCCTGAGTGCGGGAAAAGGTTGAGGTGATGGAGATGTTTGTTAAACTGACAAAAGTAAGGGAAGAAAGCGATAATGAGCCGGTTTGGATCAATGTAAACTACATTTTAGAGGTGAGACAGAGACCTGAAGGGGGAACATTGATTGATGAATGTGGTTTTGCGGTTACGGTTGAAGAGACAGCGGATCAGGTCATGGCACTGATCGCTCGGTCTGGATTTCAGAAGGATGATCGTATCGTAATTGTAGAGTAGTTGGAGAGTAGTTGTAGAGTATCCGGTGCTGGCTAAATGCCGGTTAAATGTCCAGTTATGTTGTAACACGTTGTCTGTTTGCAGGCGGCGAGAAATCCGCTGACTGTGTTGCAGCCGGTGAGTGTGACAACGTGAGGAAACAGCCGGGTTTTAGACTAATACACAGCTTGGTGTAAAATATGATGAATTTTTGAACTAACGAGGCGAAAGTCGCAATAAACCCGACATGAAGTCTCAATAAAATTTTTTAATGCGACTATGAGGTGATGGAATGACGAGAAAAGAAGCAATAGACACAATATTTAACATCGGCAAGACCATAGCGGAAAAACAAGGATTAACTGAAGTTGATACAAGAGAACCGAATGACGGTATTTGGAAGGGAATGTATGACAATTTAAAAAAGCAGTACGGCGAATCGTTTCAGACCATCATCTTTCACGATGGTAAGGTTAGCGATATTGACCATAGGAAGAATCGTTATGTTGAGATCACGTACAGGATCGCGGCTCCCAAAGTAAGCGTATTCGGAAGAGATAACAAAGGATATCAGACGCTGGCAGGAATTGAGGTCAGCGATACCGTTTTTAACGATGAAACCCACAAATGGGAAGGCTCCGGAGATTATAGATATACAGAGTCACAGGTTTGGGGATGGGAGGGCGTAGAAATGCTCGAAACACTCCTGAGTATGTGGAAAGAAAGGGGCGGGGAATGATTGAGATCAACAATACAGATTTTGCCACACTCGCTATCTGTGCGATCCGGTACTGTCACGGTAGACAGACATATATGCCATCGTTGGTGCAGGATATAGTCAGGAAACATCTGCAGGAGCTGCCTGACGGGGATCTGACTGTGCTGCTGCGTGACTGCGAGTGGATGACGGATTTTGATTTTGGCGATCCAATGATTGACAGGCCGAAGTGGGAGCGGTGGCGAAAAGATTTGGAGAGAGAAATGGAGCGGAGAAATGCAAATAGTTCTATGGATCATAGCGGCGTGTGAGGTTATTAGGGCGGTGCAGAACGCGATCCAGCTGCACATGCTCAGTAGAGATCGGGGAGCGAGGGAAAACGCCTACTCGGAGTTTGTGAGAAGTCTGAAAAAATCAGACAGGGAGTTTGTGAGAGAATTATTGGAAGAATTTGAAAGGCAGGAAGATCATGACGGTATATGAGCAGATCAAAAACCTTAGCATTCCGGAGATGGCAACGCTGATAGCTCAGATGGTGGATCACGAGGATATTGGCGAGTGTAACTGCCCTATCGGCGCGTTTCGGTCAACGGGCAATGAGGGCTTTTGTAAACAGTGCGCTAAGGGATGCGATGAATCAGCCCTGGCGTGGCTGCAGTCAGAGGATTAGCTTTATATTGATGTGCCGCTTTATCTGACGGAGGGTGAGTGATGAGTGTAATTGTCAAACACATGGAGATGCCGAAGGATTGTAGTGAATGCAGATTGTCAGATTACCGTAGCTTGACAGGCGAAACATGGTGTTATCCAGCGGATGCGCTTATTGCAGATAATTTCAGGGCGATTGGTTTTGACGGTAGACCTGATTGGTGTCCACTGGTGGAGCTGCCAGAGAAACACGGCGATCTGATAGACCGAAACAAGCTGATCGAAAACAAATTTAAAAATGATATCAGCTATGCAGCGTTTGTGAATCTGGTCAAGCGACAGGTTGCAGTGGTTAAAGCGGAGGGCGAAGAATGAATTTGACTGAAATCATACAGGCGATCGAGGATTATCTGAATGCCAGCCTTGGAGTCAATGGAGAGATCACAAGGCGAGCGGAAGAAGCGGTCAAGGAACTGAAAGCCAACAGTTCGGAAAATCCGAATAGCTCAGACTTGATCGAGTGGAGCGGTTTTGATGTGTATGATGCTGAGACCGAAGAGAGCCTGGATCCTGTTACGGTTGCCGACAGAGAACATCCGATGCAGTCTTATGCACTGGTAGACGGATTTTGTCTTGACTGGAGTGGCGGGCTGAATCTCACATACTCAAATGGGGACATGCGGTATATTCCGAGGAGGGGACGTTACACCGTGAAGTTTTCCGGCGGAAAGTTTATGAGGTGGTAAAGTATGGAAATCATTGATGCTTACGGAGATAGAATATTCGTGCTTCCAGACAATGCAAAGTGCCGCTGTACCGGAGAGAACCCTGATTACATGGACGAGTGCCCGACTGGAGAATTTGACGGCAGCTGCTGTCCGGAGATGTGCAAACACTATGAGGAGGATTAAAGCATGAATCAGATTTCACCATGGATGAATTTATACAGGGAGTACACGGCGCTGTTCGGACAGGATCCAGAGGTTCAGCTGGCGCTGGATGAAGAGAATTATACAATCAAGCTGTATGTGGCCTCTGTCGAAAAAGCCGATGCGCTGTCAAAGATTCTGCCGATGTCGTACAATTTTGGCAACATTGATGTCAAGATCATCGTTGTGTATCCCAACGGAACCAGAAGCACGAAGCAGCTGTTCCAGGATGCCTTCGAAGGCAATCCTGCCTTCTGTAATACTCTAGCCAGAGAAGATCCGCTTCCTGCCACATTCGTTATCTTCGAGCCGGAAGTCGTGCAGTACAAGAACGACAATCTGTTTTCGTACAACGGAATGAGGACGACGGTATATGAGGATATCGCGAGGGACATCTTCCAGGTTCCGGGTGTGTATTTCAACACGGAGGATAAATAACAATGGTTTGCAAAAGCCCTCCAATCATGGTATAACGAGGGCGTGAAAGGAGGGCTTTTGATGTCTGTCAGATCTGATTTTTCAAAGCGGAGCAAATGGTGGCTGTCAAAGCATCGCTTCCTTGAACTGTACCATTACTGCCTGCAATACAGGGAGTGGAAAGCAGAACTGGAATCTTTGGATGGACGCAGGGCGGTAGGCTATGACGCAGCGCCTGGCGGAGGCGGAGAAAGCAGTGATCCTACTTACAACCTCGCTCGCCGCCGGGCGGAGCTGGAAGAAAAAATCCTAAACGTTGAGGAGTGCGCATATGAGGCAGACGGTGAGCTCGCAAAGTACATCCTGCTCGGGGTCACTGATGATAGCGCAACATATAACTTCATGGATAAAAGATTAAACATTCCATGTGGAAAGAACACATATTATGACCGGAGAAGGAAGTTCTATTATCTTCTCGACAAAAAATCAATAAATTAGGGACTCAGATACGAAAAAGCGTCGTATAATAGTATCATCGCGAGACGGACGGCAGAAATGCCGTACCGTCTTTTCTTATGCACTTCAACGTGGGGGGAACGTGGTTATGGAAGTAGAATACAGGGCGACATCGAGCCTTATACCATACAAAAACAATCCCCGGATAAACAGGGAAGCTGTCAAAGTAGTGGCGGAAAGCATAAAGGAATTTGGGTTTAAGGTACCGATTGTCGTAGACAAAGATGGCGTGATTGTGGCAGGGCATACAAGGCATGCGGCCGCAAAACGGCTGAAAATGAAAGAGGTACCTGTCATTGTTGCTGATGATCTCACTCCCCAGCAGATCAATGGTTTCCGCCTGGCAGACAACAGAACCGCAGAGTTTGCCGAATGGGATTTAGGCAAGCTCGAGATAGAGCTGCAGGGGATTGATGAGATCGATATGAGCAGCTTCGGTTTTGATGTAAACTTTGATGATGATGACGACGTGCCTGCTATGGTTCTGGGCGATCCAGATAACAGTGGCAAGGAATACGAACCCGAAGAGCCGGAACGGCGAAAAACTTACGGGGAGTATACGGACGAACAGATGAACCTGCCCGACTTCGATCCTGACAGGGCGGCAGGCTTCTATCAGATGCCGACACTGAGACCTTGTTACTATGTCCCTGACAGGCTGGTGGGCTTTGAAAACATGCTCGCCCAGACAGATTTCGAACAGGGGATCCATTTTTTTATCTATGACGCGCGATTTGAGAAGCTGTGGAAGAATCCGGAGTTCTATATCGAGAAGATCAGCCATTTTCAGTGTGCGTTGACGCCTGACTTTTCACTGTACATGGACATGCCAATGGCAATGAAAGTATGGAATGTCTACCGCGCC
>JAFVGK010000140.1 GCA_017475035.1 Blautia sp.
AAACCAGATTATAATTTCTTACTATTTCCATCTTTGCGGAGTAGAATTGATAAGATGCAAGTCATGGAACAGAATGGTACTTTCACGCTTTGCTGTGCAAAAGCGTTATTTTCTTGATTTTAAATTTTTCAGCAGACACTACATAGGAGAATACTTTGCACCCCTTTCGCAGAAGACATAGGAGAACAGATTGAGTTTCTCTGCGGCTGGCGTAAACTCACTCTTCGTATTCAGACTGCAATACGCAAACTCGCCAAAAATTAAAGATAATCCGGTTTTTGGCAAGTTTTTTACCGGAATAAATCATCACCGATGACCACTGAATCCAGATTTCTGGCATAAGCATTTTGAATCACACCGTAAGGAGCAATCATCGTCAAATGAATCGTATTTTTGCTTCCAGTAGCACGCTGATAATCCGACCGTTTACGACGCATTGATTCATCAGTAGTTTTGGTAATAAGATACTCATCCTGCGAAAACTTTGTTTCGATCAGATTGGTAATTCGATCAGCTCTCTGAAGAACCAAATCAATTTGTGACCCGTGAATACCTTTTTCCAGGTTTTCCCGGACTGTGAAAGAGAATTCTTCTGTTAATACAGAACTGATCCCCAGGGCATTTTTGATTTCCTGAGTGTGAAGCAGACAAACCATTTCAAACGCGAGTCCCTTCCAGGAATTGGTCGTGGGCGTATTCGCCTGGTGAATCCAGAACTGAGGATCTTTGGGGCGGCGCTCAAGAAAGTGATAATAGAAAAGGATGAATGGGTCAATTAACTGATACAGCCTTTCCTTCCGTTCACCATAGGATGTGTACTCCCGGATAAAATCACAGTTTTCCAACTCACGCAGTTTTTGGGTTGCTCCGCCTGCACTTGTTAATCCTGCAGCCTGGAGTATTTCATTCCGTGTCACGCCCTTTTTCTTTTTATAAAGCACTTGTATGATCATCTCATAAATCTCCGGCTGCTTAAACAGTGAGCCAAAGAGATAAGAATATTCATCCTTCAACAATGCTCCCTTCCGGAAAAACAGGAAATCAATATATTGTTCAATTGACATCCCTTTTTCCAGATGACTCCAATAATATGGAACTCCTCCCAGGGACATATATCCTTCCAGAATTTGCATTCGGTTCAGGGAAACGCCAAGAGCCTGCACATACTCCTCCACTTCATTAAGCTGAAACGGTTCCAGATGTATGCTGAGCGTCAGACGATTATGGAGGCCGCCTTTATTATGGATGATACGGTCGATGACCCATGAAGTGGCGGAACTGCAGATAATAAGGACAACATCTTTTCGGGCTGAGGCGAAAGCATTCCAAAAATGTTCCAGCGCTGAGATCAGATCGCAACGGGGGGTGTCCATCCAGGATAGTTCATCCAGAAAAAGGATCTTCTTTTCCGCTCGGCTATGTTCTACAACATTTTCCAATAGTTCAAAAGCCTCCATCCAGTTATTCGGACATGAGTGGTCTGAGCTGAGTCCGGTTTTTTGCAGGGATTTGAAAAAACCAGAAAGTTGTTCTTTCCTTGTGAGATTGTAATACCCAGTATGGACGAAAGAAAATTGATTTGAAAATATTTCCCGGATCAAAAAGGTTTTTCCAACGCGGCGTCGGCCATATACAGCAATAAACTGGGATTCATTCTTTCTTACTGCCTGATTCAACAGCTTTTGCTCCTCTTTTCTGGCGACCAGACTCATACTGCTTTCCTCCTGAAATTCAACTAAACTCGCCAAAACATATCAAAATATCTGCTTTTGGCGAGTTTGATTATAAACTCTGATCTTGGAGCTGTCAACCGCTTGTTCCGGAGATTAAATTTGTGATGAAGATATCGCCTTTTTTCCAGAAGGGGGGCAAAGTATTCACCTTGCAAGATAACTCCCATGAAAGCTGTACAAAAGACAACATTGTGCATCCCCTTTTCTTTATACTTTGGCATTCTTTTACAGTTTGGAGTTGAAATACTCTTTCGTGACCTGGAGCTGACGTTTCAAAATTGTATTCCATAAGTTTCCATTAATCTGACCTGGATTTTGGGAAATTTTGGTCATACGTATACTCCCATCGTTATCACGTTTGCGGTAGAAATAGTGGTCTGTCTGCTTATAAAGCTCCCAACCGTCATGTTCACAAAATCGTTTCAGATCTTTCCAGCTTGGCATCGGATGCTTTCTCCAATCTTCTGAATATCTCCGATAAAAAGCGCTTTGAAAACATATGGAATGTGTGACTTTCGATTTGGTGCGCTTCCCCAATAGGAAAAATCAGAGTAAAAATCTTCAGCATATTCAAGAATGGAAGATGCGAGCTTCAAACGAACTTCATTTTCATCCTTACCATTCTCTACAAGATCTATTTCATTAAGAGCGAGGGTTATCGATCCGTCTTCTTCTTTCATTCGTACTGCGGAATATGTATATCCCGCGAGAAGTTCCTCCATAAAATGAAAATCCGAAAGGAAGACATAATCCCGGGTTCGTTTAAAGAATAGTGGTTTCACTCTGACCGTCGTGTCAACGACAGTACTCCAATCTTTGCGAACATCTGTAGCATTCATGAGTTGAAGCATACTTATCACCTCCTTCAGCACATTGTAGTTCAAAATGTTCAGACTGTCAAGTATGTACATGATGTACATCATGTACGTTTACAGGCACTGTTTCAGATGGGTTCTAAAACAGTGATACCGTGTACTTTTGACTGTCAAGGATCCATACAGAAAAAAATAAAACAAAAAAGGCACGAGAAGATCCAACGTGTCAGGCGTGGATTTTCTCGTACCTCTTGCCCATGAGAACATGGAGCATATGGCTCATGGGGGTGACGTTGCCGTCAAATTTATGTTGGAAGGTGGACACTCCCATACCGCTTGCCAAAGCCGTCCCTCTGGTGTGGGCACGGACAGGTGCCTGCATCTGCCAGCTGTTGACATTAATGAAAACCACTGCGGGAAGATTATAGCCATAAGCCTTGTACTGTTCCGCGGCGTTGTCGTAAACCGTCTTGTTCGGATTACTGATCGCGATGTTAAACTCCATATCCGAAATGATATAGAGCACGGAGGGCATTTCCTCCTGCGGAGCATGGGCTTCCAGCGCCGTCCTGAGGATCAGGTCAAAGACCGCTTCCAGGTTTGTCGACCCACCCCAATCCGCAGTCTGGATATAACGGAGCTTATCCTGCAGGGTTATCCCGTGAATCTCAATCAGGTGGGGAACGGATTCGAAGGTGATAAAGTGGTTGTGGAAGATGCCTTTGCACCGCTCTGCATGATATAAACCGAGGGATTGCGACACCAGAGCCGGTGTGAGCGCTTCTTCGTTCATCTTCC
>JAFVGK010000141.1 GCA_017475035.1 Blautia sp.
CGACAAAAGCCTGATTCTACGGATCGCTTCGCAGCGGAGCTGCTCTCGCGTCTCGCCTCCCGGCTCGGTCGTTGCTAAACGCATCCTAAAGGACGCCTTCGGTGTGCCACTGGCATGCAGCAACCTACAGCCACTCGGAATCCGCTCATTTTGCACAGAAAGATTTGCAAAGCCAAGTATAAATAGTGCAAAATGGCTGCTTCCTCGTGTCTGTGGGCGACCCAATCTCATGCAAAAATGAGCGAGCTCATTTTTGCATGACCTTTTGTCGCCTGAATCATGCTATAGTAAATGAACAAAATGCCTGCCATTTTGATTCACTTACGCCGCCCCTGCCAAAACAAAAGGCGCATGCCAAGGAATACTGCATGCGCCTTTTGTACTTTTTATTCTCGAAAACGCTTTGAACTGCCGTTTCAGATTGGAAGTTAAGCGCGCTTACCCGTTCTGCTCCGGGCAGAATGCCAGACAATTACGTCACCGGTATGTATAACATACAGATCAATCTGAATTCAGCTGCTCCATTCTTTTTCAGCGAATACTTAATGGACATAGACACGGTTTACATAACCATATCTTCCAAGCTTCGGAGAATATACGTACCAGTAGGTTCCGTTGCCGTCCTGAATGTACTGTACGGTATCGCCGGTATACAGCCTTCCGATTTCATTATTGCTGTCGTAGGCCATCGCCGTGCGCAGAGCAAGATACCCGTTTGGCACGGATACACGGAAATTCGTCCCGGAAGCGACATTGACGTAGTTATTATACAGATACGTCAGGTAACTCTTATTCACATACCCGTATTTGTCATATTTCGGCGAGTATACATACCAGTATGTGCTGTCTCCTTCTTTGATGAAAAGAACAACATCACCGGTGTAAAGCGCGCCGATTTCATTGCGGGAATCAAAAGCCATCGCACTGCGAAGGGCAAGGTATCCGGAAGAGACCCCTACCTGATAAGTACCGCATACCACTCCGGTGACGGTGGGAGTGGAAACAGTATTTAAGTAGTACAGGTATGCATTGTTTACATAGCCGTACTTATTATACTTCGGGGAATAGACATACCAGTACTCCGTATTGCCGGGACCTGCGTACTGAACGGTATCCCCGTTATACAGTTCGCCGATCTCATTGCGGACATCATAGGCCATCGCAGAGCGCAGGGCAAGATAGCCGCTGGCCACCCTGACGCCATAGTTCCCGTTCTGGACGGCTGTCGGCCGGACCGGGGCAGGAGTGGGAGTAGCAATCACTCTCTGTGTCGCCACAAGGTAATTGCTGTTTACATAGCCGTATTTATTATGCTTTGGTGAATAGACATACCAGTATGTGCCGTTTCCGTTCTGGACAAACTCCACGATGTCCCCGTTATACAGCTCTGCAATAATATTTCTGTCATCGTATGCCATCTCCGTGCGAAGGGCAAGGTAACCACTGGCGACATTGACAGCATAATTCTGTGAAGCAGCAGAAACGGTCTTTGCGCTTCCCGGAATATGAGTCAGGCAGGCTGCAAAGACAAAGGTCATCGCAAGTATCCAAAGCAAACATGTCTTTCCATTCTTTTTCATTACGATCCATCCCCCTCTCATCAAACGATTGAATCGACAAAAGCCTGATTCGGTGAACCACTTTGCAGCAGAGCTGCTTTCATGATCCGTAATATTATGAAGTATTTTTATTATAACATAAGTTCCCGGCTTTTTGTAACGGTTTCTTCCTGAAAGAATAAAAAATTATTCTCTTCATTTCATTTTTACCATTTTTTTGTTTCAATCCCGATAATTTTTCTACTTGTATGTTTTATGCTAAGCCGTTAAAATAGGAGGGATAACAAAAAATAAAGAAAAGTAATTTGAAGCAGCCGTCCACGGAGAGGAGAAATCAAATATGCCAAAAAGAAGTGACATTCACAAGGTATTGATCATCGGCTCAGGTCCTATTATCATCGGCCAGGCCTGCGAGTTTGATTATTCAGGTACACAGGCATGCAAAGCGCTGAGAAAATTAGGCTACAAGATTGTTCTCGTCAATTCCAATCCTGCCACGATTATGACCGACCCTGAGATGGCCGATGTTACCTACATCGAGCCGCTCAATGTCGAACGTCTTTCAGATATCATCGCCAAAGAACGTCCTGACGCGCTTTTGCCGAATCTGGGCGGCCAGTCCGGTCTGAATCTCTGCGCGGAGCTTGCAAAGGCCGGCGTACTGGAAAAATATGACGTAAAGGTCATCGGCGTCCAGGTGGACGCCATCGAGCGTGGAGAGGACCGGATTGAATTTAAGGAAACCATGACCAGTCTTGGCATTGAGATGGCCAGAAGCGAAGTCGCTTATTCCGTGGAGCAGGCACTTTCCATTGCGGAAACCCTGGGGTATCCCGTTGTTCTCCGTCCCGCTTATACGATGGGAGGCGCCGGCGGCGGCCTTGTCTATAACCGGGATGAGCTTGCCACCGTCTGTGCAAGGGGCCTGCAGGCCAGCCTTGTCGGACAGGTTCTCGTTGAGGAATCTGTCAAGGGCTGGGAAGAGCTCGAGCTAGAGGTTGTCCGTGACAAGGATAACCATATGATCACGGTCTGCTTTATTGAAAATGTAGATCCGATGGGCGTACATACCGGAGACAGCTTCTGTACCGCCCCGATGCTGACGATTTCCGAAGAGGTTCAGGCGAAACTGCAGGAACAGGCCTATAAAATTGTAGAGCATATCGGAGTGATCGGAGGTACGAACGTACAGTTTGCCCATGACCCAAAGAGCGGACGGATTATCGTGATTGAGATCAATCCCAGGACATCCCGTTCCTCCGCCCTTGCCTCAAAAGCGACGGGATTCCCGATCGCGCTTGTCTCCGCTATGCTTGCGAGCGGGTTATCGCTTGACGAAATTCCCTGCGGCAAATATGGTACGCTGGACAGATACGTTCCCGGCGGAGATTTTGTCGTCGTGAAATTTGCCCGGTGGGCTTTTGAAAAATTCAAGGGCGTGGAAGATAAGCTCGGCACACAGATGCGCGCCGTCGGCGAGGTCATGAGTATCGGAAAAACCTACAAGGAAGCCTTCCAGAAAGCCATCCGCTCTCTTGAAACAAAGCGGTATGGCCTGGGGCATGCCTCCGATTTTGCCTCACTCAGCGTCGAAGAGCTTCGCCGCCGCCTTGTCACTCCTTCCAGTGAGAGACACTTTCTTATGTACGAAGCGCTTCGCAAGGGATTCAGTGTGGAAGAGCTCCATCAGCTTACCTTTGTGAAAAATTATTTTATCGAGCAGATGAAGGAATTGGTCGAAGAAGAAGAGGCTCTTTTGAAATGCAAAGGCAGTCTTCCGTCCGACCAGGCTCTTACGCAGGCAAAGAAAGACGGCTTTTCCGATAAATATTTAAGCGAACTCCTGGAAATCCCCGAAGAGGAAATCCGTTCCCGCCGGGAGGAGCTGGGTGTGACCGAAGCCTGGGACTATGTCCATGTCAGCGGCACGAAGGACAGCTCCTATTACTATTCCACGTATAATGCGCCGGACAACAATCAGGTACGTTCCGACAGGCCAAAGGTCATGATTCTGGGCGGAGGGCCGAACAGAATCGGTCAGGGCATCGAGTTTGATTACTGCTGCGTCCATGCTGCCAATTCCCTGAAAACCCTTGGTTTTGAAACCATTATCGTCAACTGTAACCCGGAAACCGTTTCCACAGATTATGATACCTCTGATAAGCTTTATTTTGAACCGTTGACCCTGGAAGACGTGCTGTCGATTTACCGCAAGGAAAAGCCTCTCGGCGTAATCGCGCAGTTCGGCGGACAGACTCCTTTGAATCTTGCTTCTGACCTTCAGAAATATGGAGTGAAGATATTGGGAACAACTCCGGAGGTCATAGACCTGGCTGAGGACCGTGACCAGTTCCGCGCTATGATGGATAAGCTGGGCATTCCGATGCCTGAATCCGGAATGGCCGCAACCGTAGAAGAAGCCATTGAAATCGCGCGTAAAATAGGCTATCCCGTCATGGTTCGACCTTCTTATGTTCTCGGCGGCCGCGGCATGGAGGTCGTGTACGATGACGAATCCATGGCCGATTATATGAAAGCTGCTGTCGGCGTCACCCCGGACCGTCCGATCCTGATCGACCGATTCCTTCATCACGCTCTGGAGTGTGAAGCGGACGCCATCAGCGACGGGGACCACGCTTTTGTCCCTGCCGTTATGGAGCATATTGAGCTTGCAGGGATCCATTCCGGCGACTCCGCCTGTATCATTCCTTCCAGGCATATTTCCGAAAAGAATCTTGCCACTATTAAGGAATACACCAAGAAAATCGCTGTCGAAATGCACGTTGTCGGCTTAATGAACATGCAGTATGCGATCGAAGATGACCGTGTCTTTGTTCTTGAGGCAAACCCGAGGGCATCCCGCACGGTTCCGCTGGTTTCCAAGGTCTGCGGGATCCGCATGGTACCGATCGCGACGGATATCATTACCAGCGAGCTGACAAGAAGACCTTCACCCGTTTCAGCCCTTTCCGAAACCCGTATACCTTATTACGGCGTTAAGGAAGCGGTTTTCCCCTTCAATATGTTCCAGGAGGTCGACCCGATCCTCGGTCCGGAGATGCGGTCTACCGGAGAGGTTTTAGGCCTCGCTTCCACCACAGGAGAAGCCTTCTTCAAGGCAGAGGAAGCCGCGCAGGCTACACTCCCGCTTTCCGGCTCTGTGCTGATATCCGTTAACGAACAGGACAAACCTGAGGTGGTTGAAATAGCGGAATCCTTTTATAAGGATGGTTTTAAGATATACGCAACCGGGAAAACATTCCGCATGATTACAGAAGCCGGCATACCCGCCGAACGGATCAATAAGCTCTATGAGGGCAGACCGAATATCCTGGATCTGATCTCCAACGGCAAGCTTTCGTTAATCATTAACTCCCCTGCCGGAAAAGCATCGATCCATGATGACAGCTATATCAGAAAGGCTGCCATCAAGTCAAAGATTCCATATATCACCACCATTGCCGCCGCACGAATGGCCGCACAGGGAATTCGCCAGATCCAGACGAAAACCGGCGAGCTTCATTCACTGCAGGAATGGCACGCTATGATTCAGGCCGATTAATCGTATGATTGCATCGGCAAAGCCTGCTTCTACGATTCGCTTCGCAGCGGAGGCTTTCGCCTGAATCATCATATAAAAAAAATCATATTTCATCATTCCGCGCTTAGGTGTCTGCCGCCGTAAGCCGCACAAAGGTAATTTAAGACTATGAAGCCTAAAATTTTTTTTACGGATCTTGATGATACCCTTTTAAATACGGATAAGGAAATCTCTTCCGGGAATCGTGCCGCTTTAGCAGAGCTGAAAAAGCAGGGGCATTACATCGCCATCTGCACCGGCAGAGCCACCGGAAGTGCTGTCGGTCTTGCCCATCGCCTCGGGCTTGATGATGACCATTGTTTCCTGATCACCTACAATGGCAGTCATATTTTTGAATGGCGCAGCAAAAAACTGATTTATACCGCAGGGCTGCCTTTGGATGTGGTCCGCTTCATTTTTGATGAAGGAAAAAAATTCGGAATCAACGTCCAGACCTACCGCGAGGACGCCGTCCTTGTGGAGGAAGACAACTATGACATCAGGGAATATATCAAAATTCAAAGCATCCCCTATCTTGTCGTAGAAGATGTGACCAAGGCGGTTGATCAGCTCCCCCCAAAAGTCCTGGCAGCGGATTACAGACATCCGGAGCGGGTCGCCGAATTTCGCCGGCAGATCACCCCGCTTCTGGAAGGCAAGGCCGATATATTTCTTTCCCATATCGAGCTGTTGGAATTTGTTCCTCCGGGAGTGAATAAAGGCAACGCAGTACGCTATTTATGTGATTACCTTTCCATCCCGCTTGAAAACTCTGTCGCGGCAGGTGATGCGGAAAATGACCTGAGCATGATCACCGCAGCCCATGTCGGCTGTGCGATGTGCAACGGTGAAGACGGCGTCAAAGAAGCGGCCGACTATGTCACTGTCAGTGACTGCGACCATGACGGTGTTGCTGAACTGCTCCACCGATTTATACTTGATGAGCAATAAAAATGAATAGAAAAAAACAGTTTTTAACGACATCCTGTTCTGTCGTGATCCTTTTCCTTATTCTGTTTCTTCCCGCAACAATCGCCGCCTCTTCCGAACCACCGGTTCCGGCCTTTCTTACGCCTTCCGGATATCAGACAGGCGAAGAAATCAACGCAGCCCGGCCGGAGGATATTGCAGCCGATGCACAACAGTCGGAAGAAACCGCTGCTGTCTCACAGCAATCCGCAGACAGTGCCGCTGTTTCACAGCAGTCCGCGGAAACCGCTTCTGACATACAGCAGTCCACGCTGCCTGCTTCCGATCCGCAGCAATCCGCGGATTCTGCTTCTGTTCAGCAGCAGCCCATGGACTCCGCTTCTGTTCCACCGCAGTCCGTGGATTCTGCTTCTGTTCCACCACAGTCCGCGGATTACGCTTCTGTTCCGCAGCAGTCCATGGACTCCGCTTCTGATCCGCAGCAGTCCATGGACTCCGCTTCTGATCCGCAGCAGTCTATGGGTACTGCAGCAGATCTGCAGCAATCTGAGGATGTCTCTGCCGGCATGCAGCAATCTGAAGACGCAGAAACTGATGAAGACACGGCCAAAGAAGAACAGGCGATAAAATTAGAGAAGTTAATCCGGCGGATCAAAAGAGCAGAGGGTTCCTTGTACGCCCATGACCTCTTTGATTCCTCCGCCTATGAAGGAACATGGGTATCTCTTACAGGTCATGAAAGCTCACCGGGATATAAGATTTATCTTCCTTCCGGCTGGTACATCCATGCGGCTTATACCAAGGACCGCTGTTATCAGCTCAGTTACGAGAGCGAATCTGCAGAGGGTAACCTTGATCTCGCAGTTTTCTGTTTTTTTCCAAAAGGGGATGCCGCCGGCAGGGCTTTAACCAGGATGAAACCTCTTGCGGCACTTTATCAGACATACGGAAACGAAAAAGCCTGGTCTGAAAAAATCACCCTCAGCGGATTTACCGGTCATGCCTGTTATTATTGGGATAAAGAAGACTTTACCTTCCTCTTTCTTGGCAATAATGTTCCCGGCGAAGCTCTTCTCGTAAGCCTGAGCGGAAATATACCGACAAAAAAGATATTCGAAAAAATCGAGGTTCTTTTATCCTCGATCCGAGGAATCGAACGAACCGATAAACTGGTCTGGACGAGTGGTGACTGTCTGATTGGTTCGAAAACGGCAGCCCAAGGGGAAGGAAACGTTCTGCGTCTGGTTCTTCCGCTCCCGTCTCCGACTCCTACGCCGACGCCGCTGCCCACCCGTCCCGCGACGCCGACTCCCCTTCCAACCCCTACGCCGATTCCGGTTCCTGATTTTGTCTCTGCTTATACGGCGCCATACGTCGAAACCTACGCGGGGACCGAACCTTCTGCACAATCATCGAATGCTCCTGATACATCGGGTCAGCCTGTAATGCCGGATAATACTGCCGTACAGCCTGCTGCAAACGTAACTTCCGTCCCGCAGCAGCCCGCTGCAAACACCGGTTCTTCAACGGATCCCGCTTCTGCTCCGTCAGGAAATGATGCTCCGGAAAACCAGACTGCCGATCCTTCTTATGATGATCTTTTCATGTTTGACAGTTTTACTTCCGAGGGTGACAGTGGAATCTATGGTGATGCAGCTCCGGTGGAATCAGAAATGCCTTTAGATTTTGACAACTACTCTGTCGGATCTGAGGATCAGAATCCGTACGATGCCCCATATGAGGAGCAGAATTACGACGATTACGATCCTTTTGCCGAATGGTGATAGAAGGCGAAAAAAAGCCCGTGGAGAATATCCACGGGCTTTTTTGAATAACACAGACAGGAAATCGTTTATCTTGCCTTGACGAACGGTTTTCCGTTTGCCGCGGGAGCATTTGCCTTACCGACAAAGAGCACAAGGGCGACAATCGTTACGATATAAGGTATCATGGAAATCAGATTCGGAGAAACAACATTTCCCATACTTGCAAGTGTCCTGACACCTGTGCACAGACCGAAGAGAAGACAGGCCATTGTAGCTCCTCCCGGCGAAAACTTACCGAAAATAACGGCGGCGATGGCGATAAAGCCCTGTCCTACAATGACATTCGGACGGAACTGATTGATCGTTGCCAGTGTAACAAAGCTGCCGCCGAGACCGGCAAAGAATCCTGACAGAATGACGCAGGTATAACGGACCTTATATACATCAATACCCAGAGACTCGCATGCTTCCGGATGCTCGCCGCAGGCACGAAGATGAGTGCCGAATCTCGTCTTATAGAATACAAACCAGACAATCAAAGCCAGAACGAAGACAAGATATGCTGCCGAATACACATTCAGGACATTCGCGCCGAAGGATCCCGTCGCGAAAACGCCGTCAAAAAGCTTTGGCAGCTTGCTGGTAGTCGCTATGGCCGGCGTATCAGAACTGCCGAAAAATGCCTTGCACAAAAAGATCGCAAGTCCGGATCCTAAAAAGTTGATCGCGGTTCCGGCGATCGTCTGATCCGCATGACAGGAAATACAGACAAACGCGTGAATCAGGCCAAACAGAGCGCCGGCAAGTCCCGCGCATAAAAAGGCGACCCAACCGTTTCCGGAAACAAGAGCCATTACGGAACCTGTAAATGCGCCTATCGTCATCATTCCTTCAATTCCAATGTTAACCACTCCGCTGCGCTCCGAAAAGCATGAGCCCAAAGCTGCAAAAAGAAGCGGAGGGGTCGCAATCAACGTTGCGTTGATCAGAAGTCCCAGATTACGAATCAATGCTTCCATTCTAAAAACCCTCCTTCTTTATCTTTCTTGCTTGGATTTAATGAAAATCCTTGTAAGTGCAGTTTTAAGGCCCTGAGAAATGGCGATAAAGATAATCACGCAGCCCATGATAATGTTAATGACCTCTGAAGGAGCCTTAACCATGGTCAGCTTGGAACCGCCGTATTTCATGGCGCCATAAAAAAGTCCTGAAAAGATTACTCCGATCGGGTTAGACCCGCCTATCAGCGCTACGGAAATACCCTCAAAACCAAAACCTTCCTGAGCTGCCAGCTGGCTTAATCTTCCGCCCATGCCCAGAATCTGAACAGCCCCGCCAAGACCTGAAAGAGCTCCGGAAATACCAAGAGCTGTCAGGATAGAACGGTTTGCGTTAATGCCCGCGTAAGTTGCGGCATTAGGATTAAAGCCTACCGCTTTCAGCTTAAAGCCAAGCGTCGTCTTTTCGATAATAATCCAGATGATAATTGCGGCAACTACTGCCAGAATGAATCCGGCATTCGACGCGGAACAATCCAGAAGCTTCCTGATATCCTTCGGGAAAAGAAGTCTCGCGGAATCGAGGACATCTTTTGTTGCCTCGCCGCCGCCTTCTTTGTGGATGATTTTCAGGTTCACGACATAATTGGATAAATAAAAAGCAATCCAGTTAAACATAATAAAGGAAAGCACTTCGTGAATGCCGCGCTTTACTTTAAGAATGCCAACAATGATCGACCACAGACAGCCAGCCGCCATAGCCGCAATAATACAAAGAGGAATATGGATCACGGCCGGAACGTCTACCAGAATACCAACTACGCAGGCAGCCAGCGATCCGACAATATATTGTCTTCTGCCCCGATGTTAAAAACACCTGTCCGGAACGAAAAAGCAACACTGAGGCCGGTAAAAATAATCGGACTCGCATAGATTAACGTCCAGATCAGATATTTCGGCTTGCTGAACACACTGCTAAACAGCTTTCCATAGGCAACTGCCGGGCTGATTCCCGCGACCAGCAAAAAGATTGCGCCGATCACGAAGCCGATGATGATGGCGATAATGGTATAGAGAACATTGCTATTTAAGATACTTCTCTTTTTCATTCCTTCTTCCCTCCTGCCATCAGATAGCCCAACTCTCTCTCATCCGCTTCCTTGCCGGGCACAGTACCGATAATCTGCCCATCGAATATTACGTCAATGCGATCTGAGAGACTCATAATCTCGTCAAGCTCGAAGGAAACCAAAAGAACGGCCCGGTTTTTATTCCTCTGCTCCACAAGATATTTATGGACAAACTCAATTGCTCCGACATCAAGACCACGGGTCGGATTTACCGCAATCAACAATTCCTTATCGTTGGTAACCTCCCGGGCGATAATGACCTTTTGCTGATTTCCGCCGGAAAGAGTCTTGGCAGCATTCGCTTCTGAACCCCTTGGACGGATATCAAAGTCTTCCATCTGTTTTGTGGCGTTTTTCCGGATAGAAGGACGATGCAGAATGCTTCCCCTGGAATAAGGAAATTCTTCAAAATGCTGTACAATCAGGTTATACTCAATCGGGAAATCCAATACCAGTCCATGCTTCTGGCGGTCTGCGGGAATGCTGGAAAGGCCGATGTCAAAGATTTCCCTCGGGTTCTTGTTGAAAATATCCTTTCCCTGCATGGTGATCTGTCCGGAATCCGCCTTCTTCAGACCTGTAAGAATCTCCACAAGCTCTGTCTGTCCGTTTCCGTCTACACCTGCGATACCGACGATCTCTCCGGAACGGACCTCAAGGTTTAATCCCCGCAGAATCTCCACTCCTCGATAATCCCTTGCGTGAAGATCCGTAACCTTCAGGGCGACATCTCCCGGTTCCTGCTCCTTCTTTTCCACCCGGAAATTAACCTTACGGCCAACCATGAGAGTAGCAAGGTCATTTTCACTGCAGTCGCCGACCTTTACGGTATCGATATATTTCCCTTGCCGGATGATGGTGCAGTTATCTGAGGAAGCTGTAATCTCTTTCAGTTTATGGGTAATCAGAATAACGCTCTTTCCATCAGAGGTCAGGTTTTCGATAATTTCCATCAGGCCTTCGATTTCCTGCGGGGTCAGGGAGGCTGTCGGTTCATCGAGGATCAGAACGTCCGCTCCTCGATAGAGAACCTTCAGAATTTCAACACGCTGCTGCATGCCAACGGAAATGTCTTCGATTTTCGCATCCGGGTCTATTTTCATGCCATAGCGTTCGGAAAGCTCAAGGACCTTCTGCCGGGCTGTCTTTTTATCAACAACAAGCCCTTTCGTCGGCTCTACACCAAGAATAATATTCTCGGTAACGGTAAAAGGCTGGATCAACATGAAATGCTGGTGAACCATACCGATTCCCATATCGATGGCATCCTTCGGGCTGTTCATGTGAACTTCCTTGCCTTTCACAAAAAGCTGCCCGCTGGTAGGATGGTAAAGACCGCAAAGGACATTCATCAGGGTACTCTTTCCGGCTCCATTTTCCCCAAGGATCGCGTGCACTTCTCCCTTATGCACCTTCAGGTTAATATGATCGTTTGCAGTGAAAAGACCAAATCTTTTGACAATTTCGCGCATCTCAACGACGACAACGCTCTCGTCCATGTGGCTTACACGGCTCACTTGCCCCACCTCTCTTTCTCCTTTTTCGTGCAGACAAATCAAAAAAGACCGGAATAAGGATCAGCCATATATGATTCCTCAGTATTTTCCGCACCGGAATCATAAACGGATTCTATCCTAAATTCACGAAAAGCCAGCGAGCATTGCGCATCGCTGGCTCTTTGTCATTGATTTTTTATAAAGCAAAAAACGAACAACAGGTCTGCAGGATCAATCATCCAGCTGATAGAGATCTCCGTAAGCAGCCTCAAACTCATCCTTTGTTGCCGGAACAACGATATCACCGGCAACGATCTTTTCTTTTACTTCGTCGATCGCGGCGATCACATCTTCAGTAAGAAGATCCTGTGTCGGGGCAATATCAACACCGCCGATGGAAAGATCATAAGTCTTGATACCACCTTCGAGAGTCTCTTCGATCAATGCTTCTACGCAGTCATATACGGCATTGTCAACACGCTTCATGGCGGAAGTGATAACGGTAGAAGGAGCAATCACAGACTGGTCAGAGTCAACGCCGATAGCCTTGATTCCGGCTTCCTGGCAGGCCTCAATGACGCCAAGGCCGGTAGCGCCCGCTGCATGATAAATCACATCAGCGCCATTTGTGATGGCGTTGTTTGCCATGGACTTGCCGGTAGCGGCATCGCCGAAGGAGTTTGCGTTGAACTGTTGGATCGTAGCATCCGGATTCGCGTCTTTGACGCCGGCGCAGTAGCCATAGCCGAACGCGTTCATGTTGTCATTGCTCATGCCGATAACAAAGCCTACATTATTGGACTCTGTCATAAGTCCTGCGACATAGCCTACCAGATAAGAAGCCTGCTCCTGCTTGAACATCAGGCAGGTAACATTCTCAAGGTCTGCGTTTGACGCATCATCGATAATCGCGAACTTCTGATCCTCATTATCCTCCGCAGCAGCTCTTGTAGCGTCAGCAAGCATATAACCTACGCAGATGATCAGATCGTAATCCTCATCCATGAAGTTCTCAATGTTGGGAGCATAATCTGCATCTGTCTTGGACTCCAGGTAGTTCGCTTCAATACCGAAGTCCTCTGCCGCCCTCTGCAGTCCTTCCCATGCGGACTGGTTGAAAGAGCCGTCATTTACACCGCCTACGTCCGTAACCAGACCGATCTTCAGACCTTCGCCGGAGGCCATAACCGTCTGCACGGAAGTAATGCAGGCTGCAGAAAGAACCATTGCTGCGCTAAGAGCTACTGCCAATGCTTTTTTCATGTGTAACACTCTCCTTTTCTTTTTTTACGTGCAGGGATCACCCCTTTTTTTATTGCCATAGTTATTATACCTTTTTTCCGGCTATCTCACAAGTCATTTTTGTAAAAAACTTATAAAAGTAATTTAATTTTTTTCCCTTACCAACAGCTCTTCTTTCAACACCTCTATCAGCTTCATCTGATCAGCGGTATTTCCGTTTGCCCGGATCATTCTTGCCGTTTCTTTCAGGCAGTCAGATCTCACAAACGAAAGTTCTGAAAGACGTACTTCGGAAAGAAACCCTTCGCCTCTGGATTTCTCATAATCCTCCGGGGACATATGCCAGATTGAAACCTTGCCACGGCTCCGGCGATAAACCCGGTCTGCCATCGTGAGGCCTTCCGGATCAACGTCGCCGCTATAATATATGGCAATATCTTCTTTGCAAAGCAAATCCAGCAGCATCAATGCTGCAGTGCGGAGAGTATTGGAAGTACAGATCAGGGATGCTTCCGGACATAAGGTTATGAGTTTTTTGAAAACAGACTGGTTCTCTATCACATATACCGCTTTTCCATTTGGCATTGCCCGGATAATTTTCTGGAGATTGTACAGGGAAACCATCACAGGCTCTTTTCTCTTCAGTATGTCTTCATACGCATCTACCCGGCCTTCTTCATCCTCCAGATGCAGGCCATAGAAAATAACATAGCTAGAGATATCATCCGGGCGGATTCCTGCACGGATATATACGTCCAGCATCTCTTCATAGCTTAAACGATAGGGAGCGCTTGTTGACCTGTCTCCGTAATTATCTTCCTCCGGCAGAACAGATAATGCTGTCAGAAACAGTTTTCCGACGGTGGTATCATGATCTAATTTATCAGGATCACCTGTGACTTCTTTTGAAAGCTCGGACAGGCGGATACCTCTTCCGTCTTTCAGAGAAGATAATATCTCAAGCGCATCTCCGATCTGCAGGATCACCTGAATCATTTCTTCTTCACCGTTAAAGCTCTCCATATGTTTCCATAACTTTGCGGGAGTAAGAGTATTCATCCATACATAAGCAAAGGAACCATCCGGCCACCTGCCATCAGCTTCTTTGTTTAAATGGGCTGCAATTTTTTCTTTCTCTCCCAGCACAATCGCTTCTTCGTCTTTTTTGGAAACCAGCTCCTCATCAAAATAAATCTCAAGGATCTCTTTCAGCTTCATCTGCCCGTATGTTACTTCGTCAATGGCAGCTTCAAAATCTTTTGCCATGATCCCAAGCTTTCCCTGCCGGTGCTGCGTTTTTCCTATAAGCTGTTCGATTTCCCGGATTTCTTCATCCGTAGGATCCTCAAGCCACACTTTACCTGCTGTTTTCCCATAAGAGCGCCATTTTTCGCGAAGCAGCATCATAAGACGCTCCAAACCCTTCTGTGAATATAGAAACTGCTTCAGTGCTTGACTTTTAGCATCATCCTGTTTCATTTTTTCCTCCCTGAATGAATTGGGTTGAAATCTCAACTCATTTTTGCATGGTCTTTTTAGTCTGATATTTATACTCGTGAAACAAATGAAATGCCGTTTCAGATCGGAAGCAGAACGTGTTTATATATGTGTGCAGATCGGCATACGGGTACGTTACCGAGTATAAATGATAATGCAGCTTTGGCTGCAGATAATATAATTTTAACTTGTATCGTTAGAATTTTCAAGAATATTTTACAATCTTTCTTTAGAAAGATTGTAATACGTACAAGCGTAGATACAGTTCGAGGCATAAAACAAAAATACGCTTTTTATTTTTTCAGGGAGTTCTGCTTGAATCTCCTTTCGAAACATGATACATTAAAGCAAAAGCCGGATATGGATCGCATCGTAGAGAGGAGGAAACGGCTGCCGGCTGCAGCAGTCCACATATTTTTGCGGAGGAGGAACTATGGAGGAGATAAAAAAGGCTTTTACTGAAATGACAAACCAGGAGCTTTTCTGCGTACTGACGGGTGAAAGAGGCGTTATGGAACAGATGTATCTTCAGAATATCTTAAAGGAGTATATGGAGACTCACCAGGATGCTGTGGATCTGGCTGCAATCGTGAGAGAGAGCGCCGCTAAAGAATGAATAGTTGTTTCTGCAGCTTTTATTCCGGAATGGTCTCTCAGGGTGCTGCACAAAAAAAGATGTCAGTTATGCTGACATCTTTTTTTGTGGATGGGAATTTGCTGACAGGCGAAATATGACAATGCGGCCCTTGCCACAAAAAAAAGCAGACACAACTGTCTGCTTTAAAGAGCGATAGACGGGGCTCGAACCCGCGGTCTCGACCTTGGCAAGGTCGCGCGTTACCAACTACGCCACTATCGCATACCAGAATATTGTGCCTGCTAAGCGGGTGATGGGAATCGAACCCACGTATTTAGCTTGGAAGGCTAATATTCTACCATTGAACTACACCCGCATCTTTGATGCGTTTCCCTCGCAACAATGGATAGTATATCAGACTTGAAGTGGGTTGTCAACCTGTTTTTTATTTTTTTATGAAAAATGTGAAGGAGGATGCGATAACGTGACGCTCGGCTTCAGGGTTTGTACTGGCTCCCGGATCAATGTCACATTCGCTCTGCCGTAAAATAACAGCCGAGCCATCTTCTCCTAAAACGAAATTTGTACGTTGACTCAATCTCTTCGGATGACGATTTTGTTGCTTCGGCAGTTGGACTGCCGAAGACAAAATCAGTCTCGTCGATTATTTTCCGAATGTGTCGCTCATTGTGACATCGTTCCGTCCGCCTCCGTGTTATGAGCCGGGCTGACTCCCTGACACTTTATGCATAACTATGTATACCAGGCAGGAATGTATTGACTCCGATATATGTGAAAATCACACAGATAAATCCGATCACGGCAAAAATAGCGGCGTTTTTATTCTTCCAGCCTCTGGATACGCGAAGATGAAGGTAGATCGCGTAGATGATCCAGGTGATCAGGGACCAGGTTTCCTTGGGATCCCAGGACCAGTAGCTGCCCCATGCGCGTTCCGCCCAGATTGCTCCTGTGATCATGACGAAAGTCAAAAACAGAAAGCCTAAAGAAACCGCACGATAGCTGATTAAGTCAAGGCGTTCTCCGGAGGGGATGTGATCGTCCCAAAAACTGTTTTCTTTCATTTTTTCCCTTATCAGAAAAATCAAGGAGACAGCGAAGGATACACCGAAGGCGCCGTAGGAAATAATCGCTGAGGAAACATGGATCGCCAGCCAGTTGCTTCTGAGGGCCGGCATCAGTTCTCTGACTCCTTTGTCCTGCATCGCCGCGTACCCGATGATGATGAAAATCACAGGCATGACGAAGGTTCCCAGAAGCCGGAATTTATAGCGCCATAAAAAGATCAGGTAAAACAGACAAATGCCCCAGGCAAAGCTCGTGGCAAATTCATATTGATTTGTCATCGGAAGTCTTCCGGCTCCGATCCCTCTGGCGATCAGTGCGGCCGTATGCAGAACAAAACCGATTCCGGCTGCATAGCCCGCAATTTTAGCGGCAGCTTCTTTTTTCATTACAAAAAAGATTACATATAGAACCATGGACGCAAGGTATAAGATCATGGCAGTGGTAAACAGGATATTTTCGATCTGCAAAAACTGTTCGCTATTCATTCTATGCGTTCCTTCCTGTCATATAATCTGATTCATGCGGCATAATCTCATGAAACAGGAGCTCGCTCATTTTTTTCATGAGATTGAACCGCCCACTGGCACGAGGAAACAGCTATTCTGCGCAGTTATAGCATGGCACGAATATATTGCGGAATCATGCCGTTTGCAGCGGCGTAAATTCGGCACAGTAAACGTATCAAAATGCAGGCATTTTACTCGTTTACTATAAATATACGACTTTCCCTGTGCAGAATGAGCAGATTCCGGGTGCTGCAGGATCGCGAGCGCAGCTCTGCTGCGATGCGATCCGTGGAATCAGGCTCTTGTCACTTCAATTATTATGTCTGATGAGCATCAGCAGAATCTTTGCATCGTTCCTTTACCCGCTCCAGATATTCTGCCCCTCCTTTGCGGCTTCGGGCGTATATCTTCCATGATCCGTCCGAATCCGGAACCGCCCAGAGCTCTTCCATCCTCACATAGAAGGCAAGCAAAAGAGCCAGGAGGATGATCAGCCCGCCCAGACCGGCCAGCCAGGTGAAGGGGTCTCTTTTGATCTGAATCAGGGTATACTGCTGCGGATCGCTGAACCGGAATGTATAGTCCTCAACGGTAATCACTTCGTCTCCGGTCAATACGTTCATTCCAAGGACTCTTTCCTGATAATACAGTCGATATAAGTACGCAGGATTGTCCATCCGTGGAGAAGCTGTCATGGGTTTCCCGGATGCGTCCGGAACATAATCCGGATAGAAGGCAGCAAGCGTGATCACCAGATCCGGGAGGTCTTCCACTACAGTGTATTCACCTGCGCACAAAAGAGTTGTCTGTATCTCTTCACCTGCTTTTTCCACATGCAGCGTTGCCGCATAGCCTGTAGAATTCTGGTACAGCTTATAGCCAAATAAAGAAAGCGGATGATTGACACTGGCTTCACCGCTGCCGGATTGACCGGTCTTTGTATCTGTAACGGAAAGAGATGCGGTATACTGTTCTACGGTATCGTCTTCGCGCAGAATGGTTTCAAAATCATCGATCGCAAGCTCATACCGTCCTTCTTCAAAGGCCTTTGTCTGTCCCGGAACACCGTAGACAGTTTCCTCAGATTTTGTCATCTGCCCCAATGCAAAGCCGGCAATAATGATCAGCATGCCCAGATGAGTCAGCCATGCACCCCAGATACCGCATAAATTCCGAAGGGAATAGATGGTTTCCGATTGTCCTGCTTGTCGTATTCCTTCTTCTGAAAATTTATGAATTTTCCGGAAATGAAGGGTGGAAAACAGGGCATGAACCTTCTCCTCTCCTTCCATCCTTCCTATTGGCTCGGCAGGAACTTCCGGAATATAAGAAGGATCCATAAAATTCCTTGTCCGTTTCCATAATGATGGTAAGTGAACAAGATTACATCCAAGTAAATTCAGGCAAAGAATGATTGTTAAAATCACAAACCACAGACTGTGAAAAATATCATTCAATCCAAACAGCATCACGGCTCCGGCCATCCGTTCAGAGTATGTCTGCGCATACCACAGCATCGTCTCGCCCTGTGGTATGACACTGCCAACAATACAGGCTGCTGCCAGAACAATCAGAATACCGATGGCAAATTTCATGGAAAAGAAAAAATGAAATGTTTTTTTCATATGGATTCACTGCTCCACGAAGCATTCATGAATGGAGAACAAAAAAGGAACATGAAAAAGCGGAAAATCATTCTTCCCAAAGCGTCACTGCGCCTGAGGCTTCTTTCGCCACCCAGTAAGCCCTGTTTTCTTCCGGCTTGACATATACCTTTTCTGCTTTTGCGCAGGCCGCCCTGACTCTCTTTTCCAGTTCCGTAACATCAATCTCGGCTCCGGACTGTGACTGAATGATGACAGACAGATCTGTCCGGAGAGCAGCAGTTTCTTCTGCAGGCTCCTTAACCGCTTGCTCTGCGGCATTTTCTATGTCTGATTCCGGGGTGGAAGTTTCTTCCGAAAGGGAAGTTTCTGCTTTCGTTTTCACTGCAGAATCCTCAGCGGATATTTCTTCGGACAACGTCTGGGTGATTTTTTCAGCCAGTTCTTCTCCTTTTGAAATGCCGTTTTTCAGCCATTCAAAGTCTACATCGAAAATCCGGCATACTTTTTTGATAACAAGATCTCCCGGAACTGTTCTTCCGGTTTCATAATTCAGAATAGATGAGGGAGACATGTTCAATTTTTTCGCGAATGCGTATTTTGAAATACCTGCCTTTTCCCTGACTTCCTGAATACGGCTTGCAAATGTTTCGGACATAAAAGCTGCTCCTTTCTGAATTTACAGCAAATGAACCAAACGTACGTGCCTGGTTCGTTAGCTGCGCTGAGTTTACGCCGCGCGGGCGGCTTCATATCGTGGTAAATTCGTGCGTATCCCTAAAGGTTCCTGTTGAAATAGCTGTTTTTTTGCCAAGAGTTTTTTGCGGATTGTTTTTGAGAATTAAGGTTTCTTTTTTATTATTATATTTTACGTCATTTTTATCCATTCTGTCAAGTTTAAAACAGAAAATGGAAGACATGAATGAATATCGATTGAAAGAATGATTTATTTCTGATATACTTCATCTGTTATGCTTCATCTGTTATGCTTCATTTGTTATGCTTCATTTGTTATACTTCATCTGTTATACTTCATCTGTTATACTTCATCTGTTATACTTCATCTGTTATACTTCATCTGATCTTCATTTGACATACTTCGTTCGGGGATGATTGAAGCAGCGGCAGCATCAAAAGAACCTTATTCTATGAATCATCATCATAAAAACAGAAAAGAAGCATCAGGAACAGGAAGTGGAATATGAACTATGTCTATATTGTCTCCTGTAAGGATGATACGTATTATACCGGTTGGACAAACCATCTGGAAAAGCGTTTGGAAGCCCATAACCACGGAGCCTCAGGAGCAAAATACACAAAGGCCAGACGGCCCGTCCGTCTGGTCTATTATGAAGGGTACATGACCAGACAGGAAGCCATGCATAGAGAATGGGAAATAAAAACATATACCCGTCATCAGAAGGAACAGCTGATTCTCAATGGTTCTTGTTAAAAAAGGCGGTTCCGCTATGCCTGTCAGATAATATGGCATAACGGAACCGCCTGTCCTTTATGATTCCGGTTTTGTGAGAGTATAGTGTGTGAAACAATCCGAAGGATTATGTATAATCCGGATTCTTCTATGCTCGCACTGCTGTTTTTAACGCGATTTCCATCATTTCATGGAAGCTGTCCTGCCGTTCTGTCGCATTCAGAGCCTCCCCGGTGAAGATATGATCAGAAATCGTCAAAATCGAAAGAGCCTTCTTATGATTTGCCATAGCTGCAAGATAAAGCCCCGCTGTTTCCATTTCTACCGCAAGAAGTCCCATTTCTTTTGCTTTCCTGTTGACTTCCTTATCCGGATGATAGAAAAAGTCAGAAGTATACACACTTCCAACATCAGCTCTCACCCCGATTTCCTCTGCCGCGGCAACGGCTGTCCTAAGCATATTGTAGTCAGCAGTCGGCGCCGGGATTCCCGGAAGATCATAGGAAGTAATATAGCCTGAGTTTGTCGACGCCGACATGGCTATTACAACGTCCCGGACATGAACATCGTCCTGAAGCGCACCTGCGGAACCGACACGAATCACGGATTCCACGCCAAAGAAATTATAGAGTTCATACACATATAATCCCATGGACGGAACACCCATGCCGGAACCCATTACGGAAACTTCCTTTCCTTCGTACATGCCCGTATAGCCAAGCATATTACGTACATCATTAAACAATACCGGATTTTCAAGATAATGATCCGCGATATATTTCGCGCGCAGCGGATCTCCCGGCATCAATACACATTTTGCAATATGAGTTCCCTCTTTTAATTCGATACATGCAGATGGTGAAAAATTTGTAACTGCCATAATTTCCTCCTGTTATACCCGGCAACTTATAGTAAACGACACTGAAAATCTTTTTAAAGTTCTTTTAAGTTCTTTTTGAAGTCCTTATTGAATTCCTTATTGAATTCCTTTTCTTTGATCCATTTTGATGATAGATTTTTACCGGTAATAAAGAACATCAAAATATAGATATTTTTGACGTTTATATGTTTGTCATTCTGCTCAACAGATAACGAGTGAACGTGCTCCCCTTCAGGTCCCCGTAAGCAGCTGTTCATTGCGTTCACGAGTATAAAACGCTGTTTTTATACTGACATACGGTTTCAGGATGACGATTCTGTCTTCAATCCTTAAGATCCCGCCTTCATAATTTTCCTGAGGTTTTCCTCAAACGGCGGATAAACGATCCCCTGATCCGTTACGATAGCAGTCAAAAGTGTATGGTCCGTAACGTCAAAGGCCGGATTGTAGCATTTTACTTCCGGTAAAGCTATCGGCTCCTGATACCACATATTCTTTATTTCTTCCGGATTGCGCAGTTCGATAGGGATATCAGCCCCTGTCGGGCAATTCATATCAATCGTGGAACGAGGTCCCAGAGTGTAGAAGGGGATACCGTAATACCTGGCCATGATTGCAACCTGACTGGTTCCGATCTTGTTCGCGAAATCTCCGTTTGCGGCAATCCGGTCACAGCCCACAAAGCAGGCCTGCACCCAGCCGTTTTTCATCACAAGTGAAGCCATATTGTCGCAGATCAGCGTCACATCAATTCCTGCTTTTTGCAGCTCATAAGAAGTCAGCCTTGCTCCCTGTAAAAGAGGTCTGGTCTCATCCGAAAATACATGGAAATCGATTCCTCTCTCCTTCCCCAGGAAAAGCGGGCCTAATGCTGTTCCATATTTACTTGTGGCCAAAGGTCCCGCGTTGCAATGAGTCAGGATTCCGTCTCCGGGTTTTACAAGGGAAAGACCATAGTCCGCAATCGCGTAACACATTTCAATGTCCTCACGATGTATCGCTTTTGCTTCTTCCATCATGAGCTTTTGAAGCTCCGCAACCGTACACTCCTGATGAAGAGAGATCAGGTCCAGCATTCTTTTTACAGCCCAGCTTAGATTGACCGCGGTAGGGCGGGAAGATATCAGATATTCCCCATCCTTTTCCATTGACTGCCTGAAAGCTTTTGTATCGGCAGTGTCTTTTTGTGAAGCCAGTACCGCCATTGCATATCCGGCACAGATCCCGATTGCCGGCGCCCCTCTGACTGCAAGGGTTTTAATCGCATCGTAAAACTCCTGTGCTGTTTTCAGAACCATCATCGTGGTACGATTCGGCAGTTGTCTCTGATCAAGAATTTCAACCGCGTCTCCTGTCTGATACAAATGCACACTGCAGGACTGATAATCTGCTTCCGTAACTATCATATTTATCCGCACTCCTTTCCTGATTCTTTTCCTGTTGCCTTATTCATGGCCCCGCGCGTTCCCGGCTCGGATGTCATGCTTCCTTACTCCGTATATGACGGCTTCAATCCGGGTATTTTCAGACACATTCTGCAGAATTCCGGTGAATACAGCATGATTGCACCGAAAAGCCTGATTCTACGGATCGCTTCGCAGCAGAGCTTCTCTTGTGCCTGTGGGCGGCCCGCTCTCATGCAAAAATGAGCGGGCTTCTTTTTGCATGACCTTTTATCGCCTGAATCATAGCATATTCCTGCATGAAATGATACGGAAGCTTCATCAGAATTGGAAAACAATTCCTGCTATGGCCGCAATAGCTATGAAAATCACAGGATGCCATTTGATCTTCCGCATCCCGACAAACAAGGCGACTGCCAGCACTACCGCTTTAAGGGAAAACAGATCCGTAATCTGCTTTGATTGGGTAAATGCGGGAATATTGATCAGCGCAACCTTCACTACATTGATCCCGCCAGCGGTTATCATAGCTATGGAAGCCGGACGCAGCCCGTAAAATACCTTTTCTACCGTTTTGTTCCCACGAAACTTATCCAGAAATTTCGCGATAATCAGAATGATAATCACAGAAGGAGCCGCCAGTCCAAGTGTAGCAAGAACTCCCCCAAAAAAGCCTCCGGTTTTGAAGCCTGCGTATGTGGACATATTAATCCCGATCGCTCCGGGAGTAGACTCGGAAACGGCGATCATATCCGCAATATCCGCATGGGTAAACCAATGGGTAATATCTGACATTTCGTAAAGGAAAGGAAGTGTGGCCAGTCCGCCGCCTACGGAAAACAGGCCTGTCATAAAGAATCTGCGAAATAATTCCAGAAAAATCATGCCTTCTTTCCTCCTCTTCCATCACGATCCGTCTTTTTTTCCGATACACCTTTACTGTCTTTTGCATTCTGGCTAGCTTTTAAAGCCTGGTCTGTTTCTTTATAAAGCAAAAACCCAAAGAAACCGGATCCGATGACAAGCGCTGCTGCGGGAATCGAAACAGGCAGATAACTCTGGCCTGCCATCAGAAGCAGCACAGCCAGATACAGCCCTAACGTTTTTTTATCTACGACCGCTTTTCCCCACAGCCGCAGAACCGCCTGCAGGATCAAAACGCAGACGCAAACACGAATACCTGCAAAGGCATGCTGCACAACAGGATAATTGGCAAAATTCGTCAAAAACGAAGCAATCACAAGAATAATAGCAATCGGTGCCGTCAAAAATCCCAGGGTTGCGGTAATTCCGCCGAGGATTCCTTTTTTTCTATGTCCGATAAAAGTCGATACATTTAGCGCAATGATGCCTGGTGTACATTGCCCGATTGCAAAATAGTCCAGTAAATCTTCCATGGTGGTCCAATGACGGCGATTAACCAGATCTTCTTCCAAAAGAGGAAGCATGGCATAGCCGCCGCCAAAATTCACAGCGCCGATCCGCAGAAAGGCGATGTACAGATCAAGAAGCTCCTTCATTTTTTTCTCCTTTTAGAACGCAGTTAACTGCCGTTTCAACACACCGTTCACTCGTTATACGGCAATCGTATCGGCAGAGATTTACGTTATCGAGTATATATTCATGATTGCATCGACAAAAGCCTGATTCTACGAATCGCTTCGCAGCGGAGCTGCTCTCGCGATTCTACAGCCACTCGGAATACGCTCATTTTGCACAGAAAGATTTGTAAAATCAAGTGTATATAGTACAAAATGGCTGCTTCCTTGTGTCTGTGGGCGACCCAATCTCATGCAAAAATGAGCGAGCTCCTTTTTGCATGACCTTTTGTCGCCTGAATCATATTCATGCACATACGATAAGATTGTCACACGAAAAGATAGGAATGTCAAGGCTTTCTTTGCCGCAGGCCCACCACCTCCGGTTTGCATGAATGCGTCATCTATGGTATAATCCTTAAGATCCGTCAAATGATTCAGGCGGCAGCTTCCTTTGGGAAGCCCGATGTTAACAGCCTGAATCATATTACTCTTTTATAGAAAGCAGAGGTGATTCTATGGCTTGGTATGATGAAGCAGTTTTTTACCACATATACCCCCTGGGACTGACGGGGGCTCCGGCGCAGAATCCTTATGGAGAACCGGTGCACCGCCTGCAGCAGCTTTTACCCTGGATCGGCCACATTCGAAGCATCGGCTGTAACGCCCTGTACATCGGGCCATTGTTTGAATCCGTAGGCCACGGCTACGAAACCACGGATTATAAGAAGCTTGACAGCAGATTAGGCGTAAATGCTGATCTGACAGCTTTTGTTGCAGCCTGTCATGAGGCAGGGATCCGGGTGATCCTGGACGGAGTTTTTAACCATACGGGAAGAGACTTTTTTGCCTTTAAGGATATTCAGCAAAACAGAGAGAATTCCGCTTACAGAGACTGGTATTGTAATGTAAATTTCTGGGGCAACACGGAATATAATGACGGGTTCTCTTATGATAATTGGGGCGGTTTTAATCTTCTGGCAAAGCTGAACCAGAAAAATCCGGCCGTACGGGATTATATCTGCGACGTAATCCGTTTTTGGGTCAGTGAATTCGATATCGACGGAATCCGCCTTGACGCTGCGGATGTCCTGGATTTTGATTTCATGAAAGCACTGCGTCATGTGGCTGATCATGTCAAGACGGACTTCTGGCTTATGGGAGAAGTGATTCACGGAGAATATTCCCGTTGGGCAAATCAGGACACACTGCACAGCGTGACGAACTACCATCTCCATAAAGCGCTTTATTCCGGCCATAACGATCACAATTATTTCGAAATCGCCCACACTGTAAAACGCCTGTATGATATGGGCGGAAACCGTCCGGACGGATTACGCCTATACAATTTTGTGGACAATCATGATGTGGAAAGGATCTACACAAAACTGTCCAATAAAGCTCATATGGTTCCTGTACACATTCTGCTGTACACTCTTCCGGGCATCCCGTCGATTTACTATGGTTCGGAGTTCGGTATCGAAGGACGCAAGGAGAGATACTCGGATGCTTCCCTTCGTCCATGTTTACATCTCGAAGATTATTCTTCCGCTTTGACAGAAAATCCCGTTACTTCACTGATTGCACGTCTCGGGCAGATTCACGCGGAAGAAAAAGCACTATCCTATGGCCATTACCGTGAGCTTTCCCTTACGACAAGGCAATATGCCTTTGCCAGACAGCTTGACGGACGCAACGTCATCATTACTGTAAACAATGATGACGCTCCTGCTTCTTTTGGCGTCAGCTCAGATGCATGTACCTATACAGGCGCACTTTCCGGTAAGCAGGTCAAAGCAAAGGATGGCTTTCTGCAGGTAACGATCGGAGCAAATTCAGGTGATATCTGGATTCCGTCAATGGAAAACAAAAACGAAGAAACCGACGATCATTCTGAAGTATTATCGGAGACAGCCGCTGGTAAATCTACGGAAATATCCTCTGAAAGCTCTGCCGGGACTTCCACGGATATTTCCTCCGGAGCTTTCACCGTAGCTTCCGTGGAAACTTTCTCCGGGACTTCCACGGAAACTCCCACTGAGACTCTTTCCGATACTTCCGCAGAGATTTTCACTAAAACTGAGACTTCCGCCGTATCTCCTGTTTCAGAATCAGGGTCTGAAGTAACCACTGCTCCTTCTTCCGAAAATAGTCTCGAAAAAGAACCTCTTCCTGTGACTGCCGATTCTGTAAGCAGTATTCTGCCGGAAACAGCTCGTTCGGGCAAGGCTGCAGCAAAAAGCGGTCCGGATATGGAGCAGCCATATACAATCCCGCTCAGACCGGACGGAACACCGAAAAGCTATGATGAAATGAGTGTAAAGGAACTGCAGCGTGCGGTTCTCCACAGACTCAGCCAGAATGGGCCTCTTACAGATCAGATGAAACGGGATGTTGCAGAAAATGTCTACCATGATTCACTGGTCAATTGGATTAAAAGCTTCCGGTAAAAAATCGTTACCCGAAGGCATTGAGTCAACGCACAAAACTTCGTAACAGGAAAAGAATTGTGCCGCCACTTGTCTTTGGCGGGACAAAGTTCGCCGGCAGTCGAAAAACCCATCACCGCCGCCCCTGTAAAAAGCCTGTTTACACTGCTTTTACAATACAGTGTAAACAGGCTTTCATCTTTCATGAAACCTTATATTATGCGAACGAATTTACTGCGGAATCATACCGCTTGCAGCGGCGTAAATCCGGCGCAGTAAACGAATCAAAACGCAAGCATTTTGTTCGTTTACTATAAAATCACAAAATATCCGGATCAGCACCTGCAATCATCGAAAACGGAATTGTCCCGCCAAACAGATCCAGCGCACTTCCTATCGTAAAATCAAGTCTTCCCATAGTGCATTCCTTCAGAACCAGTAAATCCTGTATGGAACCGATCCCTCCCGCGTATGTCACCGGACGTTTCGTGTATCCGGCAAGAAGTCCGGCCAGCTCTGTCTCGATTCCCCTTGCCTTTCCTTCCTTGTCTACCGCATGCACCAGGAATTCCGCGCAATGCTCTCCCAGCTTTTCCAGCAAAGCCAGGGTCACCTTCTCCTCTGTGAAATTCTGCCAGCGGTCAGTGACTACATAATAGTCCGCTCCTTTTTTACGGCAGCTCACATCAAGAACCAAGCGTTCCCGTCCTACGGTTTCCTCCATCCAGTTCAATCTGTCATAGTCAATACGGCCTTCATGAAAAACGAAAGAGGTCACAATCACGTGACTTGCGCCGGCATGTAAAAAGTCCAGGGCATTCTCCGGATTCACGCCGCCCCCAACCTGCAGTCCCTGCGGAAATGCCCTCAAGGCAGCAAACGCCTGTCTCCTCGTTTCCTCATAGTAAAAAGAAGAAGCCGGATTTAAAAGAATCACATGCCCCCCGGTCAGATGATATCTCTGATACAATTTTGCAAAATCCTGCGCCCCTTTTTCCGAAACGAAGTTTTCTGTTGCTTCGTTTTTCTCATCCTTCAGGCTGCCGCCTACAATCTGTTTTACTTTTCCGTTGTGGATGTCAATGCAAGGGCGAAATTTCATGATTCTCTCTCCTCAAGAGCAGGGGATTATAAATTATCCTATGACGTCTGACATATCATATTTTCCTGCAGGCTTTCCTGCAAGGAATTTTGCCGCTTCCACCGCTCCTTTTCCGAAAATGGACCGGGAAAACGCCGTGTGGCGAAACTCTATCACTTCGTCCTGTCCGGCAAAGATCACAACATGGTCTCCGGGTATATTTCCCCCGCGAACCGCGCTGATTCCGATTTCCATCGGATCCCGCTGCTGACGGACCTGGCTTCTGTCATAGACATAATGAAACTGCCCGTTCATGGCTTCATTGATGCTGTCAGCCAGAGCCAGAGCCGTCCCGCTCGGAGCATCAACCTTTCTGTTATGATGCCGCTCCACAATATCTATATCAAACCCGGCCGGAGAAAGAATCTTAGCCGCGTCTTTTAAAAGCTTCAATAAAACATTGACACCCAAAGACATATTGGCTGACTTCAAAATCGGAATCTGTTTTGCAGCCTCTTCCACTTTTTGAAGCTGTTCCTCGCTCAGTCCTGTTGTGCACAGGACAAGAGGCATCTTTTTTACAAGGCAGTCATTCAGTAAGGCATCCAAAGCCTTTGCCGAAGAAAAATCAACAACGACATCCGCCTCAAGCGTGCAATCCATCAAGGAAGAAAAAACGGGAAACGTACATTTTCCCAGATCTGCAAGATCTACTCCCGCAACGATTTCAATCTGAGGATCTTCTGACACAATCCCCGCAATGACCTGTCCCATACGGCCATTGCAGCCATGCATGATCATTCTTATCATCTTACTCTCAGCCTCCGTATTTCAATGACTGCATCAACAAAAGATTCCGCGGAACAATTCTCAGCGGAGCTGCTCTCGCATAAATTCTTTATAGTATGCGCAGGATTGATTTCCTGCAGAAAGATGCCGCTTACGCGGCGTAAAATCCGGCAAAACAAACAAATCAAAATGCAAGCAGTCCGTAATTCTTCAAAGCCAGTTTGAGCTTCTCCAGATTAGCCGGTTCCATTTCACAAAGCGGCATCCTTGTCGGTCCAACCTCAAAGCCCAAAAGATTCATGGCTGTCTTTACAGGAATCGGATTTACCTCACAAAACAGAGCGTCTATCAGCTCCAGTGCTTCCAGCTGCATTTTTGCAGCCCCTTCCGTATCCTTTTCCAGGAATCGGGCAGCAATCTCATGGGTCTGGCTCGGGGCAACATTAGAAAGAACAGAAATTACGCCCAGTCCGCCGAGAGACATAATCGGAATAATCTGGTCGTCATTGCCGGAGTAAAGCTCCAGATTACCGTCACATAAAGACATCGTCTTTGCGATCTGGGAGATATTCCCGCTGGCAGCCTTAAGTCCGACAATATTCGGAACATCCTTTACCAGGGCAGCTACCGTCTGAGGCATGATGTTTGTGCCTGTACGGCTGGGAACATTGTACATAATAATCGGAGTGCCAGGAATCTCTTTTGCGATCATGGTATAATGACCGATCAGGCCTTTCTGCGTTGCCTTATTATAATACGGAGCTACAAGAAGTACCGCATCCACGCCATATGAAGCCGCTTCTTTCGACATCATAATCGCGGTCTCCGTACAGTTGGAGCCTGTGCCGCCGATGACAGGGATCCTGCCATGAACCTGGTCAACGGCAAATTTGATCGTTTTTAAATGCTCGCCATGTGTAAGGGTTGATGACTCTCCGGTCGTGCCGCAGATAATGATTGCATCTGTACCATTGTCGATCTGATAGTTTAATATTTCATCCAGCTTATCATAGTTCACGGTAAAATCATCATTCATCGGTGTAACAATCGCCACACCTGCTCCCTTGAAAACAGCCATCGACCGTTCCTCCTTTATCTATGATCAATTAAACAGCTTGTGCGAACTTCTGTCACAATATCCACATGTTCGACAATCCAGTCCGGCAGTGTCATCCCTGTCAGTATAATCTCCATGGAACCGTCTCTCTGAGAAAGCATATCCGTCACAAGCTCTTTTGTGACAATACCCATATCAATCACGCCGAGGATTTCATCCAACACAAGAAAATCACATTCTCTGGTCGCAATCACTTTTCTTGCAAAATTGATGCCATTCACGATATTGATTTTTTCTTCTGCCTGTTCCTGTTCGCTCAGTTCGCTGAATATTGTTTCCTGCTTTTCAAAGCGGAAAAACTTAACATCAAGATCATCCAGCTTTTCGAGGATGCTCAGTTCTCCGCGCTCAGATCCTTTCAGAAACTGAATGATAATCACGCTTTTTCCCGTCAGCGATGCCTGAATGCTTTTCCCCATGGCCATCGCAGTTTTTCCTCGGCCGCTGCCGCAGATAATCTCTGTAAGCTTTTTTTCCATGTCTTAAAAATCCTCTAAATCATTATCAGCTTTTCCTGAAGGCTGCCCTTTTCCTGTCTCTGGAATCCAGGATTCTTTTTCTGATGCGCAGACTCTTTGGCGTTACCTCCAGAAGCTCGTCCGCATCAATAAACTCAATCGCCTGTTCCAGGCTCAGAATCCTTGGAGGGGTCAGCTTTAAAGCTTCATCCGCATTGGAAGACCTGGTGTTTGTGAGATGTTTCGTCTTACAGACATTCAGTTCAATGTCTTCCGCTTTGCCATTCTGTCCGATGACCATGCCCGCATAGACCTTTTCGCCGGGTCCGATAAAGAGAGTTCCTCTTTCCTGAGCGACAAAAAGTCCATAGGTAACGGACTCACCTGCTTCAAAAGCGATCAGGGAACCCTGTTTACGATAAGGAAAATCACCCTTATACGGAGCATAACCATCAAAAATCGTGTTAATAATTCCTGTTCCTTTTGTGTTTGTCAAAAAATCACCGCTGAATCCGATGAGTCCACGGGCCGGAATGGAAAATTCCATACGGACTGTCCCATCGCTCTGCGTACTCATGCTCTGCAGCTCTCCCTTGCGTTCTGAAAGCATAGAGATGACCGTTCCGGAAAACTCCTCTGCCACATCGACATAAGCAAGCTCCATCGGCTCAAGCTTATGCCCCGCATCATCATAACGATATAATACCTCCGGCTTGCTGACCGCAAACTCATATCCTTCCCTGCGCATATTCTCCACAAGAACTGACAGATGCAGTTCACCTCGTCCGGATACTTTAAAGCACTCTGTCGTTTCCGTATCCTCTACACGAAGACTGACATCCGTATTCAGTTCCCTGTACAGGCGGTCACGAAGATGACGGGAAGTAACATATTTTCCTTCCTGTCCGGCCATAGGGCTGTCGTTCACCAGGAAGTTCATCGCAATCGTCGGCTCGGAAATTTTCTGGAAAGGAATCGCCGCGGGCCGGTCTCCTCCGCATAAGGTATCGCCGATATGAATCTGGTCGATACCTGAAATCGCGACAATTGAACCGATGGCGGCTTCTTTCACTTCGATCTTTGTCAATCCTTCAAACTCATAGAGCTTGCTGATCTTTACTTTCTGAAGCTTATCGGGATCATGGTGATTCACAAGGGTTACTTCCTGATTTACACGGATCGTACCGTTTTCGACTTTACCTACGCCGATCCTTCCCACATATTCATTATAATCAATCGTACTGATCAGAACCTGCGTGTCCGCTTCAGGATCTCCCTCCGGAGCCGGAATATATTTCAGGATCGCGTCAAAGAGCGGCTCCATCGTATCTGACGTATCGTTCAGATCCAGCATCGCATGGCCCGTCTTTGCGGAAGCATATAAAAACGGACAATCAAGCTGTTCGTCTGAAGCACCCAGATCCATCAAAAGCTCAAGGATCTCGTCCACGACTTCATCCGGTCTCGCTTCAGGTCTGTCTATCTTATTTATACAGACAATCACGTGAAGATCCAGCTCCAGCGCTTTTTTCAGCACAAATTTCGTCTGAGGCATCGCTCCTTCAAAAGCATCCACCAGAAGAATGACGCCGTCTACCATCTTCAGTACACGTTCGACCTCGCCTCCGAAATCAGCATGGCCAGGGGTATCCACGATATTGATCTTTACTCCTTTATAATGGACTGCCGTATTTTTCGCCAGAATGGTAATCCCGCGTTCTCTCTCTATGTCGTTGGAGTCCATGACGCGTTCGACAACCTCCTGGTTTTCCCGAAACACGCCGCTCTGTCGAAGAAGCTGATCTACCAGCGTCGTCTTACCATGATCTACATGTGCTATGATCGCTACGTTGCGGACATCCTCTCGCTTCGTTCTCATATAAAATGTTATCCCTTCCTTACTTGTTGTAGGTCTTTTATCGTATAAGTTTTTCAATCAAATGCACAGTGTAGCATATTCCGGAGTATAAGTCTAGTTTTTTTTCGAGTGTAGGATCGTTGGCGACAGCCTGACGCCCGGATAGAGTGCAGGGTCTCAGGCGACAATTGACGCCCGGATAGAGTGCAGGGTCTTAGGCAACAATTGACGCTCGGCTTCTGGTCTTGCACTGGCTCCCAGATCGATGTCACATTCGCTCAGCCGAAAAATAACAGCCGAGCCATCTCCCGTGGGAGACTAAAGGTCTGAGATGTCTCCGGAAGAGCCGGAGCCACCTCAGGCCTTAAGTCTCCCATCGGTTTCAGTCTCGTCAATTATTTTTCAAATGCGTCGCTCATTGTGACATCGATCTGTCCGCCTCTCAAGGTTATGAACCGAGCTGTATAATAAAGTTTTTACATTAATAAATAAAAACCTTGCGTTTTGTTCGTCAATATATACCCGGCAATAGAAATGTTTGCCAACCCAGTCAACGTATAGCAGGTTTACGAGCTCCCATTTATAGTAAACGACATTAGAATCTTTTCTTTTCAGCTTATCAAACCAAGCTCCGGAGTGTCTAAGAATTGCTCTAAAGTAAAGATGCTCTAAAGTAAAAAAATTATTGTCGTTTACTCTGAAAGTCTCACACCCTTGCACAATCATCCTATGAATACGCATCAGTTATTTGTACATATTGTACAAAACGAAACAACTTTTATTCATGGTGGTGTCGAGCTGTGCACGGCATGGAGGTTTACTATAAATAAAAAACAGCCCGAAACAGTACTCCTATTTTATACAAACTCCTTCGCCAGCTTTGCAAACTGAGGAAGAGAATTCATAATCGTATCATAGGAGACACAATATGCAAGGCGTACATAACCCGGGCAGGCAAAGGAGCTTCCCGGTACCATTAATATATTGTATTTCTTTCCCGCCTCGACAAAGGCCTTTTCATCCTCTACCGGAGATTTTACAAACAGATAGAAGGCACCTTGCGGTTTGATGCAGGTAAAGCCAAGCTCTGTCAGTCCGTTATATAACGCCTGACGATTACGGTCATAAGCCGCCACATCACATTCTGCGTCCACACATTTTGCAATGACCTTCTGCATAAGAGAAGGAGCGTTGACGGCGCCGCTGATCCTGTTTGCGATCGTTACTGCCGCGATGAGTTCTTCGCTTTGGTCAACCTCATCGGGAATAACCAGATAACCGATCCTTTCTCCCGGCAGGGATAAGGATTTGCTGTAGGAATATCCGACTACGGTATTTGCGTAATATTTGGTCAGATAAGGAACTTCTACGCCATCATATGCCAGCTCCCTGTACGGTTCATCACTGATCAGATAGATCACCGTGCCATATTCCTTCTGCTTCTTTTCCAGAATTGCAGCCAGTTTCTTAATAGTCTCCTCTGAATAGACGACACCTGTCGGATTATGCGGGGAATTCACAATGACCGCTCTTGTCTTCGGCGTGATTTTCTCCTCAAACTCTGTCAGATTCGGCTGGAAGGTCGCTGTATCCGGAGTAATCTCCACCAGAACGCCGTCATAGTTCCTCACATATGCCCCATATTCCAGGAAGTAAGGAGCGAAAACGATAACCTCTTCTCCGGGATTCACTACAGCCTTCAGCATAATATTCAGACCGCTGGCAGCGCCAACCGTCATGATCAGATTTTTAGCCGCAAAGCAAGTCCCAAAACGCCTGTTCAAAGATCCTGCAATTGTCTGCCTTACGTCCTCAAAGCCGGCGTTGCTCATATATCCATGCACGACGAGAGGATCTTCTTCGTTTACAAGCTCGATGATCGCTTCCTTCACGCACTCCGGTGCCGGAACGGACGGATTACCAAGACTGAAATCAAATACATTTTCCGGGCCGTACAAAGCCTTCAGGCGGTTTCCTTCCTCAAACATCATGCGGATCGCGGAATTATTACGGATGAAGGGTTTCATTTTTTCTGCTATCATGATCGGTTCTCCTTCTTTTATGTCTCTCTGACGGAGACGTTTTCTTCTCGGTGCATCATATCATATTTCACTTCCAAACGCAAGTTGGCACCTACATCCCCATATTCTTTCATGCGTTCAAAGCGTCTTCATTATCCAGCTCGGCTGTTATTTTTCGGCTGAGCGAATATGACATCGATCCGAGAGCCTGTGCAGGCCTTGAAGCCGAGCGTCAGCCAATCGTTTGCACCATAAACTCCGGTTTTCACTACACAGCTCGGCTCATAACTTGAAAGGCGGACGGACCGATGTCACAATGAGCGACGCATTCGTAAAATAATTGACGAGACTGAAACCGATGGGAGACTTAAGGTCTGAGGTGGCTCCGGCTCGTCCGGAGACATTTCAGACCTTTAGACTCCCACGGGAGATGGCTCGGCTGTTATTTTTCGGCTGAGCGAATGTGACATCGATCCGGGAGCCCGTGCAAGCCTTGAAGCCGAGCGTCATTCAATTGTTTACACCATAAGCTTCGCCTTTCACCACACAGCTCGGCTCATTACCTGAAAGGCGGACGGACCGATGTCACAATGAGCGACGCATTCGTAAAATAATTGACGAGACTGAAACCGATGGGAGACTTAAGGTCTGAGGTGGCTCCGGCTCGTCCGGAGACATTTCAGATCTTTAGTCTCCCACGGGAGATGGCTCGGCTGTTATTTTTCGGCTGAGCGATTGTGACATCGAGCCGGGAGCCCGTGCAAGCCTTGAAGCCGAGCGTCATATGATTGTCCGAATCTGAGAAGCATTACGAAAAAAAGTGAGCCAGGGTCCCCCCTGACTCACTGATTCACCGCTAAATTTACTGTACGGAAAGCCGCACAAGCGCTCTCTGCAGTTTTGCAGAAAAAACTTTATATTCTTTGTCACTGATCCCTGACTGAGACAGCTTTTCTTCGGCACGTTCCTTTGCTTTCTGCGCGCGTTCACGGTCGATATTTTCCTTCCATTCCCAGGTCGTGGCAAGCAGACGGCATACACCGTTCATCATGGTAATCATACCGCCGATGCAGGCAGCATTTCTCCTGGTACCATCTTCGAGAACGATATGCGCCTCGCCCATCCCAAGAGCCGTGCAAAAGTTGATATGGCCTGCCAGAATCGCAAGATCTCCCGTAATCGAACGGCAGACAACGCGCTCCACTTCTCCGTCGAAGCAGATCCCATCAGGCGTACCGATCTGAAGAGGAAATGTCTTCATAAAACACCTCCTTTATGCATCAGCAGAAGTGTTTTTCGCCTTGGCGAAGACATCATCAATCGTCCCTGCAAAGAGGAAGCAGCTTTCCGGAATCTCGTCACATTCGCCGTTCAGGATCATGCGGAAACCGCGCAGTGTCTCCTTGAGCGGAACATACTGTCCGGGCATGCCTGTAAACTGCTCCGCGACGGAAAAACTCTGGGAAAGGAATCTCTGCACCTTACGGGCACGGTTAACGGTCAGCTTATCCTCTTCGGACAATTCATCCATACCCATAATGGCAATGATATCCTGCAGCTCTCTGTAACGCTGCAATACTCTCTGCACCTCTCTCGCTACTTCATAGTGCTCCTGTCCCAACACCTCCGGCGTCAGAATACGGCTGGTGGAATCCAGCGGATCCACAGCGGGATAAATACCCTGGCTGGCGATATCACGGGAAAGTACCGTCGTCGCGTCCAACTGGGAGAAGGTCGTAGCCGGAGCAGGGTCTGTCAAGTCATCCGCAGGAACGTAGACAGCCTGTACGGAAGTGATGGAACCTTTTCTCGTAGAAGTGATGCGCTCCTGCAGAGCACCCATTTCCGTCGCCAGAGTCGGCTGATAACCGACAGCGGAAGGCATACGCCCCAGCAAAGCGGATACCTCCGAGCCTGCCTGAGTAAAACGGAAAATATTGTCAATAAACA
>JAFVGK010000028.1 GCA_017475035.1 Blautia sp.
GTTCATAGTTACTCTGATGTCGCTGTGACCCATCGGGTACTGCAGCGTTTTCGGGTACATACCAGCCTTTGCCTGAATGCTGCAGTAAGTATGGCGGCATACATGGGGCGTAATGTTCGGCATCTGCTCCCGGAATATCTCGTTGTATCGGTGCACCATGTGGTTGAATCGATGTTCCCAGTGCATAGCCACCAAAGGCATAGTCTGTGTCATCTTTCATTATAATGATTTTTCTGATGGTATTGTCAAGATCTGCAAAAAACCCTCAGAATTGACTAACCGTTTGCTTTCAGGTTGCCGCGCACTGCCGTACATCGTCATGCACAAACTTCAGGAGTTTTTTATTTTCATCAATAGCGTTCAGTTCCGTCGATCTGTTTATGGCTTTTGATCATCAGCCTTCAGGATGCTCATAAACTCTTCACCGGTAATTGTTTCTTTGTTTAGAAGGTATGCTGCCAGTTCATGGAGTTTATCTTCGTGTTCCTGCAGAATACTATCTGCTTTCTTCCGGGCTTCTTCTACCAGCGCGACCACCTGTTCATCAACCTTTTCCGCAAAAGCAGGACTACATGCCAGGGAGGTATCCTGACCCAGATACTGACTGTTCAGTGTTTCCAGTGCCACCATGCCGAAATCACCCATGCCATAGCGGGTAATCATCCCGCGTGCCAGCCGGGTAGCCTTTTCAATATCGTTGCTCGCACCCGTGGTGATGGAATGGAAAACCAGTTGTTCAGCCGCCTGCCCGCCTGTCAGGGTAACAATCTTATTATACAGTTCTTCACGGGACATCAGATAATGCTCATCTTCATCCACCTGCATGGTATATCCAAGAGCGCCGGATGTTCTGGGGATAATCGTGATCTTTGTCACAGGTGCTGAATTGGTCTGCAGAGATGCCACCAGTGCGTGACCGATCTCGTGATAGGAAACAATCTTTTTCTCACTCTCAGACAAGACTGCATTTTTACGCTGATAACCGGCGATAACCGTTTCCACACTTTCCATCAGGTCGTCCTGTGTTACAGTATCGCGGCCCAGCCGCACCGCACGCAGAGCTGCCTCATTGATGATATTGGCCAGTTCCGCACCGCTTGCACCGCTTGTTGCCCTGGCGACAGCTTTCAGGTCAATGTTATCGGCCATTCTGATCCCCTTGCTGTGCACACGCAGAATCGCTTCACGGCCGCCGACATCGGGCAGTTCAACCGGAATCCTTCTGTCAAAACGACCTGGGCGCAGAAGAGCTGGATCCAGGGATTCAGGCCGGTTGGTTGCTGCCAGTATGACCACACCCTTTTTCCCGTCAAAGCCATCCATTTCTGTCAGCAGCTGATTCAGCGTCTGCTCACGTTCATCATTGCCGCCGATGCCGGCTCCGGTATCACGTTTTTTCCCAATTGTATCAATTTCATCAATAAAAACGATACAGGGCGCCTTCTCATTTGCCTGTTTGAACAGGTCCCTGACTTTTGCCGCACCCATGCCAACAAACATCTCCACAAATTCGCTGCCGGAAATGGAAAAGAAAGGAACCTTGGCCTCGCCGGCCACAGCTTTCGCCAGCAAAGTTTTACCTGTTCCGGGAGGTCCGACAAGCAACGCGCCTTTAGGCAGTTTAGCGCCAATGGAAGCATATTTACCCGGGTGCTCCAGAAAATCAACAATCTCTTTCAATGCTTCCTTCGCTTCTTCCTCACCGGCCACATCTTCGAAAGTTACGCCCGTTGATTCGGAGGCAACAATCTTTGCACCGGATTTGCCGAAGCTCAGCGCATTCATCCCGCCCATCATCCGCCTGGATAATATCCGTCCCAATGCCCAGAACAGCGCGATCGGGATTACCCAGCTGATCATAAAACTGATCAGCGGATTATTCTGAGTTGGGATTTGTGCGGAAAAGGAAACTCCGGCATCCTCCAGCCGTTGGCGCAGGCTGTTATCCGGGAAAACCGCTGTCTTATAGATGCCGTCCTGTCCGTCTTTGCCTTTGGCGATGAAAATCAATTGTTCTCCGTTTTCATCCATGGATACTTCTGATACCTGTTTTGAATCCACCATTTTCAGAAAATCGCTGTAACCGACTTCCTGAACCTGGCGCTGCAAAAGCATCGGAAAAACGAACGCATTCAGCAGCATAATCACGATGACTGCAACAGCCATGTAGAAAATGAGCGGCTTTTTATTCTGACTGGGATCATTGATCATAAGGCCATCTCCTTCTTAGGGGTATCTTATATCCTGAACATAAAGGGCAAGTGAAAAACGGAAGAATAACAGGAAAAAGCTGCAGAAAAGGCAGAGGGCTCCGACTCACTGTTGAGCCGGAGCCCTTTTGATTTGCTTTGCACATGCCGACTGGCGGCTATGCCGGTTAACCTTCGATCAGGATCTGTTTCTTCTCATTAACCTTCTGCTGTTCCTTCTTCGGAATCATCAGGCTCAGCACGCCATTTTCGTACTTCGCCCTGATGTCTTCCTCCGTCAAATTATCACCGACATAGAAGCTGCGCTGCATTGTGCCGGTGTACCGCTCCTGGCGCAGGACTTTACCTTTCTTGTTCTCCTGCTTCTTTTCCAGTGCTTTCTCTGTCGCAATGGTCAGATAACCATTTTCCAGATTCAACTTGATTTCTTCTTTCTTGAATCCGGGCAGATCCACATCGACTTCGTATCCTTCATCCGTTTCCTTTACATCCGTCTTCATCATGTGCTGTGCATTTCTGCCGTAAAGAACATGCTCAGGA
>JAFVGK010000142.1 GCA_017475035.1 Blautia sp.
ATGAGCGGATTCCGAGTGGCTGTAGGTTGCTGCATGCCAGTGGCATGCGTTTAGCAACGACCGAGCCGGGAGGCGAGACGCGAGAGCAGCTCCGCTGCGAAGCGATCCGTAGAATCAGGCTTTTGTCGATGCAATCATATTTTGTCCTGGAGCGCGACAGGCAACAAAACAGTCATCCGGACGGTACGTCGGTTTACGATCAGCATTGTAAGAGGAGAATTTCTATGTCACAGGATTATGAAAACCCAAAGGCCGCTCACCTGTTGTCTGAGATCAAAGACATCGCAAAAAGAGCGGGCAGTATCATGTTGTCCGCTTCAGTTGATGACAAATCGGTCATGTCCAAGGATGGACATGCAAATTTTGTTACGCTTTACGATGAAAAAGTACAGGCGTTTTTAATTGCTGCTCTTTCCGATGTCCTTCCGGAAGCCCATTTCGTCGGGGAGGAGGACGGACAGGAGGTGTTTTTGCCTGAGTTTGAGACAGGTTATACCTTTGTGATCGATCCTATTGACGGCACGTCCAATTTTATGAAGGCATACCGTCCCGGCGTTACCTCCATTGCCCTTTTGCAGAACGGAAAACCATATCTCGGTGTCATTTACCAACCGTATTCAGAACAGATGTTCTATGCTCAGAAGGGTGCCGGAGCCTTCGAGAACGGGAAGCCTCTTTTGCCTGTGGAAACTCCCTTAAAGGACTGTCTCGTCGGGATGGGTACCTCTCCCTATTACGGCGAAGAAATCTCCCGTTCCGCTCTGGAGATCGGACTTTGGTATCTTAACCGCAGCATCGATATCCGCCGTACCGGCAGTGCCTGCTATGATCTATGCATGGTAGCCTCCGGACGCACCGGGCTTTTCTACGAACCGCGGCTTTGCCTCTGGGATTATGCCGCGGGCTGCTGTATCGTTGAGGAGGCAGGGGGAAAAGTTACGGATATGTACGGAAACCCTCTCACCTACCGCGGAAAAACCTCTCTTTGCGCCGCGGCAAGCGGAGTCAGCAAGGAAGACTACCTGCCGCCCAGGCAGATGGTAAAATAGATTTTCTCCTCGGTAACGCTTAGGCTTTTGTCAACCCTTCCGTGTCCTGCTGTTCCACGGTTTCGCTGCCGTACCTGTATAATGGTGAGCGTGAAAAAGCAAGATGGCATTGAAGGCATCGAAACTTCAGAAATGTCACCCTAAAACCGTCTGTCAGTATAAAACCGCGTTTAAAAGGAGGTAAAATTATGAGAAAGTGGATCGCTTTTATATCGCTGGCTTTATCACTTGTTTTTTGTTCGGTTCTCTGGGCTTCGGATCAGGATTTTGATCTGTTTTCTTCCACAGGCTGGGAGGATTCGATTGAACCGGTCTTTTCCGGGGAAACGGATGAGGGAGTTACTGCGGAAACAGCATCAACGGCATCAGGCTTCGAAGAAGCAGATGAGGGAGCCATTGCGGAAACAGCATCAGGCTTCGAAGAAGCGGACGAGGGAGCCATTGCGGAAACAGCATCAGGCTTCGAAGAAACGGATGAGGGAAGTCTGACGGAAGCAGTCTCGGATTTCGGGGAAACGGATGAGGAAGCTTCCGGGTCAGCGTCATCAGTCTTTGAGGGGGCGGATGCAGGGGAGGATCTGTTCTCATCCCGTACAACCGGGGAGGAGGCGTCTCCTTCCGAGTCGGACGCCGGCTTTGCAGAGGCTTTTTTCACTTCGACCTTATCTTCAGACGCCGGGGAAGCGGAGATGGCTTTTGGCGAGCAGGAGGAATTATCCCCTGCAGGAACCCCGGGAGACATGTTCGTAACCAGCCTGTATAGCTGGACACCGGCAAAAAGACTGACATATCTCATCGGGGATGAGATTCCGGAGCTGACAAACTTCAGCGCTTACCGTGTCGAAGCGATGGATGCGACCGGTCAGAAACATATTTTTCAAAATGAAGAGGCAAGGGCTCTCGTGACTCCGGTACAGGCTTTCTTTACAAGGGATCAGATGTTCGGAGAAGAGAAACCGAAACCGACCGGGGACAGATATTTCAGAGAAGGCGTGTATTACCTGTGCGTAGAGTACCGGCTTCCGGAAGGCTATCATTGCTCGATGAATACGATGGGCATGTTCGACTGGTCTAACCAGGCATCTGTCTGGTGCGGCGAAAGCGATCCTCGAACCATCATTCTCTGGAAAGAGGAAACGATCTCGCTGCATCCCATCACAAGGGTGGAGCTTTCTGCGCCGGACCTGAAGTCCGCTTATCAGGATGGAGCACAGATTCCGTCCCTTCCTTTCCGGTTGACGGCTGCCTTCAGCGGAGACCTTGACGTGACGACACGTTTGGTTGTGAATGCTTCAGATACCCTTGGATCCTATCTGGGATGGTACAACCATATTGATGAATTTATGAAGCCCTGGTATCATGAGTTTCGTTCAGAAGCACCTACCCAGGATACCGTGTTCGCAGGGGATTATTATCTCTTTGGAGAGCTGCAGGCCGGAGGAGGCTATGCCTTTACAACGGATTGTGAAGTTTATCTGGAAGGAGCGCTTGCCGGCTGGAACCTTGATCTGAGAGGCTGGACTTACGGATACGAAGATGGAAGCCGTCTGGTCTTTGCAAAACCTTACGAGACGGGAGAATCATCCGTTATCCATCGGGTTGAATTTATCTGGGATACAGCGGTTGATCTCGATAAACTGTCTTCGCTGCGAGGTTATCAGATCGGGGAAACGATCCCCAGGGGCTCCTTTTATGTAGATAGTGTAAATGGAAGGAACAGTGAAAAGGATCGTGTTGTTGTACAGGACATATCCTGGGTCGTCGATGACGGAACCTATGGAGTGGATCGTTCAGACCTTCCGAAAGCAGGGGAAAACATCTTTCAGCAGATCATGTACTATTTGCGGATTGACCTTGTCTGTGACGGAGAATTGTCGGAGGAGTCAGAGATTTATATAGACGGACGCAGGATACCGTTTGATTTTGAAAAAGGGAACAACGGGCAAGGCGCAGTCAGTCTGTTTCGCCAATACTACACCGGAAACAGCCTGAATGCCGGAACTCTGAATCTGGATCTCACCACCTGGGGAAATGGATATCAGGTTCCCTGCAGCAATTGGCAGGTGTCTGACCGGATGGCGCTTACCTTCTTCATCCTTGGGAACAAGACATATGGTTACGAGACAATTAAAACAGAAAATATGAACGGTGAACCGTGCCGCTATGATCTTGACAAGGACGGGCATTTCGACCTGGAGCGGGATGGCGGATACGGATGGAGGGTTTGCGCGGAGACAAATCTCAGCGGGAATTATACAGTCGACGCCTCGGCTCCCATTCTGGATCAGGTAAATATCCAAGGAAATTTCAGTCTTTTTGAGATCTATGAGAAAATGATCCTCACGTTTCCTCAGAAACCGCCTGTCAAAGTGACTCCGATCGTTACGCCCGCTAAAGCTTCTTATGTTTATACGGGAAAAGTGATTCATCCGAAGGTCACGGTATCGCTTCCGGATGGCACCATCCTGCCCTCTTCCGGTTACACGCTCAGTTACTCAGACGGCTGTGTAAATGTCGGAACCTATACGATCAAAGCTACACTGAAGGGCGCTTACAAAGGATCGGGTACCGCGGCCTTTTCGATCACAAAGCGTTCCATTGCCAAGGCTGCGGTTCGCCTGGGCCGCACGTCCTTTGTGTACACCGGAAAGCAGTGCAAGCCTAAGGTTTATCTTAGCATCAGAGACCTTATCCTGAGAGCGGGAAGCGACTATCTGGTGACTTATGCCAACAATATCGAGGTCGGTACAGCAACGGCAACGGCCAAGGGAATCGGCAACTTCAAGGGGACGGTTCAGGCTGCCTTTAAGATCACAAAAGCACCCCAGCCGATGACCGTGACGACAAAGATCGTAAACCTGAAATATTCTGTGTTGAAGAGAACCCAGGTCGTTGTGGGCGGCGCCAAAGTTTTTGTCATCAGGAATAACCAGGGGAAAGTATCTTTCCTGAAGCTCTCCGGTTCCAGCCATGCGGTTGTCAATACGAAAAACGGCGATCTGCTTGTCAAAAAAGGTACAAAAAAAGGAACCTACAAGATCAAGGTCAGAGTGACGGCCAAAGGCAACAAGAATTATAAGGCGGGTTCCAGGACGGTCACTGTCACGATAAACGTCTCATAAAAACGCAGAATGCTTTATATGAAGCAGCATGCCATCAATCAGATACATTGAGCAGTACATTGAGGCTGCATACAAAACTACGTTTAGGAGGAAACGATAATGCTTGGTTTTATCTGGACGCTTATTTTAGGCGGCGTTGCCGGATGGATAGCCGGCCGGTTTATGAACAGTGAAGGCAGTACGCTTCGGAATGTGGTGCTTGGCTTAGGAGGCGGTGTCGTCGGCTCCGTTGTTCTTGGAATCTTTGGAGTCCAGGGACGTGGCCTGATCGGAGGAACGGCAGTTTCTGTAGTCGGCGCATGTATTCTGATCTGGCTTGGGAGAAAGCTTGGCTGATGTCATCGCAGAGAAAAGGAAGATAAACCGGATGTTGGAGGCAGAGGCGAGATGTTTAAGAAAATGATAGCCCCTATTGTTATTGCGGTATTGTTTTTAGGATATCTGGGTATCTACGCAGTGATTATTCTGAGCGCATCAGAGTTTCATCCTGCGATGTTTCTTTTGGCTGTCCCACTGGTTCTCCTTGGGGCAGGAATGCTTTATGTTCTGATTACCCGGATCCGGGAGATAAGGAGTGGAGAAGAAGATGATCTTAACAACTACTGAAGGTATCAGCGGAAAAGAATTTGAAATGCTTGGTCTCGTCAAGGGCAGCACGATCCAGACTGTAAATGCGTTTAAGGATATCGGAGCCGGGCTGAAAACCCTGGTAGGCGGTGAGCTTACCAAATACAATGAGATGATGAATAAAGCGAGAGCCCTTGCTACCAAAAGAATGGTAGAGGAAGCTGAAAGCCTGGGGGCTGACGCGATTGTATGTGTGAGGTACAGTTCCTCATCCATCATGCAGAGCGCCGCTGAAGTAATGGCTTATGGAACGGCTGTGAAGTTTATCTAAGCATCACATTGCTGCCCGAAGAAGACAAAACGGGACATGCATTCCATATATCATGATGGAATGACGAATCAGCGATACAATCAGGAATACAGCAAGCATAAGAACCACAATCCGGAGATTCGGGTTGTGGTTCTTATGTTTTACTGTTATTATAGATTATAGTAAAAGAATAAAATGTTTGTATTTTGATTCGTTTACTGCGCCGAATTTACTCCGCTGCAGGCGGCATGCGTTTAGCAACGACCGAGCCGGGAGGCGAGACCCGGGAGCAGCTTCGTTGTGAAGCAATCTGTAGAATGAGATTTTTGACGATGTAAACATATAAAACTGTTTTTGGAGCAGGATGATAAAGCAGCATGTTTTTGTCACTCGAAACAAATAATGAAAAAGGAGAAAGAAAATGAAATATCAAATCAAGGGAGAACCGATGCCGGTTGTGATCTGCCAGCTGGAGCCGAATGAGACTGTGACTTGTGAATCCGGTGCGATGAGCTGGATGACCCCGAATATGGAGATGGAGACTTCGGGCGGCGGTCTGGGCAAAATGTTCGGTCGTATGATGTCCGGAGAGAATATGTTCCAGAACCGTTACATTGCCAGGCAAGGCCAGGGGATGATCGCCTTTGCATCCAGCTTTCCGGGCGCAATCAAGGCATTTGAGATTACACCTTCCATGCCGATTATCTGCCAGAAAAAGGCTTTCCTGGCTTGCTCGGAGGGCGTGGATCTCAGCGTTCATTTTCAGAAAAAAATAGGCGCAGGCTTTTTCGGGGGAGAAGGCTTTGTCATGCAGAAGATTTCCGGCAGCGGCATTGCTTTTATTGAGATCGATGGCTCTGTAGTGGAATATAATCTGCAGCCCGGCCAGCAGCTTGTGATTGATACCGGTTATCTTGCGATGATGGATGCAAGCGTGAATATGGAAATCCGTCAGGTCAAGGGAGTGAAAAACGCGCTGTTTGGCGGCGAGGGCTTGTTTAATACGGTCGTCACCGGTCCCGGCCGTGTGCTTCTGCAGACGATGCCCATCACCGGCCTGGCAAACCTGATCGCAAATCTGATTAAACCGCAGAGCTAAGGTTTGCCCATTGTAAGCCAGGTGTTAAAGGCGGATCTGCAGCCCTTCGCCGTTAAACGCAGGGATAAAGCTTTCCTTTGCCGTATCTCCTTCCTGAAAGAAACCGTTTTGAATGCCCAGGGCAAGGGCGGCATCCAGGACTTTTTCGTATTCCCGTCTGGTGACGCGTCGCCGCAGGCCGGGATCATCCTCCAACGGGGCATCGGCTATGGGAGTGTACTGATTCATGATGCTGTAATAGATCCGATTGCCAAAGAGCTCAAAAAGCCTTGTCAGGACGGCGATGGAATTTCTGGTATGTCCCGGGAGGATCAGATGGCGGACGATGGTGCCTCTTTGAAGATAGCCCTGGTCGTCAAAAACACATTCCCCGGTCTGCCGCAGCATTTCGCTGATGGCTTTTTCGGCAGCCTCCGGGTAATCCGGCGCATGAGAGTATGCCCTGGCGAGGGAAGGGTCCATGTATTTAAAATCAGGAAGATAGATATCGACCAGACCGTCGAAAAGGCGAAGCGTATCCGGCTCTTCGTATCCGCCGGAGTTATAGACGACAGGCAGACACAGACCTTGTCTTTTCGACTGCCGGATGGCTTCCGCGACGGGCGGCGCAAAGTGGGCCGCCGTGACCAGATTAATGTTGGCGGCGCCTTTATCCCGGAGCTGCAGAAAAACCTGCGCGAGTTTTTCTTCGTCCAGTTCCCACCCCCGCTTTCCAAGAGCAATTTCACGATTCTGACAGTAAATGCACTGTAAGGAGCAGCCGGAAAAAAAGACGGCTCCCGAGCCCTTTTTTCCTGACAGACAGGGCTCTTCCCACATATGCAGCGCAGCCCTTGCGGCACTTATGTGATCTCCCATCCGGCAAAAGCCGAGCTGCCCTGCGGCGCGGTTGACATGGCAGCGGCGGGGGCAGAGAACGCAATCGGAAAAAAAACGGGAATAATCATGGATCATAACGGCAAGTATTCCTTTCTTCTGTCTGGCAGCGAAGGAGACGGATTTTGTCTTCCTCAGCCCAACTGCCGAAGCAGCAGAATCGTCATCCGAAGACATTGGACCAATGTACAAAAATCGCTATAGGAGGAGGCGCTCCAAGGAAACTGAGTAAGAAAATCTCTTGTGCGGAAAGCGGTTCTTTGTTAAAATAATACAGATATTTATGATTCCGGTGCAAAAACGGTCTGCTCTCGCTGCAGGCTTGATTGCGGCAGGGCCGGAGCACTTTCATTTTGTGCGTTTACTATAGCCTTTTTTTGCCTGGCGGTCAATATGCGGCAAGGGCGGGAGAAGGCCGATAAAATGAGAACATCCTGTCTTCGCGGCAGGCCGTTGGATAGAAACCATAGAAAGGAAAAGAATATGGAAGAGAAAAAAAGACGTCTTGTGACGAGAAGTGATTTTGATGGGCTGGTCTGTGCAATGCTTTTGAAGGAACTGGATTTGATAGAGGATATCAAATTTGTTCATCCCAAGGATGTGCAGGACGGAAAGATCGAATTGGATGAACAGGATATCACTACAAACCTTCCCTTTGATGTACGTGTAGGATTGGCATTTGATCATCATGAATCGGAGCTGACCCGTCTGCGTGAGAGGGGGATTGATCCGGGAGACCGTCTTGTGATCGAGGCGGAAGCGAAGAGCGCGGCAAGGGTTGTCTATGATTATTATGGAGGGAAAAAGGCGTTTCCAAATATTCCGGATGATCTGATGCTGGCTGTTGATAAGGGTGACAGCGCTGATTTTACGGAGGAGGAGGTGCTGCATCCTACGGACTGGGTCCTCCTGAATTTCCTGATGGATGCCAGGACAGGTCTGGGCAGGTTCCATGATTTCCGCATTTCGAACTACCAGCTGATGATGGAACTGATCGATTATTGCATGGATCATCCGATCGAAGAGATTCTTCAGCATCCGGACGTCAAGGAGAGAGTAGAGCTTTATTTTGAGCAGCAGGAGCTGTTTGAGGCTCAGGTGAAGCGTATCGCAAAGGTAGAAGGCAAGGTAGTGGTGCTGGATCTGAGAGACGAGGAAGTGATTTATGCGGGCAATCGCTTCATGGTTTACGCAATGTATCCCGAAACACAGATCTCCGTACATGTAGCCTGGGGCTTCCGAAAGCAGAACACGGCAGTGATGATCGGAAAGTCTATTATCAATCGGGCGTCGGATTTTGACATCGGTCTTCTTTGCCTGAAATATGGAGGCGGCGGCCACAGAAACGCCGGAACCTGCCAGCTGGAGAACGAGAGCGTCGATCAGCTTCTGCCGGAGATCATCAGGGAACTGAATGAATAAGGCACACAAGGTAAATGACTGGTTTCGCCGATATCTGCGTCGGAAAGTCCCGCTGCGCCAATCCTGAAGTGATACCCGGCAACGGTAACGTTACCGGTCAGCCCGACGTATAACGAGTGAACGCGCTTTCCCTCCAATCCGAAACGGCAGTTATTTGCGTTCACGAGTATATCACGATGACATCTGAAAATCAGATGCCAGGAAAGAGGAAGATATGGATACCGTGATCATTGGAGTCGCCGGTGGATCGGGTTCAGGAAAATCCACCTTTACCAACAGGCTCAAGGAAGAATTCGGGGACGAGATCGCTGTGCTTTACCATGACAATTATTATCGCCGGCGTGATGATGTCCCCTTCGAAGAGCGTAAAAAAGTTAATTATGACCATCCGGATTCTCTTGAAACGGATCTTTTGCTGAAACATCTGGAAATGCTGAAAAACGGACAATCGATTGAATGCCCGGTATATGATTACAGCCAGCATAACCGGTCGGATCAGGTGATTGTTGTCGAGCCGCGCAAGATCGTTCTTGTGGAAGGAATCCTTCTGCTTGCCGATCCGAGGGTGAGGGATCTGATCGATATTAAGATCTATGTGGAGGCAGATGCCGATGAGAGAATCTGCCGACGTATTATTCGTGACGTGAAAGAGCGCGGGAGAGACATTGATAATATTGTGACCCAATATTTAACGACGGTAAAGCCGATGCATTATCTTTATGTCGAGCCGACAAAATCCAAGGCGGATATCGTCATCAACAGCGGACTGAATCAGGTCGCACTGGACATTATCAAGGCAAAGATCAACCAGCTGCTGCATCCTATGATAGAAGAACAGGCAGAACAGGCTCGCAGGGAGGAGGCCTGATGCGTTTCCGCTTCGGACGGCACACAGTGCCGGCAGGAAGAGCAAGGCTTCTGTGGGCGTTCCTGTCAATAATGGGATGTCTTGCAGCCGTGGCCTTTTTATCCCGGTATTTAGCAGACAGCTGCTATGGCTACGCTCTGGAGACAGATTTTGTCTTCGGCAGCCCTTCTGCCGAAGCGGCAAAATCGTCATCGGAAATCATTGAGTCAACCGGCAAAACTGCGTTTGGAGAGGGGGCGGATATGGATCAGCAGGAAAAGAAGACAGAGCCGGCGGCACGGCTTTTGTTTGCGACAGATTTACACTATCTGTCACCTTCCCTGACGGATCAGGGAGCAGGCTTTCAGCGCCTTGTAGAGGGCGGCGACGGTAAATTGCCGGAGAGATCCAAAGAGCTTCTGGATGAGCTTGTCTCGACCGCAAGGGAAATCCGTCCGGATGCCCTTGTACTGGGCGGAGATCTGACCTACAATGGGGAACTGCAAAGCCTGAAGGAAGTGTGCCTGGCACTTACGCCGCTTTTGGAGGAAGGGATTCCGGTTTTGGTTATTCCCGGCAATCATGATATCGCCTATCCATATGCCTGTCGTTATGTGGGTGAAAAGGCCTATCGTGTGGCGGCGATTTCACAGAAGGAGTTTGCCGAACGCTGCGCCTGTTTTGGCCCGAGTCAGGCCATTTCAACATGTGATGCGTCGTTTAGCTACATGTATGAGCTGCCGGAGGGACTGCGGCTTCTCTTTCTGGACGCCAACACGGAAAAGAAGCCCGGGAGACTGGACGAAGAAACTCTGCGATGGGCTGATGAGCAGCTGGAAAAGGCCCGGCAGGATGGCGCGGCGGTGGTGACGGTGACGCATCAGAACGTATTGCGCCAGAGCGATCTGTTCTATCATGGATTTGTGATCGGCAATGAGACGGAAGCTGCAGAGCTTTTATTTTCTCACGGGATACGGACAAATTTCAGCGGACATTCTCACATCCAGCATCAGGCGGAAAAGAATGGCCTGACAGATTACGCGACTGGATGCATGAGTGTCTGGCCCCTGCATTACAGCCTGGCAGATGTATTCCCGGACGGAACGGCAGATTATCAGGTAAGGGAACTGTCCGGTTATCAGGAAGAAGCCAAAGAGCGGTTTTATGTATGCACAAGCAGACAGGTGCGTCAGGCTCTGATGAAGCTGACGATTCCGGATCCGATCCGTGAAGCGATGATTGATTATGCCGTAACTGTCAATGGGCAGTATTTTGCAGGCAGGTTTTCTCCGGAGGAAATAAAAGAAAGTGAAGGGTGGAAAAATTGGGAAACTTACGGAAAATCCACCTTCTGGTATCTGTATATCCGATCCATGATATGATTCAGGCGACAAAGGTCATGTAAAAATGAGCCCGCTCATTTTTGCATGAGATTGGGTCGCCCACAGACACGAGGAAGCAGCCATTTTGCACTATTTATACTTGACTTTGCCAATCTTTCTGTGCAAAATGAGCGGATTCAGAGAGGCTGTAGGTTGCTGCATGCCAGTGGCACACCGAAGGCGTCCTTTCGGATGCGTTTAGCAACGACCGAGTCGGGAGACGACGAGACGCGAGAGCAGCTCCGCTGCGAAGCGATTCGCAGAAGCAGGTTTTGTCGATGCAATCAGGATTTAAGATATGAAAAATACTTTCTATGGGAGCAGGAAAAAGAAAAAATGTACAAAGTAGTGATCGTTGATGATGAACCTTTGATCGTGGAAGGTCTGACGCGAATCGTTCCCTGGGCAAAATATGGATGTAAAGTCGTAGGAAAGGCAATGGACGGCAGGGAAGGGCTGAAGGTGATCCGTCAGCTTCGTCCGGATATTGTTTTTACGGATATTTATATGCCGCACATGGATGGCCTGCTGATGATTTCCGCATTGAAGTCTGAATGGGAGGACCTCCAGATCGCTATATTGACAGGTTATCGAGATTTTGAGCTGGCGCAAAAGGCTTTGAATCTTGGCGTGAGCCGGTTTATCCTGAAGCCCTCTAATTTAAAAGATCTCGAGGAAGCGGTACGGTTTATGACAGACCGCATATCGAGAAACGCAGGAGAGAAAGACACGGGAAAGGGCAATAAGGAGTCTGCGGATCAGGCGCATTCTTCTGATGCTCCTGAAGAAGCGGAAGCTGAAACACAGGCATCAGAAGAAGCTGAGCAGTCAAAGGAAGCTTCAACCACTGAGGCAAACAATTTTCTGGTGAAGAGCGCGCTCGCCTACATGACGGAGAATTATGAAAAAAAGCTGACTTTGACCGAAGTCGCGGATCAGATGTATGTGAGCCAATGGCATTTAAGCAAGCTGCTGAACCAGTACACAAAGAAGACTTTTTTGGATATCCTGAATGATATCCGTATTTCGGAAGCGAAAAAGCTTATGGAGGATCCGAGCCTGAGAGTCGGGGAGATCGCAAAAATGGTAGGCTTCAGTGATGTGACGCATTTTTCGCGTGTGTTTAAGAGGCTTGAAGGAGTGCCGCCTGCAGCATACAGAAACCAGATGAATACGTAAGGAGACATATTTTGCCTGCGGCTGCCCTTTTTGCAGGCGCGGCAGCAAAACAGTCATCCGTGGTTATTGAGTCAACGGACGGAACTTCGTTTTGGGAGGAGACTGGATTTTGCTGCTTCGACAGCCCAAATGCCGAACCGGCAGAATCGTCATCCGAAGATATTGCGCAGCGTACGAAGCTTCATTATGGGAGGAGTTTTGAAAGGCAGCCGGCATGGGGAAGGGGGAAACGGATGCAGTCGCTTCGGCGTAAAATAACCGTGGCAGCAGTCAGGTTCTGGTTTTTTCCGGTGGTATTGCTGCTTGCCGTGCTTGGGATTTACCTCAGGCAGAGCAGTCGGTCCATGAATGTTGAAACCTTTCAGAGCCAGGTGCATTATGACTGCGCCATAGGCGTAGAACGTCTGCGGCATGTGATCCGCAGATCGGATGCCATAAAGGATGACGGAGAAATCCTTATGGCAAGAAGCAAAGCGGAAAAGGGAGAGTATATGTCCGAAGAAGCCGGCAAGCTGTACGCTTTTTATTTTAAGGAGCTTTTGCGAAGGGAAATCACCATAAAGAGTGTGATTATGTGGTTCCCGGAAGATGGTGAGGACGGAGACATATCGGCCTTTACCTTCGGGAACGAAACAGGGGATGAGGAGCAGGGCAGAAAACTTCGCCGAATGGTCTCTGACCGGAGCGCAAAACCGGATTCCTCGGCTTACCGGCGGGATTTTTTTTCCGCTGACGGGGAGTTTTATCTGCTGGTTCACCTGGACGATGCCACAGTTCAGGACAAAGCCCTTGTCGCGCTGAAAATCAACAAGGATTTTATCCTGGAAATCTTTCTGACCGATCCCTATATGGAGAATATGGCTGTTTGGGTAAACGGGACAAATCTGCTTATGGGGGACGGCGATACAAAGCCGGATTGGGGAGAGATCCTTGCCGGATGCGGGGAAAATAATTATTATTGGCTTCGGAATGAGCTGTTTGTGTCAGGCGGGATGGAAAGCGACGGGTATCTGCTTCAGGCGGCGATGCATGTTAAAAATTCCGCGATCCGGCTTTCCTATATCAGTTATATCTATGTCATGCTTGCGCTGATTCTTGGGACGTTCGGTGTCATGCGGCTGATGTATCGTGCGTTTTACCGTGAGGTAACGGAACCGGTGGAGGCGATTCTGGAGGCGACTAAAGCGATTGAGAACGGGGAGCTGGGCAGACAGGTAGAGCATAAGCCCAGAAATATGGAATTTTCATATATCATCGAAGCGATCGACCAGATGAGCAAAAACCTGAAGCTGCAGTTTGACAGGATCTATGAAGAAGAGGTCGCTCTTCGTGAAGCGCGGATCAAGGCTCTGCAGTCTAACATCAACCCCCATTTTCTGAATAATACGATGGAGATCATTAACTGGGAAGCCATGCTTGCGGGAAATGAAAAGGTAAGCAGGATGATCGGCGCTTTGTCCACAATGATGGATGCCGCGCTTGACAGAAGAAAAAACGCTATGGTTTCCCTTGCCGAGGAAATGGAAATCCTGGACGCATATCTCTTGATTATGGGGGAAAGATTCGGGACCCAGCTGGAGGTGGAGGAAGAGATTCCCGGGGAGTTTCTGGCTTGCCGGGTGCCCCGCCTGATGATCCAGCCGATTGTGGAAAATGCAATTGACCATGGAGTGAGCCGGAACGGAAAGGGAAAGGTTTCGGTCAGTGCCGGAAGAGACGGTTCTTACTTACGGATTATCATACATAATGACGGCATTCTGACGACGCCTGACCAAAAAAAGATTGAAAAGCTTCTGAGCCCTGATTATTCCGCTGCAAGGGAGGCATCCGGTCATATCGGGATCGCAAATGTAAACCAGCGGCTTCGCATTCTGTTTGGCGATCCCTGCGGGCTGCGTATCGAGGGGGAAGTGGTGGGAGAAAATACCGGGCTCGGCGTAACCTCCATTCTCACAATGCCCTGGATAGAGTCCGATCAGGAAGGCGGGGCGGGCTATGGCTTCTATACGGGACAGAACGGATAAAGGTGTATGATGGAAACGGATTATGAGCTTTCGGTACGAAGACGGTATGAAAAACTGACCAGGACGCTGATCCGCCGTGGTTTGAGCATCACCACGATGGAAAGCTGCACCTCCGGCCAGATCGCGTCTCTTATTACGGATACGGAGGGAGCCTCCGCGATCCTGAAAGGGGCATATATCACCTACAGTAATGAAGCGAAAATTATGGCCGGCGTGTCTGCTGATACGATAGAAAAATACGGAGTGTATTCGGTTGAGACCGCGCAGGCGATGGCGGCCGCCTGCAAAAAGGCATTCCGGGCAGATATCGGCATCGGCGTGACGGGAACTATGGGGAATATGGATCCGGCGAATCCGGAAGGTATACCGGGGGAGATTTTCTTTGCGGTCGCGGCAGATGACGGTATAAGCTGTAAGAGGATGGAACTGTCCCCGCAGCCGACCCGGCTTCGATATAAGCTTGTGGCAGCGGACGCTGTGGCGGGGGAAGTTGAAAGGCGGCTGGCAGAGGGAGAAGCTGCGGCGGATATTTGGAAAGAAGGATGATAAATGAGAAACGAAGCGAATAATCTGACTCTGTTGACGGATCTTTATGAACTGACGATGATGCAGGGCTATTTTATCAGCGGGGCAAGGCAAAAGGTTGTTTTCGATATGTTTTACCGGACAAATCCCTGCGAAGGAGCTTTCGCGATCTGTGCCGGCCTGGAGCAGGTGATTGAATATATCAGGAACCTGCGCTTTTCGGCAGAGGATATTGCATATCTGAGGAGTCTGCACATGTTTCAGGAGGATTTCCTTTCCTATCTGGAGAATTTCCGGTTTTCCGGAGACATCTATGCGATTCCGGAAGGCACCGTGATTTTTCCCAGAGAACCGATGGTCAAGGTGATCGCTCCGATCATGGAAGCACAGCTGGTGGAGACGGCGATTCTGAATATCATGAATCATCAGAGCCTCATCGCGACAAAGGCGGCTCGTGTCTGTTATGCGGCGAAGGGAGACGGCGTGATGGAGTTTGGCCTGCGCCGCGCGCAGGGACCGGATGCCGGTATTTATGGCGCCCGGGCGGCTGTGATCGGAGGCTGCGTCGGTACTTCCAATGTTCTGACCGGGAAAATGTTTGATGTTCCCGTGCTTGGAACGCATGCCCATTCCTGGATCATGAGCTTTCCGGATGAATATACGGCCTTTAAGACCTACGCTCATCTGTACCCGGAAGCCTGTATTCTGCTCGTGGATACCTACGATGTACTGAAATCCGGAGTGCCGAACGCGATCCGCGTGTTTGAGGAGATGAGGGAGGAAGGGATTCCGCTGAAAAGATACGGGATCCGGATTGACAGCGGCGACCTGGCCTATCTTTCGAAGAAAGCGTACAGGATGTTGTCCGCGGCCGGCTTTGATGACGCCGTGATTTCCGCTTCCAGTGACCTGGATGAATATCTGATCGCCAGCCTGAAGGCACAGGATGCCAAGATCAATTCCTGGGGCGTGGGAACGAGGCTGATCACTTCCGAGAGTAATCCGGCGTTCGGCGGAGTCTATAAGCTTTCCGCGGTGATGGACGAAGAAACGGGAGAGTTTATTCCGAAGATCAAACTTTCGGAAAATACGGAAAAGGTCACAAATCCCGGTAATAAAACGGTTTTCCGCCTCTATGGAAAATCTACCGGCAAGATCAAGGCGGATCTGATCTGCCTGGCGGATGAGAAAATTAATCCGGAAGAGACGCTGATTATCTTTGACCCTGCGGATACGTGGAAAAGAACAAAGGTTCTCGGCGGAACCTATGAGGTAAGAGAACTTCTTGTACCTGTTTTTATAGAGGGACAATGTGTGTACACATCCCCGTCCGTGAAGGAGCTGCGGGAAATCTGCGAGAGAGAACAGGCAACACTCTGGGATGAGTCCCGCCGTTTTGAAAACCCGCAGAAGGTTTATGTCGATCTTTCCCAAAAACTGTTTGATGTAAGAAAAGAATTGATCGAAGAAATGAGCGCGGCAAAGATCGAAGAGATCTGATGATTCCGGCGGTAAAAAGGTCATGCGGCAATGAGAGAGCTCGTTGCCGCATGACCTTTTTGTGCCAGGAGCCGGGAAGGCCTCCCTGTACCCTGTTCGTTCACGAATATGAGGAAGCATTCGGTTTGCTCTATGACATCTGATTACGTATAGTGTACGCAGGAATTCAGGAGCTGTGCATAAATACCCTATACAGATGGCGCAGAAATAAAAAAATGTTTTATGTCACAAATTATACACATATCTCACACAAATAGAACACAAAGCCTGCCTATAATCAGAAACATCGAAGGGAGAGAACAAAGAACCTTCGGAAAATATGTTCAATGATCGCTCCGTTGATGCCGCATAAAAAGAAAAGTGAAGATCGTCAGGCTGAATCTTTTTATGTACGATTGCCTTTTCCGAATGCAGGGACCGCGGAGGTTGCAATGGTAAGGAGGGAAATACCATGAAGAATAGAGAAAGTAAAGAAACGATGAAAAGGATACTCACAAAGGGAATGTGCGGATTGCTGGCAGGCGGCCTCGTTCTTGGCGGAGCCGGCGTGAGCGGAAGGATCGCGGCAGCCGGTGAAAAAGAGAGGGTAACGCTGCAGACGGTAGATGAAGATGAAGTCGGAACACAGAGCAAGGGATTTCTGGATGTGTCCGGTATCGTGGAAGCGGTCATGCCTTCGGTAGTCACGATCACCACGAAGTCCATTCAGGAGGTACAGGACTATTACGGACTGTTTGGCTTTTACGGATACGCGCCCAGCTATGAATACGAAGTATGGGGCAGCGGTTCCGGTATTATCATCGGAAAGAATGATGATGAGCTTCTGATCGCAACCAATGCGCATATCGTAGAAGGAACGAGCGTTCTTTCTGTCTGCTTTGCGGACAATGAAGCCTACAAAGGAATTGTAAAGGGTTATGATACGGTTAAGGATGTCGCGGTTGTCGCTGTTTCCAGAGATGACCTGACAAAGGACACTCTGAATTCGATTTCCGTAGCAGAGATCGGCAGCTCTGATGCTTTGAAGGTGGGCGAGCAGGTTGTCGCCATCGGTAATGCGATGGGATATGGCCAGTCTGTGACGACCGGTATCGTAAGCGCCAAGAACCGTCAGATGAATGATGACGCTTCCGGCTACAGCAATTCCAGACCGAGCGAGGATGACGGCGTGAACCTGATTCAGACGGATGCTGCCATCAATCCCGGCAACAGCGGCGGCGCGTTGCTGAACATGGATGGTGAGGTTGTCGGTATTACCAATTCCAAGCTTGTCAGCAATGAAGTGGAGAGCATGGGCTATGCCATTGCTATTTCCGATGTTGAAGAACTGATTACAGATCTGATGAATCAGAAGACGAGAGAGAAAATCGAAGGTACACATGGCGCGCTGGGCATCCGTGCCACAAGCATCAGCTCGGAAGCACACAGAGTTTATCGTCTGCCGATCGGCGTATTTATCGCTGAGGTTGATGAGGGCAGCGCCGCAGAAAAGGCCGGTATTCAGGATGGCATGATTATCACCAAGCTGGACGGCCGTTCTCTGGACAGTGTAGAGGGCCTGATTGATCTGCTGCAGTACTATGAAGCCGGTGAGGAGGTTGTCGTGACCGTATCCGTACCGGAAGGCAACGGCTATAAAACCAGGGAGTTTACCGTAACTTTGCAGGAATCTGCAAGTGAGGATCAGGGCTCTTCCGCAAAAGCGAAGAGTGATGATTCCGATAGATCTTCCGGAAAACGTGAGAGAAGTGAGGACAGATCAGATCGCTCCGGCGGTTTCTTTGACGACTGGTTTGATGATGATTTCTTTGCTGATGAATACGATTATGACGAAGATATAGACGACTTCGATGATGATTTCGACGATGATGACTTCGATGATGAGGAATCCGACGAAGAGGATCAGGACGATGATGAAGACGATGTGAAGAATGATGACACGGATTATACCTTTGGCAAAGGCAGCTTTGGAAAGTGGGAATAAGCAGCGGAAGCAAAGAGGGGTCATAATAAATATACGGATAAGTAACCTTGAAAAAAGCGGGGCAGCGATGAGCTGTCCCGTTTTTTTATCCCAGAGCCGTCCAAAGGCAGATCCATATATTTTGGTTGACAGAGCCGGCAGGATTTGATATGAAAAAAACAAACATGGGTTAACCGGGTTCTCTTAAAAAGAGGAGGAGCTTATGTCGAAGAAATCAAATTTTTTTATTCAGGCTTCACCCCAGCGGTTTGCGGATCTTTATATGCGCTTCTGCGGGTATGAGGAATGCGAACCGCTGCATAAATGGGGACCTGTGGTGAGACCTGTCTATATCATCCATTATATCCTGAGCGGAAAAGGTATTTATCAGGCCGGGGGAAATACATGGAATCTGGGAGAGGGCGAAGGATTTTTGATTGAACCGGAATCTCTGACTTTTTATCAGGCGGATGCGGTCTGTCCCTGGTCCTATCTGTGGATTGGGTTCGACGGCCAGGCTGTTCCGGAAATCCTCCGGCTTATGGGGCTTGGGGGAGACAGGCTGACGTTTCGCAGCAGGAAAAAAGAACTGCTGAAGGAGACCGTTTTTGACATGATGCGTAATGATACCTTTTCCTTTGCCCGTGATTATTATCTTCAGTCCAGGATGTACCTGTTCTTTTCTGTCCTTCTGGAAGAAATGGAAACGGCGTTGCCTGCGCAGCATGGAAAAGAGAATCTTTATGTCAATATGGCTGTTGAGTTTATTCGCAACAATTATTTTTTGCCGATCAAGGTGACGGATATAGCCGAACAGGTTCATGTGAACCGGAGTTACCTTTGCGCGATTTTCCAAAAGGAACTGGGAATTTCCGTTTCCGAATATCTGAGCAATTTCAGACTGTCCAGGGCTGCTGAGCTTTTACCGATCTGTAAGCTTGATATCGCTCAGGTGGCCGCTTCCTGCGGTTACAGGGATCCCCTGGTTTTTTCCAAAGCGTTTAAACGAAAATATGGAACCACCCCGCTGAAGTTCCGTCAGAGCACAGCGTTGGCTGACGCGGAAAAGATGAAACAAAATCACTTCTGAATCCTATATAATGATTGCATCGACAAAAGCCTGATTCTACGAATCGCTTCGCAGCGGAGCTGCTCTCGCGATTCTACAGCCACTCGGAATACGCTCATTTTGCACAGAAAGATTTGTAAAATCAAGTGTATATAGTGCAAAATGGCTGCTTCCTCGTGTCTGTGGGCGACCCAATCTCATGCAAAAATGAGCGAGCTCCTTTTTGCATGACCTTTTGTCGCCTGAATCAT
>JAFVGK010000143.1 GCA_017475035.1 Blautia sp.
GCTGTAGGTTGCTGCATGCCAGTGGCACACCGAAGGCGTCCTTTAGGATGCGTTTAGCAACGACCGAGCCGGGAGGCGAGACGCGAGAGCAGCTCCGCTGCGAAGCGATCCGTAGAATCAGGCTTTTGTCGATGCAATCATTTGTATATACAGAAGCAGCCGGTTTACAAAAGCAGTCGTGTTACAGAAAGGCAGGTGAAAAGAATGGATAGTCGTGACGGTCATGGCCGAAGTTGCTTGACAGATGCGGATTCGGAAGGCCGAATACGAATGCGGCAGGCAGAGATTCTTTTTACCTGCCTTGCCCTCTTTTTATACTTGCGGCAGTAAGAATCTGTACAAAAATTACCTTTACATCCGGCGAGTCGGAATCCGCCAGGCTGCGTTGTTGTCAGCCGAGAGTAGCGGCTGCGGCTCCTTCCGCCGCCTTGCCTGAACGAATTTGTCCTGCACCATCTGCATAGGTTATTTTTGTACAGCTCTTAAAGCTTAAGTCAGATGTATGAAAAGCTTTTTTCCGAAACCTGTCTCTGTGCCTCCGCGCAGGGGCAGGATCGAGGAAAGGATGAAGAATCGGAGGGTTAATATGGAAAACGAACGCGAGATTTTGAAAAAGCCACAGGGGATGGAAGGAGGAGCACCTTCCGAGGCCGGAGACAGGAACGGCCAGGCAACGCCTGTCAACCCGGAAGAAACGGAAGAGGAGCTGCTGCAGGAACGCCAGGCTGTGCTGGATCTGCTGTCTGAACATGAGTCCAAAGGGAAAAATCATGAGTCAGAGCACAGTGAGGACAGGACGGAGGGCGATGCCGGAGAAGCAGATGATGAGTCGAGCCGGAAACCGGATTATGAAAAAGAGATTATTCATATCATCCGCAGCAATATCTCACCGAGACTGATGAGAGATGAACTGGAAGACTATCATGAAAATGACCTCGCGGAGGTGCTGCCTCAGCTTACCGCACAGGAGAGGAAAAAGCTTTACCGCATTCTGAACGCGGATTCTCTTTCCGATATTTTTGAATATACCGAAGAGCAGGATGCCAGCCGCTACCTGGGCGAGATGGATATCAAAAAAGCCGCGATGATTATCTCCCACATGGATGCAGACGCCGCGGTAGAGGTTTTGCGGGCGACCGAGAAAAACCGCCGGGAAGTCCTTATTGACCTTATGGACGCCGACGCAAAACGTGAAGTGGCTTTGATTGCTTCCTTTGATGAGGATGAAATCGGCAGCAGGATGACCACAAACTATATCCTGATCCGGGAAAACCTTTCTGTCAAGGAAGCCATGACTGCCCTGATTGAGCAGGCTCCGAAAAATGACAATATTTCCACATTGTTTGTGGCTGATGAGTGGGGCTCCTTTTATGGGGCTCTGGATTTAAAAGAGCTGATCATTGCCCGGCAGGGGGCCGAGCTTACGGATCTGATCGTAACCTCTTACCCATATGTGTACGGGAATGAAAACATAGACGATTGTATTGAACGTCTGAAAGATTATTCTGAGGATTTGATTCCTGTCCTCGACAATAATAATCATCAGATCGGCGTTATCACATCCCAGAGTATTGTCGAGGTTGTGGATGACGCCATGGGTGAGGATTATGCGAGACTGGCAGGTCTGACCGCTGAGGAGGATCTGAAGGAGCCTCTGGTGCAGTCGATGAGAAAACGTCTTCCCTGGCTCCTGGCGCTACTTTGCCTTGGCCTTGTGGTTTCGACGGTGGTCGGTGCTTTTGAACAGGTGGTGTCCCAGCTTACCCTGATTATGGCCTTTCAGTCGCTGATCCTGGATATGGCCGGTAATTCCGGCACCCAGTCTCTGGCCGTGACGATCCGTGTGCTGATGGATGAAACCCTGACAGGCAGACAGAAAGCCGGTTTTACGCTGAAGGAAATGAGAGTCGGATTTTGTGACGGCTTGATTCTCGGCTGCCTGTCGGTATTGATTGTCGGTTTGTATATAACGATTCTCAAGGGCAGGCCTCCCCTGTTTGCTTTTGCGGTTTCCGGATGCATCGGCATTTCACTGGTCATGGCCATGGTGATTTCCAGTCTTCTGGGAACCCTGATTCCGATGTTTTTCCATCATATCGGCATGGATCCGGCTGTGGCTTCCGGTCCGCTGATCACAACGATCAATGACCTTGTGGCTGTTGTTACCTACTACAGCCTGAGCTGGGTGCTGCTGATCAATGTATTGCATCTGTCTTCTTAAAAGAATAGTGAATCTGACGAAGATCCATAGATTGTCAAGAACGGATTCCTATGGTATAATCACCCCAGAAAATAATAAATGACCTCTTTTATAAGAAAAGGAGTATTCTATCATGATGAAGTTGGTTTTAGTCAGACATGGCGAGAGCGAGTGGAACAAGCTGAACCTGTTCACAGGCTGGACAGATGTCGATCTCTCTGAAAAAGGCCATGAGGAAGCAAAAGCTGCCGGCCGTGTCCTTCTGGCGGAAGGCTATGATTTTGATGTGTGCTATACCTCTTACCTGAAGAGAGCGATCCACACGTTAAATCATATCCTGGACGAGATGGATCGTGCATGGCTGCCTGTAATCAAGAGCTGGAAGCTCAACGAGCGCCATTATGGCGCCCTCCAGGGACTGAATAAATCCGAGACCGCAGAGAAGTACGGCGAGGACCAGGTTAAGATCTGGAGACGTTCCTTTGATGTCAAGCCGCCGGCACTTGAGCCTGATGATGAGAGATCTGCTGTCCGCCAGGCTATGTACCGTAATGTCGATCAGTCCCTTCTTCCGGCAAATGAGAGCCTGGAGACAACGATCGAGCGTGTGGTTCCGTACTTCAACGATGTGATCCGTAAGGACATGGAAGCAGGCAAAAGAGTTATTATTGCCGCTCACGGCAATTCTCTTCGTGCGCTCGTGAAGTATTTCGACAATCTTTCCGATGATGAGATTATCGGCGTCAACATTCCTACCGGCACCCCGCTGGTCTATGAGTTTGACGATAATTTCCAGGTGCTTCGCCATTATTATCTTGGCGACCAGGATGCTCTCAAGGCTAAGATGGAAGCAGTTGCGAACCAGGGCAAGAAGCAGTGATCAGATTCACCTGCATGCCCTGCAGATCCGGCAGCACCATGAAGGAAAGTGAGGGCATGGGAGCATCCCATTATGGCTTCACCCCTCGCGTGGTGGGCTGACTTTCAAAGTAAGTAAAGATATGGTAATGAAGGACAGGGCGCGTCTCATCGTGCCCTGTCCTGTGTTTTTCGACCTGTGCGTTTGCTGAAGTGACCGTTGCCGCGGCATTGGCAAAATCCCCGATGCGTGCTTCTGTGGCTGCTGCGTGGATTTTGCGGCTGCAGCACATCCGCATTTTGCTCATTCCGTTGATGGATGTCGGGAGGCCGGACCGTGAATCGGTGATCGATGTGGATGCGTCCGGGCAAAAAGCTGGTTTTATTGGAAAAAGCTGCCCGGCGGGCTGAGAGTATATTTCAGAAAGGCGGAATGTGATTGCGGTTCTATCTCGCGCCAATGGAAGAAGTAACGGGATATGTGTTCCGAAATGTCTATCGTGAGCTTTTTGGCGACATCGATAAATACTTTACCCCTTTTCTTTCCCCGATGGAGAAAAAGGGATTTAAAAACAAAGATCAAAAAGAAGTGGCTCCGGAAAATAATCAGGGGCAGTTTCTTGTTCCCCAGATCCTGACCAATCAGGCGGTTCTGTTCGGGCAGTCGGTGCGGGTGCTGTATGGGCAGGGCTATCGGGAATGCAACCTGAATCTGGGCTGTCCTTCCCAGACAGTGGTGCCGAAACGGAAAGGCAGTGGCTTTCTCGCGGATACAGAGGAACTGGACCGCTTTTTTGATGAATTCTTTTCTTTACTGGACAATTACGGCTTTTCGGAGTCTGTAAAAATCTCAGTAAAAACAAGATTGGGGATTGCCGATCCGGAAGAGTTTCGAAAGATACTGGCCATATATAATCGTTACCCTCTTTCGGAGATTATCATACATCCCAGGGTACAGAAAGATTTTTACCGTAATCAGGTAAATACGGATTGGTTTGCCTATGCCCAAAGAGAAAGCGTACATCCTCTCTGCTATAACGGAGATATCGCGGCGGTTTCGGATTACCGGAAGCTGACGGAACGGTTTCCGACATTGGACAGACTGATGATCGGGCGCGGCCTTGTGAGAAATCCGGGCCTGATCGCGGAGATTACAACAGGGAAAAAGGTGACGCGCAGCGAGCTTTCCGCGTATGAGAGCTTGCTCTACCTCGGTTATGTCAGGGCATATGGCGAGGAGAGAAACGCCATTTTTAAAATGAAAGAGATCTGGTATTATCTGGGGGATCTTTTTGAGGATGCCTCCAAAGAGCTTAAGCAGATTAAAAAGGCGGTAACGGGGGAAAAATACCGTGCGGCGGTTGAAGCGCTGTTTGCTGCCTGCCCGATCAGGGAAACGACAGCTTCAGCGGAAGACTGATTTTCAGTATCCGGCAGCCCAGCTGCCGAAGCGGCATAATCGTTATCCGAAGACAATGAGTCAAACTGCAAAACTTCTTTTTGAGCAAAACTTCTTTTTGAGCAAAACTTCTTTTGAGCAAAACTTCTTTTGAGCAAAACTTATTTTGAAAGGAGAAGAAAATGAAGAACAAAACAGATCAATTGAACAAAACACAGAAAAATCCGTTCCGGCTCCTGTGCCTGGTTATGAGCCTTCTGATTGCATTCACCTGCGTTCCGGCAGGAATCCTGGCATCGGAGGCGGATCCGTCTTCTATACAGATGACAGAGGCAGTGCCGAAGCCGAAGCCGTCTCTTGACAAAACCAAGGCTGTCATGGGGATCGGTGAAATCATTCAGATTAATATGCTGAATACAAAAAAGGAAGCAGTCTGGTCAAGCTCTGACCGGAAGGTCGCCAGGGTCAGCAAAAAGGGTAAAGTACTTGCGGTAGGGGAAGGAAAGGCTACAATTACGGCTGCCATCCTCCGGTTTGAACTGACCTGTGAAATTACCGTCGTAAAACGTTCCCTTACGATGACGCAGGAACAGCTGACCCTGAAAAAAGGCCAGATTTATGCTCTGCGAGTAAAAAAGGAAAACCTGACGGGAACGGTCAGCTGGACGTCTTCCAATCCTTCTGTGGTCACCGTAAACAAATACGGCACCATTAAGGCTAAGTCTGTCGGCAGCGCTGTCATCTGCGCAGAGGTCGGCACGTATTCCGCGGAGTGCAAGGTGACAGTAAAAGCTTCTTCTGCTTCTACCAGATGGAAGAGACTGCTGGAAAGGTACCTCCCGTATTCCGGGACAAAGCAGCTGGTTTTTGTCAAATATACAGGCGGCAGCAGCGCCATTGTGAAGCTTTACACGAAGTCCGCGGGAAAATGGAAGCGGGTGCTTACCTGCCAGGGAGAAGTAGGTCAGGGAGGGGTCGGCACCGCCCGGGAAGGAATCGCGGTGACGCCGACCGGCGTGTATAATCTGACCGGTGCTTTCGGTATTGCTCCGAATCCCGGAGCAAAGATGAAGTATATCCGTGTCAATCAGTATCTGTACTGGTGCGGGGACCGCAATTTTTATAACCAGCTGATTGATATCCGGGAACATCCCCATAATTGCCAGGGTGAACACCTGATTGAATATACGCAGTGCTATGAATACGGTATGTTCTTTGATTACAATAAAGAAAATATTTACGGTAAGGGATCCGCGTTTTTCCTGCATGTGAAAGGAAACTACGGATATACGGGAGGATGTGTTGCGGTCAGCCGCGCGAATATGATTAAAATTCTGCAGACCTGCGAAAAAGGCGCAAAGATCTGTATCTATCCAAGGTAAACCCCTTTCTCTATATTGACAGTTTTCTGCGAGCGTTGTATAATCATTTTTGTAGAAAATCACGGTACCGGACAGGGGTACAGCTCCTGCGAAGGGCAATATGCGCCATCATAAATATAGAAGGTATCGCTTTATGATGTATGGTGCAAGAAGGAGGGTTACTATGAAGAAAAGAATTGCTTTGTTGTTGTCTTGCCTGCTGGCAGCCGGCAGCCTGAGTGTCGGAACCGGAGCGGAGGAGAAGGATTACTCTGATTATACGATCCGCATTTATTCCAATTCCAACTCTACGGAGCGTACTACATGGCTGATCCATGAAGCAGAGGATGCGGGATTCTCGATCAGCATTGACGACAATTCTGTTATTTCCGGAGATACAGCCGCCATCCAGGCCGCAAACGAAAATAAGGACGGAGATATCATCTTCGGACTGAACGAGGTTCGCTGGAGCCAGCTGATCAACGGCGATTATGAAAATCTTTCTGTGATGGAGTGGACGCCCTCCTGGGCAGAAGAAGTCGGAAATTATGCATATCCGGACAAGGCTTATGGCCTCGTGATCCAGAACGTCCTGATGCTCTATCGTAATGATGAGCTGGGCACAAATGGAGAAGAGCTTCATTTTGATCACTGGGCGGATGTGGTGAACTGCGGTTATCCATGGTATCGTCAGAATAAAGTCGGCGGTACGACTAACGCCAATATCAATTCCGCGATTCTTTACGCGTTTACCGATCCCGAGTCTGAAGCAGGCGGGATCTCTCTGGACGGATGGAAAACCCTCTGGAACTACTGCGCGAACGGAACATATTCTTCGGATGATTCCTACAAGTATGGTTTTGAGCCGCTGAATAAAGGCGATGTTGCGGTTTCCAGCTATTATTCTTCCTCCCTTTACGGACAGATTGATGCGGCGGCAGAGAGCTCTGAGCATCCGCTTCTTGGCGCTCTGGAGCCGGAAAACTGGGATCTTGTGGACATCGCGGACGGCACCTACTACATTGCAGAGTATCTTGGCATTCTGAACAAAGACGGACGTACCGAGGAGCAGACTGAGGCTGTCAAGGCCTTTGCGGAGTGGTTCGGCAGTGCCGAAATCCAGGCTGCCTGGGGTGATGAGTTTGATTCCTTCCCGTGCAATGAAGTTGCGGCAGAAGAGCTCTATCCGGATGGAATTCCCGCGATTTATGAACTGCCGAATTTCTCATTGGAGACTGTAGAAGGCACTGATATGACATACGCGGAGTATGTCGGAGCGCATACCGCGGAGTGGACAAATATCATGACGAATCTTGGCTTCTATTGGGCAGACGCTTCCGCAGCCCCGGCAGAGCCTGACTGGGAAAACCTGGATTGGGCGACGCTGACGCAGGCAGCCGGAGAATAAGGTGCAGTCTTCGCGCGAAAGAGGAATGCATGAAGGGAAACCTCTGAGAGAAGTGAGTGAGGGCGGGTCGGAGTTCCGGCCCGTCCTTTTTCTTATGGCAGGGGTGCCGAAAGGAATTTTGTCCCCTGAAGGTGACCGGCGCCTGCCGGGGGCAGAGGGTACGGCTTCGCCTTCCTCTACCCTGTTTTATCCCGGAGCCGTCATAAAGAAGTCACCTGTCGGTGACGGGGGCCGGGGTAATATCCCGGCATGCCGATTTTGCTGCTTCGGCAGTTGAACAGCGAAAGACAGAATATGCCTTCCACATGAATACAGCTTCTCTCGGTATTATATGGTAAACGAACAAAATGTCTGCATTTTGATTCGTTTACTGCGCCGGATTTAAGCCGCTGCAAGCGGTCTGATTCCGCAGTAAATTCGTGCGCATACTATAAAACTTCCGGTATATGAGGGCTATGATATGATTAAACTTAATAATATCGTTGTACAGTTTGATGATTTCACCGCACTGCATGGCATCAATGTCCACGTGAAGGAAGGAGAGTTTTTCACTTTCCTTGGGCCGTCAGGCTGCGGTAAGACGACGACCCTGCGTACCATCACCGGTTTTATAGAACCGACCTCGGGACAGGTGGTCATGAAGGATAAAGATATAACCCATGTGCCCATTGAAGACAGGGATATTGGCATTGTCTTTCAGAGCTACGCGCTGTTTCCGACGATGACGGTACGAGACAACATTGCTTTCGGACTGAAAATTAAGAAAATGAAAAAACCGGAGATTGACCGGAAGGTACGTGAGATTGCCTCAAAGGTTGATTTATCGGAGGAACAGCTCGCAAAGGCCGTATCCCAGCTGTCCGGCGGACAGCAGCAGCGTGTGGCGATTGCCAGGGCGCTGGTGACGGATCCTGCGATTATCTGTATGGATGAACCATTGTCCAACCTGGATGCCAAGCTTCGTGTGCAGCTGCGGAACGAACTGAAAAAGATGCAGAAGGATTTCGGCATTACCACAATCTATGTCACCCATGACCAGGAAGAAGCCCTGACCCTTTCCGACCGGATTGCGGTATTCAATAAGGGAGTCATCGAACAGATCGGGACTCCAAATGAGGTATACAACCATTCCGCGACGGAGTTTGTCTGCAATTTTATCGGTGATATCAATTTCCTTTGCCCGGAAGTGGTAAAGAAGCTTGCAGATCAGGGCGCGAAAGTTGATCCGGCCAATCACAATTATATCCGCCTTGAGAGAGTACACGTCAACACGGAGCCTCTGCAGTCACAGGTATCTTTCGAAGGCAAGGTGGAGAGCAGGGAATACTACGGGCTGTATATTAAATATGTCATTGACATCGGCCCGCAGATGATCAAGGTGATCGAAAAAAATGACGGTGTTCGCATTTATGAGGAAGGCCAGCCGCTGAAAGTCGTAATTGATCCTGTGGATATCATGGCCTATCCGGCTTAACCGAAAGAGGGGAGGCGGTCAGATGAATACGAGAGCTAGAAAACGACAGAGAAATATGTGGATTCTCCGTATTTTGGGCATTGGGTTTTTCGCCTATCTTTTCTTTGGCTTTATGCTTATGCCCTGTCTGAATACACTGTTAAGTATCTTCCGCGCGAAAAACGCCGCGGGAGAGACCGATCCTTTTGCCGTCATCCGCTTTTTCTTCGCCGGGAATATGCGCAAGTATGTGTGGAATTCGCTGAAGCTGGCACTCTGTCTGGTGGTTACCGTTAATATTGTCGGTATCTCCATCGTTCTTCTGACAGAGTATTTTGACATCAAAGGCGCGAAAATCCTTCGTCTCGGATATATGACGACACTGATTTATTCCGGTGTAGCCCTTGTTACCGGATACCTGTTTTTATACGCTCCGGACGGGATTCTTACCACGGCGGTCGCCAATGCTTTTCCGGGCTTTGACAAAAGCTGGTTTACGGGATTTCGGGCGGTTTTGTTTACCATGACCTTTGCCTGTACCAGCAATCACGCACTGTTTCTGCGGAACGCGATCCGGGGGATTGACTATAATACTGTGGAAGCAGCAAGAAATATGGGCGCAAAGCCTTTCAAGGTTCTGAGAAAGGTGGTTTTCCCCACCCTGATCCCGACAATGTTTTCCCTGACAGTCATGACCTTTATCACCGGTCTTTGCGCCATGTCCGCGCCGACTTTGCTGGGTTATGATTCGATCAATCCTGAAATTGTCCGTCTTGCCGGTTCTTCTGCGGCGGACGAGGCTTTCCCGCAGGCCAGGGCGGCTTTATTGTCCATTATTCTGGCTATGTTCACGATTATTCTGCTTACGACGCTTTCCGCCTATGAGAGAAGAGGACATTATCTTTCCGTATCCAAGACGAAAGCAAAGCTTGTAAAACAGAAAATCACAAACCCCGCGGCAAATGTTCTGGCGCATATTTATGCCTATGTTCTGTTTGTGATCTATATGACACCCGTAGTGATGATCGTGATTTTTTCTTTCCAGACCTATGGGGCGATCCGCATGAAAAAGCTGGATCTGTCACAGTGGACATTTATTAATTTCTTTGGAAAGCAGGATTATGAGTATATGACAAACCGGGGGAAATATAAGCTGCGTGAAGGCGCGATTTCCGGTGTGTTTTCCAACGAGGCTACATTAGGCGGCATTAAGCTGAGCTTCATACTTTCTGCCATTGCCGCTGCGATGGCCTGTGTCATTGTCGTAATGGCCTGCAATTATATTTTCAAACACCGTAAGGAAAAATCCGGAGTGGCGCTGGAGTATGCCCTGCTTTTCCCGTGGCTCCTGCCGACGATCCTGATCTGCTACTCATACAGATCCTTCTTTAACAGCAACAATGTCTGGTATGTCGGGAATATGAACCTTTATTATGCCCAGCGGGTCCGGATGCTGATCGTGATGGCTTATACGGTGACGAAGCTGCCTTTCTCCCTGAGAATGATCAAGGCATCCTTCTATATGATTGACGAGGAGCTGGAGGATGCTGCCAGAAATCTGGGCTCGTCCCCGATAAGGACTTTTCTGAGGGTAAAACTGCCTATTATTCTGCCCAGTGTTCTGGCTGTGTTTGCTTTGAATTTTAATGCTTTGTTTACAGAGTATGATATGTCCGCAACCTTTGCAAGCTCCTACGGCACGAGCTATGCCATGGTGATCCAGGCAATGTGCCGGGAGGAAGGCCTGTACGGATATAATGTCAATGCCAGCGGGAGACGATGCGCGTCGACGGTTTTTATTATGCTGGTTTCCGGACTGATCCTTTACCTTGTGTATGGCGTCGGCGCCAGGGATCTGGAAGAACGACTGGAAATCCGTAAAAGAAGGAAGGAACGGCTGGCCAGACTGCTGCCGCACAGGAAAAAGAATGATCCGTAAAAAATCCTGACCTTGGTTAAACAGAAAGGAAGCTCCGGAAATGACATTACTGCAGCTGAAATATGCCGTTACGGTGGCGAAAACCTCATCAATGAATGAAGCGGCGAGGCGATTGTTTATTTCTCAGCCAAGTCTTTCCACTGCGATCAAGGAGCTGGAAGAGGAGATTGGCGTATCCCTGTTTATCCGATCCAATCGAGGCATTCAGGTTACTCCCGAGGGGGAAGAGTTTTTAGGATACGCCAGGCAGGTCCTGGAGCAATCAGAGCTGATCGAAGCAAGATATATCTCCCGGGAAACAATGAAAAAGAAATTCAGCGTCTCGATGCAGCATTATACATTCGCGGTCAGCGCTTTTGTCAAGCTTGTACAGCAGTTCGGAATGGAGGAATATGAGTTTGCTGTCCGGGAGACGCGCACGTATGATGTGATCGAGGATGTCCGGAGCTTCCGCAGCGAAATCGGGATCTTATATCTGAATGACTTTAACCATAAGGTCTTGACAAAACTTTTTTCAGAGTATAATCTGGAATTCCATCCTCTGCTGACCTGCGGGATTTATGCCTACATGTGGAAGGGACACCCCCTTGCCGGCAGGGAAGCGGTTTCTCTGGAGGAGCTGTCGGAATACCCCTGCCTTGCTTTTGACCAGGGACGGAATAATTCCTTCTATTTTGCCGAGGAGGTATTGAGCACCTATGATTACAAGCGGCTGATCCGTGCGACAGACCGGGCGACCCTGTTAAACCTGATGGTAGGGTTAAATGCTTATACGCTCTGCTCGGGCATTATCTGTGAAGAACTGAACGGGAATGAGTATTGCGCGGTAAAGCTGGACAGTGACGAGAGGATGACGATCGGATACATCGCAAGGAAAGGCTCCTCCTTAAGTCCCCTCGGCCAGATGTACCTGGAAGAGGTAAAAAAGTTTCAGGAAACAAAATCATAACAGGAAGGCGAAGGTATGTCTGCAATTGTCATAGAAAATGTGAGCAAAACCTTTACAACCAAAGACGGTTCTGTGGAGGCTTTGAAAAATGTCAGTATTTCCATTGAAAAAGGAGATATTTTCGGCATTATCGGTATGTCCGGCGCAGGAAAAAGCACGTTGGTCCGCTGTATCAATTTTCTTGAGATCCCTACGGAGGGGCGTGTCCTGATAGAGGGAAAATCCCTGAGCGAGTATTCCGAACGTGAGCTTCGGAAGGAAAGGGAAAACATCGGCATGATTTTCCAGCATTTCAATCTGCTGATGCAGAAAAATGTTCTGGAAAATGTCTGCTTTCCTCTTTACATACAGGGAAAGAAAAGATCGGAAGCGAGAAAACGCGCGGCAGAGCTTTTGGAGATCGTCGGTCTCTCCGATAAGCAGAAGGCATATCCGGCACAGTTGTCAGGCGGTCAGAAACAGCGTGTCGCAATCGCGCGGGCGCTGGCGACAAATCCGAAGATTCTGCTGTGCGATGAAGCGACCAGCGCGCTGGACCCGCAGACAACCTCGTCTATTCTTGCCTTACTGAAGGAGATTAATGAGAAATTTCATATAACCATTGTCATTATTACGCATCAGATGTCCGTGGTGAGAGAAATCTGTACGCATGTAGCGATCCTGAAGGAAGGGGTTGTGCGTGAGCAGGGTACGGTAGAGGACATTTTCAGCCAGCCGAAGTCCGATGTGGCAAAAGAGCTTATTCTGACTGACCGGGGTTCTGATGTGGATGATCAGGCGCCGAAGGTGCAGGATGAAATTCTCGGCGGCGAAAAGATCCGTATCGTCTATTCGGAGAATTCTGCCTTTGAGCCTGTGATTGCCAATATGATCCTGACCTTTAAGGAGCCGGTTAATATTCTGCGTGCCGATACCAAAAATGTCGGCGGCGTGGCGAAGGGGGAGATGATCCTGCAGTTCATGCAGGGCAGTCAGGATGTGGCGGCTATGAAGGAGTATCTTCTGGAGCGCGGTTTAACGGTAGGGGAGGTGGACTGATGTTTTCATTTACACCGCAGGTAACGAAAATGATTCTTGTCGGCGTGAGGGAGACACTGCAGATGACTGTCATTTCTACGATGTTCGGGTATCTGTTTGGCCTGCCTCTGGGAATTTGCCTCACGGTGACCGGTAAGGAGGGACTGCGTCCCAATGCTGTGATTTATAAGATTCTGGATGTGATCACTAATATTTTCCGAAGCATACCTTTTTTGATTTTGCTGATCCTGATTATTCCTCTGACACGTTTTCTGGTTGGCAAGAGCTATGGTACCTGGGCGACGATTGTTCCTCTGTCCATTGCAGCGATTCCCTTCATCGGCAGGATGGTGGAATCCTCTCTCAATGAGGTGGATGCCGGTGTGATCGAGGCTGCCCGTTCCATGGGGGCAGATAATACCCGGATTGTCCTGAAGGTCATGCTCGTAGAAGCCAGAACATCACTGATTTCCGGCGCGACGATCGCTACGGGAACCATTCTCGGCTATTCCGCTATGGCCGGCACCGTCGGAGGCGGTGGTCTGGGAGACATTGCGATTCGTTATGGGTATTACCGTTATGAGTCGGATATCATGATTGTGACCGTGGTTCTGCTTGTGGTTCTGGTACAGCTTTTCCAGACCATCGGGACCATACTGGCGAACAAGCTGGATAAGCGAAAATAGAACAATCTGGTTATAGGTAAAAACTATAGCGGGCGAGCGGTTATTCCAATTACCACTTTTCCTGTAAAAATGATATAGTATCATCTCGAAGGGAGACGGAGACAGCAATGACGGACAGCAAAGCCGTTTCCTTCTGAGAGTTGACAGGAGAAGCATCTCTTGTCAGCTTTTCAGGCATCCGTTTACAGCTCGGTCCGGAGCGCGGACTTTACGCAGAATCTGTGAGGCTGAGATGACATCATTCTTTGAACGATTGACACATCGGCAGCCGCAGGAGCGCGCAGCGCGGATTTTGCGAATGCCGTTGGTATCGGTCACTTTAGTGACCGCACAGGTCGAGATTTTTAAAAGGAGGTTTATTATGAAAAAGTATTTGGCAGCAGCTTTGATCGGTACTCTTGCCGCAGGTATTTTCAGCACGGCAGCTTTTGCCGATGAAACGATCACGATCGCGGCATCCGCCACGCCTCATGCGGAGATTTTGGAGCAGGCGGCTCCGATTCTTGCCGAACAGGGCTACACTCTGGATGTCACTGTTTTTGAAGATTACGTACAGCCGAACCTTGTCGTAGAGAGCGGCGACTTTGACGCGAATTATTTCCAGCATATCCCTTATCTGGACAGCTTCAATGAAGAGCAGGGCACACATCTTGTAAATGCCGGCGGCATCCACTATGAGCCCTTTGGCATTTATCCCGGAAAGAAGAGCAGTCTGGATGAGATCGCTGAAGGCGATGAGATTGCGGTGCCGAACGATACAACCAATGAGGCGAGAGCGCTTCTGCTTCTTCAGGATAACAGAATCCTTACCCTGGCAGAGGGTGTCGGCCTGACCGCAACGGTCAATGATATTGTTGAGAATCCATACAATGTAAAGATCATCGAGCTGGAGGCAGCCCAGGTAGCCCGTGTTGTGGACGATGCGGCTTTCGTTGTCCTGAACGGCAACTATGCTATGGAAGCAGGCTTCATTGTCAGCAAAGACGCCATCGCTTATGAGGCTTCTGATTCCGAGGCAGCTAAGACTTATGTGAATGTCATTGCGGTCAAGGAAGGTAATGAAGAAACCGATAAGATTAAGGCCCTTGTGGAAGTACTGAAATCCGACGCAATCGTGGATTATATCAATGATACGTACGAAGGCGCGGTTATTCCGTTTGTTGAAGAGGAAGAATAAAAACGATTCTTGAAAGAAAATGATGAGGCGGGGATATTTTCCGGCGGGAGTATCCTCGTCTCATTTTGTGCGCTGTAAGGATTGCCACGTAAATAAATGGATCAATTCTCACGTCTGAATCACTGTATGCTTCGTTGTCGTCGGTCGTCGATGCCCGCATCGACTTCCTCCTCCGCCTTGCCTGCAGTGATTTATCCTGTGAGACTTGTTCCATTTCTTTTCGCAGCTAGCCTAAGAATCTGTGCAAAATAAAAAAGCTATTTACTTTAATGCATTGACGTGATAAAATAGACGCATTGTACAAAACTGCGTGACAGGAGGAGTGAATATAGAATGAAACAATTGATGCTGGGCAACAAAGCTGTTGCCCGTGGGCTTTATGAGGCAGGTGTCTGCATGATCTCCAGTTATCCCGGCACACCGAGTACGGAGATCACCGAGGAAGCGGCGAAGTATGACGAGATTTACTGTGAATGGGCACCGAATGAAAAGGTAGCTCTGGAGTCTGCGTTTGGAGCATGCCTTTCCGGCCGACGCGCGTTTTGCGCTATGAAGCATGTAGGACTGAATGTTGCCGCAGATCCTTTGTATACCATGTCCTATACCGGCGTAAATGCCGGCCTGGTTATCGGCGTAGCGGATGACGCAGGGATGCATTCTTCCCAGAACGAACAGGACAGCCGTCATCATGCGATCGCGGCCAAGGTGCCGATGCTGGAGCCGTCTGACTCTGCGGAAGCTTTGGAATTTGCGAAGCTGGCTTATGAAATATCTGAGGAATATGATACGCCTGTGCTGATTAAAATGTGCACACGTGTTGCCCATTCCCAGTCGATTGTAGAGCCGGGGGAGCGGGAGGTTCCGATTAAGCCCTATGAGAAGAATATCGGAAAATATGTCATGATGCCGGGGAACGCAAAGCGCCGTCATCCCTTTGTGGAGGAGAGGACAAAGGCTCTGACCGAATATGCGGAAACCGCGCCTGTCAACCGGATCGAGATGGGCGGCACAGAACTGGGCATTATTACGGCTTCCACCTCTTATCAGTATGTAAAAGAAGTTTTTGGAGACAGCGTCAGCGTCCTGAAGCTCGGCATGGCAAATCCTCTTCCGGAAAAGCTGATCCGGGATTTTGCTTCCAAAGTTGACCGGCTCGTCGTAGTCGAGGAGCTGGATCCTGTCATCGAAACCCATGTCAGAAAACTTGGCATTCAGGTTTCAGGCAAGGATATCCTTCCTATGGTGGATGAATTTTCACAGAACCTGATTGCGAAGGCTTTGGGCGGTGAAGTTCATGCCGGCCGCGCGCTGGATGAGTCGATTCCGGTGCGGCCTCCTGTTATGTGCGCGGGATGTCCCCACAGAGGGCTTTTCTTTACCCTGAAGAAAAATAACTGTACCGTACTGGGAGATATCGGCTGCTATACATTAGGAGCCGTGCAGCCCCTCGCCGCGATGGAAATGACTTTGTGCATGGGCGCTTCCATCGGAACCCTTCATGGCTTTAATAAGATGCTCGGCAGTGAGAGCGAGGGCAAAACCGTCGCCGTGATCGGTGATTCCACGTTTGTGCATTCCGGCATGACCGGTCTGGCGAATGTAGCCTACAATCAGTCCAATTCGACGATCATCATTCTTGATAATTCGATTACCGGCATGACCGGTCATCAGCAGAATCCGACCACGGGATACAACATCAAAGGGGATCCGGCCGGAAAGATTGACCTGGAATCCCTGTGCCGCGCGATGGGCTTTGAACGCGTGCGTGTCGTCGATCCTTATGATCTGGCACAGTGCGATGAAGTCCTGAAGGAGGAGCTGGCAGCTGCCGCGCCTTCCGTGATTATTTCCAGAAGACCCTGTGCCTTGCTCAAGTACGTTAAGCATAAAGCGCCTCTGATTGTCAACGAGGAGAAGTGTATTGGGTGTAAATCCTGTATGAGGATCGGATGTCCGGCAATTTCCATGAAGAATGGAAAAGCCCGCGTAGATTCGACCCTGTGTGTCGGCTGCGGCGTGTGCAGCCAGCTGTGCAGGAAAGATGCGTTTGAATCAACGGCAAAGGAGGCGTAAATACTGATGGAAACAAAAAACATCATGATTGTCGGCGTCGGCGGTCAGGGATCGCTTTTGGCGAGCAAGCTGCTCGGACATCTTTTACTCTCCCAGGGCTATGACGTCAAGGTATCCGAAGTCCATGGCATGTCCCAGCGCGGAGGCAGCGTCGTTACCTATGTGCGCTATGGCGACCGTGTCTATTCCCCGGTGATTGACCAGGGTGAGGCTGATTTTATCGTTTCTTTTGAATTGCTGGAAGCAGCCAGATGGCTTCCATACCTTAAAAAAGATGGACAGATCGTGACCAATACCCAGCAGATGGACCCGATGCCTGTGATTACCGGGGCGGCAGAATACCCCCTGGATCTTGTGGAAAAGATGAAGGCTGCCGGTGCGAAGGTGGACGCGATGGACTGCTTAAAGCTTGCCAAGGAAGCGGGCTCTGCGAAGGCAGTGAATATTGTGCTGATGGGGAGGCTGTCTCACTACTTTGACCTCCCCGAGGAAGCATGGATGGCTTCCCTGGAGGCAAATGTACCCGCAAAATTCCTTGAGCTGAATAAAAAAGCCTTCGCTTTAGGAAAAAACGCTTAGAATCGCGGGAACAGCCCCGCTGAGGAGCGGTGATCCTGCAGCCACACGGAATCCGCTCATTTAGCACTGAAAGATTAAGATACCACATTGACCTGCATACGGACCGAAATGAAACCGGACAGAAAGGGAAAAAGTAATGGAGAGATACTATCAGGAAGACATTGAGACCGCTTCTCGGGAGAAAATCAAAGCGATCCAGGATGAGAAGCTGGTCGCACAGGTGAAGCACGTTTGGGATAACGTACCTTACTATCGCAAAAAGATGGAGGAAAAGGGAGTGACGCCGGATGACATAAAGTCCTCTGATGACCTCTGCAAGCTTCCTTTCCTGTCTAAAGCGGATCTCAGAGAGGCTTATCCTTACGGACTTGTCGGCGTACCGCTCAAGGACTGCGTGCGGATCCAGTCGACTTCAGGCACAACCGGGAAACGTGTCGTAGCCTTTTATACCCTCGAGGATATTGACCTTTGGGAAGACTGCTGCGCACGCGCGATCGTCGCGGCAGGCGGCACGGATGAAGACGTCTGCCAGGTATCGTACGGTTATGGGCTGTTTACAGGAGGCCCCGGCCTGAACGGCGGTTCTCATAAGGTTGGCTGTCTGACTGTTCCGACCAGCTCCGGAAATACAGACCGCCAGATCATGTTTATACAGGATCTCCATACGACGATCCTTTGCTGCACGCCGAGTTACGCGGCATTTTTGGGGGAGCGTTTTAAGGAATTGGGCTATGGGCCGGATGAGATTCCGTTAAAGGCGGGTATTTTCGGCGCAGAGGCCTGGAGCGAGGAAATGCGTCAGGATATCCAGAACACGCTGGGAATTAAGGCGTATGACATTTACGGCCTGACGGAACTGTCAGGACCCGGCGTAGCCTTTGAATGCTCCGCGCAGCAGGGCATGCATATCAACGAAGATCATTTTATCGCGGAGATTATCGATCCGGATACGGAGGAGGTTCTGCCGGAAGGCACGCAAGGCGAGCTGGTCTTTACCGCCATAGACAAAAAAGCTTTTCCGCTGCTCCGCTACCGTACGAGAGACATCTGCACATTGACGAGGGAAAAATGCTCCTGCGGACGTACCCATGTCCGCATGGCGAAGCCGAAAGGACGTACCGATGACATGCTGATTATCCGCGGCGTCAACGTATTCCCGAGCCAGATTGAGACGGTTCTTCTGAACCATGGCTATGCCGCGAATTATCAGATTATCGTCGGACGTGTCAATAATACGGATACTCTTGACGTCCAGGTTGAAATGACTCCTGAGATGTTTACGGATAACGTAGGTGAGATTGAAGCACGTCAGAGAGCACTTGTAGATGGCCTGAAATCCATGCTTGGCCTCAAAGCGAAGGTTTCACTGGTAGCGCCGAAGAGCATTGCGAGAAGTGAGGGCAAGGCTGTACGTGTGATCGATAATCGCAAGATCTGATCCCGTCCGGTTTTTTTGTAAAAGCTGTGCAGGCTTTTGGATGAAATGAAATCGGAAGAAACAGACATGCAGGAAGATTCATTTATATACGGATGAATCCGAAAAAGAATAGGAGGTTTGAGATGAGCATTCGGCAGATTTCTGTATTTTTGGAAAACAAACCCGGTACCCTGCAGAAAATGACCAGCGTTTTTGCTGAGAATAAGATCGACATGCGTGCGCTGTCTCTTGCGGAGACAAAGGATTTTGGTATTGCCCGCCTGATCGTAGATGATGTTTTTGCGGCAACGAATGTTCTGAAGGAAGCAGACTTTGTTGCAAGCCTCACGCCGGTGCTTGCATATGAAATTCCCGATGAAGCAGGAGGACTGAATAAGCTTTTGATGGAGTTTACGAAGGCAGGCGTGAACATTGAATATATGTATGCCTTCCTCGGAGCCGGCAACAACAAGGCTTATATGATTTTCCGCGTTGCGGATACAAAGGCCGCGGAAAAGGCCCTGTCGGCAAGAGGGATGGCTCCGCTCACACAGGAGGATATCGCGCAGATCTGATGATTCAGGCGGCAGAAGGACATCCGTCGCTGCCTTGTCCGGGCGGATTTATCCTGCGCAAGCTGTATAGTTTATTTTTGCATAAATCAAAGAAAAAGAGAAAAAAAGAGGGCGGCTCCCGCGTTTCATTATATGAAACGCGGGAGCCGCCCTCCTTTTGCGCCGTCGCGGAAAATGAAGCTGCCGCCGACAGATGACATGCAGCCCGTGGGGCGTGCAGGAGGTGGGAAAAACTTTCGCCTCCTGCCGGGTTTTTATGTCAGAATCTGATCAGACCGGAATATCTCCCGGTTTTACTGCCAGAGAGACTCATTTCCGTAATGCTCATCCAGCGCCGCGCTGAACCAGCGTCCGTTCATGACGTTCTGGATCACGCCGTTCTTTGTGTCTTCCGGAACGGAATCATCGGCATCCATCTGCGCGAGAATATCTTCATAGGTTGTGGAGACATCCCTGGCTTCAATGATCGCTGAGGTTTCGTCTGCGTCGAAGACCATGGAAGCTTCGTTTTCCGGCGTCCAGGCAGGCCATTCGGTAAGATCCTCACCGTTGGGATCGCCGGCGGCAAGGAAATTGGCAAGGTATCTGTCAAACTGCGCGGCCATTGCCTGGAAGCCTTCGACAGTGAAATCGCCGAATCCGCCGTAGGTATGGTCATTGGTCAGCATCGGGACAAAGATACCGTGGAAGGATCCCATGGCCGGAAGGAAGGTGGCGCTGTTGACAGAGCCGTACTCTACCTGTGCCAGATAGATCTTTTCCTGATACTTGTCAAACATCTTTTCCGCGCTGCACTGACCGTTAAAGATCCGGTACATATCGGAACCATACAGACGGGCAAATGCTTTTGCCGCTTCCTGGGTTTCCTCATCCAGCTCCGTTATGGCCGGGGAGAAGAAATAACCGTCAAAGTTGCAGAAAAGGCTGAATTCTGTAGCTCCGGTCAGCATCAGAAGAGGAACATTGTTGTAGGTGTCCGTGTCAAAGCCTTCTTCGGGAAGTACGATGCCGTCATTATAAAGATGCGGGAACGCGCTCATGCGGATGCCGGCGTTGCCCATCAGGGCGCATACGCGGTCCGGAGTGAGTCCGAAAAGATATTCCTTCACATCCTCACCGTCGGTTAAGAGCCAATCCTTCGCGGCAGCCTCGTCCTCGAAAAGACCGTCTTCAACAGCCAGAGGGGCGATCGCGCCGGCGATCTGGCTTGCGGAAGCAGCCTGGTCGGCAATTGTCATGCCGCCTGAGAAAGCGATGGCTTTGTTGAATTTACCTGCGAACAGCGGGCTGACCAGCATGGCCATGACATCACGTCCGCCGGCTGAGAAACCGGAGACAGTGATATTTTCCGGGTCGCCGCCAAAGGCGGAAATATTGGCTTTTACCCAGTCAAGCGCCTTGGCGATGTCGAGCATCGTGAAGTTGCCTGTGGAGCCTTCCTCTGTCAGAAGAGCCGGGAGGCAGTTGAAGCCGAACAGGCCGAGCCGGTAGTTGAGGGAGACATAAACACAGTTGTTGTCATAGACAATCTGCCTGCCCGGGATTTCTCCGGACTTTCCGGTCTGGTTGTTGCCTCCGTGGACGTAGACAAGGACAGGAAGGTTCCCGGCATCCGGTCTGGTGTATACATCCAGGTTCAGGCAGTCTTCGGTGCCGATCAGTTTGGTTTCACCGGTGGCATAATCCGTTGCATACTGCATTCCGGGCTCTGCGGGCTCGGTGCAGTCGAGAGCTTCCGTCCAGGCTTCCGGATCGGCAGGAGCTGCCCATCTCAGTTCGCCGACCGGGGCAGCGGCATAGGGAATCCCATACCAGATCAGGGCTCCGGTGTCTGCGTCTTCTATGCCGGTGACTTCGCCGAACTGTGTCTGGCGGACGAGCTCCGCAGAGGATGCATCTGCCTCTTCCGCATATGCTGCGGCGCTTCCGAAAACGCCCAAAGCGAGCATGGCAGCCATCATGACACAAAGATGTTTCTTCATTTTCTGTTCTCCTTTCTAAAAAAGAATTGTGAGATTTGATTAAAGAAAACGCCGGATGAAAGAGACATTTGTGATATTTGCGAAAGCGGTCTAAAAGCTCTTTCATGTGATGCTATCATATCATACAAATATGTGAAGTTCAAGGAATATATATCCCGATAAACCCGACTGTCAGAAACCGCGCTGCAGTTCACGGAATAACCTGCCATCGCGCGGACAAATATCTTGTGAATAGTTTATGAAAATGATAAACTGATTCAGGCGACAAAAGGTCATGCAAAAATGAGCTCGCTCATTTTTGCATGAGATTGGATCGCCCACAGACACGAGGAAGTAGTCATTTTGCACTATTTATATCTGAGTATGCAAATCCATCTGTGCAAAATGAACGGATTCCGAGTGGCTGTAGGTTGCTGCATGCCAGTGGCATGCGTTTAGCAACGACCGAGCCGGGAGGCGAGACGCGAGAGCAGCTCCGCTGCGAAGCGATCCGTAGAATCAGGCTTTTGTCGATGCAATCATAAACTATGATTCAGGTGATACAGGGTCATGCAAAAAGGAACAGGAAAGAGACAGACAGTACACCGGGATCGGATGACAGGGCCGGATCCTGATTTCGTTTGTGGTTAAGGATAGCCGCGAAAATAAATGGAACAAGTCTCACAGGATAAATCACTGCAGGCGAGGCGGAGGAGGAAGTCGATGCGGGCATCGACGACCGACGACAACGAAGCATACAGTGATTCAGACGCGAGAATTGATCCATTTATTTACGTGGCAATCCTAAGGATCTGTATAGGTTATTATTTACAGCTCCTAAGAGATGTGAAAGGAGAAAAAACGATGTTGAAAAAGCTGAACAGATATGCAGGTTCGCTTCAGCAGGAGATTTATGCCCGCCCGATCTGTTATCGGGAAGGCAGGGCGAAGGGAATGGACGCTGTCGAGGTGAAGTGCGGGGATCTGTTTTTCCACGTGATGGCGGATAAGTGCCTGGATATTTCTGATCTTTCTTATAAAGGACAGAATATGACTTTTCTCTCCAAGCCGGGACTGATCGGGAGAAATCATTATGACACAAACGGAGGAGAAGCCCAGCGAAGCATCATGGGCGGGCTTTTCTTTACCTGCGGATATGAGAATATCTGTGCTCCGTGCCGGATTGACGGAAAGGATTATCCGATGCACGGAAGGATGCGCACGACGCCGGCAGAGCATGTTCTTGCGGATGTGGTGGAATGCGGCGATACCTATAAGGCTGTGATACGGGGAGAAATGCGGGAAGGAGAACTGTTCGGGGAGAACCTTGTTCTGCGCAGGACGATTGAGTGTGTGCTGGGAGAAAACAGCATTCTGATCAGAGATGAGGTGGAGAACCAGTCTTTCCGGGACGAACCCTTGATGCTGCTCTATCACTGCAACGCCGGTTATCCCTTCCTGGATGAACATACACAGCTGTATCTGCCTGTCAGTCATACCAGAGGACGGGAAGAGTTTTCTCAGCAGCATCTGGATCGCTGGAATCTGATGGATCCTCCGAAGGATAATGAGCCGGAGTATGTTTTCATTCACGAAATGAAAAAAATAGAAGATCAGCTTACACCTGCCCTGATGGTAAATCATGAAACGGATACGGCTTTGCTGCTGGAGTATGATGCCGCGAATCTTCCTTATTTTATGGAGTGGAAATCCACTGCGTCCGGAGACTACGTGATTGGTCTGGAGCCTTCTAATTCCATGGTATATGGGAGAACCTACCATGAAGAGCACAGAGATCTTCATCATATCGGACCCTTTGAGAAAGAAACCTTCACTCTGAAATTTACGGCCATGTCCGGAACGGCTCAGATCAACGAGACCATAGACAGGATACAGAAGATGTAAAGATGAAATAAACAAAGCGAAAAGCAGTCATTCTGTTCATTTTCTGCTGCAGATCAGACCTCTTCATTGACAGATTTATGGAAAAATGATATAGTAAACACAGATTACAATAGTGAAAACATACATTGCAGGATATATCATGATTGCATTGACAAAAGTCTGATTCTACGGATCGCATCGCAGCGAACTCCTTTTTGCATGACCTTTAGCCGCCTGAATCATGTACATAGGAACATATTCTGCAGTATGGATGCTTTGCTGTGAAGAGGTGAGTAAAGTGCCTTCCAAAGCGGGGAGAAATCGAAGCGATTATAAGAAGAGCAACAGAGGACAGGTTCTTCGGCTGATCGCTACCGGAGAGTGTAAAAACCGGACGGAGCTTACGGAAGCTATGGGCCTGACCAAAATGGCTATTTCCCGGATTGTGAGCGAGATGATAGAGGCCGGTCTGGTTGCAGAGCAGGAACTGTCTGTCCAGAACGATTCGAGAAGAGCGCCGATCGGGCTGGCTATTTCTCCTAAAGCTCCGAAAGCTGTCGGATTGCTGATCCAGAGAGAATACTGTGAGGCGGTGCTATGTGACCTGGAGCTGCATATCCGTAAACGGGAGACGGTTTTTTACGGAAAACAGATTGACAAAGAACAGCTGATCCGGGACATGTTCCGGGTTCTGGACACGATCCTTTACGGAGAAGACAATGTGATTGCCATCGGGGCGGCCTCGATCGGTCCGGTCAGTTCCAGTACTGGGATGATCCTGAAACCGTTCTACTTCTTTGGCATTGAAGACATACCTGTGGTGAGCCTTCTGAAAGAACGGTATCATCTTCCTGTGTTTCTTGAGCATGACAATCAGTGCGCAGCAATCTGTGAGCATTTATACGGGAACGGCAGAAAATACCAGGATGTCCTGTTCCTCGGAGTCGGTTCAGGCATCGGCAGCGGGATTATCAGCAATGGGAAACAATACCGGAATAACAGAGGCTTACCGCCGGAGATCGGTCATGTTTCCATCGATATCAACGGAAAACAATGCTCCTGCGGCGGACGCGGCTGTGTCGAACTGTATGTCAGAACGCCGGAAGTTCTGAAAAAACTGCAGTACCATACGGGAAAGCTCTATAATTTTAAAACATACTGCGGTATGGAAAAGGAACCTGTGGTGGAGCAGATACTGAATGATATGGTGACTCAGCTGGCTTCCGCGGTGGTCAGCACCGTCAATATTCTGAACAGTGAGCTGATTTTGCTTGGCGGGGATGCCGTGGACTGGGACGACAGATATGTGACTTTGATGGAGCGCATAATCAATGAACGCCGTTTTGTGGAGTGGAGCACTCCTGTCAAAGTGAAAAAAGCGTATTTCCAAAAAGACTCTATGATATTGGGAGCCGCATGCAACGCATATCTTCAGATCTTTGAGGGCGGTCTTCTGTTTGAGGGCTGAGATGCCCTCCGGATTTTGGATGGTTCTGATGTTCAGAAGCTGTGGAAAGAAACGGGACCTGAACATCAGAATCATTTGACATACGATTGTATTTTATAAATTCATGTTACTTATACTGACGGAGGCTGACGTCCGGACTGATTTTATAATATGCACAAAAACAAAAGCCTGATTTTGTGAGGTATTTCCCTTTGGTTTCGCTTGACTTTCGTAAATGAGGGTGATAAGATACAAACATCTTGGGTTGGGAACGAAGAGTTTCTTTTTTTTACCAAAATAGTAACTTGAAGTTACCAATGATTCTGTTGGCTATTGATTGGGAAAAGAGGTCATTGCGATGAAACGCTCAGAGATTAACGCAATTATTAAAGAGTTTGAAGCCATGCTGAAGGAATACCGTTTTGCTCTGCCTCCGTTTCTTAGCTTTACCCCCGAAGAGTGGGAAAGCAAGGGACATGAGTATGACGAGATTCGTGACAACGCGCTTGGCTGGGATATCACAGACTACGGCGAGGGTAATTTCGCTGTAAAAGGCCTGTCGCTGATTACACTGAGAAACGGAAACGTACATAATCCGAAATATACAAAGACTTACGCGGAAAAGATCATGATGTTGTATCCGGGCCAGATTTCCCCGAACCATTTCCATTGGAACAAAATGGAAGACATCATTAACCGCGGCGGCGGCAATGTCGTTTTCCGCTTATGGAACGCCAACAGGGAAAACGAGGGCGAACTGCTGGATACGGACGTGGAGATTTTCCAGGACGGCAGACACTATACCGTTCCGGCCGGCAGTGAGATCGTCCTTCATCCCGGCGAGAGCCTGACTTTGTATCCGTATTATTATCATGAGTTTGTCATTCAGGAAGGTTCCGGCAAGACTCTGGTAGGAGAGGTTTCCATGTGCAATGATGACAATACGGACAACCGCTTCTATGAGCCTCTTGGCCGCTTCCCGACCGTTGAGGAGGACGAGCCGCCTTACAGACTGCTGTGCACGGAGTATCCGGCAGCAAAGGATTGAGAAAGTACTGCGGTTTTATGGCATTACATGATATGTTTTGCCCGCGGGTATAACAGTTTTCAAGGAAAGGAGTCCAAATGAGCGAATATGCGGTATCAATGGAGCATGTCAGCAAATCCTTCCCGGGCGTGAAGGCATTGGATGACGTGCAGCTCCATGTGAAGCCCGGTGAGGTCATGGCTCTTCTGGGGGAGAACGGCGCAGGCAAGTCTACCCTGATGAAGATTCTCTCCGGCGTTTACACGAGAGACGAAGGCACGGTGGAGATCTTTGGGCAGTCAGTCGGAGATCTGAACACGAAACAGGCACAGGATCTTGGCGTGGCGATTATTCATCAGGAATTGAATATGTGCCAGCACCTGACTGTATATGAAAATATGTTTCTGGGCAGGGAGCTGACCAGAGGCCATCGCCTGGATGTGAAAGAGATGTGCCGTGAGGCAAGAGAGCAGTTAGGAAAGCTTGGCATCACCGATCTGGATCCGATGACAACGGTAGGGGATCTGACAGTCGGCAGACAGCAGATGGTAGAGATCAGCAAGGCGCTTCTGATTAACGCAAAAGTCCTGATCATGGACGAGCCGTCCTCCTCATTGTCAAACGCTGAAATCACAGAGATGTTCCGCATTGTCAAAGAGCTCCGCGCTATGGGCACGGCGATTGTATATATCAGCCACAGACTGCAGGAGCTGCATCACATCGTAGACCGCGTGACGATCATGCGTGACGGGAAATATATCACGGAGGGTAATTTCACGGACTTTACGATGGAGCAGATCATCGCGAATATGGTTGGCCGTGAGATTACGAATCAGTTCCCGAGAGATACCGTCCCGAAGGGAAGGAAGATTCTGGAGGTGAAGCATCTCAATGCCGGCAGGATGGTCAGGGATGTTTCCTTTGATGCTTATGAAGGAGAGGTTCTGGGATTCTCCGGCCTGGTCGGCGCAGGACGTACAGAGACCATGAGAGCTATTTTCGGCGCGGATCCTAAGGATTCCGGCGAGGTGATTCTTGACGGGAAGCCTCTTGTGATCAAAAGTCCGGCAGACGCGATCCGTCAGGGCATCGTGCTGGCACCGGAAGACCGTAAAAAAGAAGGCCTTTGTACAAAGCTTTCGATCCGTGATAATATAGCCTTGCCGAATCTTGATCTGATCTGCGGCGCACCGGTTGGGACCATCAATAAAAAGATCGAAAATGAAATGATCGAAAAGGGCAAAAACAGCCTTACGATCAAAATGGCAGGACCAGAGGTTGAGGCGGGAAGCCTTTCCGGCGGCAACCAGCAGAAGGTGGTTGTGGCAAAGTGGCTGGCAAGGGAATCCAGGGTTGTTATTTTCGACGAACCGACAAGAGGTATCGATGTAGCTGCAAAGGTAGAGATCTATCAGATCATCAATGATCTTAAAAAACGCGGTATCTGCGTGATTATTGTTTCTTCCGAAATGCCGGAGGTTATGGGCATCTCTGACAGAATTATTGTCATGTGCAACGGGAAGATCACCGGAGAGGTGGATCCGAGGGAAACCACGGAAGAAGAGATCATGACACACGCAACGCAGTTCGGTGACAATGCGGAATAAATCAGGCGCTTTGCTATTGAGATCTGAGATATATCCAACCGTATCTTTCACGATACTTCTGAGTCTATAAAAGGAGACAGCCATGAAAAAATACGCTTCTGTAATAACCGCCTATGTCGGCGTCGCGATCCTTCTGGTCGTGTTCTCATTAATGAATCCGAACTTTATCAAAACCAGGAACCTTTATCCGCTGGTACGTTCCATCTGCCCGTACCTCCTTGTAGGTATCGGCCAGGGTATTGTCTGTATTACCGGAAACATCGATTTGTCCATTGGTTCTGTTCTCGGTATGAGCGCGATGATTTCCGCAACCCTGATCTGCAAAGGGGTTCCTGTCATTGTTGCTATTCTGATTGACCTTTGCGCCTGCCTGACGGTTGGATTGGTCAACGGCGTTCTCGTCGGTAAATTTAAGCTTCCGCCATTTATCGGCACACTGGGTACTATGACGATCTGCCGTGGTCTTGCAGAGCTTGTGAACGGAAATTATAATACAGGTGATATCGGAAGCGGCGCTTCCCAGACCCTGTTCCGTGATATGTTTTATTATAAGAGACTGATCGGACCTTTCTATTTCAGTGTAATTATTACCTTGATCATCTGGTTCTGCTTTAACTATCTGATGAGCTTTACAAGGACAGGCCGTCATGTATACGCGATCGGTTCCAACGTTGACGCTGCAAGGCTTTCCGGCGTTGATGTCTTCAGAACCACAACCACAGCTTACATGATTTCCGCATTCTGCTCCTTTACAGCAGGTCTGATCACCATGGCAGCGGCCGGAATGGGCTCCATGCAGGCAGGTCTTTCTTATGAGATGTATGGTGTTGCTGCAGCCGTTATCGGCGGTATTTCCACCCTCGGCGGCAGCGGCTATCTGGTAGGCACGATTGCAGGTGCCGCTGTATGGGCTATCCTGCAGAACGGTCTTACTATGGCGAACGTTCCTGTTGCCCTCCGCAACATCATCATCGGTATCATCGTTGTCGTGTGCGTACTTCTGGATATCGCGCGCCGCAGCGGCTTCAGGATCGGCGGAAAGAAGAAAGCGTGATCCTGATCCTTACGGAATCCATGAGAGACGCGCTGCCAAAAGGCGCGTCTCCTTTGGAGATATATTTTACACATCTTTTTCAAAAGGAGGAACTATCATGAAGAAGAGCATTCTTGCACTTGCAACTGCAGCAGTTCTGGCACTTTCCTGCACCGCTTTCGCAGCAGAGGATTTCGATGCTTCCAAGGGTGAAGGCGTCGAGACAAAGGTTGCCCTGATCACAATGGATCAGATGGACGTTCACTGGGTTCGCCTTGAGGCAGCTGCGGAAGAAAGAGTTAACGCCTACAACGAAGCCGGCGCAAAGATCGAGTTGAACTGGCTGGCTCCGGAGACCAAGGACAACGCTCAGCAGATCCAGAAGATCGAGACCGCTACCGCTGACGGCGCAGATTATATCATCATCGCTGCCAACGATGCAACGAGCTGCAACAGAGCTCTTGAAGAGGCTATGGACGGCGGCGCCAAGATCATCTATGTCGATGCTCCGGCTACCGTAGAAGCTATTGCTACCTATGCTACTGACAACTATGCCGGCGGCGTGCAGGCTGGTGAGTACCTCAAGAAGGTTCTTGACGATGCAGGCGTTACCGAAGGAACGATCGGTATCGTAGATGCTCAGGCTGGTGTAGATTCCTGTGAGAATCGTTTCCAGGGCTTCGCTTCCGTATTCGAAGGAACTGATTTCGTGATCGGTGAGAGACAGTACTCTGACGGCGACAATGCTAAGGCTCAGGAGCTTGCAAATACTCTGATCGCTAACGGCGTAGTTGCGATCTATGGCACCAACGACGGCGCTACCAACGGCGCTGCTGCTGCTGTTAAGGATGCTGCTGCAAACGGTGAGACCATCTACTGCGTAGGCTGGGACAAGTCTGATTCCAATATCGCTCATGTAGAGGGCGGCGAGCTTCTTGCATTCATGGCTCAGAACCCGAACGTCATGGGTGAGATGGCTATCGATGCTGTCGTTGCTTCCGAGAACGGCGAGGATCTTGGCGGCGTAGTCGCTGACACTGGTGTTTCCACTGTCGATGCTTCCAACGTTGCTGATTTCAAGTAATCTTCTGATGTAATCTGTTTATTTGTGCGCGCTGTGAGTCAGGAAGCCGTCAGGTTTTCTCTTTCTCCTGAGCGGGCAGCTGCAGGCAGCCGCTTTTTATGGGCGGCTGCCTTTCTTTATGGTAAGTTAATTATTGAGGAATGGAGACTGATTTTGTGTCCGGCAGCCCAACTGCCGAAGCAGCAAAATTGTCATCCGAAGACAGTGAGTCATCGTACAAAACTTCGTTTTGGGAGGAGATGTGTAAAAAATCATGCGGGATTTATATAGTATCGGTGAGATGGTAATAGATTTTATTCCCGGAAGCGAGGAAGCCAGCTATATCCGAAAGGCCGGCGGCGCGCCGGCGAATGTAGCCATTGCCGTGACAAAGAATGGTCTGAAAGCAGGTATGTGCTGTAAAGTAGGGGATGATGATTTCGGCCGCTTTCTGATGGATACCCTGGCTGAATATCATGTGGAAGCTCTTTGTCCGAAGCTTTGTGAAGAGGCGATCACAACGATGGCTTTTGTCACTCTTGCGGCAGACGGAGAGAGGAAATTTACCTTTGCAAGGAAACCGGGAGCAGATATGCTGCTTACGCCGGAGGAAGTAAAGGAAGAGGAGATTGCCGACAGCATGGTGATTCATGCCGGCTCCTGTTCCTTATCCGCTTCGCCGGAAAAGGAAGCGACGGTGAAAGCCCTCAGATCAGGTTCGGAATATGGCAAAATCGTAAGCTTTGATGTGAATTACAGAAATCTGATGTGGAAGGATGACGTGAATGCCTGTACGCAGGCTGTGATGGAAATTCTTCCATATGTTGATCTTCTTAAAATATCCGAAGAAGAAGTCGGAATGCTCGGCGGAGAAGATGAAATCCCGGGCATTATGAAAAAAAACGGGATTACACTTGTTATTGAAACCCTGGGTTCAGAAGGCGCGATGGCCTTTTTTAACGGAGAAGCTGTCAAGGTACCGGGACGCAAGGCGAAAGCCGTTGACGCAACCGGCGCCGGGGATGCGTTCTGGGGAGCTTTCCTTGCCAGCCTGCGGCTGCAGGGAGCGGAAAAGGCTGCGGACCTGGATAAAGAAATGATCCTGAAGGCCATGGACTACGGAAATGTTTCCGGGTGTATCTGCGTACAGAAAAAAGGCGCGATCGCTTCGATTCCGACCAGAGAAGAAATTGAGGCTTATCTGGCTGAAGAGAAATAGAAAAGCTTCTTCCGGATCGTTTCGCGGAATCGTTTTTTTTCGATGCAATCACAAATATTGTTATTCATAACAGGAGTCTGAGCGATATGAATCAAGATATATGGAATGAAAAATGTGTGTTGTCGCCTTCTTTGATCTGCCTGGATATGTGCAATCTGGAAAGCCAGGTGCGTATCCTCGAAAACGCGGGAATTACAATGCTCCATGTGGATATACTGGACGGTCATTTCAGTCCCAGTATGCCCCTTGGTCTGGATCTGGTACGGCAGCTGCGTGAAAAAACGGACATTGCCTTTGACTGTCACGTTATGGTAACGGAGCAGGATTATTTTGTGGATGAGTTACTGGATATCGGAGTACAGCAGATCGTATTTCATGCGGAAACCCAGCCTCACATTGACGGAATGCTGAACCGGATCCATGCAAAAGGAGTCAGGGCGGGCGTCGCCCTGAAACCGGCAACTCCACTGTCTGCCGTGGATTATGTTCTGGAAAAATGCGATACGGTTCTGCTGATGCTGATCAATCCCGGATATGCTTTTATGAAAGGGGAAAAACAGGTTTCTTATGCAGACCGGAAGGTGAGGGAGCTGCGCTCCATGATCCAGGCTCGCGGGCTTGACACAAAAATTGAGATAGACGGTAGAATTTCAAAAGAAAACATGAGAGCGTATGGAAAGGATGTCGTTGATTACTTCGTTACGGGGAGTACCGTATTAAGCCGTAATGACCTGGCAGGAAGTCTCGCGCAGGCACAGGCTTTGCGGGAGGAAATCATAAAAGGATAAGTGGTTAAGAGAAATTACGATATCTTTACAGTTATAGTAAACGAACAAAATGCTGACGCTTTGATTCGTTTACGGCACGGATTTACGCCGCAAAAGCGGCATCCTTCTGCAGTAAATTCGTACTCATACCATGCATACAGAAAGGGATGTCAAGGGATTATGTATTATCAGGAAAATTATTCAGCAGTATGTGAGACGGTCATAAAGGAAATAAAGACGACGCTTGACAGCATTGATCCGGCATCGGTGGAACGGCTGACACAGGATATTCTTGCCGCGGATCAGGTGTTTTTTGTCGGAGTGGGAAGGGTCATGCTTTCCCTGCAGGCCATGTGCAAGCGTTTTGTACATTTAGGGATTAAGGCAAATTATGTCGGAGCGATCAACGAACCGGCGATCACAGAAAAGGATCTTCTGATTGTAGGTTCCGGTTCCGGGGAGTCATTGTTCCCGCTTGGGATCGCGAGAAAAGCAAGAGCCTGCGCTCCGGGATGCAAAATTGTCCACATCGGATCAAATCCCAACAGCTCGATGAAGGAAGTGGCGGATTACATCGTGAGGATACCTGTCCGGACAAAACTGTATCTGGAGGATGAGGTCGAGAGCTGCCAGATCATGACATCCTTATTTGACCAGAGCCTTCTGCTTCTTGGCGATGTGATCGCTAAGATGATCGTGGAGGAGCGTCAGCTTGACATGAAATCTCTGTGGAGATACCATGCAAATCTGGAGTGATTCCTTTTTCAGTTCCACAGTTCTCCGATATCTTAAAGACGAAGGAGAACTGTGGAACATGAAATCATATCATGTTTTCCGGATGGAACACCTCATCGAATCTTTCCGGGCTGAGAAAACCCAGCCTGACGCAGGCTTCTTTCAGGGAGATATCCTCTGCGTAAGCCAGCTTTACCGTCTTTGCGGCATTCTCATATCCGATGTACGGATTCAGAACCGTGACCAGCATCAGGGAGTTATAAAGATTCTGATGCATTTTTTCTTTGTCTGCTTCGATCCCGCAGGCGCAGTTTACATTGAAGGATGAAATCGACTCAGCGAGCAGCCTGACCGACTGCAGGAAATTATAGGCGATTACCGGCATGAAGACATTCAGTTCAAAGTTGCCCTGAGATGCCGCAAACCCGATTGCCGCGTCGTTGCCCATTACCTGGACGGCGACCATGGTGACTTGTTCACATTGCGTGGGGTTTACCTTTCCGGGCATGATGGAGCTGCCGGGTTCATTTTCCGGAATATGGATTTCTCCAAGGCCGCAGCGGGGACCGCTGGCAAGATGGCGGATATCATTGGCGATCTTCATCATATCTGCTGCCATGGCTTTTACAGCGCCGTGGGCAAAGACGATCTCGTCCATGGAGGTCAGGGCATGGAATTTATTCGGCGCGGTTACGAAGCTTTTGCCTGTCAAAGAAGAGATATTCGCGGCAACGAGAGTATCAAAACCTTCCGGGGCATTCAGGCCGGTTCCGACAGCCGTGCCTCCAAGGGCAAGCTCTGAGAGAGGCCTGATGCCAAGGCGGATCATTTCGATATCTCTCTCTAAGGAATTCCTCCATCCGCTGATTTCCTGGGAAAAACTGATCGGCACGGCGTCCTGCAGATGGGTTCGTCCGCTCTTTACGATGCCCTGATTTTGATCCTCCAGCTGCCGGAATGTCTCAATCAGTTTTTGCGCTGCGGGAATCAGACGGTCTTCCAGAGCCGTTACCGCACTGATGTGCAGTGCGGTCGGAAACGTATCGTTGGAAGACTGGCTCATATTGACATCATCATTAGGATGGATCCGTATTGTGGATGAATCCGGGGATTTCTCAGAAATAATCTCTGCATCGCGCAGGATTTGATTTGCACGATTCGCAATGACTTCATTTACATTCATATTTGACTGGGTACCGGAACCGGTCTGCCAGACAACCAAAGGGAAATGCTCTCTCAGGCTGCCTGATATTACTTCCTCAGCCGCCTGAGAGATGGCGGCAAGCTTTGCTTCCGTAAGTTTTTCGGGCTTCAGCGCATGGTTTGTCAAAGCCGCCGCTTTTTTCAGAATGCCAAAAGCCTCGATGATCTCCTGCGGCATCGTTTCCATCCCGACCCCGATCCGGAAATTCTGACGGCTTCTCTCTGTCTGCGCGCCGTAATATTTATCGGCAGGTACTTTCACTTCTCCCATAGAATCATGTTCAATACGAAACTCCATTCTGTTCTCCCCTTTTTTGAAAAATTTTTCTTATCAGCTTGCTTCGGCAGCTGGGCTGCCGATGACAAAATCAGTCTCCTATAAATTTACTGATAACTATAGGGGATCATGCAAGCATTGTCAACCGATCTGTGAATTGTTGCCGGAAATCGTCTTTGATGAACGGATCCACAGGGACCTTGAAAAAACGTAGATTCGTTTTTGATTGATAATTTATTAGTAAACAGGTGATTTATATGTTATACTGTGACCCGGGAGATATGTCCTCGGACTCTTTTCCGTTCAGGAGACTGATTGTGTCTTCTGAAGCTCAGATGCCGCTGCGGAAAATCATCATCCGCAGTCATTGAGTCAGCGTATGGTATGCGCACGAATTTAATTCGGAATCATGCCGCTTGCAGCGATGTAAATCCGGCGCAGTAAACGAATCAAAATGCAGGCATTTTTATTCGTTTACAATACAGAACTGCGTTTTGAATAGGAGGAACTGATCATGGCTAAGATTATCGCGTTGGCAGGAAAGGGAGGAGTGGGAAAAACCACGTTGTGTTCCGCTGTCGTACGGATACTTTCCGAGAATTTTCCCAAAGAGAGAATACTGGCAATCGATGCGGATCCTGCCGTAGGCTTGTCTGTGGCGCTTGGCGTTGAGACAAAGGAGACTCTGGATGACATCCGCCGGGAGATTATCAGCAAGGCAGAACAGGGCGAAGGCAAGGAAGCGATGGAGCTTCTGGGAGAAGCCCGGTACCGCATTTTTGATGCTTTGACAGAGACAGATGGTTTTGCTTTTCTGGCGATCGGAAGGCCGGAGGGTGCCGGATGCTATTGCTCGGTCAACAACTATTTAAAAGAAGTCATTCATATGCTCAGCCGGGAATTTGATTATGTTGTCATTGACGGGGAGGCAGGGATTGAGCAGATTAATCGACGCGTGATGGAGAAGGTCTCCCATCTGATTCTGGTCACGGATCCATCCGCGAAGGGGATTCAGGTTGCCGGGACGATACGTTCCGTGGCGGACGAGCTTGTCATGTATGAAAAATGCGGCGTCATTATCAATCGTGTAGAGGATATGAGCGTCATTCCCTGTTTACAGATTGACGGCGCTGAGATTCTCAGTATCGTGAAAAGAGACGAAGCACATGCGAAAAATGATATTTTAGGAAAAAGCATTTTTGAACTTCCTGTGACAGCGCCTGTTTATCTGGGAGCAAAGGAAGCATTGGAAAAACTTGGGATCATAGACGGAGGAAAGGCAGAATGAGATATTTCGGAGGCTGCGATGTAGGTTCCACCTATACAAAAGCCGTAATACTGGATGAAACCGGAAAAATCGTATCATCGACGACGATCAAGAGCAAGATCCGCTCTCAGGAATCTGCTGAACTGGCCATGCATGAGGTCCTTGAAAAAGCCGGACTGCTGTCTTGTGAGGATCTGGCATATCTGATCGGAACGGGATACGGCAGAAATAAGGTACCTTTTGCGGATGAAAATATATCAGAGATTTCCTGCCACGCCATGGGCGTGCATGTGACAGATCCTTCGGTAAAGGCTGTCATTGATATCGGAGGCCAGGACGTCAAGGGAATCGATGTGGACACAGACGGAACTGTAAGGAATTTTGCCCTGAACGATAAATGCGCTGCCGGGACCGGTCGGTTTTATGAGGCTATGGCACGCTCCTTTGAAATGAGTCTGCCCGAATTTTCCAGGCTTTCGCTGAAAGCAAAAAATGTCATTCCGATTACGGCACAGTGCACCGTATTTGCGGAATCAGAAGTGATCAGCCTGGTTGGCGAGGGAAAGCCTGTGGAAGAGATCGCTGCAGGCATTCAGATGGCAGTTGCGAAAAGATGCTTTGTGATGGCCAAAAAGGCGGGGGCGGTGGATCACGTTGCCCTGACCGGGGGCTGTGCGAAAAATGAAGGCTTGAAGGCAGCCATCGAGAAGGTTCTGAAAATAAAGGTGGTAGAGCTGAAAACGGATCCCCAGCTGATGGGAGCGCTGGGGGCCGCGGAATACGCGAGACAAAAGGGAATGGCTCATGGTGCTTTATGATACGCTGATCGATCGGCTGAAAGAACTGACGGAAAATCTCGAATCTGCAGTTTATCTCTATGACGAAAATCGCAGGTGGCCTGAAAATGAGAATTATGAGATGATCCTGCAGAAGGATATGTCGATCGAACTGGGAACCGGAGGAAAAAGTGCGGTAAATTATACCTGTGTAACGACAAGGACGGATGATTTTGCCGAAGATGGAATCCGGATCTTCGGACCGGATTTTTCCGATATACAAATGCCTGTGAATTATGCCCGTGTCTGTGAAGTGGTGATAAAGGAAGATAAAGGGATCGAATCGGATGCCAGAAGAATATATAAGCTGCTTCAGGATATTGATTTTGTGAAATATCATATTTATCCCAAGGGCTATATGATCCGCACTTCCGGCCAGTCGCCAAGGGAACAGATCAGGATCAGCAAAAAGGCTTTGAAGGACGGAATTTCTTTTGCTTCCATCGGAAATACATATATTCGGCATTATAAGAAAAATCCGGCTGTCCGACGTGTCCGGGTCAGCTTTTTTACAACCGATGCGGTGGACTATGCCGAATTGAAAAAATCCGCTGAAGCCGCCGCCCGGATCAGGAATTCTCTCTCCGATATCGGCAAGGGGCTTCCGAAAGACTGCGGTAATTGCGGAATAAAGGAAATCTGCGCCGACATTGTGGGCCTGAAGGAGCTGCACTTTGGGGCTTTGGGGGAAAACATCCCTGACCTGAAGACAACACAGGAATAGCTGAAAATGCCGGTAAAGAAAGATATCGATCATGAATGAAAGCAGTGCTACACGTCAGGGGGATTAATGAAAGATCTGAAGCATTTTCTCTTTTTTGAGGAACTGGTACGCTCATCCAATAATGAACTTGTCAGAAAAGCAAAGGAAGAGGGACGGGTGTGCATAGCATATGTGTGTGAGAATACGCCGGAGCCGCTGTTTCATCTGGGCAATTGTTTTGGCGTCCGTCTGTCTGCTCCCAATACCGGTTCCATGGATATCGCGACATATTATATGACCAGTTTTTTATGCGAGACCTCTAAAGCTTTGCTCGAGAGGGCCATAGAAGGCGGATATAATTTTGCCGATTGCCTGATTGCGCCGGATGGCTGTACGATGATGAACCGGTGTGTGGAAAATACGGAGCTTCTGAAGGCAATCGAAAGCCAAAGGGAATCTTTTTTTTATGAGCATATGGAAATACCCATGAAGACCGATGAGAATGGAGTAAACCTTCTGGTGAACCAGTGCCGGAACCATATCCTGGAACCGCTGAGAAAGACCTTTGGGGTTGACATATCCGATCCGGCGATGCGAAAGGCAGTCGCGCGGCATAATACGGTATGCCGGCTGATACAGCAGATCGGCGAATTCCGGAAGGATGTCCGGCCAGTCATTACAGGCTATGAATTTGCGGTGCTTACGCTCGCCACCTATGTCTGTCCGAAGGATATGCTGACGGAAGCCCTGCAGGAAACGCTGGATGAACTGAAAAGCCGTGAGCCCGATGAGAAAAAATACCGGGCAAGGCTTTTGATCGTGGGTTCGGAGGCAGATGATCCTGAGTTCATCAGACTGATTGAGGAATGCGGGGCTTATGTCTGCGCGGACAGATATTGTTTTGGGTCGCTTCCCGGGAGAGTGCCGATCGAATTGACGGACGAGGAGGATGCGCTGACGCAGATCTGCCGCCATTATACTTATCAATGTCAGTGCCCCCGCCAGATGAATATGGACAAGGTGTACGCACGTAAGGCTTATGTCAATGATCTGGCAAAGGAATACCGGGCGGACGGCATTGTCTATCAGCAGATCAAGTTTTGTGACCCGTGGGCGTATGAAAGGGTAACAGGCGCAGCCGCTCTGAGGGAGGAATACAATTACCCGGTTCTGTCCGTGGACCGGCCTTATAATATCCACTCCTCAGCCGGACAGATGAGAACCCGGATTCAGGCCTTTGTTGAAAGCATAGAGGTGAAAAAGCTGCGGGGGGCGAATTAAATGGAAGTGATCAAAAACAGTAAAAAGAAGCCGGGGGATCAGAACCTTGGCGTGCTGTATAACGACGGGAAGGTAAGAAAACGACGGGAGTGGCGCGGCTTTAAGGATACCATGTATGATTTCGGGAAATGGCTGCAGCTGTGGGGAATCATGATCGATGTATCCTTAAGCAGGGGCTTTCTGAAGGGTTTGTTCCGGTATCGTTGGATGATCAACTATCTTGCTGTGCCTCATATGATAGACAAATTTACGATCGGGCAGCGAGACGAGACCCTCCGGATTACCCATATCAGCATAGGCTATGTCGTGAAGGACGTAGCTCTGACGATTAAGCGCTGCTTAAGAGGCGACCGGCGATGCGGCAATGACAGAAAATTCTCTGACAAGTGTGTCCTTGTCGATGAAAACGCGATGATTACATACCTGATGGGATTTCCTGATCTTACTGTGGTACAGAGAGAAGTTCCCACCATGTTTTCAGCGAACCTGATCAACCAGAATTCGGCCGCACATTATCTGGATGTCGCGCAGACCTACGGGATTCCGGGAGATGTGTGTCCGATGCCTGAGACAGAGGCGGGTATCTCCATAGAAGACGATTTTGTCGTGATGGGAAAATGCGCGGTACAGGTGAATACGACCTGTGACGGTTCCATGCTGGGAAATGCGATTATTGCGAAAAGGCTGGAAAAGGAATATGGAATTCCCACTTATCAGATGGCATCTCCGCTCCGGCACCGCAATGAGGATGTTCAGGAATATGCGGCGGAGGAGATCAAAGGAGCGATTGCTTTCATTGAGGAAACCACCGGGGAGAAATGGGACTGGAAGGCTTATTTTGAGGCGGCTCACCGGGTCAATCTGACGACGCGGATGCGCTGGGAATGGCTGGATGTCAACTCTACTCCTTATCCACAGTTTTTCGGGGCGGTATTTTCCCTTTATAATGATACCAATTATCTTGGAAACTGCGGCAGATCCACAGAATTTCCCTTGATCGATCAGAAAATCATGAAGCTGGTGCAAAGCGGTTATGAGCACAAGACCATGATGGCCTCGGAGTATCGTCACAGATGCATGGTCTGGGGAGTACAGCCCCAGTATGTGATTGATATGCTTTACTGGATGGTACTGTGCTGGGGCGTCGTTCCTTTGACGGACATGCTTTCCATGGTAATCGAGAAGGAGATTGCCGAGACGGATACACCCGAAAACAGGGAGAAGGCTTATTATGACATGGCTTACCTGAGCGAGAACATGATCATGCGGAACCATACCCATGGAGGGTATGAAACTCTGGTAAATGAGCTTTGGGAATATTGTGAGAGAATGAATGCGGATATGGTCATGATGTGGGAACACATGTCCTGTAAGTCTTTGGTGGGAATGCATGGGCAGTTCGAAGAACAGGCCAGGGCAAGAGGTCTGCATCTGGTATGGGTATCTCATGACCTGTGTGACCCGCGGGTTTATTCCAGATCTGCGATCCGCAGCCAGTTTAATCAATACATGAGAACCGTCATGCAGGAGGAACCGCTGGATCCGTCGATCGAAAATCTGCCGGATGATGAAGCGTGGTGACGGGAGTCTTGGCGAGATAGACGCAGAGACTGACAATAACGCAGCCTTGGCGGATCAGGACGCGCCGGATGTAAAGGTTATTTATGCACAGATCCTAAGGTGCGTAAACAGCATGCTTCAGAGAGATGAGGAAAGGATGTAGGATAAGATGCTTAAGATAATACTGATCGTGGCAGGTGTAATTGCGGCTTTGTTTTTTATTTTGTTCGGTATATATTTTTTCAATCTGGATATGAAGCTGATGATCAATGTGATTGCTCCTTTATTTGAAAAGCATTATGATAGGCGGAAGAGAGAACAGTATTTGTGATTCCGGATTGTTTTGCGCGGAGCGCTCCTGCGGAAATCATAAATGACGATAAAGCCCTGAGATCGTTTTTCGACTGCCCGGACCAAGGGGTCCTTGCGATGAGGGAGCGGAAAGCGATCTCAGGGCTTTGCTGTGCGCTGAATTATTTTTTTACGTCGTCCACGTCTGAAGGTTCCGCATCCATCTCTGCTCTTTTCTTTTCCGTTATCTTCATCAAAAAAGTCAGTATAGCAAGGCAGACGACAAATGTAATGGCGGATATGATGAGCACTGCGGCAAGTGTTCCGAAGGGTTTTCTGTAATGCATGTAGATGACAATGGCGTTAAAGATGCCGATACAGATTGCCGCAAACGCGGAAGCAATCAGGTTGGATTTTAAATTCATCGGGATTCTCCGGTCCCAGATCCCTTTTCTCACACAGGCGACGGCAAGGTAAATGGAGAGAATCATGAATATGATCCATTCACCCGCAAGTGTCCGGATATCAATACGGCCGTATGCGAAGCTTTGCACAGCCATTGAGATCAGCAGGAGCCAGAAAGCAAGCCAGCATCCGTTGTGTTCTATTTTCAGTAACTGAAGTTCCTGCATTTCGTCTAAGTTATTCTTCATTTTCTTCTTCCTCCCAGAATAGATCATTTAATGTAACACCTAATGCTCTGCAGATCTTGTTGCAGAGCTTAATGGACGGGTTGAATTCGCCGGCTTCTATCAAACCGATTGTCTGTCTGGTTACTCCGGTGGCTTTGGCCAGTTCTGTCTGTGACATTTCCAATTCTATACGACGGAATTTCATTTTCAGATTCCGCATGGGCATCTCCTCCTTTCTTGATGACAAGTATATATTACTTTTGTCGTGCTGTCAAGTATATTTTGCATTTATATTTTTTAGTTGTCGTTTGACACGAATATTGCACTTTTTTCAGGAAAGGTGAAGGTAGTAAGAATTCAGGGTTCAAAGTGCTGACCGGACGCTCGGCTTCAGGGTTCGCGCGGGCTGCCGGATCGATGTCATATTCGCTCAGCAGAAAAATAACAGCCGAGCCATCTCCCGTGGGAGACTAAAGGTCTGAGATGTCTTCGGCGGAGCCGGAGCCACCTCAGACCTCAAGTCTCCCATCGGTATCAGTCTCGTCAATTATTTTTCAAATGCTTCGCTCATTATGACATCAATCCGTCCGCCTCCCATTTACGAGCCGAGCTGTGTAAAGCGAAAGCTGGTATGTCTGTTATCAGCTGCCGATATATCTGGTTTCTTTGCAGGAAAGGTGAAGATAGTAAGAATTCAGGGCTCAAAGTGCTGACCGGACGCTCGGCTTCAGGGTTCGCGCGGGCTGCCGGATCGATGTCATATTCGCTCAGCAGAAAAATAACAGCCGAGCTGTGTAACGCGAATGTGATAATGCCAGATAGTTTGAATTGCCATGAAAAAGAAAATGTAAATCATGGTTCCAGGATAAAGCAATTTGCCATCCGTGTATGTTTGGTGTATAATGAATGGAATTGGAGCGATTCAGAAAATGCAGGTGAGCCCGGAGTGAAACAAGCGTTTTGGTAATGGAATCATTTATCGATGGGAGGGAAAGGCGGGAAGTGCATGAAGCTTTATCATACAAGTGACAGGATTATTCAGAACCCGGACATTTACCGTGGGCGGGCGAATGCTGATTTTGGACAGGGCTTTTATCTGACTCCTGACCGGGATTTTACTTATCGCTGGGCAGCCGCGAATGCAGTTGTAAATGAATATGAACTGAAGGAGGATAGTCTGGATATTTTCCGTTTTCAGCGCAGTGTGGAATGGTTTGAGTACATTTTCCATAACAGGAGGAGAGAGGACAGGCTCAAGTATGATGTGATCATCGGCCCTATCGCGAATGACACGATTTTTGATACGATGGGAATTATCAGCAGCGGCTTTCTCAGTCCGGAAGATGCCCTGAAGCTGCTGCTTATAGGTCCGGAATACACGCAGGCTGCTGTCAAATCTGAACAGGCGGCTCGGAATCTGCGGTGGATCGGTGCAGAGAAGATATCCCGGATAGATGAAGAGATCAGGAAAAAGGAAGAGAAGGAATTTCAGAAAGAATTTGCGAAAGTGATGGAAGAGATAAGGAGATAAGGACATTAATGGCAGTAATTCGCAGCGCGGCAATAGAGGATGCCGAAGAGCTTCTGAAGATTTATTCCTACTATGTTGAGAATACAGCGATTTCCTTTGAATATGTGGCTCCGACGCTTGACGCGTTCCGGAATCGGATCCTGCATACTCTGGAGAGATATCCTTATCTTGTTCTGGAAGATGACGGAAGGATAAAGGGATACGCCTATGCCGGTGTCTTTAAGGGAAGGGCCGCTTATGATCATTGCTGTGAGGTGACGATCTATCTTGACCGGGATTCGAAGGGAAAGGGATATGGCAGGGCCTTGTATGAAGCGTTGGAGGATGCTTTAAGAAAGCTCGGGATCATCAACTTGTATGCCTGTATAGGTGATCCGATTTTGGAGGATGAGTATCTGACGAAGAACAGTGAAAGGTTTCACCGGCGTATCGGATATACAAAGGTGGGTGAGTTCCATAAGTGCGGATATAAGTTTGGGCGCTGGTACAATATGATCTGGATGGAGAAAATGATCGGTGAGCACCGATAGAGAACGGTAGCTGCCAGGTACGTTTATGTATAAACGGTATCATAAATGTCAGCCGGCAGACTCAACCTCTGAAGAGTGAACGCGTTTCCCTTCTGAACCGAAACGGCAGTTCATTTTGGTCACGAAGTAATAAATGACGCAGAGAGGATCGGCAATTAAGGCATATGGTCATCAATGATCAACAACCAATGCTTTTAAAATAAGGCTATAGCCAAATATATCCTATAACTGTAGCGCCCCCTGAAGTAGGGTGCTTTTTATAATGTATAGACAATTCACGAGCAAAAATTAATATATATGTAACCAAAATATAACAAAGTCGAAA
>JAFVGK010000144.1 GCA_017475035.1 Blautia sp.
ACCAATGTGTTGATAATCTAACAATGGTTTTTGCGAGGCTATATTATAACCACGCAAACGTTATAGCCTGCATTTGCATGCATACTGAAAAAAATAATACGACATCTTTGCGAGGTTATAAATCAAAAGAAGTTCGGGATATAAGATTCACAACCTGCACAATAGGCTAAAACAGGGCATTCTTATGCAGGTCGATTTTTCCATTCAGGAAAAACCGTTTCTCGAAATGACCTGCACAACTTTCCTAATGAAAAAATCACTCTCTGGAATAACCTGCATGACCTTCACGCGAAATCATCTCCCTCTTTCAATGCCAGGCCCTCGATCATGAATCCCTTACTCGTTTTATGGCGGAGAAAACTCCGTTTTGCCACTTCGGAGTAGAAGTCTGTGGTACTGCGAACAAACTCTCCGTTCCGAAGGGCGTAGGCTCTATAACTCTGATACAGCTCTCCCTTAGCGGAAAAGCCTGCACCCACCTCGCAGCACTCCTCCAGGAAATGGCCCATCCAGTCGTTTTCTTCGCGGTATCGGTCTATGGCGGCGGTTACAGCCGTAGGAAGGACCGTTTTAAAATCTTTCTCAATGATGCGCTTCGCGCCATCCATGATCCAGGAAAGGATTGAGCCTCCTTCCTTTTCCACGAGGTAGTCAGCATAGTTTTTAATGTCACTGGATCCTGTAATCTTCGCATTGAAGGGGATTACGATAAGGCGGCGCCAGATACCATCATCACTCGCACCAATCTTCGGAAGGTGGTTTGTGTACAAAACCAGGGTGTGACTGGGATCGAAGGAAAAGGCGCTTTATACTTCTTTTCCGCATAGATTTCATCTGTAGCACAGAGCTGCTTGACCATAGCGGTGTTGAGACGTACCCCCTCTGACATCTCAGAGGCTATAATCAGCCTCTTCCCTTTCATTTCCGCCATGGTCACGTTATCTATCGGATACAATCAAACTCATATCCGTCTGGTTCCATTTTTTTCAATTCTGTCGCTTCCATAAGGCCTTTAATGAGATTGATATTTCTCAAATTCGAAGGAGCAACAAGCCAAACCTGTAAAGCCCCGGAACGACAGATTGGAGAAAAATACTTTTCTTCAAAAATGCTGTTATATGCGCCAGATAAAAACTGTGCTTCAAACAAATGCGCGTACACACTACAAGGTACATTACATTACCAACTGAACTGTACTCATGCAGCACACCGGAATTCACAAAAGCCGCCATTCCCGGCGAAAGCAATAATCTCTGATCCGGAACTCTCAGTTCCGTGGTTCCTTCCTCTACCACAACAAATTCCAATGCATTATGCCAATGCCATGCTATCTTCCGGTCAGGAAACCTGTCCATCTCCGTATGTATACAAATATAAGGCATCCCTGCACTGGTCATAGGAACATGTTCATGGTTGTGCTCATCTGTATGAAAAACGCTTTCAAGAAGCATCGGTTAACTCATCTCCATCTTTTGTTCGGAGTTTTTCTGCAAGCCCTCACCGTTGCAAACCTTGAGAAAAAGATTTGCAGCGGCAGCGGCGGCCTTGTTTTAAACCCTAAGAAATCTCCCCATTTTCACATCAACCCCGTCTTGTCATCTTTCTCCCACATCGGATATCCCTCAATTGCTTCCAGCACTGCTCTCCCCAACGGCTGCGGCCAGGTGATTTTATTCTCTCTCGCAGCGTCGTAGAGATTATGAAGATCATCATTCGTTATGGTTTCTTTATTTTCCTGATAGAAAGCATTGCAAACATCCAATGCCCTTCTTGCAGAGCCTTCATCCTCCGGATCCAGATTATCCAGGAAAATTCCGATCAGCTCCGGGCTCTCCTGAACCTGGCTTATAACGTATTTTATGAAGTCTTCTATGGAGGGAGCCACTCCCCCAAACTCCTCCTGTAGAATGTCCTCTGGTATTGTCTTGAGCAATTCTTCTATAGAGGAACTCACCTCATCAACTGATACATCATGAAGATCTGCCACTGTTCCCAGCAGATTCTCCAGATCATCAGGATCTTTAAAAAGCGAATCCGTCTTCTCCTGCATTCTCCTTGCTTCTTCCTCATTGATAAGACGGTTAGCTTCCCTGGAGCCGAGGAGTCTGATGGGAGGTTTTATTCCGATATCTGAGAAAATCTCCTCTGCCTCGTCATAGCCATATCCAAGCTGATCCCCAACTGTGCTTTTCATCAGCTTTATTCCTTCGACAAACCCCTTCGACCAAAAGAAGGAATAATCATCATCCCAGAAGAACAGCGGAGAATCATTGATGCCCATCATGTACAGTCTGTGCAACTCCTGAGCAGTTTCCTCGGCTTCATCAGGATCCAACTCGTATTTGGAGGAAGAAAGAACCTTGATCGTCTGCTTTTCTTCTTCCTCATCCCAGAAGTATAGACCATCTTCTTTAAGGTCCCGAGAAATACGAATCGCTTTTGCGAAAAGATACTCTTCCAGGAGATCAAAAATGTAAAATTCATTCTCATCCAGAAGCTTTTCCCTCATCCGGGTTACTTTCCTCGCCAGGATTTCTTTTCCTGCAATGTCATCGTCTTGTGAAAAATACGTCCCAATTCCAGAAAAAAAGCCTGGAAATTCAGTTTCATAGATCATTTCAAACTGGGTTTCATCGAGCTCCCCTGTTGCGGCGACAATTCCATAAATCAGCTCCAGCCCTTCCAGAATTGTTTTTGATGCGATGTGGGAGAGGTACTTATCTTCTACTGCATTTGCTAATTGGATCACGGATGATGCACCTTCTTTCCATCAATCACTTCACCACATCTTTTAACCCTTTTCCTGCTTTGAATACAGGAGATTTTGATGCCTTTATCGTCATAGCCTCTCCAGTCGCCGGGTTCCTTCCCTGGCGTTCCGGACGCTCTTTTACCGAGAATGTGCCGAAACCGAGGATGGATACGCTATCCCCTTCTGCCAGAGCATTTTTGATACCATTTAACGTTGCATCCAGCGCAGCTGCCGCATCCTTCTTGGAAAGTCCTGATTCTTTGGAAATTGATTCTACAAGTTCTGTTTTGTTCATTTGGTGTCTCCTCTCCTTCTCTTGTATCACTTGTTATTTTCTGTTTAACTTCTACAGTACACTTCGCGGATGAGCCTCTATATGTTGCGGTTACTGTAGTTTCTCCCACGCCCTTGGATGTAATCCAGCCATTGTGAACCTCAGCGAT
>JAFVGK010000029.1 GCA_017475035.1 Blautia sp.
CATCGCTATCTTTGATCGTTAATGGTGGAACGAATTTTGGCATGATATAAATCCCCTCTCTCGTTATAATACAATCATTATAAATGAGAGGGAAAATCATGTCAATAACATCGGTTACTTTATTCACCACTCAGGTCGAAAAAATTATGCACTTAGTATAGGACAAAGCGCTGTTGAAATCAGTGGGTATAGAGTTGAGATACTGAGGGCAGGTGGATTCTGAAGTCTTACGGTAAGCAATACATGTGATAGCCCTGCCGGTGTCAGGACTATCACATTTTCACATTACCTTCAAGACCTTTAAAGGGTAATATTTACTACTATACCAGATCGATAACGTAAACAACAATAAACCCGTTGGCTAATGCATGGTCAACAGGTTTATTGTTTTTTGGTAATTATCTGAAATTCAGTTCTGCCGCATGAAAAAAAGCACGCAGGTTATATCCTACGAGCTTGTATCATATTACCATGTATTTTCAAAAATCGCCGCCTTTTTCGTCCCAATAAAGCAAAGAAAATGCTTGAGGGATCAATTTAAGATACGGCATAATGGCACCACCAACAACCAGTTCGAGTTCTTCCATCGTGAGTTCTCTCTTCATCATTTTTTATTCTCCTTTTTTCAAATCTATATAAACCGTATTTTTTTCAAAAGCTTGTTTTGTTCTTGACATTAACATATACGGTTTCCTGATCAGGTATCCATGTGATAAGTGTGAAGAGTTTGTGAAGTCTCAGACTAGAATTTACTTTGGCAAATGAGGTGGGCTGGTGTGAATTTATATCTTCTGGAGTCAGCGTTTTTGTGGTCAGCTGATCAAACGCCCCGGTCTTTTTTCGTACGCCTATATGGAGCAGGAACCCCATAATGAGGTGATGAATACTGGGGTGGCATAAAAAAGCCCGCAGGTTTTATCCTACGGGTTTAGATGACGTTCTTTATTAATGATGTTCAGCGGAGCAATGGCAGGCAATCGTCATGATTGTAGGGAAAGTTTGTCCACAGACTTTGCAAGTAAAGGGTCCTCTTGGCTTTTCTTCACGCCCACCAGAAACCTTTGTCAGTTCTTCAACGTTAAGTTCCTTGTTCATCTCTTTATTCATCTTTGTTTTGTATCTGATAGCACGTACGTTCATCAATGTGAATCATGCATAAATATAGCACATCCATGGCAAGCTATGCAATGAATGTGCTTTTTCTAAATGTTTTTCTTTGCTTTGCTCAAGCTGTCTTTTGCACAGCCTCTTCACAAGCTCGATTATAAGCGCGACCCTTTCCCGAATGAAATAATTCCTGTATACTTCATTTTGAAAATACAAATATCAGGAAGGGGGCATATACATGATGGATGAACATCTGCAAAAATGGGTAAGACTGATTGCTGAAGCGGAATCTTGTGGGATGACTATCCGGAAGTGGTGTAAAGAAAACGGGATATCAAAAGGATCGTATTACTACTGGCACAAAATTCTGCGTACTGAAGGATTGCTTCCATGTCAAGCCGGCAAAATCACGGATGAAAAGAATTCCGGGATGACAAAGGAACAAAAAGGGGTGCAAATTCCGGATTTTTTTGAAATGCCACTGCCAAATGCCGTATATGGCAGTCCCCGGGTTCAAAACGGCTGCAACTGTTTCGAAACACAAATCATGGTTCAACGCGGCCAATGCCAGGTCTATATTGGGAATGACTTCTCAGCTGAAACCCTGGCCCGTGTCCTGGAGGTGATCGCATAATGCTGCGGGATTTAGATCTTTCCAAATACACAAAGGTAATCATTGCCACCGGCTTCACAGATCTCCGGTTAGGGGCACGTGGTCTTGTAAACCTGGTCCAGTACAGGTACGGACTTGATTTCTATGACAGAGAGGCTATTTTTATGTTCTGTGGACGAAAAGCAGCTACCATCAAGTGCGTCCTTTTTGAAGGCGACGGAATAGTCGTATTGACAAAGTATCTTAAGGAAGGCCGGTTTCAGTGGCCAAGAAGCCCGCAGGAAGCCAGATTGATCAGTCCTTACCAGTTCAGTCTCCTTATGTCAGGTTTTTCCATCGAAAGCAGTATACCCGGAAGGGAAATCCCGGACATCCATGCCGCATAGTCAGGGACCCCACGACCTCCAGCCCCGTGAAGTTTTCCTTCGCGGGGCTTTTTGTTGAGGTGCCTGCCTTTTTCCCGGCGGACAGCAAAGGCTGCGCAAGTGCCATGCTATGTGCCCCCAATAATGCCGGCGGGCATACTTTTCCCCTGGTCTGCGGCTCCCCGGGATAGACCGGCAGCGCTGGCTTGCCGGCTCCCGCCAACACTGCCGGAGGTATCCGGACCCAGGGCAGGCCCGCAGGGAACTTTTGACTGGATGTCCCCGGCTTTTACGGACAGGGAAGGATCCGCATCACTTTTCCCGTCTCCTAAACCGCGGATCTCGAGCATGCGGTCCGGATAATAAGATTTGTAAACGTACATGTCCTTTATTACGGTATTCTCTCCGGGAAACTTCCAATACATACCCCGGGATTGGGGCGGCATGGCAGCAAGAATGTCCCGCAGCCCGTCAAGGTCCCTGTTGGCAAGGTTCTTTTTCGTATAAAGAATTCTCATCATGGCTTCCATGGAGAACGTGGAATCTTCGATGTTTTTTCTGGTCATGGCTTCCAATGCGGCTCTTTTTCCCTGTATGTGGTCTGATTCAAAATACGCTGCCGCTGCCTCCCCCCACGGCATGACGTCCATAAGGAACCCAAGATCCGGCTCTTCAAGGCCCGTCCAGTCGATCCCGGCAGGCGCTTCTGACCTTCCACTTCCGGCAGCTTCTGCTGCTTTGTTGTTCCCGTTTACCGGGGACAGGAGGCCGCGAAGTTCGGCAAACGCCTTTTCCCCCAGGATGCGCTTCAGGGCCTCTGTTTTTTTACCGAAGCATAGTTTCGACAGCCTGCGGATGGAGGTTTCTCTCATGGAAACGACAGTCTCGAGGGAAGCCGCCAGTCTCTCCGCTTTAGCGAGGGACGATTCCAGGATGCTTATTTTAGCCCGGAATTCCCTGTTCTCTTTCTTTTCACCCTGCAATTCATTATAAAGTGCCTTGCAGCGCTCTTCCGAGTCTGCCCTTGCGCAGCGTTCTTCTGCCAATGCGTGTCTTAATTGATCGAGCTCCTTTGTAAGGGAATCGTATTCCTCCTGTGATATCTGTGGTCCTTTGCAAAGGATGGACCTGGCCAGGTTCTTTACTTCCTGCATGGGGTTTGTATTTTGGAAAAGTGCCATGTCAGTCCTTCTTCAGATGTGTGTCACAATATCATATGCCAGATCACTCATCCAATGCGGTAAGATTGCTCCGTACAGACTGTTTGTTCTGATCCGTATGTAGGAAAGCCAAAGCCCAGTAATAAAGAGGTCCGATATGCGATCCACATTCGTAATAAATTCCACAAATGACATCTGGTATGCCGCCATGCGGTAGGGAAAATGCATCAGTACAAAAAGAAGCGCCGCAATCAGCATGTCCACATACACGCTTTTCACCAATCCATACAACCGGGTGAGAATATAGCCTCTGAAAACCAGTTCTTCGCTTAAAGCCACAAAAAGGTAAAAAAGAATATCAATCAGGATCCTGTCAGTGGAGACAAAACTCTTTCCGGCAAATCAGATATTGGAAAGGCCGTTTAGAAAGAATAGCAGTGCTCCAACGGCACAACCGATAATCAGGGTCAGTTTTATGTTACCGCCCTTTAGGCCCACCGTTTCCAACCCTTCTTTTTGGTATCGCATCAGGATGAGCACAATGCCTATACAAATGCCATTTAACAGGATTCCAACCCATCTTTGGCCGGCATCATCCGTTTTTAAAGCCACCACACCGCAAAGCGCATACAGCACGAAAACAGCAGCAAATACGCCTATGGCTCGGATGGCATCCATCGATTTATAGGCCTCTACGGATTTTATGTAATCTTCCGGTACGCTGAATATCTTTTTTAGTATTCCCATGATCCTATTCATCTCTCTACAAACCTGAATTTGTATTACCAGTTTTTCCACTGCATTATGTGATACTTGGAACCATTTTCCAAGTATCCAACTGAGCGATACAAAGGATATCCATCCTCCGTGGCTTTCAGCTCAATAACTGAGATTTTCATTTTCTTTGCTTCAGAAAGCAA
>JAFVGK010000145.1 GCA_017475035.1 Blautia sp.
ATCGTGTTTACCAGTTTTAAGATATCCTTCTCACTACGGATGTAGGCGAAGGGGTTATAGTGCATGGAGCGTGCAAAGTTTATTGTGTTCAGGACCTTAATTTTGTATGGCTGATAGACGGTCTTTCCCTTGTCATCCTTCACCACGGCACCGTTATCATCTAAGAGCGGAATGCCCTTTTTAAGCATCCTCCCGCACTCAACCAAAACCGTGCCTTTCGGGTCAGTAACTACATATGAACTATGCATTTGCATCAGGTTTGGCTTCACGAAAAAGCGGGTCTTGCCGCTGCCACTTCCACCTATGACAAGGATATTTTTATTCCTGGCATACTTGGGTGAACTGGGTCTTCCCGACATCATGAGCCTCTCCGATGCTGTTAAGATGATATTGTTCTCGAATACCGGATCCATATAAGGCTCGATATCCTTTGCATTTCCCCATCTTGCGCTGCCATACTCCACTCCGTGTCTGAACTTTTTGGCATTCTTCGCCTTGAAATACACGATCAGGCGGAAGCCAACTCCACACGCTACTCCAAAAAGCAGATCCATTGGATTGAAACTCGGCAAAGGATTGGCAAAAGCCTCTCCCAGCCTTGAAGCCGTATCCATAAGTCTTGGAAATAAATCTCCCTCGACCTGTCTGAACATCCATGCTGACTTATCACAGAAATATCCTACGATAACATAGGGAATGCTCATACGGATCAGCTTATTCTTATCCGTGCCTTTCATCTTTTTCCGCAAGGATTCGGGTATGTTCTTTAAATCTTTTACGATTCCGTCTACTACCTTACTCATAGGCTCTGTCCCCGATCCTTGGTTTTTTCTCTGGCGCGTTCCCTGTTCATTGTTTGAGTCCAGAGTTCCTTATAACGGTTCAGCCTATCCCTTACGGATTCACGGTTCTGCTTCTTTTCGTTTCCATGCACAAATTCTTTGAATGCCATCGCAATCACGTCGGCATCCCTGCCCTTGAAGAAAACAACATACTTTGGCGGATCCACGGTCTTGTCTTTTTTCACGGCAAAATCAACGTTGTACTTCTTCGCAACACGCTCAAAGGATTTGATGTTGTTCTCCGTTATTTCCATGGTGTTCGCACCCTGATCCTTGCCCATGAGCTTCTTTACGGAAATCTTCCCATGCCAGTTAGCCTGCTTATTCTTAAGATGATTTAAGTAGGCAATCATAGCTTTCTTCAGCACATCGGCGGTCAGTTTGGAGGTTCTGATCACAAGGGCAATAGATTTCTGTGTTACTTCTTCCTGCATCATCATCCTCCTGTCTTTCGTTTATCCTCTGGTAATGTTTACAGCCAGGGAGGCACCAGCAGCCTCCGCAAATATATTTTTCTCATATAGTTCCTTTCCGTCCCGCAGGACTTTTAATTCAAAAGATAAATGGTGTAAAGATTTGCAAATATCGTACCGTCCTCGATCTTCAAGTCATCCAACAGAAGGCACTGGAACAGCACATCACGTATCACATCATCGTTCAGCCTAAAAAGCTCTGTATATTTTCCATAAGCCGCCTGCTGTGTACCATCATCAGCCGCATGGGATTTATCCTCATCCCGTGCCATATTCTTTCTGTATTCAAGGCAATTCGCATAGAGTGAGCGAATCTGATATTTTCCAAAATAGAAAGAATAGGCATCTTTTCCCTCGTAGGTCTTTCTGCATTTTTCCAATTCATCCTCTGCTATGGAAAAAGCACAGATATCCGTTTCTATTACGGTTTTGCCATTGTAATCCGGTTTCAGTTTTCCTCCGTACCAGTTGATATGCTGATAGATTTCTTCTCTTCCGGTAATAAGCGCAGCTCTGTGAAAATCTCTCTTTCCAAGGAATACATCCATGTAAACATTGTTGGCAGAGAGAGTATCATTCCATATCAGCTTCCTGTGTTCCTTTACCCTGAGAAGATACTGAAGAACATTCAGAAGTCGTTCTCTGTTGTCAATTTCACGAAAGCCCTCCGGCGGAACTATCACGCTATCGAACACAAGTGGTGTAGATCCCTTTTCCAGCTCTTTCTCTACAAGCGTTTTCAAATCCTTTGACATAAAAACCTCCTTAACGCAAAAAAGGGAGCAGCTTCTTTCCTCCATTGAGGTCAAAAACTGCTCCCTATCGCTGTAAATATATTTTTTAACTTTAACCTTTGGACAACTTGTCCAGAGCTTACTGTCATATATTACGGATTACATCCATGGCAGCCTTTGGACAACTTGTCCAAAGCTTTATCCAAATGCAATCGTAATGATTATTCTGACCAAAGCTACTATGCTTCTCCCAATCATGTAGATAACAACAAATCCTCCTATAATTCCACCTATGATACAGTCAAGTCCTATAATTCCAATACTGCCGGAAATCCCATAATTATGCGGGATAAGCCATAGCATCATACGTCTGATTCCGAAGGGGAATCCTACAATAAGCCAAAGCAGAAAATAGTCCATACCTTCTGCTTTATGGCATATCGGATATGCAAAGCATAGCACTACAGCTATCGCTATTAGCGGAATCAGTATTTCTTTAAAAAAGATAACTGAGCATTCCTTAATCCTCATACCCTTCATTCTCCTTCCGGTTTTTCAGAAATACGCCATTTGTATTATCATGGTTTACCCACTGCTGATAATACTGCCCAATAGTCGCAGGGGCATTATAAAGACAGGTAATCATATATGACCTGATATCCCTGATACCGTCCTGGTTCGGATTATCGTGAAGCCTGTC
>JAFVGK010000146.1 GCA_017475035.1 Blautia sp.
TGTGCCAAATGGGGCGCTGCCCCCTTTGGAAACCCCAGCAACAAACAGGTGCTATGCACCCAGCCGGGAGCATAGCGCCGTTTGTTGTCAGCAGCCCGTTTCACGGTCTGCGTGTAGTTCCTTGTAAACTGACCTAATAAACTCTCGAAAACTCTTGCATTATATAGTATAATTTGATGCTATTCTCTCATATGTACTAATAGCTGCCTTTTGCATCATCTCACTCACCATAGCATTTCTTTTTTTTATTTGGTTGTTCCATAATCTTCGTTCAATGCTTTCTTTCTCTTTCAGCTTCTCTGCTCTGCGTTTTTCATCAATTATTTCTTTTGATTTATTATCCCTGTTTGAACGTCTTACCCAAAATGATTTAGAACTACTATTCTCCCATATTCTGCTTCCGCTACCATTCTGAAAAGAATTTCCCCAACTCATACCATAACACTCTTCTTTTGTAGCTCCAAAATGCATCACGCAATACCTATTCTTTCTAATCGCACGAGCCCACGATGGATAGGGAGTGGCAAATGTCGTCTTCAGCTCATTTAATACCCACTTTTCATATTCAGGATCATTTTGCATTGCCTTAAATCCGTCATCTGAAATGTCCACAGAATATGAATCATTTAATGCATCTGAGCAGAACTGAAATGATGATATCTTTTCACTAATATATTTCTTGTACTCATCCAGTGTCATATCTTTCTTAGATATCACCTCAGTATGATTCACCTTTTGCAATCCTTCAGTATAATTGGCTTCGACCTTACTATCTATCACAGACACAAACCCCGTCTTACTTGACACATTGCTATCTTGAACACTGGAATCAGTTTTTTTTATATCTGAGCCCCTATTTACTGCTTGAATATAGTTATTATAATAGCCCATCATTCCTCCAACATTAATCATATTGTTCATATCAATACCTCCTCGTATAATATATGGATTTATAAATTCTAAAAAGAAAATCTTCCTTGACATAGTTCAATCGTTCCATCTTTTTCAACTACTATTTCGGACTTTTATCAAAAAAACAAAACACTAAATTATATTCTTTGCAGAATTCGGCTATTTTTTGCAGAATTCGGCCATAATACAAAAAAGCATAGAGCCAAAGCCCCACGCCCTATAATCAAATATTACATTGCAAAGCTAATACCTCACGTTGCACCTTTCGCTGTTTTTCGGGTTGGGGGACTGTACCTCTCTCTGCCACGATAGCTTTCTTCTCAGCTAACCTTGCTCTAAGAGACGGTCTTCCCCTATATCTACGCTTCCGTTCTTCTTCCTCAATCCGCTCATGTTCGACATTTCGGATTTCCTTGCGCTCTTCAGCCTTGGGAACGGTGTTGCTCAGATAGTTGTCAATCTGGTTAAGGTTCTCCTCTTCCAGCTCCTCAACCTTGGCAAGCGGCTTATATTCTGCAAGCTTTATCAGTAGTTCTGCAGCCTTACGAACATCCTCAATATTATCACTCTGCGATAGCACATCCCCTAAATACTTCTTATAATCCATGGAATTGCCACTACGGATATCAGCAGCGATATTCTGTACCTGCACCTCCCAGTTATCTACCGTATCTTTGTACTCATAAGGATCAAAATCACTGGAGAATCTGTCTATCTCCGCCGCAAGTTTAGCCGCTTCGTCCACATATACAGGCTTAATGGCATCCAAATCCACAGTCTGATCTGAAAGCTGTCTGCCATATTCCCCATGCCCAGGCAGATTACCAACAACCTCTGCATCAGGAAATGCCTCAATAAGTTGTGTCAGTTTCGATACTGCCTCTGCATTATTTCTGATATCAGGAAGGTATCCAAGGTCATTGAGGCCAATCCTGTTTCCATATAAGAAATCCCACTGGACATCATCCATTTCCTCTGCCCCAACGGTATGCACATTGATTCCAACTGCCGGAATCATGTTCATATGCTCTGGCGGTATAGCATCATATATTGCCTTTGCTTCTTCAATAGTTGCTATGTTTTCATGGTACTTACCCATGCTGTGAAACTCACCGCATTCTGCCACCGTATAAGTTACAATCGTTTCAGCCTTCTGTGGAAAATCTAATGCCTTACTTTGTTCCTCTTCCACTGCCATCTGCGCCTGCTTCTCCGCAAGATAAGCCTCTACGCCTGTCAAATACTCTGAAAGGCTTCCCGACTGCTCCTGCGATATGGGGTTTATGTCAAGAGCTACGCCTCCCATGACAATTCCATCCTCATGGAGCAGATTAAACAAGGTATCCTCCCTCTCCGAGCCGCTGAAATACAGAACAACATCAAGATCGGAGCCTTCCATTTCCATCCCACGGCAACGGCTTCCCGATACCACTACATCCTCTATTGTCACATCAAGGTTGTATTCTGTTATCAGCTCCTGCACATGATTTTTCACAAAGGATTCAATTGTATCCGGGTCCATCGTCCCAAGTTCATGGAACATCTCTTTTGTCTTATCCTTAAATGCGCTTATGACTGCCGCATCATTAAGGCTGCTATTCATGTTTTCATTATCCATTACTGTCCGCCTTTCTATGGGACTTCGAAGATTTCTCCCCGAAGCCCCATGTAATTTAAGATATAACTGTCTCTTTTTTCTTCTGAATATCAGGACTATTCCTGTCCATAGCTGCCACGATATCTTTTTTCTCATTAAGTCTTGCAATGAGAGACCGCTTTTCTTCTTTTTCTGCAGGTTTTGAATCAGTTTTATCCTCGCCATCAACATTCAAATGATTATATTCCTCTGGAATATCCCCATCAGAAACAGCCTCTGCCTCATCTGCATTTACATCTGGTTCTGAAAGTTCTTCTTTTTTCTCAGTTTCAGGCTCCTGCTTCGGTGCATCTTCATCAAGATCAACTGCATCCTCGCCTTTTTCATCCATATCCAACAGGCTGTTCAGTTCAGCAAGCCTTGCGAGCTTATCTGAAAGTTCCTGTTCCTGCGGGAAAGGCTTTTCAACCTCGATTTTTGCCGTTTCAAGCTGCTGCTCCACGTTTGCGAGCTTTGCTATCGCATCCTCAAGCTGCTTTGTCATGCCCTCCATGACATTGCCGATACGGGTGATGTTACCGAACGGATCGGAACCAATTTCTACAGCATGACTTAAGTTCCCCTTCATATTCAGAGTGAACTTCCTGCTGAAAGAATCAAAGGTAACGTTCATCTTCATACCAAGATACTCACCGATTGGCACAGGCACATTTGCCTGCTTCATCTCCTTGCAGATGCCGATAATCGCCGTACCGGCTTCCTTCCTGTCATCATAGGTCTTACCGGCTACCGTCATGGTAAAGATATCCTTATCGGCAGGCTTGTTGGCATTGTAAGTGGCAATATCTGCCTTCATTCCGGCGATACGCTCCTTTAGTGCCGATATCTGCTGAGGATAGTTCTTTGCGATATTATCCTCCAGTCGGTATTTCTGACTGGTATGGTTCGCTTTCATAAGCTTCAGCTTCGATACCTGTATGTCGAGGTCCATCTTTTCCTTAATGTACGGATTGCCCGTAGCAAGTGCCTTGACCTCCGCATAGGTGAGTGCTGCCTCGTCGATATCCTCACAGCTTCGGACCGGAGATTTGCTGGTCATGATCTGCCCGATGAACTTCTGCTTATTCTCGATAAGCTGCCAGGAGTACGCATCAAACGTACCCTCAGTAACATAGCGGAAAATCTTTACCTTTGGGTTTGTATTGCCCTGTCTGAGGATTCGCCCTTCCTGCTGCTCAATGTCAGAGGGTCTCCATGGCACATCAAGATGGTGCAAAGCAATTAGCCTGTCCTGCACATTCGTACCGGCTCCCATTTTCTGCGTTGATCCCAATAAAAAACGGACCTGTCCGCTTCTTACTTTGCTAAACAGCTCCGCTTTCCTAGTTTCGGTATTTGCATCATGGATAAAGGCTATCTCTTCCGGTGGTACTCCTTTTGCTATCAGCTTGTCCCTGATATCCTCATATACATTGAAGGTTCCGTCTCCTTTAGGTGTACTCAAATCGCAAAAAATGAGCTGGGCCGACCGCTTATCTTTTGTCTCCTCCCAAATCTCAAATGCTTTCTCCACGCATACACTGGACTTACTGTTAGGATCATCCGGCAACATATCATTCATGAGTCTCTGATCCAGTGCCAGCTTACGCCCGTCGTTTGTGATCTTAAGCATATTATCGACAGATGAATCCACCATACGGTTACGCACCCGCTCTGCTCTGTCTGCCAGGGATGCCACCATTTCCTTCTGCGCTTCTGAAGGTTTAAGTGTTACATTCTCATATTCTGCCTCCGGCACAGGAAGTTTTAACATATCCGGTGTTTGTATATCTGCACTCTCCTTAAAGAGTGCGATCAGCTCCGGCAGGTTAAAGAACTTCGCAAACCTTGTCTTCGCTCTGTATCCGGTTCCCTCCGGTGCAAGCTCTATCGCCGTTTGCGTATCACCGAAGTTCGCTGCCCATGCATCAAACTGTCCCAGTCCCAGCTTCTGAAGTGTACCATACTGTAAATATCTCATATTGGTATATAGCTCCGTCATGCTGTTGGAAATTGGCGTTCCGGTTGCAAAGGTCACGCCTTTACCGCCTGTCAGTTCATCAAGGTACTGGCATTTGTTGAACATATCCTGCGACTTCTGCGCCTCTGTCTGTGCGATACCTGCCACATTCCTCATTTTGGTATACAGGAACAAATTCTTGTACGAATGCGATTCGTCCACAAAAAGTCTGTCAACTCCAAGCTGCTCAAAGGTTACGACATTATCCTTACGGCTCTGATCATTTAATTTATCAAGCCTTGTCATGAGCTGCTTCTTGGATTTTTCCATCTGTTTGATGGTATATCGCTCGCCCCTGTCAGCCTTAGCCTGTGCTATGGCTTCCGTGATCTCATCTATCTGCCGCTCCAGTATCGCCACCTGCCTTTCCTGTGACAGAGGGATCTTTTCAAACTGGGTATGACCGATGATCACAGCATCATAATCGCCTGTAGCTATACGGGAACAGAACTTCTTACGGTTTGCAGGCTCAAAGTCCTTCTTCGTTGCCGCAAGAATATTTGCTCCGGGATACAGACGCAGGAAATCACTCGCCCACTGCTCAGTCAAATGGTTTGGTACTACAAACAGCGACTTCTGAGCAAGCCCCAGCCTTTTCAGTTCCATGGCCGCCGCAGTCATTTCAAAGGTTTTGCCGGCTCCAACGCAGTGTGCAAGGAGCGTATTATCTCCATACAGTACATGAGCCACCGCATTTTTCTGATGTGGCTTAAGCTCTATATCCGGTGTCATGCCCGGGAACTGCAAATGTGAGCCGTCATACTCTCTTGGTCTTGTGGAATTGAAACGCTCATTATAAACCTTTACAAGATCGGCTCTTCGCTCAGGATCCTTAAAGATCCAGTCCTTAAAGGCTTCACGGATTGCCTCCTGCTTCTGTGCGGCAAGGGTAGTTTCTTTTTTATTAAGCACCCTCTTTTCCTTGCCATCCTCCACGATAGTATCATAGATACGCACATCCTTAAGGTTCAGGCTGTCCTCCAGTATCTTATAGGCATTTGCCCTGCCGGTACCGAAGGTCATGTTGGCAAGGGTATTACCATAGTCTGCATTCTTACCCTTTACATTCCAAAGCCCGGTCACATCCGAATACTGTATGCCCATGACATTCCGGTTAAAAAGATATCCAGGCGTCTGGAAGGTCTCACGCATGAAGTCCTCAATATACTTCGGGTCAACCCATGTTGCCCCAAGACGGACTTCTATATCCGATGCTTCAAGGTCTTTCGGCATTACCTGTTCAAGATGCACCACATTCACCTGATACTCAGGGTGATTTTCCGCATAGTTCTTTGCTATGGAA
>JAFVGK010000147.1 GCA_017475035.1 Blautia sp.
CGACAAAAGCCTGATTCTACGGATCGCTTCGCAGCGGAGCTGCTCTCGCGTCTCGCCTCCCGGCTCGGTCGTTGCTAAACGCATGCCACTGGCATGCAGCAACCTACAGCCACTCGGAATCCGCTCATTTTGCACAGAAAATTTTGCAAAGCCAAGTATAAATAGTGCAAAATGGCTATTTCCTCGTGTCTGTGGGCGCCCCAATCTCATGCAAAAATGAGCGAGCTCATTTTTGCATGACCTTTTGTCGCCTGAATCAAAATATGTCTCCTCAAATGCTGTTTACCACCCCAAGGAAGAGAGGAATACCAGTCCTGGTATCAATGATGGCAAAGACAAAGGGTCTGTTTAAGTATACCTTTTTGATCGTCACCGCAGGATTCGGCATCGCACTGAATTCACTTACTATGACGGCTGTCGCGGCAGCTGCCTCTGTTCCGGATTCATTCAGTTCGATATGGGTTTTATGAAGGACTTCATCAATGTACAACGCATTTTCTGACATCCCTGAAAAATCTGCAGCCCGTTTGGAAAAGGCCTGGCGGATTCCCATTTTCTTTAAGGCCGCTTTCAGAGAAATATCAAAATCGTAAGAGAACTTCGGCAACCGGGTACGGACGATCACATTTTGAGATTTCCTGTTCTTGTAACCCCTGATCAGATCTTCACCGCCAAGCTTTTCCAGATACTGACGAACACTGGTGCCCTTAGGAGGGAGCAAGGCCATAAAGGCGGTCTCGCCGCCGGAGTAATATTTGACAAAGCCTTTTGCGCCGCAGATTTGGACAAATTCATTCTCCTCTCCACACAAGGTATCAGCTTTTTGCGTCCTTCCGCTTTCTTTCGTAAAGCGCAGTTTAACGCTGGATTCATACTTTTCTGCCCATTCCCCCTTAAAATAAACCGCATTGATCAGCAGCATCATATTGCTGGGATTGAGACGTCTGATAATCGAAGGTATCTTTCCGTCAGTTGCCTCATTGACCCAGGAATTGACCTTCTTAACCGTGCGGGAATCAAAGGGCTCCGCAAACACTCTGGCCTGAAAGCTCGTGGTCATTCTTCTGAGGTATGCCTTTTTTATAACAGCGGCGTTTTTTCTGTACCAGATCGAGTTGGCCGGTCGATAGGTAATCGTTTTTGCGTTGGAAAGGCGCTGATGAAGCTTTGTCAGGAATCGGTTGTACTGGCTGACGGAAATACCTCCAAACGCAGTCTCCATTTCAGAAAGGGTTTTTCCCGCCGCTCCATTTTCGGCCATCACCATAGCAGTCAGGATCGAATCAGGTGAAATCAGCACATTCTGATCCGTTTTTGAGGTTCGCAGAGCCTCCCGCAGCAGCTTCACCGAGGAATCCGCAATCGCTGTGGCCGGAGTCGAGGCGAAAACCGGTACCTGCAGTATTACAATCGCTAATATAGAAGCAATCAGAAGGGTTCTTACATTTTTCTGTGTAATATGTGCATTTTCTATTTTCATAACTACAGCTCCTTTCCATGCAAGCCTTTTTTCAGGCAAATCCTGCATGTGGACAGTATAGCATAACCAGGATGGATCGTCTACATGCTTTCGGCAAGGCGGGAAAGCACCCCATAGGCTTTCTGCCTGATTCCGTTATCTTATGATTCAGGCGGCAAAAGGTCATTGGGCATCACGGATTGTATCTCTCTATCCTGCAGGTATGCTTTTTCTCATCTTTATCGTAATTAACCCCCACCAGCAGAATTTCTCCACCGTAATCTTTCAGTACCTCCGGATATTTTTTTTCCATGATCTGGCCAATGGCTCCTTCTGCGCTCTTATCCCATTTCAGCTCTATGACAAGTGCAGGCCAGTCAGAATCACGTTTCGGAAGATATACCACGTCAGCGTATCCCTCCCCTGATGGCAATTCTTCAAACTGCAGATACTTATCGCGATAGGTATAGTAGGCCAGCTTAATCACGCTTCGGAGACTGTCCTCTTTGTTGTAATGCAGAGGTGCCGTTTCCTCTCTGTGGATTTTTTCGATTTGCGCCGCAACCGCCTGCTCATTTCCATTCATTGTGTCCTGAAACAGCTGATCGCTCTCTTCCAGTCTCTTTAATGTTGCTTCATGGTCCACTTCCCGCACAGCTCTTTGGAATTCCAGCCTGATTTCTTCATTCGGTATATGAACGGACCCCGTTTCCGAATTATATGCAAGATATCCCAGATGGAGCATCAGGGTAAGCACATCATCTTTTCCGCGAAAGGTAGCAAGGTCATTTGCAAAGCCATTTATGTTTACTTTTACATCGATGCCGCCGATCAGTTCCGCTATGGTTTTCGCCATTCCATTGTATGGCTTACTGATATATTCCATCAGGCCTTCCGCAGCGGATGTTTCTGTCCAGTAAGAATCGAATTCACCATAACTGACTGCCTTCATCACAGAATTCGGATTATATACAGGGCCAATTCCCCTGAATTCGTAACCATCGTACCATTGCTTCATTAAGTCAAAGCTGATGTTATGTTCCTTGCACAGCTTCCGGACTTCCGGCTCCGTAAAACCCGCATATTTTCCGAAAATGCGGGGCTTTATTATCGTATACTCCTCAAAGTCAGAGATCGCAGACTGGGAACCATCCTTTTTGATGGGAAGAATACCGGTCATGTAGACGGCCGCAAATATCTTTGATGTCGTTCCGCTGCCTTTGAACAAGGTACGTAAGAATTCAAGATAATCCTGCTGTGTTGAAGGGTTTTCCCTTATGGGCGCATCCCATTCATCAATCAACATGATAAATTTACATCCTGTGTATTCCACAGCGCTCATCAATGTTGCAGGAAACTCATTACTGGGAATCACCCCCGGATAAGCGGCTAATAATTCATCTGTAATTTTCCCGGACAGATATTCAGCTAATGTTTTATAGTCATCACAAAAATGTTTCACATATGTCATGTCGACATAAAGGACATCATATTTGCCTATATGCTGCTCGTAAGTTTTATCCCTGCAGATTTCATAAGATGAAAACAATTCATGAGAGTCGCAGGTTCTGTCATAATATGCGCACAGCATCTGTGCAGCATAGGATTTCCCGAACCGGCGGGGTCTGCTGACGCAGGTCAGGTTCTTCTTTGTTCCGATAACACCGTTAATCAGGCTGATGAGACCTGTCTTATCAACGTAATCACTGTTTACTATCTGCGCAAACCCGCTGTTCCCGGGATTCAGGTATGTCCCCACGATCAGGCCTCCTTTCCTGTTCCAGTAAAAAGAGTTATACTTTTCCGGTTTCTCGTTGTTCCGCTCCTCTCGTCACGCCCTTTCTATCCTGCAGCTATGATGTTTGAACTCAACATCTCTATTGGATATTGTCCTTGTATAATTTATGCCGACCAATACCATATTTCCTTTGTACAACTGAAGCCTGTCCGGATACTTCTGCCTGTGGATCTGGCTGATGGCAGTCTCGGCATCTTCCTCATATTTCAATTCTATCAGTATCGCCGGAATATCCGGTTTCTTCGGAATGAACGCAAGGTCTGCGTAACCCTTCCCTGTATCCGGCTCCGGAATGACGGTGTACAGATCCTGGGCAGCATAATAAGCCAACTGCACTGCATAAGAAAGACCTGCTTCACTATGGTAAGTCTTATTTCCCGCCTTGTCATGGGCAGACTCCAGTAAATCCGCCACTACTTCCTGATCACAAGCCCAGGTCGCTTCCAGGAGCTTTCCGGAATTTTCAATTGCCTGGAATGTTACTTTCCAGTCCCTGCCTGCCGTAGAGGATCTGAATACCTGCAGGACTTCCTTATTTGGGATAAACACCTTCCCTGCATCGCTGTCATATCCCAGATATCCCAGATGGATCAACATGGTCAGAATATCATCTTTACTATGGAAGGTTGTCATGTCGTTCTGATAGCCGGTAATATCCACCGAAATATGTCCTCCGTCCATCAGAACAGCCACATCCTCTCTTAAGCCTTCAAAGTTCCAGTCAATGTATTGTTTCAAGGCTTCATACGTCTCTGTTTCATTCCAGTAATTATTCACAATCCCGCTTCTCATGGCTTTCACCACCGAAAGCGGATTATAAAGAGAATACGTTTTGCCTTCAGGGGATTTTCCTGACGCGAGAAGCTGTTCATGTCCGGGATCCGGAGGGATAATATCTTTCGCCCGGTATCCATCATACCATGCTCGGATAAACTCAAAATCCCTGCCATATTCCCTGCATAAAAATATGACTTCTTTTTCTGTAAAACCGGCGTATTCTGCGAGCTGCATTGGAAATGTCATCGAATATTCATCAAACATATTTAACGCAGAATGTTTCCCGTATTTTTTGATGGGCAGGATTCCAGTCATGTATGCAAGCGCAATATATTCCTTATCTTTCAGCCAATCCCTTAAAAAATCAAGGTATTTCTTCTGTCCCTCTTTATCTTCTTTGTATTCCCTGAAAATAGCATCCCATTCATCTATTACTACTACAAACTGCTTCTTCGTGCAATCAAAGATTCTTCCCATCATCGTCCGCAGGTTTCTCCGGCGGCCATATTGTACTTCAGGGTACTCCTTTTCCATTTCAGACATAATCTCATCAGAAAGGTATTCCAGCGCATCAGTAACAGAACCGGAATCCTGCATAAAATCCGTCATCACAAGCCGGATCACATCGAATGCCCCCAGGTATTTATCCCAGCCCGTCTCCTTTTTACTGACTTTGCATTTTTCAAACAAAGATCTGCTGTCAGCTCCACAGCTATAATACGCACAAAGCATTTTGACCGCCATGGATTTTCCGAAACGCCGTGGTCTGGAAACGCAGACATACTTCTGCTCGGTTTTAACGACACTGTTTATGTAGCAGATCATCTCTGTTTTATCAACAAATATCTCTGAATTAAGTGCCTCTTCAAAGGCATTTTTCCCAGGATTCAGGTAAATTCCCATTTCCGGTCTCCTATTTCATCTCACGCGAAAGCCTTTCCATAAACAGAATAAGGCCTTCACCATTTCTCTGTATCTGTGGATTCTGTTTTTTCAAGGCTTTTCTGATAATTTTTTTTAGATTCCTCCAGCCGATCGAGAAAATTACCTTCGAGAGTAACTATCGTGTCTGTAAAAAACGGGAATGTACAATAAGACTCATGCTTCTTTTCACGATTCTCTTCATATCCACCCCTTCTGCTAAGGATCTATGCATAAAATGACGGATTCGATTGATAACGTCGTAATGCAGACTCAATCCCGTCTGCAAACGCCGGATGCCATTGTACCTTTTCCATCGGTCTGCCTCTCTCTTAAGGTTATTTTACCACAGAAAAGAGAGAAAATCCACGGGTATACAACTGTGATGAAGATGATTTCCGAGTGTTCATTAATGAAATGAACAACACCCATAAGGACAGATCAATTACAAAAGCTCATATTTTTCAAAGACAGCCAGCGCCCCTGACATGTATTTTGCATGACCATTCCCCTTTTCCGCTGCCTTTCGGAACCATTTTACCGCTTCTTTTTTATCCTGCGGTAATACACCTGCTCCTTTAAAATACAGATCTCCAAGCATTACTTGTGCATCTGTGAGCCCTTTTTCAGCAGCCATCAAGAGCCACTTTACATCTTCGTCAGCAGCTTTTGAATAGTCAAAATTCTTATATTTAGTAACATAGATTTCCTGCAGGTCCTTCAATGATGGTTCTGTCGTTCTATCATAAGAAGCCTCACCCAAACAGGCATTTGCACTTCTTGATCTTCGTAACGAAGACAGGATAACCTCTACATCTCCTTTGTAAATAACGGCGTGAATGCCTGACAATTTCATATCCATGCCACCAGGCAATATCACTTTTTCAATATCGTCAAGATATACAGGGATACATACTTTTCTACGCCGTTCAACGGCATAATTAAACTCCCATTTACAAAAAGATGATTTTCCATATTCATTCGAAAGCAGACATAAAAAAGCTGCACATTTCTCTATTTTCTCTGCAATCAGGTCATCATAAGCTTCTCCTATCACCAATCCCTCATCATACCAGAGGCGATATCCATTGGAGGAAAGAAGCCGAATTATCTCCATTGCGCGGTCTGAAATTATATGAGCATAGCTCACAAAGATATATGGTTCATTTCCTTCATAAACAGGAGGTTTATTCATCACCCCACCAGTTCCTTTCTGTTCAACTCTGCTTTTCAGAATTGAGTTCACTCATCACCCGCCAACAACTTCATATCCATCCGCTCACAATACCTGATTTCTCGAACGCCGCCTCTTACAGCCCATCCTAAAGGCTGAGTCCAATGAAATGATCACAGAAATAATCACAGGCGCTCTCGTAAAGAGCTATGAGATCATCATCAGTGCTTTCCCTCCCTCTCGTCAAGAACATCTGCTTAGAGTATACCACACCATCCCCAGGAGTGGAATCAGTTATTATCGCATTATTAAAGTACAGCAGTGAAGCAGGCGTGTCCGAGAAAGTCCTGGGTTTCTTTTCCCTTTCGCAGGGCAGTCTTTATCGTTTCTTCATCAATAATGGGAAATCACCTGAATAGAAATCCACTCTGAAATTTCCGGCTTCTGTGATCTTTTCAGCGCACCATGATACCAGAAAAGCCAAAAATTTACGCAATACCTTTTCTTTTCTTCCAGGAATCGTATAATAGAAAAAAAAAGACATCAATACTTTCCTGGCTCTTCTCCTCCTGAAAGAGTGAATTGAGCAGCAAGGGATCAGTTTGAAGACATCGGAGGTCTTATGAAAATGAATCGAACTATTATCGCATTATTGAGTGTGACATCGCTGCTGACTGCGGCATGGGCACCTGTGCCGGCCGGGGAATCGCCGGCGGCCGATTCAGATGTAAAGGAGATAAGGATTATCGGTACCAGTGACCTGCATGGCAAATTTTTCCCCTGGGATTACGCGTTAAATGAAGAAAGCGCCTCCGGAAGCATGGCACAGCTTTCTTCAGCCATTGCAGAATATCGCAATGAAAACACATTGCTGTTCGACGCAGGAGATACCATCCAGGATAATTCCGCAGACATTTTTGTCGGTGCCGGTGAAAGTGTTCATCCCATGGTGCAGGCACTAAATGCCCTGGATTATGATGTATGGGTAACCGGTAATCATGAATACAATTATGGAATGAATGTTCTGAGGGACACCGTAACGGATGTTAAAGCAAAGGTCCTGACCGGAAATGTCTATGATGAAAATGACGAGCCTGTTGCGGACGATTATACCATTTTTGATGTAGACGGCGTTCGTGTCGCTGTCATTGGTATGGTTACTCCGAGCATTGTCCGTAGTGATGCCGTTAACCTTGCTGACTGTACGGTCACAGATCCGCTGGAGGAAACGCGTAAGGATATCGACGAGCTTGAAGGACAGTACGATGTATTGGTTGGTGTATACCATATGGGCATCGAAAACGAATATGGGATCGAAAACAGCGGCGTGACAGATATCTGCAATGCCTGTCCGGAATTCGATGTTATGCTATCCGCCCATGAGCATGCAGATATTCCGGGTACTTTGATCAATGGCGTCCTGGTCGTACAGAACAAAAATATGGCTCAGACAATGAAGGTTATTGATCTTAAACTGAAACCAGATGGAGATGGCTGGAAGGTTGTCGACAAAGCTTCTGAGAGTGTCACAGTTGGTGATTACAAAGCAGACCCGGAGATGATCGAATTGCTCTCCGTGTATGATGAGGAAGCCAAAAAGGATGCTGAGACCATTATCGGTACACTGGAGGGCGGTCCGCTGGCTCCGGAGGATGAAATTCCCGGTATCCCCGCTGCTCTGTTAGGGGATACCGCCATGATCGACCTGATCAATGAAGTCCAGATGTACTATACGGGCGCTCCCGTGTCAGCAGCATCCCTCTTCGTCATGAATGCCAACATGTTTCCCGGCGATATCCATAAGTGTGATATGGCTCTCATCTATAAGTATGCCAATACCTTGTATAAGCTTCACATCACCGGCAGCCAGCTGAAGAAATATATGGAATGGTCGGTGAATTATTACAACACATTAACCCCCGGCGACCTTACTATATCTTTCAGCCCGGATTTCCGCGTATTCAATTACGATATGTTCGCGGGAGTCAATTATGATATAAATATCTCCAAAGAACCCGGCAGCCGTATTGAAAATCTGACCTGGCCCGATGGAACGCCTGTAGAGGATGATGAGGATTTTGATATTGCAGTCAACAATTTTCGCGCGAACTCTCAGCTTCTTTTTCCAGGGGAAATCTTTGATGAAAATGACCTGCCCACCCTTGTAGAGATTGACGTACGAGGAGACATTGGTGGTGTCCGCGAGCTGATCCGTGATTATATTGTCAATGTAAAAGGCGGCACAATATCGCCTGCGGTTGACAATAACTGGAAAATTACCGGTATCAGCTGGGATGAGGATCTTCATAAGAAAGCGGCAGAAATGATTAAGGATGGCCTGCTGGCTCTTAAGACTTCAGAAGACGGAAGGGATACTAACGTTGAATCGATCACTGAAGAAGATCTGCGCGGAGTCATGGGGACGGTTCTCATTTGCTCTCACATATACCGGGATCAGCGCGGCGCATGAGCGTTTCAGTAGCGTTATGAAAAACGATAAATATGCTATTTTGACATAAAACGATACATTTCTGACAATTGTGGATATTCTTGCTTCCTGATAATTTACTTTTGTCCTATCCAACTGTATAAACCTCATTTCCAAAACAAGTTTAAACAGAACATTTCCAGAATTTATGAATGTAATGGCGAAATCAATCAGGATAGCCGCGAAAATAAATGGAACAAGTCTCACCGGATAAATCACTGCAGGCGAGGCGGAGGAGGAAGTCGATGCGGGCATCGACGACCGACGACAACGAAGCATACAGTGATTTAGACGCGAGAATTGATCCATTTATTTACGTGGCAATCCTTACCGTCGTTATCAGGCATGCCTTCGGAAAACTATCCTCTGGCTGTTGACTTTTCGCAACTTTTTTTCCGTGAAGTATTTGTTTCTATATGGTATAGTACGACTATCAAAAGAAAAGCACGTACAGCAGATATCAGTTCCACTCACGGCGCTATTGCAGGTTCGATTCCTGCCGGGGATGTTGTTTCCGTATCCCCGTAGTTAAATGGTAATAACAGCGAAACAACGAAAAAACGTGCTTTGTGAATGAATGTCGTTCTCTGCAGCTTATAATCCGGTCTTGCAGCTCAATGGCGGAGCGCCTGGCTGTCTATCAGGAGATTATGGGTTCAAATCCCATCCGGGTCGCTTTCAACGGATTAACTGCCAGATGGTTTTCCCCAAGGCTGCGGGTTGGGAAGGCTAGAATGCGAACTTGAAAAAGAAAAAAAATTAAA
>JAFVGK010000004.1 GCA_017475035.1 Blautia sp.
TGAGTATAAGGAAATATAACGAAAATAGGGCGGTTTCCAGACCGCCCTATGCTGTAAATATAGAAATTCCCCAGTGAGAAATGTCGATTTCAGGTTTGATTTACTGTTAGAATTGTACAATGCGCCTAAATAAATTCGCAAGTAGATTTGTTGAAAATGCAGAACTTGAAATAATATACTTGACTTGATATTCCCTGTGGAGGTATAATATAGAAAAGATACTTTGTTACCTGTTTGGTAACAAAGCGTTGGATTTAAGTTTTCAGAAAGGACAGTGATCGATTATGGCAGATACAAATACAGTTATGCACCCAGGCGAGCGCTTGCTTTCTGAGATAACGAAACGTGGAATGAAACAATCAGAGCTGGCTATCCGCACAGGGGCAACCCCTAAGCTTATCTCTACGATCATTAGCGGTACGAAGGAAATATCCTTATCCTTTGCCCGTAAACTCGACATAGCTCTTGGTGAGAAAAGTGGAACTTGGGCAGCTTATCAGGCTGAATATGATGCATATCAAGCCGAAATAGAAGAACAGAACGGCATCACGGAAGAAGAAACTGCAATATACAAAAAGATGAAAGACATTGTTGATTATTTCATTAAAATCAAAGTCATGTATAATAATTGCGGTATTCCTGAAAAGATCATGCAGCTCCGTAAATTTCTCCGTGTGACAAGCCTGACCGTTATTCCGCAAATCACCTACAATGCGGCGTATCGCGCTCAGGTCAAGACCAGCACGGCTGTTGATCCGTATATCCTCTTTGCGTGGCAGAGATTATGCGAAATACAGACTGAAAAGGCAGAGATTGCAGTTCAGTTTGACAACAAGAAGCTCTCTGACAGTATATCCGTGATCAAAGAGCAGATGTTTGAAACTGATCCTATTATGTCGAAACCATTGGTAATATCACTGATGAAGCTGTACAGAAGTATATAAAAGAGCAGGCAGAAGAATCAAGAAAAGAAGATTCTAGTAGTACCGCTTTATAGCGGACCAGTAAAAGTGCTTGTGACACCGCCCTGTGGGGCGAGTAGTAATATAGCCCTTTGGAGGGCTAAAATCAAACCACCAGTTGAACTGGTGGTTGGTGACTTAGATTCAGTATTATACAAGGAGTTAATAAATATGCGGCAAGGTATTCTTAAATAAACTGTCAATTTGATAGTGGGAACAAAAAGTAGCAGTCCCGTTTCACTTTTAATATGGGGCTTAGTTTTTTGTACCCAGTTTAAGAATACTTTTATCATGTAATTTTATATGCCCGAAAACATATAAGTGTTTTGGGGCTATTGGAGTTATTTACCCAGTGATAGGAGTATTTATCACTGGGTATTTTTATGCCCTTTTTTGGGTGTTGATAGGAGGAAAATCACATGAAAATAATTAACTTAGGCATTCTGGCTCACGTTGACGCAGGAAAGACAACATTAACGGAAAGTTTATTGTATACCAGTGGTGCAATTGCAGAACTAGGGAGCGTAGATGAAGGCACAACAAGGACAGATACAATGAATTTGGAGCGTCAAAGGGGAATCACTATCCAGACAGCAGTGACATCTTTTCAGTGGGAGGATGTAAAAGTCAACATTATAGATACGCCAGGCCATATGGATTTTTTGGCGGAAGTATACCGTTCTTTATCCGTATTAGACGGAGCAGTATTATTAGTTTCTGCAAAGGATGGCATACAGGCACAGACCCGTATACTGTTTCATGCACTACAGATAATGAAGATTCCGACAATTTTTTTCATCAATAAAATTGACCAAGAGGGGATTGATTTGCCAATGGTATATCGGGAAATGAAAGCAAAGCTTTCTTCGGAAATTATAGTGAAGCAAAAGGTTGGGCAGCATCCCCATATAAATGTAACGGACAATGACGATATGGAACAGTGGGATGCGGTAATTATGGGAAACGATGAACTATTAGAGAAATATATGTCAGGGAAACCGTTTAAAATGTCAGAACTGGAACAGGAAGAAAACAGGAGATTCCAAAACGGAACGTTATTTCCCGTTTATCACGGAAGCGCTAAAAACAATCTGGGGATTCGGCAGCTTATAGAAGTAATTGCCAGTAAATTTTATTCATCAACGCCTGAAGGTCAATCTGAACTATGCGGGCAGGTTTTTAAGATTGAATATTCAGAGAAAAGGCGGCGTTTTGTTTATGTGCGTATATATAGCGGAACATTGCATTTGAGGGATGTTATTAGAATATCTGAAAAAGAGAAAATAAAAATCACAGAGATGTATGTTCCGACAAACGGTGAATTATATTCATCCGATACAGCCTGCTCTGGTGATATTGTAATTTTACCAAATGATGTTTTGCAGCTAAACAGTATTTTGGGGAACGAAATACTGTTGCCGCAGAGAAAATTTATTGAAAATCCTCTCCCTATGCTCCAAACAACGATTGCAGTAAAGAAATCTGAACAGCGGGAAATATTGCTTGGGGCACTTACAGAAATTTCAGATGGCGACCCTCTTTTAAAATATTATGTGGATACTACAACGCATGAGATTATACTTTCTTTTTTGGGGAATGTGCAGATGGAAGTCATTTGTGCCATCCTTGAGGAAAAATATCATGTGGAGGCAGAAATAAAAGAGCCTACTGTTATATATATGGAAAGACCGCTTAGAAAAGCAGAATATACCATCCACATAGAAGTCCCGCCAAATCCTTTCTGGGCTTCTGTCGGGTTGTCCATAGAGCCGCTCCCTATTGGAAGCGGAGTGCAGTATGAAAGCAGAGTTTCACTTGGATATTTAAATCAATCGTTCCAAAATGCGGTTATGGAGGGGGTTCTTTATGGCTGCGAGCAGGGGCTGTATGGATGGAAAGTGACAGACTGTAAAATCTGTTTTGAATATGGATTGTATTATAGTCCTGTAAGTACCCCCGCAGACTTTCGGCTGCTTTCCCCTATCGTATTGGAGCAGGCTTTAAAAAAAGCAGGGACAGAACTATTAGAGCCATATCTCCACTTTGAAATTTATGCACCGCAGGAATATCTCTCACGGGCGTATCATGATGCTCCAAGGTATTGTGCAGATATTGTAAGTACTCAGATAAAGAATGACGAGGTCATTCTGAAAGGAGAAATCCCTGCTAGATGTATTCAAGAATACAGGAACGATTTAACTTATTTCACAAATGGGCAGGGAGTCTGCTTGACAGAGTTAAAAGGATACCAGCCAGCTATTGGTAAATTTATTTGCCAACCCCGCCGCCCGAATAGCCGTATAGATAAGGTTCGGCATATGTTCCACAAGTTAGCTTAACAGCTTGCAAAAGTCATATAAAATGAGATTTGAAAGGATTAGAGACTAATTATGATGAAATGCGAATGGATATTGTGTCCTGTTTGTGGGAGCAAAACCCGTAATAAAATTAGGAAGGACACTGTTTTGGAGAATTATCCCCTTTATTGTCCAAAATGCAGACAAGAAAGATTGATTAAAGTTGACAACTTGAAGATAACTGTCATCAAAGAGCCAGACGCTTAAGACGCAGAGCCGATGAAATTGTGGAACAATTCACGAATCATCGGCTCTTTTTGTTTCGTATTTGAAAGAACAAACTCACCAAATAAAAAAAACGATATTCGGGTGGGTTATTTTGTTATACCCTAAATTACCCTCTGAATTTGTTTTTAAATTTGGAGGGATTTTTTTATGTCCTTTTTTCGGGCAGTTATCTATCTGCTCATACGAAGCAAAATTTATCAATACATAGCATATCAGAGAACGGCAGGAAACCAGTTAAAAAAATTTCTGCCAGTGCAACGGTACTTCTCACCTTGAAAGTAGAAGTACAATCTCCATACAATAGAATTACTATTTCCTATAACCGTAAAGGTCACAGAGCCTTTGCGGTTTTTCTTTTGTCGATTTTTGTTGGAAAGTGCCGTAGGGCTGTTTCTGATATGCGGTGTCGTTCTCCGCCTCTCCATCTGGATTTTTTACATTTCAAAAATTCAGATGGGAGGTATTTATGGTGAAATATGCACCAAGAAAGGTATATATCAGAGAAAGTGGCGGCTATGTGGAATTATCCTACACGGAGTTCTGCCGTTGCAGGGAATCCGACCAGACCTATATGGACAAGCTGTTTATCCCCATTCAAGGCTGTCTGCTTGAAGTCGTGAGGGAGCAATACACAGACTTCTACCGTGACAAGGAACGGTGGCGTTATCTGCAAAAATTAGATACAAAGAATAGACTGCTATCTCTCGACGGATTTACGGACAGCGAGGGGAATCCTCTGGACTTTATCACTGATGAAGCGGTGGACATTGCAGAAACCGTTGTCAATGCGGTCATGGTGGACAGGCTGAAAGCCGCCCTGCCTTTGCTGTCGGATAGTGAACAGGAGCTGATACAGGCAATCTTTTTTGACGGACTTTCCGAGCGTGAAGTCGGGGCGAGGTTGGGCATAACCCAGAGCGTTGTAAACAAACGCAAAGCCAGAATCCTAATAAAACTAAGAAAGATAATAGAAAATTAAAATTTAAGGCGTTCAGCCCCCTTGTTTTTTCCTTTGGGAAGATGAGGGGGCTTTTCTCTGCCCTCTCAATCAATTCTGATTGGAGGAAGTAAGAATGGCATACAACCACGGACGGGAGGACAGGAAATGGCGTATCTGGAAAGAAGCGGAGGAAAAGCTGCTGCGTGAGTGCGGCGTTGATGAAGCGACCATTGAGCAGATACGCATTGCGGACAGGGCAGACTTCAATTCCAACAGGCGGTTTTACCGATGGACGAATGACGTTGCGGAATATCTTGAGGACATGGCAGGCAGGGAGCGGCAGGCGGAAGTGGGTACGGTTGCGGAGTTACTGGAAGAGATTGAGAGCGAAAATCTCTATCAAGTATTAGTCACGGTGGACGGGCGTACCTTGAAAATCGTCCTGCTGAAAATGCAGGGGTATTCCACAAAGGAGATTGCCCCGCTTGTGCATTTGACGACTGGTGCCATCTATGCGAGGTTAGACCATCTGCGGAAGAAGCTGCGGAAAATTTTATAGCTTCTAAAACAGCCTGCCATCCTGCGGGCTACTGGGTGAGGGATGGAAATCCCCTCACTCATTTTTTGCAGGAGGACAACAGGATGGCATACAGGGTTAAGGCATACACGCTTCGGGAGGAATCCACGGAAAGCGGCACAAGGTATTTTATCAGCTTTAAGGACGGGCAGGGCAAATCCCACGAGTTGGAAGTGTCGGAACAGTTCTTTATGGAGTTTCGGCAGATGGAGCGCAGGAACAGGAATCTTTTCTAATGGGACGAGCGGCACAGGGAGTTTAACGAGGTATGGGACGAAACCCTTTACAGACGGGCGTTGCGTGTGCCTAAGAGCCTTGATGAACGCATGGTTGAGGAAGAACGGAATGAAACGCTCTATAAGGCGGTTGGGAGCCTTCCAGAGATACAAAGGCGGCGTTTCCTGCTCTACTACGAGTATGAGTTCAATTTTTACCAAATCGCCGCTATGGAGCATTGCACCGCTTCGGCAATACAGAAATCTGTTGCGATTGCAAAGGAGAAAGTAAAGGCGGAAATTGAAGAAATATCTCCAACCGTGACCGACACCGCCCGAAAAAGAAATCTGTTTTTTATTTGTGTGGGATTGGCGGCATTACATACTCTCACTTTTTTCCGTGGGAGTAAATCTATTTTTAAGGAGGTCAACGCCTATGTGCAACGAAAACAAAAACACCGCCCGAAAGGAGGAAAGCCATGCAGAAGTTACAGACAGTCAACGCCGAAACGCTCCTTTATGAACCGCTTGAGAAACCATCCTTTGTGGTGGACAGCCTTATCCCGACAGGCTTATCGCTGTTCTGCGGCTCACAGAAGATAGGCAAAAGCTGGCTCATGCTGAAGCTATGCTTATGCGTGTCGCAGGGAATCCCTTTATGGGATATGCCGACAATGGAGGGCGATGTGCTTTACCTCTGCCTTGAGGACACGTTCTGCCGCATACAGGACAGGTTATTTCGTTTGACGGACGAAGCAAGCGGGCGGCTCCACTTTGCCGTGGCAAGCTGCAAGCTGTCAGACGGTCTTATCGTGCAGCTTGAAGATTATCTGAAAGATTACCCAGACAGCAGGCTCATTGTCATTGATACCTTGCAGAAAGTCCGTACAGCTTCAAAAGACAATGCCTATGCAAGCGACTATGGGGACATCTCCCTCATCAAAGACTTTGCCGACAGGCACTCTCTGGCGGTCATTGTCGTACACCACATCCGAAAGCAGAATGACAGCGACGTGTTCAACAAGGTGTCTGGGACGACAGGATTAACGGGGAGTGCGGACGCTACCTTTGTTCTGGAAAAGGAGAAACGTGCGTCTGACACCGCCAAGCTGTATGTGACGGGCAGGGACACGCCTTATCAGGAATACACGCTGCGTTTCCGTGATTGCCGTTGGGAGCTTGTGGAGCGGAAAACGCAGGAGCAGCTTGCGAAAGAAACGATACCAGATGTCCTTTTTCGGTTGGTGGATTTTATGAGGGATAAGGAAGAATGGATAGGCACGGCAACGGAACTGTTAGCCGCTATGGGGGAAACGGAAACCATACCCACGGTGATTACGAAATGGCTGAATGAATACCGCACCACATTTTTAAGCGAGAACCGTATCTGCTACCAGTACAGCCGCAGGAAAGACGGCAGGCGGATTGCCCTTGCAAGGAGGGCGGGTGACAGCGGTGATGGTGGTGACAGCGATATTAGGATACCCCCCTGTTACTGTCATTGACGCTTAAAGCCATGTAAAGCTGGCGGCTCTGCCCTGCGGGTGACAGCAGTGACGGTGGTGACAGTGATTTTAGGATACCCTGCCGCTGTCATCCCTACGGGAGAACACCCCGTAAACGCAAAATGCAGGCGTGAGATTTACTCGCCCTTTTCGGTCGTGTAAAACCACCCCTGCGGTCAGAAAAATCATTCCGATTTTTCCGACTGCGTTTACAGGGTGTAACACACTACACTTTGCCCTGCAAAGTCGTGTGCCAGACGTTCCCTCTGGACTCCCTTAAGGCAGGGCTGTGCCCTGCTATCCTACGCCTTACGGCTTCGGATAAAAGAATGGCGGCATGACGGTGACGGCTCTTGCGAGGGGGGTATCCCAAAAACACCGTCATCATCGACATGACCGTCATGCAGGGGGTGAGGGTGACAGTTGCGGCAGTCGGCAGGGGGTATCCCAAAACTGCTGTCACCACCGTCACCGCTGTCACCCCAAAGGACGGTCACCCGCCGAAAGAAAGGAGGAATCCGCCTATGCCTTATGCAATCCTGCGTTTCCAGAAACGAAAAGCGGGCGGCGTTGCGGCTTGTGAACGCCACAACGAGCGGAAGAAAGAAGCCTACAAAAGCAACCCAGATATAGATATGGAACGCTCTAAAAACAATTACCATCTCATAGCACCACCAAAGTACACCTACAAGAAAGAGATTAACCGCATGGTAGCCGAAGCGGGGTGCAGGACAAGGAAAGACAGCGTGATGATGGTGGAAACGCTCATCACAGCTTCACCAGAATTTATGAACCAGTTACCGCCCGAAGAACAAAAAGCGTATTTCCAGACGGCTCTTGACTTCATTTCGGAGCGTGTTGGAAAGCAGAATATCCTCTCCGCTGTCGTCCATATGGACGAGAGAACGCCCCATATGCACCTCTGCTTTGTGCCGATTACGCCAGACAATAAGCTGTCAGCGAAAGCTATCTTAGGCAACCAGAAATCATTATCCGAGTGGCAGACCGCCTACCATGAGCGGATGTCCTCACGGTGGAATCAGCTTGAACGGGGGCAGTCCTCAATGGAAACCAAGCGGAAACACGTCCCCACATGGCTCTATAAATTAGGCGGCAGGCTTGATAAACAGTATGAAGAAATCGTGTCTGCCCTATCCGACATCAACGCCTTTAACGCAGGGAAGAAAAGGGATAAAGCGTTAGATTTACTCTCTGCATGGCTGCCAGACGTGGAGAAATTCTCTAAGGAAATCGGGAAACAGCAGGCGTATATCGACAGTTTGAAAGAGAGAATTGGGCAGGAATCAGACTATGCGGGGCGTATGCGTGATGAAAAGTACGAGCAGGAACTAAAGGTGCAGAAAGCGAATCAGAAGATATTTGAATTGCAGAGAACCAACGAGCAGATGGGGCGGCTGCTGTCAAAAATACCGCCCGAAGTGTTGGAAGAAATGCAGAAAAATCATAGAAGCAGAGCGAAAGAAAGGTAGATATGTGAATGAAGAAACAGGATTTTAAGGTGTTAAAGACCAAAGACTTGTACCCGTTCCCCGACAATCCGTTTCATGTGGCAGAAGATGAAACACTGTCAGAGTTAGCGGAAAGCATCAAGGAATTTGGCATTGTCACGCCGATAATCACACGCCCGAAAGAGGACGGGGACGGTTATGAAGTGATTGCAGGACAGCGGCGTGTCCGTGCTTCTGAACTTGCAGGGATAAATACCGTGCCTGCGTTTGTCCTGCCCTTAGACCGTGACCGAGCCATCATCACCCTTGTAGACAGCAATTTGCAGCGTGAGAATATCCTGCCATCGGAGCGGGCGTTTGCTTACAAGATGAAATCCGAAGCCATGAAGCGGCAGGGTTTCCGCACAGACTTAACCTCGTCACAAGTTGTGACGAAGTTGCGGACGGACGACAAGGTGGCACAGGGCTTCGGCGTGGGCAGGATGACCGTGCAGCGTTTTATCCGCCTGACGGAACTGATACCGCCGATTTTGCAGATGGTGGACGAGGGGAAAATCGCCCTCACGCCTGCGGTGGAACTGTCCTTCTTGAAGAAAGACGAGCAGGAAAACCTCTTTGCCACGATGGAGAGCGAAGAAGCAACGCCCTCACTCTCACAGGCACAGCGGATGAAACAGTTAAGCCAGAGCGGGCGGCTTGACATGGATACGATATTTGCGATTATGACGGAGGAAAAGGGCAACCAGAAAGAAACCTTGAAAATCAACACAAGCAAGCTGAAAAAATACTTTCCGAAGAACACAACGCCGAAGCAGATGGAGGAAACCATCATCAAACTTTTGGAGCGTGAGTTGCAGAGGAAACGCAACCGTGACAGCCGCTAATCTTCTTTTTTCGGGAAGTAAATACAGAGAGTTGAGGTATGGAGAATGAGAGAAATCCAGTATGAAATCGTAAAGGAAATCGCAGTATTGTCTACGGGCGACAGTGGCTACACAAAGGAAATCAATCTCATTTCATGGAATGGGAAAGAGCCGAAGTATGACATCCGCAGCTTTTCCCCGAACCGTGAAAAGTGCGGCAAGGGAATCACGCTGAACGCTGATGAAGCGGCGGCACTCCTTAAAGCATTACAGAAAGAATTAAACAGCGAGGATTAATGGTATCTGATTGGCAGGGCGGGGACATTTCCAAACTCTTCCCTGCCCTGTCTGGAAAGGAAGATTTAAGTATGGGCGAGGATAAGAAAGCAGATAAAAAGAGAAAGCGTATCGTGCCAAAAGCACCAGTGCAGATGATAATCAGCCGTGAATATGTCGGCACACAGACCGTTACAGAAGCGTTTGTCCCGATTATCTCCGAGGATATTCGGAAGAAGATTGCCGAGGGCGACACCTTCGACAATGAGGGGCTGTCCGCTTAGAATGTACGCAATGGGACATGAAAACAGATAGGACAGATACGGAGGTTTTACAGTATGGCAGGAATCAAAGAAGAAAAGAAAATCTATTTAGTCGGCATTTATTGCCGCTTATCTAAAGACGATGGTACGGATAACGAGAGTGCGAGCATTGCGACACAGAAATCCATCCTCACGGATTATGTGAAAAAGCAGGGATGGCACATAGCAAAAACGTATGTGGACGATGGTTATTCTGGTACAAATTTCCAAAGACCAAGTTTCCAGAATATGATAAAAGACATTGAAAGCGGTCTGATAAACTGCGTGATTACGAAAGATTTATCCCGTCTGGGGAGAAACTATCTTGATTGTGGGTTATATCTGGAAGTTTTCTTCCCAGAGCATAACGTGAGGTATATAGCGGTCAATGACGGCGTAGATACCTTGAATAAATCTGCTATGGACATCACGCCTTTCCGCAACATTTTAAACGAAATGTATGCCGCTGACATATCTGTTAAGATAAAATCGGCATATCGGGCGAGGTTTCAACAGGGGAAATTCATGGGAACTACCGCCCCTTATGGCTATATCAAAGACCCTGCCGACCACAACCATCTGCTGATAGATGATAAAGTGGCACATGTTGTAAAAGAGATATTCGACCTTGCATTAAAAGGGAATGGAGTTGCCAAAATTTGCAGACATCTTAATAAACAGCATATCCTACGCCCTGCCGCTTATGCGGCGGAGCGTGGCGAAACAGGCTTTGAACGTCATTTTGAGGGGAACGAGGACAAACGCTATATTTGGAGTGGGAACAGCGTGAGGAGCATTTTAAGAAGCCCGATATATGCGGGAAATCTTGTAGGCTACAAACGGATTGCCGCCAATATGAAAAGCAAGAAACGCCCCTCTAAGCTGCCCGAAGAATGGGAAGTGATACCCAATACCCATGAGGGAATAGTCACGCAGGAGGAATTTGATATTGTCCAACAGCTTATTACAAGTCGTAGGCTTCCACAGAACAAGGGAGGATTTGTAAATATTTTTGCAGGCGTTATCAAGTGTGTGGACTGCGGATGTGCTCTGCGGGCAATGAACGTACACAGGAGGAAACGCCCAGAGATTATCGACTGTGTACAGTATTCATGTAATAATTATGCAAGAAACGGAAGAAGCGAGTGTAGTGCCCACAATATAGAAGCAAGGGATTTATTCAATGCCGTTCTTGCCGACATCAACTGTTTTGCGGATATGGCAGTGAATGATGAAAAGGCGGTCAGGGCCATAGAAAAGCGGCTCACGGAAACAGACCAGAGCAGGGCGAAAGCATTAGAGAAAGAACGTAAGAAGCTGAACAAACGCCTTGCGGAACTGGACAGGCTGTTTTCCTCTCTCTACGAGGATAAGGTCATGGAGCGTATTACCGAGCGGAATTTTGAGATGATGTCGGGGAAATACCAGAAAGAGCAGCTTGAAATTGAAGCAAGGCTGAAAGAGGTGACGGAAACTCTTAATGAAAGCTACGAGAAATCACGGGGAATCCGTGACTTCCTCGCCCTTATCCGAAATTATCAAGGCTTAAAAGAACTGGATGCAACAGTTATAAACGCACTCATAGACAAGATACTTGTTTCGGAGCGTGAGAAGATGGCAGACGGAACAGTGAAGCAGGAAATCAAGATTTACTATAAATTCATCGGCTTTGTCGATGAATTACATATCATACCTACAAAACGGTGGGCAGCAATGCCCGCTAAAAATTGTACGGTGTGCGGCGTTGAATATGTCCCGGGCTCTGGTGCATCAAGGTATTGTCCTGCTTGTGCCAAGAAGATACGGAGGGAGAAATCAAACGAGAGCAAACGCAGGAGCAGAGAACAGAAAAGGATAGCATGTATGAACTGTCCGCAAAAAATGACCGACTGAACAGGATCAGCGATCCGGCGCTGCTCGAAAGCCTGTACAGGACCTGTACCAGGTCCAAACCGGAAGATACGCCGCTGCATTTTGAAATTGCCAAGCGGAAACATGACCCGGTAATGTGTTCCTCAGTGATCGGCAATACGCTGAAGTCAGATCCGGACGAAGCCCTGTCTTGTCTGGCGACAATAAAAGAAAAATCATTTCTTGAATCAGTTCTGCTGAAGACTCTGGCTGATTCCGGAAATGAAGAACTGATCGCCAAAGCCGCAAAAAATACGGTAATCATAGAACCGCCTTTCAGCAAAGATCTATTGATGTACTGCTGCCCGGACGGAATGCTCCATGATTTTCAGACACATTTTGAAGTCGAAGACAAGGGGCCAGCTGATGATGACGACATGAAAGCCCACAGGTATTCCGAATACACCATCAGAACCTGTAAAGCCTGCGGATACCAGAGAATCAGCTGAACCCGCGTTCCTTTATTTTTCGGCTGCTGTCGGCGGCATCTGAATAACCGGTCCCATCGGAAGCGTATAACTGCACTCGGGAAATCCGGGGCATGCCCAGAAGGATGATTTCCCGGGGACATGCCGTTCCACCAGGGACCGCCCGCATTTCGGACATGAAGGCGGCCTGAGGATCTTTGCGGTAATGTCGATCCGCTGCATGACATGCGGCAGTTTCAGCGTTTCCGTGACAAATTCGGACGGCCGGGACGCGTCTGTAAGCAGATACACCCTGTTTTTCGTCCTGGTCAGTGCCACATAATATAGGCGCCGCTCCTCTTCGAACGGATACCGGTCCTTTACCGGAAGTACCAGGTCAAGCACCGGATCGTTTTCGATCCTGCTCGGGAATCCGTGCCTGTCGCTGGAAAGCCCCAGAACGATCACATAATCCGCTTCCAGGCCTTTTGACCGGTGAATTGTCGAGAATGTTATATCCAGTCCCTCAAATTTTCCGATCTCAACGCCCGCGATGTTCCTCTTTTCATCGTATCTGATGGCAGCCTTCAGGCCGTGCTTCCGGTCCTTGAACTGCGGGGCGAGGTTGTTCAGGTCGCTGTTATATCTGCCGAGGACGTATACAGAAACGGAAGGATTGATGGTATATATCTCGCCGAGAACTTCCAGCAGGTAAGGGAACTGTTCGCCGTATGTCATTACAACATGTATCGGGGATACGTTGGTTTTGGAAGAATGGATCGTCTTTTTCATCTGGCCGGGATTCATCTGGATGAACGCCGAAGCAGCGTTTGTCAGCTGCTGTGAATTTCTGTAAGTGTTTGCCAAGGCAAGCTGCATGTAATCCGGGAAATCCTTCCCGAAATCCAGAATGTTGCTCAGGTCGGAGCCAGTAAACCTGTAAATGGACTGCCAGTCGTCGCCCACGCAGAAAAGCTTTGCCCCACTCATACCGCAGATCAGGTTCGCGAGCTTCATCCGCTGGGAGGAGATATCCTGGTATTCGTCGATGATCACATACCTGAATGAGCCGTAGTCATTGACCAGCTTCTTCCTTTCGGTTTCGGACTCCAGCATCCTGCACGCATAGTTGATCATATCCTCGAAATCTATGTCATTCATGGCTTCAAGCCTGTCCTGGTAGAACCTGTATGCCTTTTCCGCGATATTCAGGAACCTGGCAGTCCTTTCCCGCCTGTACGGCGGATTGCTCTCATTAAGCCTGTACAGGGCGGAGAACCCCGCGGGATCGCTGCTCTTCCCGGTCGATTTGTACTGGGTGATAAATGTGGCCACGAGCCTCACAAAGGAGTCTATCTGCTGGCTCTGCGTCATTCCAATCTTCTCAAATAATCTCTGCAGATCCTTAGGATCCGGATCCTTGATCTCAACCCCGTTCTCTTTCAGCTGTTTCTCCAGGTGATCGAATATCGTTCCTTCCGTAAAGTGGTAGGAATAGGTCACGATCAGCTTCGTCCCGTATTTTCTGTGGGTATCTAGCTTCCACTTCATGCCATCCACGTATTTCTTCTCCTGGTCGGCAGCGTCAGGACGTCCCCAGGTAAACGGGACCTCCATCTTTTTGTTTACGCCGAAATGCTCCAGGTAGATATCGTAGTCGGTAAGGTAGAAGTCAGGTTTATAGGCGTTGTGGATGCCGTCATTGATCTGGACCTGATATTTCTTTTCGTATTCGAAATTGATCCCGTGCAGGAACAGGTAGTTCGCGATCCTTGCCTCTTCCTTTGACTTGAAGCGCTGGCCGGTCACGCTGTACACGCTCTTCGTCATCAGGAGGCTCCGGTAGGAAAGGAAGCCCTTCTGGTCCTTTTCCCGTGATTCGTACAGCACATATTTGTCATCCCCGCCTTCCGCTTCGGGCGGAACCATATCGTACAGATAATAATCCGTCAGTTCCTGCAGAAATTCCGGATCCTCATAAGGAACATTCAGGAATTCCCGTACGATCTTTGCCTTGTCGTCCGAATAGATGGAAACCGTACGGTCTTTCGGAAAACCTTTCCTGGATATGTCGTTCCCGATATTGTGGAAAGTCCGGGCCTTTGCGCCGTTCAGGTCCCGGCTGTTTAGGTCATCGACGGTCGCGTTGGTAAAGGAGATAAGAAGGATCTGGGATGGATTCACATGTCTGCATTCTGTCAGGTACCGCACCAGCCCCTCAATCGTTTTTGTTTTGCCGCTTCCCGCACCAGCAAGGACCAGCGTCTGTTCTTCGTCCCGGATAATGGCTTCCGCCTGGGAATCATCGAATTTCCGGAAGAAATCTGCGTGGTTCCGCTTTTCCGATTCGATATATTCCAGGTTCGCTTTCTGAATAGCGCCTTCAAGATCGAACAGGATATCCAGCTTTTCCGCGCTTTCTGTGTCTTTTCCCGGCAGCGGGTTTTTCATCCCACGCAGCTGTCCGATTCTGTCAGCGTATTTATCTTTTATCCTTCTTATTTCGGAAACGGAGTAATACCTGCCGGCTTTCAGGAGCTTTTCAATTTCAGAATAGATCCCGTCCAGCAGGAGGCGGTATTTTCTTTCCGCATTTCTCCTGCTACGGAATACGGCAGCGGCAATCCCTGCCAGAAGAAGAATAAGAACAGCCCAAACCCATTTCATGTGACGCAGACTCCGTTCACTCTATTGTACCCGCAGTATTCTCCTGTTCCGCAGTTTCCGCGTGTTTGTATCCTTCTGCGAGCGCCGGAAAACCGGCAGAAAATACGAAAGGAATTTGTATGAAGAGCAACAAAATCGTGATTGTGGCCGGCATTCTCCTGCTGGTCGTAACATTCTTCGGGATTCTGGCGTACGGCAGGCTGATGAATCCGGATCCGGTATATATCCTTACCGCGAAATCGGATATCAATCAGGGAACCAGTCTCGTCTCGCTCACCCAGGAGAATTTCAATATCGTGGACATTTCATCCAATGCCGCGATGGTCGGTACATTCGTGACTCCGTCTGACTTCGCGAAGATGCAGAGCGCGGGCGGTCAGTTCATCAACCTCGTCTCCCGCAACGAGCCGGTGAAATATACCGACATCATGTCTTCCGCCAATCCGCTGTCATCAAGGATCGTATCCCTCGGGCAGGATGACCCGAACAAGGTCGTCATGACCATCAACGTGTCCGGTTACGCGCCTGTGGGAATCCGGGAAGGCGACTATGTCGACATCATCGGCACCGTTTCCAACTATGATACCGAGGACGCTTATGCCAACTCGCTTGCCAATATCCTCACCGACGCCCGTAAGAAGGCGCTGGCTGAAATCGACGCGGATGAGCTTTCCAGGAAGATCTCCGAGGCGGATTTCGGATACGCGGACAGCATCTCCTTCGGGGAGGATTATTATGACGCGGTTTCCGGCGGTTTCGGAACTCCGCAGACGGAAGCCAATGTGTTCTCCGTTACCACTCCGTCCATTACCGACGTGATCATGGAAAAGGCGGATCTGCTTCAGGAAAAGACGGATGAACTTTCCGATATGCTCGAGGAGTGGAAGGAATTTGTGGATCTCTGGGGTACGGCGGATCCCGTAAAGCTTTCCGAACTGCTTGAAGCCGGATACTATCTGGCCCCTATCTCCAAGGTACTTGTCAACGGGGCGAAAGTCATCAACGTGAACCGCACGGAAGACAGCTACGCTGCCGGCGTGGATTCCCTGGATGTGCTTGTTCCGCGCGACGCCATCGAATGGGTCGCCATGGCTGAGGAAGGCGGCACTCTCCGGGTCGCGATCCTCTCCGCCAATGCCAACCCGAACGGTTCCGGCCCGACGGAAGGCGCGTCCATGCAGGACTTCATCGAGTCCTTTGTCAGCGACCGCGGCGACAAAACCGAATACTCGGTCATCCCGTCCAGCCGCTGACCATAATCAATTCTCACGGGGACACAACAGGTGTCTCCGTGAGAAATCACAGGAAAGAAGATATGGAAGATAAAGAAAAAACTCGTCTGAATGTACTGGCTTACGCCAATCCTTCCCTTTACGGGGATTTTGCAAAATACTTCTATTCCTCCGAAAACGCCGGGCTGAATCTTGTGATGCAGTTCCCGAATTTCGATCTTCTGAACGCGTCCCAGTTCATCGCGGGAAATGATGTAGACGTCATCATCGCGGAACCGCACGTGGACCGTTTCAGCATTACGGATTTCCTGTCACTCCGCCAGAAAGCGGATCACCCGTTGATTCTGGTCGGTCTGGCTTACGCGGGAGCGGATATGGAGCAGTTTTCCCGCAGCGGGCTGGATATGTGTTACACGCTCCCGCTGAATGAAGCGGTCATGGCAAAAATGAACGCGGAACTGCCCCGCAGACTGGAAGCTGTATCAAAGGACTGGAAGAAAGGGGCGTGGGATTCCATCTCCACACAGGAGATCCGCGACGCGGTTTCCCAGTCCGCAGCCGGCAACTGGCAGAAATCGGTGATCTCGGTCTGGTCACCGAAGGGTGGCGTAGGGAAGACGACAGTTGCTGTTGAGCTTGCCAGCATCCTCGCCGGCGTCGGCGGACGGAATGTCTGCCTTCTGGACACAAACCTGAACGGCGGTCATGTACGTCTCCGCCTGAACGTGATGTCCGAACACAGCATCGTGTCTGTCGCGTCCATGTACGCCGGCGCGAAGAACAACAACAGCGACTGGTCTTCCGCCCAGAGGGAGATCAACCAGGAGATGGAGAAATTCCTGATCCCCGTTCCCGGCAGCAGCGATGTCAACGGCAGGTACAACTTTTTCTGTATTCCGGGCATCACCAACCAGGAACAGGCCCGCAGCCCTTACCTGAAGGCAGAAGCCTGCGGGGAATTCATGCGTTCCCTTATCGATTATCTCAAGCAGCGCTTTGACTTCGTCGTGATCGATGTCGGTTCGTCCATCAACGTGCCGCTCCACCGTGAATCCTTCAAGAATTCGGATGTAATCCTGGTCGTCTGCGACGCGGACGCCGCCTGCATCGCCGATACGCAGAAGACGGTCACCAAGATCCTGGCTTTCCAGTTCCCGCTTGACAAGTTTGCCCTGGTGCTTAACCGCTGGCAGGAAAATACAGGCATCAGCATGCAGGATGTGGCCGGAAGGATGGGGATCCCTGTCCGCGGGCTTATCCAGAATGACCACCTGGGCGGCGTCGTAAAGGCAGGAAACACAGGCTGTTCCTATGTTGTTTCCAACAACAGAAAGCCGGACAATCCGCTGATCACGGAGCGCTGCATGCAGGGTTTTGTTTCGCTTGCGGCTACCTTCTATCCCCCGATCACTCCGGTCTGGGCCGCAAGGGCGGAAAGCGTCAAGGGAATCGACAGGTCGAAGATCAGCTTCGGGAACGGGGCCGCGGAGGCGATGAACAAAACCCAGAAAAAAAAGAAAGGATTCTTTGCCCGTCTTTTCGGTAAGGACTGATGCATATGAACGATTTCGACTATTTTGATGAAACCGGGGAGGACGGATTCGAATACGGGTCCGTCTCCGGACTTACACTGGATAAAAGCAAGGAAGGATCTCCTTTTCTGGAAGGTCTCGCCCGCGTCCGCAATGAGCTGACCAGGCTTGGGTACAGCGCACAGGACTTTACCAATGCCGGCCCGAAGATTGAAATGGACGCCCGCCTTGCGGCAAGAAATGTGTTCTCATCCTATAACACCTCCGCGGGGGAAAAGGGATGTCTCACCATCGACATGCCCCGTGAGGAATTCGTCCAGAAGGTAGTGGACGAGATCCTCGGCATGGGCGAACTCACTCCGCTTCTCGCGGACCAGTCCATTGAGGATATCACCGTCAACGGTCCTGGAGAGATCATGACCTACAGTGCCGGCGGCTGGGATCACCAGGGAATGAAATTTGAAAGCAGCGAACGCCTGTTGGAGATGATCAACCGGGGGATCTCAAAATCCGGAAAGAAGGCTAATCCTGTCACGCCTATCGTAGACGCGATTCTTCCCGGCGGGGAGCGTGTCAGCATCGTTACCTATCCGGTGACGGACGCCTGGCCGACGATCTGTATCCGCGCGCACCGTTCAAAGGACATCCAGCTGTCGGATTTCACGAAGAAATACGAAGCGAAGAACAACGATTCGGACCGCTTTGACCTGACGAAATATCTTCCGGACTACACAAAGACGGATACCGGCGGGATGCTTTCAGCTAAGGCGGCGGCATATCTTCATGCCGCGGTCCTTGCCGGCCTGAATATCGTTATGGTCGGCCCTACCGGATGCGGGAAGACCACCATGCTTACCGCGCTCGGGAAATGCATTCCTCCGGGAAAACGTATCCTGATCGTTGAGGACACGCCTGAAATCGACCTGAATCCGGGAGCGAAAACGCCGAACAATGTCATCTACCTGCGCACCCGCGCGGCCAGCCTTGACGGCAACGTGGCCGCTGTTGAGCAGGCTGATCTGGTCAAACTGGCCCTGCGCCAGCGTCCGGATGCACTGACACTCGGGGAAGCCCGCGGCAAGGAAGTCTTCGATCTGCTCAACGCTCTGAATACCGGCCATAAGAACGGGCTGACCTCGCTTCACGCGGAAGGTCCGCATGAGGTTTTCGGGCGTATCTTCATGATGCTTTCCCAGTCTGAACAGGGACGCCACCTGGACCGTTACCGCGCGGCCAACCTTGCCGCGGGAACGCTGAATATCCTGGTAACGCTTCAGATCCATGGAAGCCGCCGGTCCGTGCATTCCATCGTCGAGTATTCCGGGAAGCTGGTAAACGAAGATACGACACCGGAACCGGAGATCGTGCCGATCTTCCTGAATGAAGGCGGAAGGTACGGTAATCTCGGTCCGATGCTCCGCGGATCCTGCTTCGCTCAGAAATTCGAAGACGCGGGGATGCCGGAATATACCTACACAACAAAGCCGCTGCCGGGTCAGGCAGCGGAGAAAGGAAAAGCGGATGAATAACGCTATTATTGATACCAACCTGCTTTTTGCCATCGTTGGAGCTCTCGGTGCTTTCCTGATCTGGACAGGACTGACTTACCGTGAAAAGAAAGCCGAACAGACGGATCTTGACCGTGTTTCCGCGCTGCTGGACGCTGACAAACTGAGCTACAAACAGCAGAACTTTATCAAAACAGCCCGGAAATACGGCCTTGAGACCGCTATCGGACAGGCTAACCTGAATGTTTCCAAAGCTGTCTTTATCCGGGACGGTATGATTATTATGGCCGTTCTTATGGCGGCTGGATGGATCGCATCCAATAACATTGTCGTAATGCTTACTCTCGGCGGAATCTCCTGGTTTGCCTATATCATGTGGCTGTTCGAGCGCCGCGATAAGCAGGGACTTGAATATGAAGAGGCTCTCGCTGACATGGCTGACCGCATGGCATCAGGCGCTGCCATCCACACTGTTATCCGCGATACGCTGGATCACGCGATCCGGATGGCTCCAGCGATTGTAAAAACAGACTTTGAGCTGATCCTTACCAATCTGAACCAGGGCGCGAAATTTGAGGAGGCAACGCAGGAAGTGAAGAAGAAGCGTCATTCTACATCCCTGAATCTGCTTCTGGACACGCTTGAAACCTGGGAATACAAGGGAAGCGCTGTTCCGCTTGCAGACGTTCTGCATCCGCTGACAGAGACGATCCGCTCCCGTATGAGAGCAAGGCAGAAAGTCAACGCGGATCTCCAGACGCAGAAGAGCACGCTTTACATCATCACCGCGTCTCCCTTTGTCTTCATGATCGCCATGCGCCTGTTCTTCCCGGATTCACGGGAAGCCTATCAGACGCCGCTGGGAACTTTCTTTCTGATCCTGTCCATCGCGACAGCGTGTGTCGGGTATATCGTCGGGAACAAGGTCCTGAATTCCGCGGGCAAGGTTCTTGAGATCGGCGGAGAATAAGGAGGCTTTATGAATTACATCGTTTTTGCTTTTGCGGCAGCGGCCGGTATCGCACTGATCATGATCGGCATCCTGAGCGGTAAAACCGCTGGAATTAAAGTGCTCCAGGAAGATGAAAACGGATATCTCCGTCCTGTCGCAGCCAATGAATCCACTGTTTTTACTTCCATGCTCGCGGATCTTTCCAATAAGATCCGTCCGGTCGATGGAAATCTGGAGACGCGCCTGCGGAAATCCGGCTGGGTTTATCAGGGACCGATGGAATACCATGCCAAGCGCATGACGCTTGCGATCCTTTTCTTTATCATTCCGGTCGCTTTGGGAATGATCTTAAAAGGCAGCTTCCTGACAGTCGCTTTGATTGCGACAGGCGCGGCTGTTTTCGGGTTTATCACGCCGGACCGGAAGATCGTAAGTGCGACGAATGCCCGGAAAAAGACGATTCAGCGGGAAATGGGCTTCGGCCTTGAGCAGATCTCCCTGATGCTGACATCCGGCGAACAGCTGGAGAAGGCACTTTCATCCGCAAAGAAGACCGGAGAGTTCGGGCAGATCTGCGAACATATCGCTGTCGGGAAGGCAACGAACCGGACGATCGGGGATATCATTGATGAAATCAAAGCGGAACTGCCTGAGATCTCTGTGATGAATGAATTTCTTGAACTGGTCCGCATGGAAAGCAAGGGACAGAATCTCGTCGAGCCTTTCCGTGTGATGGCCATGCTTCAGCGTGACCGGCTGGAGAACGAGATCATCGAGGCCGGCGGCAAGGCGAAGGTTACGGTTACGATGCTTACGTCCGCTTTTGTCATGATGTCTTCGCTGTTTGTTTTGATCGGACCGATCTTCATCATCATGCAGAATACTGGTTTTTAAAATCTAAGGTTGTTATAAGGTCACGAGAGTAGAATCAATAATAAGGGAATGAATTGCTCTTTGATTACGCGGAAATCAAAGATACAGAAGTTTTCATAGAATCTCCAACTTATACATCTCTCCAATATGTCACCCGCCTTACGACCTCGAGGCGGGGTGACGTTTTTAATATCCTGAATGCTGAAATAATCCGGGAAAACTGATGGTAAGACGGGTATGATTTTTGTGCCCATAATTCATTGTTTTTCCGCTTGTCCGTCATTCGTCTTCACCTATAACTTTGATGTTTGTATACATCCGCAGAATACCTATCTTCCAGCCTTCATTTACCCGATCCTTGAAGTAATCGTATCTCAGAAAAAATCCATCTTTGCAGAACGGAGCCTCAATATAGATCACATCATCCCGACGGGATAAAAGCCAGTTATATTCGCCCGGTTCATCGTACCAGGTAAATGTTCCCGTCTCATTTTTTTCGAGACGTGTCGAAAAACGCACAAAATCGGATACCCCCGGACCGATATAACTGATACGGAAACTGTGTGGCTGCTTATCCAGGACAAAATGAACATATTCCCATCCGGCACCGATATCATCTATATGAAAAGAAAAAACATGATCGGTAAGCTCAAGCTGTTTTTCTTTTTTCACATCATTATAGGACTGCCAGATTCTTGACAACTTTTTATCAAGCACAATTTGCTTTCTTTTCTCTTTGTTCATTTCACTCCTCCAATAATTTGCGGATCAGGTTTTCACGCTGATTGATGAACATGGATGTGACCTGATAGCTCCCGGTTTCTTCGTACTGAACAGGATGAATCACTCCATCGTCAAAGAAAGGATTTCCGCGCCCGGAATCGCAGTAAGAATCGGTGAATGAGTAACAATAATGAACTGAGCACCTGCCTGGGCACATCTGTAAATTTTAAGAAACATTGTCAGCTGCCGCTGGGGAGAAAGCGCAGCCTCAGGTTCATCAATCAGGTTCAGACTATGGGGCGGAAGTTATCCTGAGCAGTTTCAAGAAAACTTTCACCGTGAGATTTGCGATGGAGGTGTTTTGCTTTTGATTCGTCCTCTTCCGCATATTCCGCTTCTTTCGTAGCAACGTTATAGAAACTTTCAGCCCTTAGAAAATAGCCCCACTGCGTCTTTACCGGTCGTTTTGACAACCGGATTGCCTGATAAAGTTCAGAATGGGAATCATAGGTCGAAAAGATGTAGTTTTTTGTTCCGCCTTCAGGATTAAACCCGTAGGCAATCGCTATCGCTTCCAGCAAAGTCGATTTTCCGCTGCCGTTTTCCCCGACAAAAATTGTTATCAGCCGGTGAAAAGCAAGCTTTTCCAGACTGCTGATTGCAGGAATGGTCCGAATATAACTGTCAGAAGATATTATTCTCCAGTCAATTGTGAGACTGCTGATCGGTAAGGTGCTGAACATATCATTTACTCTCTGTCTGCTTATTATTATATGTTTCTTTTAAATCTATTCACGCTGTTCGGTATAATATATCAGGAGATAAATATGATCTGCATTACAGGTGATACACACGGATTCAACGATATCGACAAAATAGCACTGAAAAAGACTCTGGCTTCGCTGACAGAGAATGATTATCTGCTGATCACGGGAGATTTCGGCGGAATCTGGGACGGCGGAACGCATGATGAGGATATTCTGGATTACTATTCCCGGAAACCTTATACAACCTTGTTCGCAGATGGTAACCATGAGAATTTCTATCTTCTGAACAGCTTTCCGGTCGAACAGTGGAACGGTGGAAAGATTCACAGAGTCACGGACAAAGTGTTTCATCTGATGCGCGGCCAAATCTTCAACATAGAGAACATGAGCATCTTTACTTTTGGAGGAGCGCTGAGCATTGATAAGGCATACCGTACTCTTGGTGAAAGCTGGTGGCCTGAAGAAGAGCCGTCAGAAGAAGAATGCATGAAAGCGATGGAGAACCTTGAAAAGCATGATTTTATTGTCGATTATATTGTTACCCATGCCGCTCCTGAATCCATAGTGAGAAACGAAATAAATGCCGCGCACAAGCTTCTTTGCCTTGACTGCTGCGCGGAAAAATTTCTGGATAAAGTGCTGGAAAGAGTGGTTTACAGACGCTGGTACTGCGGTCATTATCATTTTGATATGAACATCCCAAATCACAGGTTTTCAGTTCTGTATCAGCATGTTGTTGAAATGAGAAGCGGGGAAAGAGTAAAATAGGATGGTCGTATGAGCAGATACCGTTTTGCTGTCATTGGTTCAGGATGGCGAGCTCAATATTATGCCAGAGCAGCGAAAGCTCTTCCGGATCTTTTTGAACTTTGCGCAATGTATTGCAGGAGTGAGGAAAAGGCAGCAAAATTCCGCACCGAATACAGAATTCCTGCGGTAACTTCTGAGGAAGATTGTGCCGCAATGAACCCGGATTTCGTTGTAACAGCTGTAAGCAAAAATTCAGGACCGGATGTCGCAATGCGTTGGGCAGATAAAGAATTTACTGTGTTATGCGAAACCCCCGCCGGTCTGGATCCGGAAACACTGAATAAACTATGGGCTCATCACATGCAGGGACAGAAACTGGTGATAGCCGAGCAGTATTTCCTTTATCCTTACTACAGTTCTCTTATCAGGCTTGTAAAGAGCGGCATCCTTGGCAGGATCAACTGTCTGAATATATCCCTGGCACATGAATATCATGGAGCAAGTCTTATAAGATATCTGCTTGGGATTCCTGTTGATATGACCTTTTCCGTTTCTGCAAAAACTTATGAATTTCCCGTGACCGAAACACGTACCCGCTATGAAGAATTCCAGGATGGAAGGATATCCAATAAGAGACGTACCGTTGCCACATTTGAATTCGAAAACGGACAGGCCGCATTTTATGATTTTGATTCTGAACAGTATCACTCAAAAATCAGGAAGAACTCATATAAAATTCAGGGAATAAGAGGCGAAATACTGGATGGCAAAGCAATTTACCTCGATCCTGAAAATAATGCTGTGGAGGCTGATCTTCAGATAGAGAAAAGACATATTGATCGGGATTTTATAAACCCGAATCCGGAATTTGCAGAGGAGATAACGGGAATATATTTTCAGGGGGAACAGATATACAAGCCGCCGTTCGGTCTTTGCGGATTATCACAGGATGAAACAGCAGTTGCTCAGCTTCTGAAAAATACTGCCGAATACGCAAAAGGAATTGCAGATTCACCTTATCCATTGAAAGAAGCGCTTCAGGACGCATATATGGCGATTTTGATGAAAAAATCCGAAGGTACCTGTAAATCAGTAAGCAGCAAACTGCAGAAATGGATGTAATTCTCACAAGGTTCCTTTTGTGGTTGATATAAAATGATTTAAGGTTTATTGACTTGTCAAAAACTGCAAGAGGTAAAATAATCTGTAGATTATGGCAAATTATTTTGATTATCTTGAATGGCGCGGGGATATTCCCTTTTCTGTTGATCCTTTTAATGAGGTCGACAATGTGATTTTATCTGAGCTTGCCTATATTAATTACGTTGGAATTGCAAATGATGAGAAAAAGGTAAAGCTTACGGATGCATGTGATGCCTACTTCAGCCACATCCCGGAGAATCAGACAGAGATTGAAAATCCAAATCTGCGTAAAGCAAAAATAATGAAGGAACTGGTTAAAAGTGTCCGGTTCAAGAATACCGAAGTCTGTTTTTATGTAAACGATTTCGATCCGGATCTTGACATACAATTTGCTGCCGTCACTTTTCTGCTGGATGATCAAAGTGCTTTTGTTGCTTTCCGCGGAACAGATCACAGCTTCACCGGACTTCATGACGCGCTGGATCTCAGTTACCTCCCTGAAACGGATAGTCAGCGCAAGGCGATTGATTATCTGAACACACTTAATAGACTTCCTAATTATCCGCTGCGTATTGGCGGTCATTCAAAAGGCGGAAATTTCGCTGTATACGGATCAGTATTTTGCGATCCGACAATTCGGGATCGTATCACAACAGTGTATTCAAACGATGGTCCCGGGTTTCGTGAAGAAATCATTAACTCTGAAGATTACTGCCGGATCCTTCCAAAAGTCCGAAAAATAATTCCTGAAGCCTCTGTCGTTGGCCGTCTGATGTACGATTCTTCCACACCTCTTGTCATTCATAGTACAGCAAAAGGAATTGGCCAACATCATACCTATACATGGAGTGTCGTCCGAAATCACTTTGAGTACACCGATATTTCTAAAATGGGTGAATTTCTTGACAAGTCAGTATCTGACTGGACTGACCATTTGGACAGCGACCTGCGGAAATCATTGATTGATTCTATTTTCACAGTTTTGGATAATACAGGTAAGGAATCCTTTCATGAAGTAAGCTCACAAAAGCGTAAATCTCTGGCAGCTGTTCTGACAGGCATCTATGATCTGCCTGACGAAAAACGTCAGGAACTCATTTCGATGATCAGAAAACTGATACACAGCAGTGCTCAGAATGCAAGAACAGAAATATTGCAGCTGATTGAAAAAACATTGGCTGAAAAGATTCCCAAGGGAAAGGACCGGACGGAAAATTGATGCTGTTTCAGATCTGCTGTTTATCCGGGGGAAAAACGTTATGACACCTCTTTATGCAATCGTTTATTTTGAAGTCAATCTGTTTGCTGTGCTTCTGGCAGTTTTTATCAGATTCAAGACGCTGGGAATATCCAAAATGGTCTCACAGCGGAATTTTTCCATGGCAATCGATTCTGAATGCGTTTTTTTCTGTCAGATGCCGTCACTGTTCTGATCAATTGTCATGTTATTCCTTTCAGCGCCGCCGGTCTGATGGCAGCGAAAGAGATCTACTTTTTCTCCACAGCCCTGATGTGTTTTTTTAGGTTTATTTACTTTGAGCATTTGCAGGGATCACCCTTTATCCAGTTCAAAAAAAAATTTACCTTTCCAGTGTGCTGATCTGGATCATGTTGATTTTGTTGTTCATCAATCATTTCAACGGAATGCTTTTTTATGTTGATCTGGAAGGCATATATCATCGCGGTCCATTGTTTCTGGTCCAATACCTTCTTTCCTATGTTTACGTTTTTACTGCTTCCATTCATGCGATGCGCGGCATAAGGAAAGCTCAAAACGGCAGCAGACGGAGACTTATGGTCAATCTCGCCATTTTTCCTCTTGCCCCGGCAGCCGCGGGGATCCTGCAGTTTCTTTATCCGGAGATCCCGCTTGCCTGTGTGGCGCTTTCTTTTGAAACGCTGATCCTTTATCACACCTGGCTTGAAGAAATGATTTCAATCGACCCATTAACACACCTGAACAACCGTAAACAACTATCTCATACTTTCGATCAGTGGACACAACACGAAGAACAGACTCCGCTTTTTCTGCTGTTGATCGATGCAAACAAGTTCAAGCGTATAAATGACACCTACGGTCATATTCAGGGCGATGCTGCGCTTGAACGCATCGCGGAAGCTTTACGCCTCTCCTGCAAGGATCTGCATCGCCGTGCCAATATCGCGCGTTACGGCGGTG
>JAFVGK010000148.1 GCA_017475035.1 Blautia sp.
AGCAGCCATTTTGCACTATATACACTTGATTTTACAAATCTTTCTGTGCAAAATGAGCGTATTCCGAGTGGCTGTAGAATCGCGAGAGCAGCTCCGCTGCGAAGCGATTCGTAGAATCAGGCTTTTGTCGATGCAATCATAGCATTGTAAGAGGAGGCATAATGCCAGAGGCAATAAAAAAACCTTTTATCCGCATTCGCGGCGCAAATGTTAATAATCTGAAAAACCTGAGCGTGGACATCCCCCGTGACAAGCTGGTCGTATTGACCGGCCTGTCCGGTTCCGGGAAGTCCTCGCTTGCTTTTGACACCATTTATGCGGAAGGTCAGCGGCGGTATATGGAGTCTCTTTCCTCGTATGCGAGGCAGTTTCTGGGCCAGATGGAGAAACCGGATGTGGAAAGCATAGACGGACTCCCCCCCGCGATTTCCATAGACCAGAAATCGACAAACCGGAATCCCCGTTCGACTGTCGGAACCGTGACGGAGATTTATGATTATTTTCGTCTGCTGTTTGCGAGAGTGGGAATTCCGCATTGTCCCAAATGCGGCAGGGAGATCCGGCGCCAATCGGTCGACCAGATTGTGGATCAGGTTATGGCCTTGCCGGAGCGGACGAAGCTGCAGCTTCTTGCCCCGGTGGTGCGGGGGAGAAAAGGAACGCATGCCAAGGTGCTGGAGCAGGCGAGAAAAAGCGGCTATGTCCGTGCCCAGGTGGACGGAAATGTCTATGAGCTTTCGGAAGACATCACCCTGGACAAAAATATCAAACACAATATAGAAATTATCGTGGATCGTCTGATCGTAAAAGAGGGGATCGAAAAACGCCTTGCGGATTCCATCGAAACGGTTCTCGGACTTTCGGATGGCCTGGTGATGGTGGATACGATGGACGGAAATGTAATGACCTACAGCCAGAGCTTTTTATGCCCGGACTGCGGGATCAGCATTGCCGAGATCGAGCCGAGAAGCTTTTCCTTCAATAATCCCTTCGGAGCCTGTCCCGACTGTCTGGGCCTGGGATATAAGATGGAGTTTGACATAGACCTGATGATTCCCGATCCGTCCCTGTCGATTCTGGATGGAGCGATCGTGGTAACCGGATGGCAGTCCAGCTCGACGCCGGGGAGCTTTTCCCGCGCCATGCTTGACGCCCTTGCGGAAGAATATGGCTTTTCTCTGGATACTCCCTTTGAAGAGTATCCGGACAAGATCAAGGATATCCTAATCAACGGAACAGGCGGACACGTTGTAAAGGTCCGTTACCGCGGACAGAGAGGCGAAGGAGTTTATGATGTCGCCTTTCCGGGTCTGATCAAAAATGTAGAGCAAAGATACAGGGAAACGGCTTCCGAAATGATGAAGGCGGAATACGAGTCTTTCATGCAGATTACACCTTGCAAAACCTGCGGGGGGCAAAGGCTGAAGAAGGAATCCCTTGCCGTAACGGTGGCAGGAAAAAACATCTACGAATGGACGGACATGCCTGTCGAGAAGCTGGTTACGTTCCTGGAAGAAATGAAGCTGACGCAGCAGCAGCAGCTGATCGGACGGCAGGTCTTAAAGGAAATCAAAAACCGTGTGGGTTTTCTGTCGGAAGTGGGACTGGAGTACCTGACCCTTTCCCGGGCGACGGGAACGCTTTCCGGAGGGGAAGCGCAGCGTATCCGCCTGGCAACGCAGATCGGTTCCGGCCTGGTGGGGGTTGCCTATATTCTGGATGAGCCGAGCATCGGCCTGCATCAAAGGGACAACGATAAACTGCTCAGCGCCTTGAAAAGGCTGCGGGATCTGGGCAACAGCCTCATTGTGGTTGAGCACGACGAGGATACCATGCGGGCTGCGGACTGTATCGTGGATATCGGGCCTGGCGCAGGCTCCCACGGAGGCGAGCTGGTAGCGATGGGAACCGTAGAGGATCTGATCAACACGCCTGCCTCCATTACGGGGGATTATCTGGCGGGGAGAAGGTACATCGCGGTTCCGGACAAACGAAGGGAGCCCAGGGGCTTTCTGACGGTGAAGGGAGCGGCACAGAATAATTTAAAGCATATCGACGTACAGATTCCGCTGGGCGTAATGACCTGCGTAACAGGCGTTTCCGGATCCGGGAAAAGCTCCCTGATAAATGAAATTCTTTATAAAAAGCTTGCCAGAGTCCTGAACCGCGCCAGGACAATTCCGGGAAAGCATGATGATGTCATCGGCACGGAGCAGCTGGATAAGGTGATCTGTATCGATCAGTCTCCCATCGGAAGAACGCCCAGGTCAAATCCGGCAACCTATACGGGAGTATTTGACCAGATCCGCGACCTTTTTGCCGCAACCGCGGACGCAAAGGCAAAGGGCTATAAAAAAGGACGTTTTTCTTTTAACGTTAAGGGAGGACGTTGTGAAGCCTGCAGCGGAGACGGCATCATCCGGATTGAAATGCATTTTCTGCCGGATGTATATGTGCCCTGCGAAGTCTGCAAGGGTAAGCGGTATAACCGTGAAACCCTTGACGTGAAATATAAGGGAAAAAGCATCTTTGACGTGCTGGATATGACGGTGGAAGAGGCACTGACCTTTTTTGACGCGGTTCCTTCGATACGTAATAAGATGCAGACCTTATATGATGTGGGACTGTCTTATATCAAACTGGGACAGCCTTCCACGGAGCTGTCCGGAGGAGAAGCGCAGAGAGTAAAACTTGCGACAGAGCTGGCCCGGCGCAGTACGGGAAAAACGATTTATATTCTGGATGAGCCGACGACGTGTCTGCATTTCGAGGATGTAAACAAGCTGGTTATGATTTTGCGCCGGCTTGCAGAGGGCGGAAACACGGTGGTTGTGATCGAACATAATCTGGATGTGATCAAAACCGCGGATTATCTGATTGATATGGGACCGGAAGGCGGTGACGGAGGCGGCCGTGTCGTGACGTGCGGAACGCCCGAGGAGGTAGCGGAAGATCCGGCCTCGTATACGGGGATATACCTGAGGAGACTGCTCTCATCTTCCGCACCTGCAGCTGGCGAAGCAGCAGGATCGTCATCCGGAATATAGAGGAGATTTTTGAAAGCTGATCAAGGGAGGAAAACGAACTATGGCAACCGGCGACATAGGGATCGATCTGGGAACGCGAAACAGCCTCGTATATACCACGGGGAGAGGAATGATCCTTTCGGAACCTACGGTAGTGGTTTATGACCGGAATGCTGAGCGGATCAGGATGATCGGAGAAGAGGCAAAGTCCATGGCAGACCATTCCCTTTCCGGGCTTGAACTGGTTTGGCCGATCCGGAACGGCGTTATCATGGATTATATTGTCCTGGAAAAGCTGTTGAAATATTATATTACAAAGGCAATGGGAAGAAACGCTTTTCGTAAGCCCCGGATCAGCATCTGCGTACCTGCTTCGATCACGGATATCGGGCGCAAGGCGCTGGAAGAAGCTTCTTACCTTGCGGGAGCCAGAAAGGTGTTTTTCGTCAGATCGCCTTTGGCTGCGGCCCTCGGTTCGGAACTGGATATATCCAAACCTGCCGGAAACCTGGTTGTTGATATCGGGGCCGGTTCTACGGATGTGGCGGTGCTTACGATGTATGGCATCGCCGTGCAGGGCTCCGTGCGGGTGGGATCGGATGCGCTGAACAAAGCAATCATTGCTTATGCCCGGAAGACACATAATCTTTTTATCGGAGAAGACCTTGCAGAGCAGATCAAACTGGGCATCGGAGCGGCTTATGAGGAAAAGACGCCGCGCTCCATGGAGGTCAAGGGGAGAAATGTCATAACAGGACTGTCTAAAGTCGTCACAATGACTTCGGAGGATGTAAGGGAGGCAATCGGGGATACGGCAGGGCAGATGATAGGACTGATCCGGCAGATACTGGAAAAAACGCCTCCCGAACTGGCGTCTGACATTGTGGATCGGGGAATTGTTCTTTCAGGAGGCGGCGCCATGCTTTCCGGAATGGATCGTCTGGTGGAAGAAGCGACAGGGATCAGCACGATGACAATGCCGAACCCTATGATCTCGACGGTAATAGGAACAGCCCGTTACGCGCAGATAGCATCGGAGAGGTGACTGGGCTTGGCTATGGAAAAGGTTACTGGATTGATTGATCACGTTGTATTCCGCAACGAGGAAAACGGATATACGGTGATGGTGATTCGCCTGACGGGAGGCAAAGCCCTGACCTGTGTGGGAACATTTCCTTCCGTCAGTGTCGGGCTGACGATTGAGGCGGAAGGTGATTATACCGATCACCCGGTATACGGCAGGCAGTTTACGGTCCGAAGCTGTATAGAGCGGATGCCGGAGGATCAGGAAGCTGTGGAACGTTATCTCGCGTCCGGGGCTATTAAAGGGATCAAGGCCGCGACTGCCGCGAAAATCGTTCGAAGGTTCGGAAACGATACCCTGCGCATTATGGAAGAAGAACCTGTCCGTCTTGCGGAAATAAAGGGGATCAGTGCAAAGAAAGCCAAAGAAATCGGGGAGGAGTTTGCAAAAAACAGTCAGCTGCGGCAGGCGATGATTTTTCTGCAGAAATATGGAATATCACCGAATCTGAGCGTAAAGATCTGTCAGCGCTATGGGAAGGATGTATATCAGGTGGTGCAGGAAAACCCGTACCGCCTGGCAGACGAAATACAGGGGGTAGGATTCCTGACGGCGGATGAGATCGCAAAACGCATCGGTATTCATGCGGATTCCGATTACAGGATCCGGTGCGGACTGCGTTATGTGCTGAACCAGGCACAGGGAGAGGGCCATATTTACCTGCCGAAAGCCGTTTTGTTTGCGCGTGCCGGGAAATTGCTCGGTATTGATTCGTCATATCTGGATAAACACCTGATGGATCTGCAGCTGGCGAGAAAGGTTGTGGTCAGACAGAAAGAGGATGAAGAGCGCGTCTATGACGCCCGCCTGTTCCACCTGGAGCTTGATACGGCAAGGATGCTGCTGGATCTGAAGGTAAGACTTCCCCTCGACGAGACTGTTTTTGAAAGACGTCTGGCCGGACTGGAAGCGGACACAGGACTGGTGCTGGATTGCGGACAACGGGATGCCGTCCGCCAGGCCTGCCGGAACGGCCTGTTCATCCTTACCGGCGGTCCCGGTACAGGAAAGACCACAACCATCAATGCCATGCTGCGGTATTTTGCGGGGGAAAGGCTCAGGCTTGCCCTTGCGGCTCCGACAGGCAGAGCGGCAAAGCGTATGACAGAGGCAACGGGATTTGAGGCGAAAACGATCCATCGTCTGCTTGAACTGCAGGGCCTGCCGGAAGAGGAGGATGACCGGGCGGAACAGCAGATCTGGTTTGCAAGAAATGATGAAAATCCATTGGAAACCGATGTCCTGATCATAGACGAGATGTCCATGGTGGATATTTACCTGATGCATTCTCTGCTGAAAGCGATACCTCCGGGAACCCGCCTGATCCTGGTGGGCGATGAAAATCAGCTGCCGAGTGTCGGACCCGGCAATGTGCTGGGAGATATCATAGCCAGCCATGCATTTCCGATCCAGAGGCTTGACCGGATTTTCCGGCAGGCGGAAGAAAGCGATATTGTCGTGAATGCGCATAAGATTCACCGGGGAGAAGAGGTCAGACTGGATAATAAAAGCCGTGATTTTTTCTTTTTGAAACGCTATGATCCGGATCAGGTGCTGAGGGTTGTTTTATCCCTTGTGAAAGATAAACTGCCGTCCTATGTGGGAGCGGAAAGCTTCGACATACAGGTTCTGACGCCGATGCGGAAAGGGCAGATGGGAGTGGAACGCCTGAATGTTGTTTTGCAGAGATATCTCAACCCTCCGGCTCCGGATAAGGCGGAATGGGAAATCGCAGACCGGGTCTTCCGGGAGGGAGATAAGGTAATGCAGACCCGCAACAATTATCAGGTCGAATGGGTGCAAAAAGGCGCAAACGGAGTGATCATAGAAGAAGGCGTAGGCGTATTTAACGGTGATATGGGAATCATCAGAAAAATATCTGCCGAGCTTTCTCTTGTTACGGTGGAATTTGAAGAAGGCCGGTTTATCGATTATGCCTTAAAACAACTGGATGAGCTGGAGCTGGCTTACGCGGTTACCGTTCATAAATCACAGGGCTCTGAATATCCGGCAGTGGTGATGCCCCTCCTTTCCGGTCCCGCCATGCTGCTGAACCGGAACCTTCTTTATACGGCGGTGACGCGGGCAAAAAAATGCGTGGCTATTGTAGGCGATGAAGAGACTTTTTTGCGGATGGAAGCTAACGTACGGCAGCAAAGAAGGTGCAGCAGCCTGGATGAACGGGTGGAGGAGCTGTTATAATGGCAGGGAGCTTTTTTCGGGGGAGAAAGGTTCTTTATGAAAGATATTCTTCGTTGGCTGTATCCTGACAGATGCGCTTTTTGCGGTGAGGCTGTTGCGCCCGAAGACAACCATTTGTGTGCCCGGTGCAGAAGCGGGGTGCTTCCGATTGGAAGAAACCGATGTTTTGTCTGCGGGAAGCCTGTGGAGGAGGGGAGGGAGCTTTGCGCGGATTGCGCGGACCATCCTCATGTTTTTGATGAAGGACGCGGTATTTTTGTGTATGACGCGAAAATGCGTTCTTCCATACTGCGTTATAAGGAAAGCGGGCATCGCCGGAATGCACGGGCATACGCGGAAGCAATGGCGGAAAATGCAGGGACAGAGCTGGCCAGATGGCGGCCGGATGCGCTGATCCCGGTGCCGGTTCACGCTTCGCGGAGAAAAAGCAGGGGCTTTAATCAGGCAGAATGCATTGCTGAGGAGCTGTCGGCCCTTACGGGAATCCCCTGCATTAACTGGCTTGTTGAGAAGGTAAGGCCTACGGCTTCGCAGAAGACGTTGTCTGCCGCCGCCCGCCGGCAGAATCTGAAGCAAAGCCTGCGTGTGCGGCAGCGGTTAAGGGGAGGCAGCTTTGTGGTGATCGACGACGTTTATACGACGGGCAGTACCATCGATGCGATGGCTGCGTGTCTGAAGGAAGCCGGAGCGCAAAGGGTGTACTTCCTGACGGTATGCATCGGGAAACAGGATCGCTGAAATTCCCTCTTTTATTCAAGAGCGTCTTATGGTACAATAATTCTCAATTGCAATTATCTGATAAAGATCCTTACCACAGCATTGTATAGTAAACGAATAAAACGCCTGCATTTTTGATTCGTTTACCGCGCCGGATTTACGCCGCTGCAAGCGGCATGATTCCGCTGTAAATTCGTGCGCATACTATAAGAGGAGGTCTCGGGAGGCTCATGTTAAATCCTGAAAAGATTAAGCTGATGAATCAGCTGGCTATGTATGAGCAGGGGGAAGGAAAGAAGTATCTTCCTATCAGCCGGTATTATCGGAGAGATTATATCGGAGCGGCATTGATACGGAACCTCTTTCTGGTTGCGGTCGGTTATGTCCTTACACTGGCGGGTGTGGGTGCGTATTTTTCCGAGTACCTGATGAATAATATTCATAAAATGAATCTCACTGCGCTGGGAGTCTATTTGCTGCTCGGATTCCTCGCCTTGTTCAGCGTTTATACCGTGCTGACATATATTATTTATTCGGTTAAATACTTTAAGGCCAAAAAGAGTGTCCGACATTACTATGATCTGCTGACACAGATGGAAAAGATGTACGGACGCGAGGAGCGAAGGAGTTCGAGGAACTAGGAGGTAGATATGACGACACTGTTGGAGTTAAAGCAGAAGGTTAAGTTTTTTTTCGGTACGAATCAGGTTTTTTTCATGCCGATTCTGAAATTTGCGATCGCCTTTCTGCACTTTATCTGGCTGAGCGAAAGCATGGGTTACTTTCCCATGCTGAATAATCTTCCCTTCCTGGCTGTTCTCGCGGGGATCTGCTGTATTCTGCCCTCACAGGTTACGGTTTTATGCAGCTTTGTGCTTATGATTCTGCACAGTTATGCGGTGGGACTTGAATGCGCCGGCTTTATGATTGTTTTAATCCTGCTGCTGGCGATCTTTTTTCTGCGGTTTTCAGGCGGTACAAGCTTTATTACGGTATTGACTCCGATCTCCTTCAGTGTAGGGTTCCCGGTGATGCTGCCGATCGGCAGCGGACTGCTTTTGCCGGCTTCATCTGCGATACCGGCAGCCTGCGGTGTAGTCCTGTACTATTTTATCCGGTATCTGAACGCCCATGCGAGCGAATTGTCAAACGTGGATATTGAGCCTGTGGCAAAGCTGCAGACGATGGCTGACGGCATTATCTATAACTGGGGCATGTGGATTACGGTTGTGACCTTTATCGCGGTGATCCTTATGGTAAATCTGATCCGTACCCGCTCCTTTGATTACGCCTGGCGGGTATCCATCATAGTCGGCGGCGTGCTTTACGTGGTTCTGATGATGACGGGCAGTTATTATCTGAATGCAACGGTTGATGTCAGTTATCTGATTACGAGCACGGTCATTGCCGTAGTTGTGGGAATCGTGATAGAGTTTTTCTTTTTCGGAGGGGACTATTCCCGCACGGAGCGCCTGGAATACGAGGATGACGAATATTATTATTACGTGAAGGCTGTACCGAAGGCTTCCGTCTCTACCGCAAAACGCAGGATCAAAAAAATTCATGTAGAAGATCTGCCGCAGAGCGGCAGGAGCGGAGAGGTTTTTAATCCATACGCGCATCCGCTCTTTTCCAGCGATGATCCTGAAGCAGACCTCAACCTTGAGAAAAAGCTGGAGGAGTCTTTGCGGGATCTCTGAAAAAATGCGGATGATGATTGAATCCACCCCGAACCTTTTCCTCAGGAGAAAGGAGATTTCATGCAAGAATTTCTGGGCTTACTGTCCGGATACCTTTCCAGGCTGACCCTCCCGGGGATTGGCCTGAATGATGTTATTGACATTCTTTTGATTTCTTTCTTTGTTTACCAGTTTATTGTCTGGGTTAAGACAACAAGAGCTTATTCCCTGCTTAAAGGTATCGTGATCGTTCTGGCATTTCTTTTGTTGTCTTATATTTTGCGGCTGAATACGATCCTCTGGATTGTTCGGAATCTGGCAAATCTCCTTATCATGGCTGTGATCGTTATTTTCCAGCCCGAGCTCCGGAAGGTATTGGAATCGCTGGGAAAACGAGAGTTTATTTCTTCATTGCTTCTTCCGTTCAATGCCGGCCAGGAGGTTGTGGAACGATTTACGGACAAGACCGTCGCAGAGATCGTGAAGGGCTGCTTTGATATGGCGGCAGTCAAGACGGGAGCTTTGATTGTGATCGAAAGAGATGTCAGGCTTTCTGAATATGAACGGACAGGGATAAAATTGGACGCAACGGTTACGAGCCAGCTGCTGATCAATATTTTTGAAAAAAACACACCTTTGCATGACGGCGCTGTCCTTGTGAGGGGAAACCGTATTGTTGCCGCCACCTGTTATCTGCCGCTTTCGGATAATATGGAGCTGAGCAAGCAGCTTGGAACCCGGCACAGGGCGGGAATCGGAATCAGTGAAATCAGTGATTCCCTTACGATCATCGTTTCGGAAGAAACCGGGCATGTATCGATTGCGCGGGAGGGAAGGCTCTCAAGATGTTATGATGCCGCTGAGCTGAAAGAAGCATTGGTAAACGTGCAGAACAAAAAGGTGGTTGACGGGAGAAAGCTGCGCGATTTTATCATGGGAAGGGGCAAGCATGCGCAAACATAAGTGGATGGAAAATATTCCGTTAAAAATCGTATCCCTGGTGATCGGTTTCCTGGTATGGCTCCTGGTAGTAAATATTGACAATCCGACAGAAAACAGAACCTTTGTGGTGACAGGGGACAGGATTTCCCTGATGAACACCCAGTATGTTGACAGCTACAATAAAATGTGCCTTCTGGATGATGAAAGAGATCCGGTCCGCGTAACGATCACGGGTGAGCGCAAGCTGCTTCGCAGGATGACGACGTCTGCGATCCGCCTTACGGCCGACCTGCAGCAGGCGGTCAGCCTGGATACCAGCCCTGTTATGGTTCCGATCACGGCTGTCTGTGATAATGTAAATCCCTCAAATATAAAAGTAAACCCTCAGTATATGGCGATCCGCCTGGAGGACAAGCTCTCCCAGGAGTATGTCGTTACGGCGTCTTATGGTGAAAGCAGACCCGGAAAAGGCTACGAGGTCGGAACGCAGACCGTAAGTCCGGAAAAGGTGAAGATCACCGGTCCCAAATCCCTGGTCAGCAAGATTGACAAAGTCACGGCGAATGTAAATGTCAGCGGAAAGACAAAGGATGTGTCAGAGGATGTCACTCTGGTTGTGACGGACCGAAATCAGGATACGCTCTCTGATGCGTATCTTACGATTGATAATAACGGGAGAGCCACGGTTACGACGAAATTCTGGCGTGTGATTTCAGGAGTCCGGTTTTCGGTTTCCACACTTGGAGAGCCTGCAGAAGGATATCATGTCGAACGGGTAACGACGGTGCCGGATACCGTGAGTGTGGCGGGAAATGAAGAGGCGATTTCCGCTTTGCGGAACGCGGAGCCCAGAATGGTCATTTCCGGTCCCGTGATTGATATCTCGGGTGTCAGCGACGATGAGGAAGTAAAAGCAAACATGGTGAATTATATGCCGGAAAACCTGCGTCTGTCCTCCGGGACAAGCGAGGATATCTATATTACCTTCGTGATTCTTCCGGAGAACAGCCATTTGTACTCACTGGCAGGCAACGAGGTTGATTTTCAGAATCTGGGAAATGGGCTTGCCGCCAGTATAGATACAGATTCGCTGGCAATCCGTGTGAAAGCGGCAGATACGTATAAGATTGAAGATTTTGACGTTTCAGATCTGAAGGCTTCGATTGATCTGCAGGGAATCGGGGAAGGAAGCAGTCTGCTTCCGGTTCATATAGAGCTCCCCAGGGGTTATACTTTGTTAAAAGAGGTGGAGGCCAATGTGATGGTGACGGAGGTTTCCAATCAGTAGAAAGGAGACTGATTTTGTCTTCGGCATCCCAACTGCCGAAGCAGCAAAATCGTCATCCGAAGACATGGAGTTAACGTGCTAAAATTTCGTTTCGAGAGGAGAATCGCGATATGGTGAGCCGTAAAGTGAAAGTGATCAATCCTTCCGGGCTGCACCTGAGTCCGGCAGGCAGGCTTTGCCAGGAAGCCCTGAAATACCGCTCTTCTGTCTGGCTTTCTTTTGATGGGACAAAAGCAAACGCCAAAAGCGTTCTTTCGGTTCTGGATGCCTGTGTCAAGTGTTCGGATGAGATCGAGATTATCTGCGATGGGGAAGACGAGGAACAGGCATTGGCTGCCTTGATTGTTGAAATAGAGGAAGGCTTGGGGGAGTGCTGAAATGGGACAGATAAAGGTGACAGCCTGCGGAGACATCAAAGGTCTTTGCGTAGTAGAGCCGAAGGTGTTCGGAGATACCAGAGGTTACTTCATGGAAACCTACAATGAGAAGGATTTTTTTGAAGCAGGCATAAGAGTGAACTTTGTTCAGGACAACCAGTCCGGCTCCTGTTTCGGAGTCCTGAGGGGACTGCATTTCCAGCGGGAATACCCCCAGGATAAGCTTGTAAGGGTAGTCAGCGGCGAGGTGTTTGATGTTGCTGTAGACCTCAGGGAAGGATCGGATACTTTCGGAAAGTGGCATGGCGTGATTTTGTCCGCCGAGAATAAAAAACAGTTTTTTATTCCCCGCGGATTTGCCCATGGTTTTCTTGTGCTTTCGGAACATGCGGAATTTACATATAAATGTTCGGATTTCTATCATCCGAATGATGAGGGCGGGATTGCTTTTGACGATCCCGAAATCGGGATTGAATGGCCGATTCCTGATGGAATGGACCTTGTCATGTCTGAAAAGGATCAGAACTGGGGAAGCTTATCCGATTATGTTCAGAGAAAGGGGCAGGCATGAAAAGAGATTTTTTCTCTTTGCCTGCGGATATTTTAGCTAATAGGCAATTGATTGTGAAGCTGGCGTACAATGACTTCAGGGTCCGGTACGCCGGCTCATATTTTGGGATTTTCTGGGCTTTTGTCCAGCCTGTCATTACAATCCTTGTTTATTGGTTTGTTTTTTCCGTTGGCTTTCGTCAAAGTATGGCAGGTCTCAATATTCCGTTCGTTCTCTATCTTGTAGCGGGAATTGTGCCCTGGTTTTTCTTTCAGGACAGTCTTATCGGTGGAACCAATGCTTTGCTGGAATATAATTACCTTGTGAAAAAGGTCGTCTTCAATATTCGTATCCTTCCGGTAGTAAAGCTGGTTTCGGCAGGTATTGTCCACAGCTTTTTTGTACTGTTTACCCTTCTTTTATATCTCCTGTACGGTAAATTTCCGGGGCTTTATGCTTTGCAGCTGGTTTATTACAGCGCGTGCTGCTTTGCGTTGTCTCTCAGCGTCTGTTATATGACCTGTGCCGTGGTTCCTTTTTTTCGGGATCTGACGCAGATGATTCAGATTCTGCTCCAGGTCGGCGTCTGGCTGACGCCCATTATGTGGGTGGCAGATGATGCGCTGGCGGGACATCCGGTGATTCACATGATCCTGAAACTGAATCCGGTCTACTATATCGTATCGGGATATCGCGACAGCCTGATCCTGCATCGGCCCTTCTGGGCTGAAACAGGATGGACTCTCTACTTCTGGAGCTTTACAATCGGGTGTTTTTGCCTCGGCACAGTGATTTTCGCACGGCTGAAGCCTCACTTTGCGGATGTGCTTTGAGGGCAGGTCTATTTACTGAAATCATAATTGGAGAATTTCATTGACTGACAAAACCGTAATCAAGGTCGAAGAACTGACCAAATTATATAAGCTTTATGAAAAGCCGTCTGACCGCCTCCGGGAAGCGCTGGGGCTGTCCCGGAAAAAAAGATACACGGAGCATTATGCGCTGCGCCATGTAAGCTTTTCGGTAAAAGAAGGCGAATGCGTCGGGATTATCGGAACGAACGGTTCCGGCAAATCCACCCTTCTGAAGATTATCACGGGCGTACTTGCCGCAACGGAGGGTACGGTTGAGGTGGATGGACGCATTTCCGCGCTCCTGGAGCTGGGCGCGGGCTTTAACATGGAATATACGGGGATCGAAAACATTCATCTGAACGGGGCAATGCTGGGGTTTTCTTCCGACGAGATTGAAAAACGACTTCCCGCCATCCTGTCCTTCGCGGACATCGGGGAATTTGTATATCAGCCTGTGAAAACGTATTCCAGCGGCATGTTTGTCCGGCTTGCTTTTGCGCTGGCGATCAACATTGAGCCGGAGATTCTGATTGTTGACGAAGCCCTTTCCGTCGGTGATGTGTTCTTCCAGGCAAAATGCTTCCATAAGTTTGAAGAGTTTAAATCCCAGGGCAAGACGATTCTTTTCGTCAGCCATGATCTGAGCAGTGTTTCAAAATACTGTGACCGGGTCATCCTTCTCGACCGTGGAGTGAAGCGCGGAGAGGGTACGGCAAAGGCTATGGTAGACGCCTACAAGCAGCTGCTGGTCGGCACGGAGATCAGGGAAGCCTCGGAAGAAGCCGCGGCACCATTGCCGGCGGCGGAAAATACGTTTGTATTGAATCCGGAGGTTCTTTCCTATGGCGAAAAACAGGCGGAAATCATAGATATCCGTGTACTGGATGACCACGATCTTCCGACCAATACCATCCAAAAAGGTTCCGTCTTCCATATCCGGGTCACGGTTTGTTTCCATCAGGCAGTGGATGAGCCTATCGTGGCTTTTACCTTTAAAGATGTGAGAGGAACCGAAATAACCGGGACCAATACGATGTTTGAGAAAAAAGAAAAGATCATCGCGAAGCCGGGAGAGTGCTGTACCGTGACGTTTACGCAGAGAATGGATCTCCAGGGAGGAGAATACCTGCTGTCCTTTGGCTGTACGGGATTCCGGGACGGCGAGTTTACCGTGTACCATCGACTTTATGACGCATGCAATATAACGGTTGTTTCGGAAAAAAATACGGTTGGCTTTTTTGATATGAATTCACAGATCACGATCATCCAGGGGGAGACCTATGCAGATTGGAAAAGTAAGAATCGATGATTCCTGCTATCCGGGTGAAGATTTGTATACGGACGGAAGCATCGAAGATGAAATGTTGAAGATGGCAAAGGAGCTTTCGGAAGACGAACTGCAGAAGCAGATCGCTGTACGGGGAAGCTGGCCGCTGCTCTATCATTTTTCCTCTGTCCGCGGAAATATTGTCCGATGGCTGCCGTTTACCAGGGCAGATGATGTATTGGAGATCGGCTCAGGCTGCGGAGCGGTTACCGGGACACTTTGCTCGATGGCCGGCAGTGTAGACGCGGTGGATCTGTCGATGAAGAGAAGCCTGGTGAATGCCTTCCGTAACCAAAACCGGGAAAATCTGACCATTTGGACAGGAAACTTTGAAGATGTGGAAAAAAGCCTTAAAAAGAGGTATGACTATATTACACTGATCGGCGTATTTGAGTATGCAAGGCTCTATATTCATTCCGACCGGCCCTTTACGGATTTTTTAAAGGTCTGCCGAAGACACTTAAAACCCGGAGGACAGCTGATTATCGCCATCGAAAACCGTTTTGGCCTGAAATACTGGGCCGGCTGCACGGAGGATCATGACGGGCTCCTGTTTGACGGGCTGGAAGGTTACCCCTCCGGGACTGAGGTCCGCACATTTACCAGGAAGGAACTGACGGGAATCATAAAGGAAGCCGGAGGGTTTACGGATTCCTGGTTTTATCCGTTCCCGGATTATAAGCTGGCATTGGAGATTCACTCGGATCGGCGTCTGCCGTTAAAAGGAGAGCTGAATCGGGCGGAATACAATTACGACCGCCTGGCACTGAAGCTTTTTGACGAGTCAAGGGTGTTTGATTCGGTTCTGGAAAACGGGCTGTATCCATGGTTCGCAAATTCTTATCTTGTTATTCTGAAAAACGTGGAGGATTCCATACCGTCCTCCCATAACGAAGCTTTGAACATGGATTCAATGACTTCGGATCATGATTTTACTGCTTCGGCAGATGGACTGCAGAAGACAAAACCAGTCTCTTTTGCCACGTCATACGTAAAGTTTTCACTGGAAAGGGCGGCTTCGTTCAGACTGATCACGAAAATAGAACCTGCCGCTCTCCATACAGGCGAAGCTGATAAACAGGAGAATTCTCTGCTTCCTGCTGCCGTCATAAAAGAAGCAGCCGAAGAAGCGGCAGATGCCCATATTGCCGCTTTGGCCGTGACAGCTGAAGAACTGAGGGAGGCGTACAGACCTGCGGGGCTTCTGACAGCCCCCTGTCAGCTTCAAAAAGCCCGTTCCGGAAGATGCGAGGCGGTTTATCCCTTTATTGAAGGGAGAAATCTGGAGGAGTATCTGGATGAGCTGATGGACCGCGGGCAGGTGCGGGATGCCGCCGCAGTGCTCCTGGAATATGCCGGGAAGCTCCGGATTGTCGGAGATGCGCGTCCCTTTGTGATGACCCCGGATTTTGAGAAGGTCTTCGGAACCCCGATGCTGCCGGATCATCTTTCTTCGGCAGAAGTAACCAATATTGATGTGGTTCCGTCTAACCTGATGATCCATGAAGACGGCAGGGCGACGGTGCTGGATGTGGAATGGACATTCTCTTTTCCGGTTCCTTCCGGTTATGTGATCTATCGCTTTCTTCATTATTATATGGAAAGTGACGGAAAACGCTATGCCCTTCATGGGGAAAGCCTGTATGAGAGGGCAGGGCTGTCAGAAGCGGAGCTTTCCTGTTATCCCGCCATGGAAGAGCATTTTCAGACCTGGCTGTTATCCGGCACAGTTCCGCTGCGGCTCTTATATCCGGTGATTTCCCCGGGAAGACTGCCGGTTCAGCCTGTTTTTGAACAGGGAGCGGTCCTGCGCGGCAGGGGAGAGCTCCAGGTTTTTTATGACATGGGAGAAGGATTCTGTGAAGATCATTCCGAGCTGTTTCCCATTCAGGAGGGAGTCATGGAGATCCCGATTCCCGCCCTTTGCCGTGAGGTACGTATAGACCCCGGAGAATATCCCGTGGGGTTTTCCGCCGTCCGTCTGCTGTGGCAGGACGGTGAGCAGGTCAGGTTTCGCACCAACGGCGTCATTGTCGGGGAGGGAGTCTATTTTCCCATGCCTGACCCACAGCTCCTGATTGATGATATTCCTTCCGGGAAATCAGAATTAAGGCTGGAGCTTGTACCGGATCTTGAGCGGGATGTGATTCGCTATGGTGTTGAAGAAATGCGCAGGCAGCTGGAAGAACGCATTGCGGAAACACAGCGGCGTACGAACGAGCTGGAGCTGTGCCGGGAACAGATCCGTCAGATGGAAAATACAAAGGTGTGGAAATTATACCGGAAATGTAAGTCCGTTCTGGCAGCCTTGAAAACAGGAGGCGGATCGGCGGGGAATACGGTATAAAGCGGTGAGAGGTTTTTTGATATGGATAAGGTAATCTATGAGGTCTCAAACGACCGTTTCCATCTGGATGACCCTGATCTTCTGATTTTGCAGGGCAGATGGCCTGAAGATGCGAAGATCGAAGCATTTGCCGATAAGATGACGCTGGAAGCCCGGACAGAACAGACTGCGGTACTGAGCTCGCAGGATCGATTCCGGGATGACAGACGGGACGGAAGCATGGAAGCCGCGGCATATATCCGCCTTCCGAAGCAAGGCGAAAGCTTTCGCACTCTTTCGGTATATTATCGGACAGAAGATGACAGAAGAGGATTATGGTACCGTGTTTCCCAAAAAGCACTGAATGAAAAAAGAGGGAAACCGCAGTACTTTATTGAACTGGAACAGGTGGAAGGAAATAATCTGGAAGTACGCGGCTGGGTCATCGCGCATGCAGAGGTGGATATCCGCCTGCTTGGCGCAAACGGACGTCAGCTGGATTGTGAAATCCGGAGATTTGAACGCGCGGATGTCGGCCAGGCTTTTCGGGAGGCGAAAGAACGGATCGCGGACGCAGGCTTTTATTTTGAGCTTCCCTGTCCGGATGGAAGCTTTCTGTGTGTGGAATTTACCTCGGAAGGAAAAACGGTCTGCTATAAAGTACCCTTGACACGCGCCGGAATTTTGAAGGCGAAGTGCAGCCGTCTTGGAAAAAAGGGTGTCCGCTATTTAAAGAACAAAGGCGTTTTCGCCCTTCTGGAAAAGACAGTCTCAAAAGCGAAAAGCTATCGTACGCGGCCGCAGACATATCCGGAATGGCTGGCCAGGCATCTGCCGACACAAAAGGAGCTTGCCCGCCAGAGAAAAACGAAATTCCCTTATGCACCTCTGATTTCCATCATTGTACCGGTTTACAAGACTCCGGAAGCTTATCTGCGAAGGCTCTTGGAAACGATCGAGGAACAGACTTATTCTAACTGGGAACTGTGTATTTCTGACGGGAGCGGCGGTGATTGGGAGGGAAAGGCCTTTCTTCAGGATATGGCGGCAAAGGACAGCAGGATCAAGGTTGTCACACAGCCGGAGCCTCTGCGCATTTCCTCCAACACGAACGCAGCGATCGGGATCGCCGGGGGAGAATATTATGCCTTTGCCGATCACGATGACGAGCTTACGCCGAATGCTTTGTATGAGGTTGTAAAAAAACTCAATGAAGCATATGAAGAGCAGGCGGTTAAGACTGAAGGAATATCTTCTGCCAAAGCGGATGATAATGGCAGAAAACCCCGCCCGAGACTGATCTATTCCGATGAGGATAAGATCTCCATGGATGGGAAAGACTTTTTCATGCCTCATTTTAAACCGGATTTTAACAAACACCTTCTTTGCACAAACAACTATATCTGCCATCTCATGGTGGCGGAAGCGGTATTGGCGAAAGAGGCAGGACTGCTGCGGGAAGCTTTTGACGGATCTCAGGACTACGATTTTGTTCTGCGATGTACCGAAGCCCTGCAGCCGGATGAGATTGCCCATATTCCGAAGGTGTTGTATCATTGGAGAGCGCATAAGGATTCAACCGCGGAAAACCCGGAAAGCAAGATGTATGCTTTTGAAGCCGGCAAAAGCGCGGTAGAAGATCATTATCGCAGGATCGGGCTTGCCGCGCAGGTATCCCATGGAGAGCGTCTGGGGCTATATCGGACAAAAATGCCGTGTCCTTATGAACCGCTGATTTCGATTCTGATTCCGAACAAGGATCATATTGAAGATCTCGCTCAATGTATCGCTTCGATTGATGGACAGTCTGATTATCGTAATTACGAGATTATCGTGATCGAAAACAACAGTGAAAAGGAAGAAACCTTTGCCTATTATGATGTCTTGCGGAAGGAAAAACCCCATGTGCGGGTAGTTACCTGGGAGGGCCCGTTTAATTACGCTGCCATCAATAATTTCGGCATCCGGTTTGCCAAAGGTGAGTATTATCTGCTTTTGAATAATGATACACAGATGATCCGGCCTGATTGCCTGAGGGAATTGCTGAGTTTCTGCATGGAAGACGGCGTCGGGGCGGTAGGCGCCAGGCTGTATTATGAAGACGGTACGATTCAGCACGCCGGAGTCGTGATCGGGATGGGCGGAATCGCCGGGCACTGCTTTGTCATGCAGCCGCCGGGATCAACGGGATATATGAACCGGATAATCTGTGCCTCGGAATACAGTGCGGTTACCGCAGCGTGTATGATGGTCCGGAAGACGGCATATGAAGAGGTCGGAGGCTTAACCGAAGAACTGGCGGTTGCCTTTAATGACATTGATTTTTGCCTCAAATTGCGTCAGGCTGGGTATCTCATCGTCTATAATCCTTATGCGGAATTATATCACTTTGAGTCCAAATCAAGGGGGCTGGAGGATACACCGGAAAAGCTGGCGAGATTTAACCGGGAGATTGCGTTTTTTGAAGAACGGTGGCCCGATATTCTGCGGGACGGAGATCCGTATTATAACCCGAATCTGACCCTGCAAAGCCAGGATTTTTCGTTACGGAGGCTTTAAGGACCTGATGCAGATTTCCGTTCTTACCATGTTTCCCGAGATGTTTGGGGATTTCTGCGCAGGACCGATTGCATCCCGTGCATCGCAAAAAAACATCGCCCGGATCCAGGTTGTCGATATCAGGAGTTTTGCGCCGGGAAGCTATCGGAGAATAGACGATTCCCCTTATGGCGGCGGTGCAGGCATGATCATACGCTGCCAGCCGGTTTTGGATGCTCTGGACTCTGTACGTCGGGAAGGCAGCCATGTCGTGTATTTTACGCCCGCCGGAAAGACATACACACAAAAGGATGCCCATCGCTTCGCGGAAATGAAAGATCTGATATTTCTGTGCGGACATTACGAGGGAATTGACGCGAGGATCTATTCCTCTGTTGACGAAATGATCAGCATGGGAGATTATATTCTTTCCGGAGGCGAAATCCCTTGTATGGCGGTCATGGACTCCGTGCTTCGCCTGCTGCCCGGATGCCTTCGCGACGAGAGCATCCGGGGGGAGTCCTTCGAAAACGGTCTGTTGGAATATCCCCAATATACCCGTCCCGCGGATTATCGGGGGGAAAGGGTTCCCGAGGTTCTTCTTTCCGGAAATCATGAAGAAATCAGGCGCTGGAGGCTTTTGCAGTCGCTGCTTTTGACGAGAAAGCTCAGACCTGATTTATTTTCCGCTCATCAGCTGACGGAGGAAGAAAAAAGACTGCTGGTACAGGAACCTTGAAAAAAGGCCGTAAAAAACCGAAAAAGAACGCCTTCAGGTTTTTACGCCTGAACGCGTTCTTTTTGATTTATCCCGGAGCCTTTGCCTCTCTCTGCCTACCCTTTAACCACCTTAAATACATAAACCAGCAGGAGAATAATCAAAAACAGGGCGACCCCGCCAATCAGATAATAAGGGACTGTCGATTTTGACGCGGAGAAAGCATACGCGGCTTTCATGTTTTCTTCTCCCCGGGCAATCGCTTCCGTATCTGTTTCCACGATACGCTTGATCTTAGCCTGTCCCACGTTGATGCCATTATAAGAGTAAGTACGGATCGTGGATTTTCCCGAGGCATAATCCTGGGCGATCAGAGAGGAGGCGTTTGCGCTGTAAGGAAGAATCACCTCACCGCCGGAGGCAATTTCAAAATCATCGTTCCCCAGATCCAGAAGATAGAACTCATCAAAACCATAGTTAAAAAGATCAATGGCATCCTGATCAATCTGGCCGTATACCTCTGACAAGAGGGAGACGACAAGCGTCATATCATCTTTTCTGGCTGCGCACAAAAGTGTGTTGCCGGAGGTTTCCGTATATCCTTCCTTGCCGCCGATGCAGTCACTGTAATAGTAAGGGCTTGTCGTGTTGCTGAGAGCGAGAGTGTTTGTCAGCACCCGGCTGCCGCCGGAGACGTTTGTGGCAGGAATTGTATAAGAAGCCGTTTTGGCGATACGGCAGAAATCCTGATTCTGGATCGCGGCCTGCATAATCAGAGCCATGTCCCTGGCCGTGGAATGCTGCGCCGGGTCTTCCAGGCCGGTTGGATTGGTAAACACGGAATTGCTGCATCCCAATGAAGCGGCGCGGGCATTCATCATCGCGACGAAACCTTCTACCGACTGCCCGATCTGCTCCGCAACCTGCAGGGCAAGATCATTTGCGGAATACAATAAGATGGCGTAGAGGCATTGCTCCATTGTAAAAACCTCTCCGAGCTGAGAGGACAGATTGATGCCCCCTTCCGTAACGCCGCCGACGCCCGTCTGCGTCATGGTCACTTCATCGGTAAGTGAAGAATTTTCCAGCGCCAGAAGGACGGTCAGAATCTTTACGGTACTTCCGGGATCCAGCAGCGCGTCCTGATTTTTGGCATAAAGAACCGTGTCCGTGGAGCTGTTCAGCAAAACTGCGGCCGCGGAACTGACGTCCGGCCCCTGCGGCCAGCCTTCAATCCAATTTGTCGTGACAGCCGGGCTCATCTCTTCCTCGGCTGAAATACTGCTCTGAAGTGAAATCATTAAGATGATGCACATCAGAAAGCAAATCATATACCTTTTCTTCATTCTCCCCACTTCCCCTCATCTGATCAAAAGTTTCAAATTTTATTATATCATATTGCCGGGAGGGTACTGTAAAAATGTATTGCGGAATTGCTGCCAGGTCAGTCCGCAAACAGCAGCTTTTTCTGCTCTTTTTATCTGACTGTTCCTCAGGCGTTCTTGCAAAAAGCATATAAAAATGGTAGAATACTTTAAGTAACTGTACCGTGCGGTTCTTCACCATCCGTTTCCGATATGGTCAGCGTCACGCAAAGGAAACGGATTCTTTTTCGGCATCGAGAAGGCCGAAGCCGCATAATCGTCATCCGTGGTCATTGAGTCAATGTACATATTGCGTTATGGGAGACTGGTTCTGTCTTCGGCAGCTCAACTGCCGAAACAGCAAAATCGTCATCCGAAGACATTGAGTCAGCGTACAGAACTTCGTTTTGGGAGGAGGTAGAGGGATGCCGGGTAAAATGGATCTGGGTAGGCTTTTGCGCAAACTCTCCCCATACACGATCAAAAAAGGACTGCTTTATCTGAAACATTATGGCCCCCGGGAATTCTGGGTCAGGCTGCAGGAACGGTTTGAACCGGAAGATATCCCCTATGATGACTGGTTCCGCAAAGGCTGTCCCTCCGAAGAAGAACGATCGGCGCAACGAAGGAAGAAATGGAAGAATCCGTCGATATTCAGCATCGTAGTGCCGGCTTATCATACGGATCCGGTTTATCTTGGCGAAATGATAGATTCCGTCCTGTCACAGACATATCCGTATTGGGAGCTTTGTCTGGCCAATGCGAGTCCCTCAGATGAAAAAATGCGGGAAGTGCTTGACCGATATGCCGGAAAAGAGTCCAGGATCAAAGTCAGAGACCTTCCGGAGAACGAAGGGATATCAGAGAATACAAACGCCGCGATCGAAATGGCAGAGGGAGAATGGATCTGTTTTCTTGACCACGATGACCTGCTCGCCTGTGATGCTCTGTATGAGATGGCACAGGCAGCAGCCGGCAATCCGGACGCAGATATGATTTATACGGATGAAGACAAGGTCACCTCAGACTTGTCAGAGCATTTCCAGCCTCATTTCAAGCCGGATTTTAATCTTGATCTTTTGCGGTCCAACAATTATATCTGTCATTTTCTGGCTGTAAGACGGATTACGGCTGACGAAGCCGGATATCTTTCTTCGGATTATGATGGCGCGCAGGATTATGATTTTATCTTCCGCTGCGCAGAGAAAGCACGACAGATTGTCCATATACCGAAAATTCTGTATCATTGGAGGACACATCCTGCCTCTACGGCAGATAATCCCGCAAGTAAAGCGTATGCCTACGAGGCGGGCCGAAGGGCAATCATGGCGCATCTGGAGAGATACGGGACGCGGGGGATCGTCACACAGACGAAGGATCATGGGTTTTACCGGGTGCAGTATCCATTGCGGGAGAAAAGTCTGATCACCATCATCATTCCAAACAAAGACAACGTGAAGCTGCTGGCAGGATGCCTTGAAGGACTGAGACTGGCGGGCACGTATGACCATTACGAGATTCTGATCGTTGAGAACAACAGCACCGAGCCGGAAACATTTGCGTATTATCAGACACTGGATGCCGACCCGAAGATCAGAGTGATTACGTACCCCCACCCGTTTAATTATTCCGCAATCAATAATTTTGCGGTCAGCCATGCAAGGGGAGATTATCTTTTATTTCTGAATAATGACGTGACGGCGATTGACAGCGGCTGGCTGGAAGAGATGCTGGGCGTATGCCAGAGACCTGAGGTCGCCGCAGTCGGGGCGAAGCTTCTGTACCCGGACAATACGATCCAGCATGCGGGAATCGTGGTCGGGATGGGAGGCGTCGCCGGAGCGATGTTTGTCGGAATGGACGGGCGTTATGGAGGATATCTCCACAAAGCAAACCTGATGCAGGATATGAGCGCCGTTACGGGCGCCTGCATGATGGTTGAGAAGAAAGCATTTCTGGAAGCCGGAGGCTTCACCGAAGAACTGGCTGTTGCTTTCAATGACGTGGATCTGTGTCTGAAGATCTCCCGGGAGGATAAACTGATCGTTTATGATCCCTTCGCCATACTGCATCATGCCGAATCTAAAACCAGAGGAGCGGAAGACACACCGGAAAAGGTCCGGCGTTTTCAGTCGGAGATCGAGTATATGAGAAGTCATTGGACGGATATTCTCAGAAAGGGAGACCCGTTTTATAATCCCAATCTTTCTTTGAAAAAATGGAACTATAACCTGCGGCCCCATGAATAGTGACAGGAGCCAGAATGAACGAAATAACCGTGATCATCCCAAACTTCAATGGGATACAATATTTGCCTTGCCTGATGGAAAGCCTCAGCCGGCAGACAGAAAAGAACTTTTCAGTTCTGATTGTGGACAACGGCTCTACGGATGAGAGCCTGGATTACCTCCGCAGGAACTGGCCAAAGGCTGAGATTCTTCCCCTGGAAAAAAATTATGGTTTCAGTTATGCCGTAAATGCGGGGATTCAGGCGTGTAAGACACCGCTGGTTGTGCTTTTAAACAATGATATCGAGGCAGAGGAAGGGTTTGTCGAGGCTCTGGCGGCAGCTGTAAGGCGGCATCCGGGAGCTTTTTCCTGTCAGGCGAAGATGATAGCCTTTTATGACAGGGACAGGCTGGACGGTGCGGGAGATCTTTATTGCGCGCTGGGCTGGGCATACGCCAGAGGAAAAGGAAAACCGGCGCATACTTATGAAAAAGAAGAAACGGTTTTTGCCTGCTGTGCCGGAGCCGCGATATACAGAAGAGACCGGCTGACAGAGCTGGGCCTGTTTGACGATGCCCATTTTGCTTATCTGGAAGACGTTGATCTGGGGTATCGTGCCAGACTGAAAGGCTATGAGAACTGGTATGTGCCTTCCGCCGCAGTGTACCATGTGGGAAGCGGGACCAGCGGTACGAGACATAACGCTTTTAAGACCAGGTACTCATCCCGGAATAATGTATATCTGATCTATAAAAATATGCCTTTGCCTCAGATCCTTTTGAATATTCCGTTTCTGCTTCCGGGCTTTTTGATCAAAGGATTATATTTTATCCTGAAAGGCCTTGGAAAAGAATATTTCGGTGGCCTGAAGGAGGGAATCGCCTTATCCGCAAAAAACAGAGGATCGAAAGCGAAAGGCGCGGGATTCCGCGTGTATGCTTCCATACAGACAGAACTGTGGGGAAACATGTTACGTCTGCTGTTTTCCCGCTAGCTGTTTGCTGCAGTCAGATTTTCAGTCGGATTTCCGGATATAAATCAAAACACTTTTTTCTTGCAAATGATCGGTTTTTCCTTTAAGATAGTATAATACTTTGCGAGTCAGGCGATACGGATCGAGTATGGATGATTCCGGCGCGGCGGGCTTTTTGCATCGGGATCATGGATTGAAGCAGGGGGAGGAAGCGATAGTTTGGATAATCAGAAAAACTTTAGCCGGTTATATGTGGTGGTAGATGCTCTGATCATTTCCTTTTCGTATCTGACAGCCTGGGCCCTGCGTTTTGTGGGGCCGTTTGCTGATTCTGCGGTACGGGCAAGATCCTTTGGCCAGTACATGAGTTATCTCATCGTGCTTGTTCCGATGTTTCTGCTTTTGTACCATGCCTTTACATTGTATGTACCGATGCGGATGCAGGGACGGCGGCTGCTTTTATCAAATCTGGTGAAGGCAAATACCCTGGGCGTGCTCGGCATGACATTCATTATGTACATGATCGGAGAAGGATACATCTCAAGATCCATGTACGGTATGTTCTATGTCATCAACATCAGCCTCGGCTGGCTGAGCAGGATGCTGTATTTCCGGGTTATCCGGGATATGCGCCGCAAAGGGTACAATATCAAGCAGATTTTGCTTGTCGGCTACAGCCGGGCGTGCGAGGAGTATATTGACCGTATTCTGGAAAATCCGCAATGGGGCATTGTCGTGCGGGGCATTCTTGACGACGAAGTAGAGGCGGGAACAAGCTATCGTGGAATTAAGGTTCTGGGAGAACTGGCAAATCTTACAGTCATTCTTCCTACGAACCGGCTGGATGAAATCGCGATCACATTGGGACTGGCGGAATACGACCGTCTGGAAGAAATCGTGGCCATGTGTGAGAAATCGGGCGTGCATACGAAATTCATTCCCGATTATATGAATATCATTCCGACGAAACCTTACACGGAGGATATTCTTGGACTGCCTGTGATTAATATCCGTTACGTTCCTCTGTCCAATACGTTTAACGCTCTGGTGAAACGGATCATGGATATTGCCGGTTCGATCGCAGGCATTATCATTGCCTCTCCGGTTATGATCATCGCTGCGGTTCTGGTAAAAACAACCAGCAAAGGGCCGCTGATCTATTGCCAGGAGAGAGTAGGACTGCATAATAAGACATTCTGGATGTATAAATTCCGATCTATGGAGGTCCAGCCGAAGGAAGAGGAAAAGAAGGCGTGGACGGTAAAAAATGATCCAAGAGTGACCTGGGTGGGTAAAATCATGCGCCATACGAGCATTGACGAGCTTCCCCAGCTGTTTAACATTTTAAAGGGTGACATGAGTCTGGTAGGCCCAAGGCCGGAAAGACCGTTTTTTGTAGAAAAATTCCGTGAAGAAATTCCCAGATATATGGTAAAGCATCAGGTGCGTCCGGGTCTGACCGGATGGGCGCAGGTAAACGGGTATCGCGGGGATACTTCTATCAGAAAACGTATCGAATATGATTTGTTTTATATTGAAAACTGGACCGTCGGGTTTGATATAAAGATATTGCTGCTGACGATCTTTCGCGGTTTTGTCAATAAGAATGCGTATTAGTTATTAGTTTGGGCGGGGTTTTCTGCCCGTGGGGAAGGATTGATATGATGAGACGCAGACTCTTCTTTGCGGGAGAGATGATATTACTTTTTTTCTTTTTAGGCGTACTGTATTTTTACGGACAACTGACCACCAGATTGGAGGAGATTGAGTCTCCTCAGGTGATGGAGCAGGAAGCAGAAGAGATTGTGGTGAATGAGTCTGCGCCCCGCATGACCGGGTATATGACGATTGCCCTTTTTGGCCTGGATCATCGTTCCTTCAATGAAGATCTGAGCGGAGAAAATTCAGATACGATCATTATTGCGAGCGTGAATAATGATACAAGGGATGTCAAGCTGGTATCCGTTTACCGCGACAGCCTGCTGAATATCGGAGACGAAACATACGCAAAGATAAATGCCGCTTATGCTTACGGCGGACCCTCGCGCGCGGTAAACGCCCTGAATACAAATCTTGATCTTGATATTACGGATTATATTTCCGTAGATTTTCAGGCAGTCACAAATCTGGTAGATGCGGTGGGAGGACTGGATATCCCGATGTCATACGCTGAAGTTGTTCATATGAACAACTATTGTGTTGAGACTTCGGAGGAAACGGGAAAGGAATATACCCCCATCGAATTGCCCGAGGAAGAGCCGGAGGATCTGGAAGCGGTTATCGGGACATTTCATCTGAACGGAGTGCAGGCTACCAGTTATTGCCGTATCCGTTATACGGCCAATCTTGATATGGGGAGGACGGAACGGCAGAGACGTGTGATCCAGATGGTGACGCATAAGCTGAAAACAGCGGGTATAACCAGGATTCTGAAGGTGATGGATGAAGTTTTTCCGTTGGTACATACATCATTGTCCAAGACAAAGATTTTGTCTTTGCTTCCTTCGATGATAGGCTATAATTTAAATGATACGACCGGGTTCCCGACAAAATATAAATTTTCCGATGTACGGGGAAGTATTATCGTCGCGGATGACCTTACATACAATGTGTCAGCCCTCCATGAGTTCCTGTATGGCGCTCATGCGGGATATAAGCCGTCTCAGACCATTCAGCGGATCAGTCAGCAGATTCTGGCGATCGTAGGAGGAGAAGATGAGCTGCTGGACGAAGCTCCGGCGGCAGGAAATGATGACAACACAGATGTTTTCTGGACTAATTCCGACGGAGAGGACAGCTGGGTTCCGTCGCAAAGCTTTGCTTACCCGACGGCGACATCTTATCCCGCCGAGGACTATGATACTGCAGCGGATCCGGGAAATGACGTATACTATGAAATCCCTTCGGCAGAGAACGGCTACACAGGCGGAGACGGCTATACCTATGAGGAAGGTTATGTTCCCGGCCAGGGACGGGAGACCTATGGCGGCTTCGAAGAAGGAGATTATCAGGAAGAAGAGCAGAATTACGGTGACTATGAAGACGCCGCCTACGGAGGCTATGATGAAGAAGCCGATTATGAAGGCGGAGGTTCCGTGGTATACGAGGGTGAAGAGGAAGGAACCTATAACGAAGACGACGGCAGCTATGGAGAGGCGGACTTCACGGATGGTGAAGCTGATTTTACTTCTGGAGAATAGCTGATTCATGATTCGCGGAAGCAGCTCCGCTGTAAAACGATTCATAGAATCAGGCCGCAATCATGATTTATGAATCCGGTGCAAAAAATGAGTATAGAGGTGATCATTCCGACCTATAAACCGTCGGATGAATTCGAAAAGGTATTAGACATTCTGGATAAGCAGAGTCTCCCGCCGGAAACGGTACAGATCGTAAACACGGAAGAGCAATTTTGGAATACAGCCTGGGATCTTCGTTATCCCAGGCTTTTGCTGCATCATATAAAAAGAAGCGATTTTGACCACGGAGGAACAAGGAAGGAAGCGGCTGAAAAATCGGGCGCCGACATTCTTGTCTTCATGACGCAGGATGCGGTTCCGGCAGACAAAAATCTGATACGGGAGCTGGTACGGCCGATACTGGAGGATCCTTCGGTAGGCGCATCCTATGCCAGACAGCTGCCAAAGTCGGATTGCAGAGATATTGAGCGATATTACCGATATTTCAGTTATCCAAAGGTTGATGACCTCCGGCAGGAATCAGACAAGGAGAAATTAGGCATAAGAACTTATTTTTGCTCGGACGTATGTGCGGCATATCGGAAAAGCGCCTATGAAGCCGCAGGCGGTTTTCCGCCGCGGGCGATTTTCAATGAGGACATGGTATGTGTGGCAAGGATGCTGCAGAAGGGATATAAAGTTGCCTATAATCCCCGGGCAAAGGTATATCATTCCCATAATTATTCCTGCATGGAACAGCTGCGCCGGAACTTTGATCTTGGCGTATCCCACGTCGTTTTTTCGGATGTTTTCGGGGATCTTCATGCGGAAGGAGAAGGCATTGCGATGGTGTTTGCCAACGCCAGACATCAGCTCAAGCGCTTTCGCTTTCTGAGCGTGATTTATCTGTTTGCGCAGAGCTTTTTTAAATATGCCGGATACCGTCTGGGAAGAAGCTATCAGAAGCTGCCCCGATGGATGATACACGCATGTACGATGAATCCGGGTTATTGGAAAGAAGAGGATTTGACAGAATGAGTGAAGAAAAAGACAATAATCGAGATCAAAACCGGTTCTGCTTCTTATGCCATCGGTCAGAAAGGGTTACGGGGAAACTGATTGATCTGCCAAATAATATCTGCGTCTGCCCTGACTGTATGCAAAAGAGCTTTGATACTGTGAACCGCCAGATGAGCAGCGGGGCTTTTAATCTGCAGGGACTGCTCGGACAGCTTTCGCCGGGCTTGTTTTCCGGCGACGGTGCTGCTCCCGTTTTCGGGAGGGCGCCGGAGCCGGAAAAAAAGAAAAAAGAATCCGCTCCCAAACCTGTATTGGACAGGAGAAATATTCTGGCTCCGCATCAGATAAAAGCAAGGCTGGATGAATATGTCGTCGGTCAGGAACACGCAAAAAAGGTGATGTCCGTTGCGGTATACAATCATTACAAACGCGTTTCCTGCAGGCAGGAGCCAGACGGCGTGGAGATTGAAAAATCCAATATGCTTATGATCGGTCCGACGGGAAGCGGGAAAACCTATCTGGTACAGACTCTGTCCCGACTGCTCCAGGTGCCGCTGGCAATTGCGGACGCGACATCTCTTACTGAGGCAGGATATATCGGCGATGATATTGAAAGTGTACTCTCCAAGCTGCTTGCGGCGGCAGATAATGACGTAGAGCAGGCAGAGCATGGGATTGTATTTATCGATGAAATAGATAAGCTGGCAAAGAAACGGAATGTAAATCAGAGAGACGTCAGCGGGGAAGCCGTTCAGCAGGGACTCTTAAAGCTCCTGGAGGGCAGTGAGGTCGAGGTTCCGGTGGGGGCGACCAGCAAAAACGCAATGGTGCCCATGGTAAAAATGAATACAAGCGGGATACTCTTTATCTGCGGAGGCGCATTCCCGGATCTGGATATCATTATTAAGGAAAGACTGAATAAACAGGCTTCCATTGGGTTTTATGCGGATCTGAAAGACAAATATGACAACGACCCGGATCTTCTGGAAAAGGCTGAAGTAGAAGACCTGAGAAAATACGGCATGATTCCGGAATTTCTCGGCCGTCTGCCGATCCTGTTTTCCCTGTCAGGCCTGGATGAAGATATGCTTGTCCGTATTCTGAAAGAACCAAGAAACGCCATAATCCGTCAATACCAGAAGCTTCTGGCCATGGATGAGGTTGGCCTTCAATTCGAAGATGAAGCGCTGCGCGTGATTGCCCAAAAAGCTTTGGAAAAGGAAACGGGAGCGAGAGGATTAAGGGCAATCCTCGAAGAGTATATGCTCGATATCATGTTTGAGATTCCAAAAGACGACAATATCGGAGAAGTCATTATCACGAAAGAGTATCTGGAGGGAACGGGAGCGCCAAAAATCCTTATGCGCGGCATCAAAACACTTCCCGGGGAATGAAAAGCCTATATTACACTTTGCTCAACCCAGATGTGCTATAGTAGCATCAATGAAACGGTGAACGATTAAAACACCGAAAAGCGTTGAAAGGAGGTTGGGCATGCGTACAAAAAAAGTTCTGTCGTTTGCAGCAGTATTGGTTTTGTTGTGTATGCTGCTGTCAGCTGTTGCTGTGCATGCTGAGGCTGAGGAGCCGGGTGCCTTCACGCTTGATGGCGAGTTATATATAGTGGGCTCTTTGGAAGAGGGCGGGGTCTTGTATCCCGAGTTTAGCGGTATTGTTCCTGGCGGACTCGATGGTTATGAGGTGTATTACTATTGGTCTCGCTGCGTGGACGGACAGCTGATCGGGGTGAGTCAGGATGATGTCTATATCGTTTCGGCTGAAGACGCCGGCTGTCAGATTGTTCTGACGATCACCGGCAAGGAGGACATGGGATATACCGGTTCGCTGTCAGCCTGGACAGATACGGTTTATGGTTACGCAGAAGACGACGGATCTGAGTATGAAGAAGAATACTGGGATGAAGAAGAAGAGGAAGATCCGGATAAAACCGAGGATACTTTCGTAGAGACCACAGAGCGTGAGAGCGAGATCGTAACCGAGGCACAGGATATTCCGGTAAGTGAAGATTCTACCGAGGCGCCGTCTGAAGAAGAGACGGCTGCAGAAGACGTGCCGGTACCGGTCACGGAAGCAGCGACGGAAACCACGACAGAAGATATATATGTGGCTCCGGCGGTTATTGATGAGGGAGAAGGTTCGGAAACCCGTACCCCTTCTACAGAAGAAACGACGGTTGTCACAACAGAGGAAACAATATCCTATCACCTTGCGTCAGACTATCTGGATCTGGGCACTTTCTTTGAAGGATATTCTGTTTCCGATGTTACTCCCGTACAGATCGTTGTGATCAATGATGGAACTAAGAAACTGAGTTTTGCCGCTCCGGATCTGGAGTATGGCTACCTGGACCTGGGAGGGGCGGAAGGCTTTACCGTACCGGCGGGAGAGAGCGTTCTGATAAACGTGTATCCTATAGAAGGCCTGGACGCGGATATCTATGATGATACGGTTTTTCTTGTACCACTGGAGGATTCCCTGCCGGAAAGAGAGGTACATATTGATTTCCGTATCGTTGAAGCGGAAAGCGATTTCGCGGAGCTTCTGAATATCGAAGAGTTTGAGGAAGTATATATTTCCAACGGCACTCCAAAAACCACAGAGTCCTTTGCCCTTCCCGGTCTGGCGACGATCCAGACGACAAAAGGAGCATATCTGGCAGACGTGTACTGGGACGTCGAGGACTGCGATTATGATCCATACGCCGAATACCCACAGTCCTTCACCGTATACGGTGTTGTTGTATTACCGGAAGAAGTGGTAAATCCTGACGAGGTTGACACAAGCATTTCGATCCAGGTATATGCAGACGGCCGGGAAGCCTTTTACGCGGATGCGGATTATAATGGGATTTACGGTATCGACGCCGACTATGACGGCTATACGACCTCGACGAAGATCAGCTTTTCCGCATATGGAGCCGGCATGGACGATACCGAGCCCGTCGCAGGCGACACGAGATATATGCCCACAAGCTGGCAGGTTCTCGAGACACGAGGCTTTGTAGACGAGAGCTATTCTTCATCCTTCAGGATGGCAGAAGGAGGCGACTTTACCCTCTCGGTTGTGTATCAGCAGCAGGAGTTTGATGGTTCATCCTGGCTGAACACCGGAGATGTGGATGTCAAAGAAGTGAACTTCAATGTCGTCCCGGATCCCATAGAAGAGACAGTGGTAGAAGTATCTCCCGCAACGGTATACGCAAATCAGGTATACGGCACCATCAGCCGCGGCGCAGTACAGACAGCCGACGAGACCCCTCTCGGCTGGTGGATCACCTGGCTGCTGGCAGGCTTCGCCGTGACGCTGGGAATCACGGTTTTTCAGAAAATCAGAAATAAATAATTAAGATTCATATAAGGCGGACAGACCAGAAGTCGCACAAAGCGCGGCGGTCTTGTCCGTCCTTTTTTTATTCCGGATAAACCTCGACACTTTAGCCTCCCACGGGAGATGGCTCGGCTGTTATTTTCATGCCAAGCGAATGTGACAATGTTCCGGGAGCCATCGCCAGCCCTGAAGCCGAGCGTCACGATATACAATACCCTAAGGATTGTCATCTCTATCTCATTTATCAGCACTCAATAAACCCGAGTGCTAATTTCCCCTTGACAATTCCCACAAAACGTATTAAACTACACCTGAAATTTGAGAAAGCCAGCCAGACCGGCCACCGCCAGATCAGGCCAGGCTCGGCCGGCGCAGGCTTGAAAGGAGTAGATCATATATGACAGAGAAACACGGAAATCTATCCATAAACAGTGAAAATATTTTTCCGATCATAAAAAAATGGCTGTATTCAGATCATGACATTTTCGCCCGCGAAATGATATCCAACGGCTGTGATGCCATCACAAAACTGAAAAAACTGGACGTCATGGGAGAATACTCTCTCCCTGAGGGATACAAGCCGGAAATTCACGTGGTCGTAAACCCGGAAGAAAAATACCTGAAATTCATAGACAACGGACTCGGGATGACAGCCGACGAAGTAGAAGAATATATTACCCAGATCGCATTTTCCGGAGCAACCGAGTTTCTGGAAAAATATAAAGATAAAACTACCGATGACCAGATGATCGGCCATTTCGGATTAGGCTTTTATTCCGCGTTCATGGTAGCGGATGAGGTCCACATTGATACACTTTCTTATAAAGAAGGCGCACAGAGCGTACACTGGTCCTGCGACGGGGGTACGGAATATGAGATGACAGAAGGCAGCCGGCAGCAGATCGGTACAGAGATCACCCTCTTCTTAAACGATGAAAGCCTGGAATTTGCCAATGAATACAGGATGCGGGAAGTCCTTGAGAAATATTGCTCCTTCATGCCCGTATCGATTTATCTGGAAAAAGAAAATGCGCCGCAGGAATATGAAACGATAGACGAAGCCGACCTGCGCGAAGATGACGTCATCGTAGAACGGATTCACGAAGAAGCCAAGACAGAAGAAAGAACAAAAGAGAACGGAGAAAAAGAAACCGTTGAGATTTCTCCCGCAAGAGACAGGGTCAAAATCAACAGACGTCCGGTTTCCATTTCCGATCCGAATCCCCTCTGGACAAAGCATCCCAACGACTGTACGGATGAAGAATATAAAGAATTTTACCGGAAAGTATTCCTGGATTATAAAGAGCCTCTGTTCTGGATCCATCTGAATATGGATTATCCGTTTAATCTGAAGGGCATTTTGTACTTCCCGAAGATTAATACAGAGTATGATACGATTGAAGGCACCATCAAACTCTATAACAATCAGGTATTTATCGCTGATAATATCAAAGAGGTTATCCCGGAATTCCTGCTTCTGTTAAAAGGCGTCATTGACTGCCCGGATCTTCCACTGAACGTTTCCCGTTCCGCTTTGCAGAACGATGGATTTGTACAGAAAATATCCGAGTATATCACAAAGAAGGTAGCGGACAAGCTGACCGGTATGTGCAAGACAGACCGGGAAGCCTATGAGAAATATTGGGATGACATCAGTCCCTTCATTAAGTACGGCTTTATCAAAGATGAAAAATTCGCGGACAGACTGCATGACTTTATCCTGTTTAAGAACCTGGACGGCAAATACCTCACACTGAAGGACTGCATCGAGGAGAATCAAAAAGAGGGAGAAAAGACAGAAGAGACAGAAGAAGCTGCCGGGACAGAGACTGCAGAGCAGACGGAAGAAAAAGCAGAAGGCGCTGAGGAAACAGCTCAGGACGACGCAGCCGGTGAAGACGCCGATAAAAAAGAAAAAACCACCGTTTTCTATGTTACGGATAAGGTTCAGCAAAGTCAGTACATCAATCTGTTCCGAGAGTCCGGCAAAGATGCCGTTCTTCTGGAGCACACGATCGACACACCGTTTATCAGCCATCTGGAACAAAAGGATGAAAATGTACGCTTTATGCGGATTGACGCTGACCTGACGGAGGAACTTCGCAGCGAAGCCGGTACAGATGAAGAAACAAAAACGACCCTTACGGATCTTTTCCGCAAAGCCCTTGGCAAGGACGATCTTGAGGTTCGTGTAGAAAACCTGAAAAATGAGAAAATAGCTGCCATGCTGACCTTATCCGAGGAAAGCAGACGTATGCAGGATATGATGAAGATGTATAATATGTACGGCATGGATCCTGGCATGTTCGGCGGCAAAGAGACTCTGGTATTAAATGCAAGCCATCCTCTGGTGCAGGTTTTGGTAAAGAATAAAGCAGCGGAGAAAGCTTCGCTTGTATGTGAAGAGCTGTATGACCTGGCGAAACTGAGCCACAGACAGCTGACACCGGAAGAAATGACCGGTTTTGTCCAAAGAAGCAATGAGATACTGATTTCACTTTTGTAATGAGCATGCTTACGGCTTCTGCCGATTCAGATTTTTGCAGCATAATAACTGATTTTCTATATACGCGGTCACTAAAAATTTATACTCGATAACATAAATGTCTGCCAATATGATCAGAACGTCCGATGTGTTCAAAATGAAACGGCAGTTCATTGCGTTCATGAGTTGGAATGCCTCACGTTTAAGCCGCGGTATATACAAGAGGCGTAGGACACTGCACAGGAAAGCGGGTATCAGGGAACAGCCTAATACCTGCTTTTTTTTCACAGAGCTGTCCAAAGGGAGCTGTCACCTGCCGGTGACGGACGACGCCGCGCTTTTCTCTATAGGTATATTTTTACGATGTTGGGAGCAATCGGAAAATAAGGATAGCAGCGAAAATAAACGGAACAAGTCTTACAGGATAAATCACTGTAGGCGAGGCGGAGGAGGAAGCCGATGCGGGCATCGACGACCGACGACAACGAAGCATACAGTGATTTAGACGAGAGAGTTGATCCATTTATTTACGTGGCAATCCTGAATAAGGGGAAAGAATATAAAGGAGGCAAGGTATGGAAGAAATAGATTCTTACAGCGCGTCAGAGGCATGCGGCCAGATGCTGGCGCATATGGGACTGAGCAGTAAATACGAAGGATATCGATGCGTGCTGATCATAGTTCAATTCTTTGAAGACCATAAGGAAAGCAGATGGGATGTGAAAATCACGAAGGATCTGTATCCGATGGCAGGCAGGCTTGTCAAGAAAAGCGCAAATGCCGTAGAACATAGTATACGTGTCGCGATCAGAGTATGCTGGAAAACAAACCCGGAGGCTGTGTGCGATCTGATCAGGAGAAAAACGGACCGACAGCCTACAAATGCAGAGTTTATTTCTCATCTGCTGGAGCAGGTGCTGCATTAAAGCGGCCTGACACACTCATTTACCCCGACTGGCTTCTTAAAATTTCATTTCATCCCTTTTCAAACCTATAATAGTATGATAAAATGAAACATAGTATTCAATACTATGTGATGCATTACAACAGCCTTATTATACATTGGCGGTATGATGGATTGGCTTTGGATGAATCAAACCCTTGCTTTTTGCGGAAAAACAGAACTTGACGGAGGGGAAGATATGAGCTTTAAGATTGCTATAGACAGCTGCGGAGAATTACTTGAGGAGTGGAAGAACGACGCGAGATATGTTTCTGTACCGCTGACCCTGATGGTAGACGGTTATACCATTGTAGACGACGAGACCTTTGATCAGGCGGATTTTCTGCGTCGGGTTGCCGAAAGCCCGGAGTGCCCCAGATCAGCCTGCCCTTCTCCGGAGAGTTACATGAAAGCCTTCGAAGGAAATGCGGATCATCTGTATGGGGTGACGCTTTCCGCAGAGCTGAGCGGATCTTACAACAGCGCCATGACAGCCCGGAATATGCTTTTGGAAACAGAACCGAAGCGTAAGATTCATATTTTTAATTCCCGTTCCGCTTCGATCGGCGAGACCCTGATCGGAATGAAGATTACGGAATGTGAAGAAGCGGGGATGTCGTTTGAAAAAGTCGTGTCCACTGTGGAGAAATATATAGACAGCCAGATTACATACTTTGTATTGGAATCGTTGGAATCCTTAAGAAAAAACGGGAGACTGAGCCGTGTCAAAGCCTTTGTCGCAACCGCACTGAAAATCAAGCCGGTGATGCAGTCTACCCCTGAGGGAAACATCTGCCAGATTGATCAGGCACGAGGGATCAACAAAGCCCTGGAACGGATGATTGACCATATTGCGGAAAACACGAAGGATCCCAGAAACAAAATCCTCGCCATTTCACATTGCAACTGTAAAGAACGTGCGTCAGCTTTGCTTGGGAAAATAAAAGAGCGGCTTTCGCCGGCGAAAATTATCCTTTTGGATACGGCAGGTGTCAGCAGTCTTTACGCCAGCGATGGAGGAATCATTGTCGTCGTATAAGGAACAATCCGTAAATAATGCCATGTTTTTACAGACCACCTCTTTGCAAACGCGGTTTTTTGTGGTAAAATGCTCTCCGAACGCATCCGGAAGACTCAAACCTTTGTTGATGCAATCAGATATTCAGTAAAGAGACCGGTTTTATATTCGGCGGGCCAGGGCTGCCGAAGCGTCATCCGTAAATGATATGTCAGTATAAAACCGTGTTTTAAGAGGAGACTGATTCTGTCATCGGCAGTCCAACTGCCAAAGCAGCAAAGTCGTCATCCGAAAACATTGAGTCAACGTACAATATTTCGTTCTGAGAGGAGAAAATGCAATGAGTCAGAAAAAGGTAGATGCTTATAAGCAGGAAAAGGCGAATCGTGAAAAGATAATGAAAAAGGAAAAAGCAATCCTGCGTCTGGAAAAGTGTATTGCCGCGGTTATCTGCGCTGCTGTTATATGCTGGGTAGGATTTTCGATTTACGATAAAACCGTTTCCGAGCCGGTCGAAGAGAAACAGGATACACAGATCGATACTACGGCACTCGATGATTATCTTAATGGATTAAACGCTGAATGATCTGTTTCCGTGAATGAGAAAAGTCAATGAAGAAAAAAGGCCTGCCTTAATTGAAAAAGGCAGGCCTTTTTATGACAGGGCAGCCGTCAGGAAATAAGGCACCTGGCGGCGGCTCTCTCTGTCCTGCTGCCGGAAAAGAAGCCGGCGAATCTCCCTCAAAGGAAGATGCCGGCTTCGCACTCATGATATAATCGAAAAATAATCCCCCAGATGAGATTCATGCTGGGGGATTTTTATCTGCTTTGGATAAAGGATCAGCGAAATCACAGCTTAGTGACATTTGCTGCCTGCAAACCGCGAGCACCCTCGGTAAGATCGTAAGAGACGGCCTGACCTTCGTCGAGAGACTTGAATCCTTCACCATTGATTGCGGAAAAATGAACGAAAACTTCCTTGCCGTCATCGCCAGAGATGAAGCCGTATCCTTTTTCAGCGTTGAACCATTTTACGTGCCCTGTGTTCATGTTGCATACCTCCGTAATAGATATAAGTTAAAAGCAGAAAAGCGGGATTAAAAACACTGTTGATTCGAAAAATGATACCAGCTTTTAGTGCGTAAGAATCCCATGCTCATAAATTATATGTCGCTCGACTCAAAATGTCAAGGTGAACTTGACAGAATAGAGAATAAACATTACACATAAGTAGTTTATGGTTAAATGTCTGACAACGCTTGAGTCAAAAAGAATAGAATACTCTCGACGGACTGAAGATAATTTGCTTTAGGTCTTTTATTTACAAATATTTTCGTGTACAATATAGGATGATTCAGGCGACATGTTGGAGGATATGAGATTGGGCATTTTGATTAAAGCCGGCAGGCTGGTACGGCCCGGAAAGACGGATCAGCCTTTGGCGGATATTTATATAGAAGGCGGCAGGATCAGCCGTATCGCAGCCGGAATGGTGCCTGCGGCAGGAGATCAGGTGATTCACGCACAGGGAAAAATGGTTCTTCCCGGACTGGTGGATTTACATGTACATATGAGAGATCCCGGACAGACGCACAAAGAGGATCTGGCAACAGGCCTTATGGCGGCTGCCGCCGGCGGCGTTACTACGGTGGTGGCGATGCCGAACACCACTCCGGTGGTTGACTGCCCGGAAATTGCGGCAGATATCATGGAGCGGGCAAAAAAAGAAGGAAAAGCCCGTTTATACCAGGCAGGAGCCATGACGATGCGGGAAGAAGGGAAAGAACTTGCCGATATCGAAGGTATGGCCAGGGCAGGCGTGAGAGTGCTTTCGGAGGACGGGAAATCCGTTATGAATGCAGCCTTATGCCGGGACGCGTTTCGCCTGGCGGCAAGCTTAAAGCTTCCGATTTTTGATCATTGTGAGGATCTGACTCTGCGGGGAAACGGCTGCATGAATGATGATGAAAATGCGGTTCGCTTAGGGCTGCCCGGTATTTCCAACAGTGTTGAGGACACGATCACAGCCAGAGATATTCTTCTGGCACTGGAGACCGGAGCGCGTCTGCATCTTTGCCATGTATCTACCAGAGGCGTTGTCAGCATGCTGCGGTATCTGCAAAGCCTCGGGATCACACAGATCACGGCTGAAGCCTGTCCGCATCATTTTATTCTGAGCTCGGATGATATACCGGGAGATGATCCGGATTATAAAATGAATCCGCCTCTGCGGTCAGCCAAAGATACGGAAGCGATCCGCCAGGGCATTATAGATGGCGTGATCAGCGTGATCAGTACGGATCACGCGCCGCATGCCCCATGGGAAAAAAGCGGTTCGATGCGCGACGCGGCCTTTGGCATCATCGGGCTGGAGACAAGCCTTGCTTTATCTTATACCACACTGGTAGAAACCGGCAGTCTGACAATCAACCAGCTGGCAGAGCGTATGAGCTTCAGGCCGGCGCAGATTTTGGGAATCGAGGAAAGAGATCTGAGAGAAGGCTGCCCGGCAGACGTGATCGTAGTCGATTTTTCCGAAGAATATCAGATTGACCGCGGCAGCTTCTTCTCGAAAGCGCGGAATACGCCTTTCCATGGCAGGAAAGTAAAAGGAAAAGTGCACTATACCATCTGCGGCGGAAAGATCGTGTATGAGGCAGGCCGCTGACTGCATATATTACTGTGAAAAAAGGTATTCTGACCACATGTATACGGATACCGGCAGGTTACAAAGAAGAGACCTTTATGTAGTACTGTATGATTGGCGGAATATTAAGATATGATTCTGGTGACAAAGGGAGACAGACTTTATGATAGACCGATTGGCTGAAAAGATCAGGGAAAAAAACGCTCCGGTTGTGGTGGGGCTGGATCCGATGCCGGCTTATCTGCCGCCTCAGCTTTTGCGGGAAGCGGTAAAAGAGCACGGCGAGACCCTTAAAGCAGCCGGCGAAGCCATTTATGCATATAATTGCGGACTGATCGATGCGGTACACGATCTGGTTCCGGCTGTAAAACCGCAGATCGCCATGTACGAGCAGTATGGACTTCCGGGCATCGAAGCTTTTCAAAAGACAATTGCGTACGCGCATAAAAAGGAAATGCTGGTGATCGGGGACGTCAAGCGCGGGGATATCGGATCGACCTCGAAAGCCTATGCGGCGGCTCATCTCGGGAAGATTGCGGTTGGAGAAAAAACTTTCTGTCCTTTCGATGAAGATTTTGCCACGGTAAATCCTTATCTTGGATCGGATGGCGTTTTACCTTTTGTGGACATGTGCAATGAGGAAAAAAAGGGAATTTTTGTTCTCGTAAAAACATCAAATCCTTCCAGCGGAGAGTTTCAGGACAGGATTGCTGACGGGCGTCCCATGTACGAGTGGGTGGCGGAAAAGGTTGCCGCTTGGGGAGAGACTGCCATGGGGCACGGCTTCAGCCGTGTCGGCGCCGTAGCAGGCGCTACCTATCCGGAAATGGGGGTAAGGCTTCGTGCCCTTATGCCGAAAGCGATGATTCTGGTGCCGGGGTACGGAGCGCAGGGCGGCACGGCAAAGGATCTGGCAGGTTTCTTTACAAAAGACGGAGAAGGCGCGATTGTGAATTCTTCCCGAGGCATCATTGCGGCATATAAGCAGGAAAAATACGCCTCATATGGAGCGGAAGGATATGCCGAAGCCGCCAGAGCCGCGGTATCAGATATGCTTGCTGATATTCGCGGGGTGCTTGGAGGATGATCATGAAGAAATGGGAGAAAGGCAGGATCCTTTCCCAGACATCCCTGGCGGAAGGCATCCTGAGCCTTTGGATCAAGGCCGGGCAGATTGCGGCGGAAGCGGTTCCCGGACAGTTTGTGAATGTGTACAGCCGGGATAAAAGCCGTTTGCTGCCCAGACCGATCAGCCTGTGCCGGATAGACAAAGAGAACGGAAGGATACGACTGGTATACCGTATAGCCGGAGCGGGGACGACGGAATTTTCGCAGCTGAGAGAAGGGGATGAGCTGGATCTTCTGGGACCGTTAGGCAACGGTTTTCCTATGGATCAGGCAAGAGGAAAGAAAGTGATCCTGATCGGAGGCGGAATCGGAATCCCTCCGCTTTTGCAGACTGCCATGGAAGCAGACGGGGAATGCCGGATTGTGTTAGGCTACCGGGATAAGACCTTCCTGGCTGATGAGTTTTTACCTTATGGGAAGGTTTTTCTTGCAACCGAGGATGGACGGACAGGAACAAAGGGCACCGTTGTGGATGCCATAAAACGGCAGAAGGTGGAAGGAGATCTGATTTTTGCCTGCGGCCCGGCTCCGATGCTTCGGGCTGTCGCGGCTTACGCGGAAGAAAAAGACCTGTGCTGTTATGTGTCAATGGAAGAACGGATGGCATGCGGCGTCGGCGCGTGTCTTGGCTGTATCTGCAAAAGCACGGAGGCGGATGAACATTTTGGCGTATGTTCAAAACGGGTCTGTGCAGACGGTCCGGTTTTCCTTTCCACGGAGGTGGTAATATGAGGAAAATGTCTGTCAATGTTGCCGGGGCGGCATTGAAAAATCCGATTGTTACGGCGTCCGGTACTTTTGGACAGGGGGAAGAGTACGCCCGGTTTTTCGATCTTTCCGAATTGGGAGCGGTGGTAACGAAGGGGGTTGCCATGGTTCCCTGGGGAGGAAATCCCGTGCCCAGAGTCTGTGAGACTCCGTCAGGAATGTTGAACGCCATTGGCTTACAGAATCCGGGAATAGAGGAGTTCTGCAAAAAGGATCTCCCCTTTTTACGGAATTATGATACAAAAATCATTGTAAATGTCTGCGGACACACCGAACGGGAATATGAGGAGGTGGTAGAAAGACTGTCAGAGGAAGCTGTGGATCTTCTGGAAATAAATGTGTCGTGCCCGAATGTGAAGGAAGGAGGCATGGCTTTTGGCCAGGATCCCAAAATGCTTTCGAATGTCACGAAGCGGTTAAAGCGCATTGCGAAACAACCGATTATCATGAAGCTGAGCCCGAATGTCACGAATATTGCCGATATGGCGAAAGCGGCTGAGGAGGCCGGCGCGGACGCGGTTTCCCTGATCAATACTTTGACGGGGATGAAGATTGATATCCGCCGCCGCTGCTTTTTCCTTGCGAATCGGACAGGAGGCTTATCGGGTCCCGCAATTCATCCTGTGGCAGTACGTATGGTATACGAAGCGGCGCACGCCGTTGACATTCCCGTAATCGGGATGGGCGGTGTGGTCACGGGAGAAGACGCGATTGAGCTGATGATGGCGGGGGCAAGCGCGGTGGCTGTGGGGACAGCCAGCTTTCGAAACCCTTATGCGTGTATCGACATTATCCGTGAAATAGAGGGATTCATGGAAAGAGAGGGTGTGTCGGACATACGGGAACTGATTCGTGTCGTTTAAGATATGATCTGCGGTGAAACGGTCGGAAGGGGAAGACCGTGAACCGGATCATTTATCTTCACTTTTCGGGCTGAAGCAGGTACAGGAGCGGACAGGGGATTCCCTGTGCCGGCTTCAGTCCGAAAGGAAAAATAAGGGGGTAATTAAATATGGAAGGGTACAAAGAAAGATTTATTCAGTTCATGGTTGAGTGCCAGGTGCTTCGTTTTGGTGACTTTGTGACGAAGTCAGGACGGAGAACCCCGTTTTTTGTGAATACTGGTTTTTATCGGACAGGGTCGCAGCTGATGCAGCTGGGCAGCTTTTACGCGCAGGCGATTCGAGAGCATCTTGGCCTTGATTTTGATATCCTGTTTGGCCCTGCTTACAAGGGAATTCCTTTATGTGTCGCGGCCTCTATGGAGATAGCCAGAGAGTACGGCAAGGATATAGGCTATTGCGCGAACCGTAAGGAAGAGAAGGATCACGGTGATAAAGGGATTCTTCTGGGAACGCCCTTGAAGGACGGAGACCGGGTCGTCATGATTGAAGATGTGACGACAGCCGGGACCTCTATCAGGGAAACCGTACCGATCCTGAAGGCGCAGGCGGATGTGAAGCTTGCAGGCCTTGTTGTCAGTGTCGACAGATGTGAGAGGGGAACAGGACAGGTCAGCGCACTGCAGGAGATTTCCGCTGAATACGGAATGCCGGGATTTTCCATTGTCACGATGGATGAGGTTGTTTCTTATCTTTATGGGAGAGAGATCGGAGGAAGGGTTCTGATCGACGAAGCGACCAAAGCGGCAATTGACGCGTATTACAGGGAGTACGGGGTGAAGTAATCATGAACGATAAAGAAAAGATTTTCGGCATTATGTCAAAATCAGGGACGGTTTCTCTGGTGGTAGGGATCATCTCTGTTGTAACGGGTATCGTAACAGGCATACTGATGATTGTACATGGAGCAATGCTTCTGAAAGGGAAAAATGATATTATCTTCTAAATGGAGAAGAAAGGTGCGCGGGGGAGCAGCGCTCCTTTTCTTCCTATACCTTTTTGCGCTTGCTTATGGCTTGTTTTTTGCCGAGATGTATGGCAGAACCGCACCGAGAACCGGAGTATGGCGCTACAATTTTGTTCCCTTTACAGAGATTCGACGTTTTATCCGCTACCGTAAACTTGTCGGCAACAGAGCTTTTTTCATAAATATTATAGGAAATGTACTTGGCTTTATGCCATATGGTTTTTTCCTTCCTCTGGTTATTGATGAACGACGCAAAGGCGGAGTGGTCTGTGTATCGGGCTGCCTGATGAGCTTTTGCGTGGAGTGCATTCAACTGGTAACACAGGTAGGAAGCTTTGATGTCGATGATATTCTGTTAAATTCCCTCGGAACGATTCTGGGATATTGCATTCTGGAATCCGGACTGGCGGCTTTGCGGCAGATGGTAAGTCTTCGACTGGCAGCGGGAGGTATTTTTCAAAGACCGGATGAGTTTGTGCTGAATGATTTTGTTTTCACGGAGGAAGAGGAAGAAACCTGGTTTTCCGGACAGGAAAATGCGGCGGCCGTCCCTGAAACGGGACAAGGTATAAGGCGCAGGCAAAAGCGCCATCGCCATAGACGGGAAAAACAAAAATGTAATGCGGCATAAATGAAAAAAGGAGACCGATCAATATGGCAAAACGTTTCCGCTATGCGTTTACAAGAAAGAAAGAAGCCAGGAACGGGGTATGGTCAGTCATTATGGCAGGACTGTCTGTCTTTTGCTTTCTGGCTTCCGTGGTTTGCGCCTATTGTATGGGAGAAAGCCGCTCATATGTAGCAGGTACGTTTGCCCTGGCAGGAGTTTTATGCTCTGCTTATGGATTCCTCCTGGGCCTGACCAGCTTCGCCCAGAAGGATGCGGGACATACCTCGAGCATCGCAGGCTCGATTGGAAATGGGATTATCGCTGTAATCTGGCTTTGGCTCTACATGAGCGGGATGTCAGCGGTTTGAGAGGAGCGTTTTATGGCAGATAGGGCAGAATATACCACAGCCCTGAAGGATGAGGAAGCCTGGGTAAAAGAAAGATTTAACCTGGCAAAGGAAAGAATTGGAGAAATTGCGAAAGGAGAAGAGCTCGCAGCCCCTTTCTCCGATTTTTTCATAAAAGAAGCAAAATGGATATCTTTTGTTCTGGAAGACCTGGAAACGGAAGCTCACATCAGGGACAGCCGGACCTTTGAAGCGTGGCGAGAGAGAAATCAGAGGATCTATGAGGATACGGCCGGGGAGAATTATGCCCATAGTTATGGGAATCCCGCGTACGCTGCAGAGAAGCTTGGAGCATATGGCAAGGCTTTTTCTTTTTTATATGCGGAATTATACGGTCTTCCCTGCTACGCCGCAGAGGAGAGCTATTGGGATATGACTCTGCTGATGGAACTGTTTTTAGAGGTTTATTCTTCTTTTTCCGATGATGAGCTGCCTTCCGTCACGACGATAGAAAAAATCCTGATTTCCTATGCGGAAGATTATTGTCAGGAGATCGTGGAACGACAGGTGCGCTGTGCTGTAGATCCGGATCTGGATTTTGCTCAGAAGCTGATTATGGAATCAGACCTGAAGGATCTGTCTTACCTTTTCCGTTTCGGTGAGTATATTTCGAGCAGCGAGATGGAAACAGCCGAATATCTGAATACTCTTTCCCAGGAAGAAATTGACGCTGTGGCGGAAACCTTTACCCAGGGGTTTTACCGTGGATTTATACAGGGCAGAAAGGATATCCGAAAAAAGAAGACCGTCAATCTGCGGTATCGTCTTGGCTTTGAGCGGGTCATGCGCTCCGCTGTTCTGAAGTTCCGCAAAATGGGACTTTCTCCTGTGATCTACCGTCATGCGCTGCATGCGGTAGTTCGTTCTGCCTATGGCAGAGGCGGCTATGGGGGTGGGGAAGCATCCCGGCAGTTTGAGTATGATCACAGACAGGACAGTGCATTGTTTTTGACGGCGGATTTTGTACAGAAAAAGCTGAGGGCGATACAGACCTCTTATGAAAAATATAAGGATCTGGCGAAAGTCCATGCCGGCCCGGCTGTGGTAGAGGCCTTTGGAGCTAAACCTTTCCATCCTGCTGCCTGTGAAGAGGCTCTTCATTGGAGCGAAGAACAGACAAAGCTTCACAGCAGGATGATGAATGAAACAGCTCAGATTACAAGCCGCTATATACCGTCTGAAGAGAGAAGCTTTACGATTATTGCTTTCCCGCTTCCCGAAATCGATGAGCGGTATCCCGAAATATTCCGGGAAGTTATGAAGATCAATACCCTGGATAATGACCGATATACCAGAATTCAGCAGACGATAATCGATACCCTGGATTCCTGTGAATGGGTGGAGGTCAAAGGCCGGGGAGACAATGAAACAGATCTGATTGTTCATCTTCATACACTTACGGATCCGAAAAAGCAGACGAACTTTGAAAACTGCGTTGCGGATGTCAATATTCCCCTGGGTGAGGTTTTTACTTCCCCGATGCTGGCGGGGACCGGAGGAATTCTGCATGTCAGGGATGTTTATCTGAACGGATTGAAATTTATTGACCTGAAACTGATCTTCGACTGCGGGCAGGTCATTGATTATACTTGCGGAAATTTTGAGAAAGAAGAAGATAATCGTCGTTATATCGAGGACAACATCCTCTTTCACCATCCGAAGATTGCCATGGGAGAGTTTGCGATCGGAACCAATACGACTGCATATATGATGGCAAAGAAATATCAGATCGAAGACCGGCTGCCGATTCTGATCGCCGAGAAGCTGGGCCCACATTTTGCGGTGGGAGATACCTGCTACAGCCGTGAAGAGGATCATGCGGTATACAATCCGGATGGGAAAGAAATCATCGCCAGAGATAATGAGATTTCTGAGATGCGTCTGGATGATCCGGCGCTTGCTTATTTTGGATGCCATACGGATATTACGCTCAGCTATGACGAGCTTGGCAGCCTGAGTGTGATAGATGATGAGGGAGAGACGATTCCGATTATCGAAAACGGCCGATATGTTCTTCCCGGAACGGAAGAGCTGAATGAACCTTTCGACTGTAAATGATAAATCGTTATCCGAAGACATTGAGTCAACGTCAGAACTGCGTTTAAGAGGAGACATATTTTGCCCAGGGCTGCGTTTTTTGCAGGCGTGACTGCAAAATAGTCATCCGTGATCATTGAGTCAACGTACAAAACTTCGTTTTGGGAGGAGGAAAAACAGATGCCGAAGGTGGGGATCGTCATGGGCAGTGATTCGGATATGCCCGTGATGAGCAAGGCCGCAGATGTCCTTGAGAAATTTGGAATTGATTATGAAATGCGCATTATTTCCGCACACAGAGAACCTGACTTGTTTTTTTCTTATGCAAAGCAGGCCAGAGAGAGGGGCATCAGATGCCTGATCGCCGGAGCCGGAATGGCAGCTCATCTTCCGGGGATGTGCGCCGCTGTTTTTCCTCTCCCTGTTATTGGGGTACCGATGCATACCAATTCTTTGGGCGGCAGAGATTCCCTGTACTCCATTGTCCAGATGCCGACGGGTATCCCTGTGGCGACAGTAGCCATTAATGGAGGAGCGAATGCGGCTTTGCTTGCGGTAAAAATTCTTGCTGTTTCCGATGAAGCATTGCTTGACCGTCTGATCGCTTATTCCGAAGAGCAGGCGCAGCAGGTGATGGCAAAGGATCAGAAGCTGGCGGAAACCGGATATAAAGCTTACAGATGATTCTGCCCAAAAATGATTTCCCGGGATTGTTCCGCGCAGAGTGTCCCTGCAAAGTCCCCGGAGTCATACATAAACATAAATGCCTGCATTTTGATTTGTTTACGGTGCCGGATTTACGCTGCGTAAGCGACATTTTTCTGAAGTAAATTCGCGCACATACCATAAATCAATGTTTCCGTATAAAACAATGCATAAGAGGAGACTGAATTTTGTTTTGGGCAGCCCGACTGCCATGGCAGCAGAATCGTCATCCGAAGACATTGAATCAACATACAGAATAAGAGGAGGACAATAGATGGATTATAAAAGCGCCGGAGTGGATATCGAAGCCGGGTATCGGAGTGTAGAGCTGATAAAAAGCCATGTCGCCAGGACCATGAGACCGGAAGTGCTTGGCGGGATCGGCGGCTTTTCCGGAGCTTTCTCTCTTAAGGGATATGCCGGGATGGAAGACCCAGTGCTTTTGTCTGGCACAGATGGCGTAGGGACGAAGCTGAAGCTTGCTTTTGCGATGGATAAACATGACACGGTTGGGATCGACTGTGTTGCAATGTGTGTCAACGATATCGCATGTGCAGGCGGAGAACCTCTTTTTTTCCTCGATTACATTGCATGTGGAAAAAATATCCCCGAACGGATTGCCCTGCTGGTAGACGGCGTAGCCAAAGGCTGTGAACAATCCGGAGCCGCGCTGATCGGTGGGGAAACTGCGGAGATGCCTGGATTTTATCCGGAAGATGAGTATGATCTGGCCGGTTTTGCGGTTGGCATAGCGGACCGTAAGGATATGATTACGGGAGAGGAATTAAAACCGCAGGATGTGCTGATTGGAATCGCTTCCTCCGGCGTGCATTCCAATGGCTTTTCCCTTGTGAGGAAAGTATTTGCGGAAGAAGGGGATCTTTTCAGGGTCTGGGATGGTTTTGACCGTCCGCTGGGCGAAATTCTTCTGGAGCCAACAAAGATTTATGTAAAGGCTTTACGTACGGTGAAGGATGCCGGTGTGAAGATCCATGCCTGCAGCCATATTACGGGAGGCGGCTTTTATGAGAATGTTCCCCGTATGCTGAAGGAAGGAACCCGTGCCGTGATTCATAAAGACAGTTATCCGGTGCCGGAGATCTTTTCCTTACTGGCAAAAAAAGGAGAGATCGAGGAGAGGGTGATGTATAATACCTTCAATATGGGGCTGGGCATGATTATTGCCGTCGCAAAGGAAGATCTGGAAAAAACCATGGAAGCCGTGCGTCAATCAGGCGAACAGGCATATGTCGTGGGCGAGATTGTTTCCGGAGATAAGGGGGTAACCCTATGCTGAGAGTTGTGGTGCTGGTATCCGGCGGTGGAACCAATCTGGCTGCCATCCTCGACGCGATCGAACGGGGCGGGATTTCCGACACAGAAGTCAGCCTTGTTTTGAGCAATAATGCCGGTGCTTACGCCTTGACCAGGGCCAGGGAAAGGGGAATTCCGGCCGAATGTCTCTCTCCCGGAGCCTATGATACAAGGGAAGCGTTTCATAAGGCGCTGTATCAGCGGCTTAAAGAAGCCTCGCCGGATCTGATTGTTCTGGCAGGATATCTGGTGGCGATTCCGCCCGAAATTGTGGAAGCCTTCCCGAATCAGATCATCAATATACATCCGTCTTTGATTCCCTCTTTCTGCGGAACAGGATATTATGGCCTGAAAGTACATGAAGCGGCATTGGCCAGAGGCGTACGTATCACGGGCGCCACGGTTCACTTTGTCGACGCCGGTACCGACACGGGACCGATTCTTTTGCAGAAAGCCGTAGAGGTGCAGGAGGGTGATACACCTAAAAGCCTCCAGCGCAGAGTGATGGAAGAAGCGGAATGGAAGATTCTTCCGGCTGCGATAGACAGGATTGCAAGAGGTCTGGTTAAAGTAGAAAACGGTAAAGTCCGTCTTCTGGACGAGTGCACGGAAGATGCGCAATAACAGAAACGGCGCATCGGAGACGGATGACAGCGAAGCATCGCTTGAAACCTTGTGTATAAGAGGTGAGAAAATATGAAAGTACTGGTGATCGGCGGAGGGGGCAGAGAGCACGCCATATGTGAAAGCGTGCGCAGGAATCCTTCCGTTGAGAAAATATACTGCGCGCCGGGAAATGCCGGCATTGGGGAGATTGCCCAGTGTGTGGATATCGGCCCGATGGAATTTACCGCTCTCGCGGATTTTGCCGGGAAACAAAAGATCGATCTGACCATTGTGGGGATGGATGATCCCCTGGTGGGCGGAATCGTGGACGAATTCGAGAAACGGGGGCTTCGGGCTTTCGGTCCGCGCAGGAACGCCGCGATTCTGGAAGGCTCCAAAGCTTTCTCCAAAGATCTGATGAAAAAATACGGGATCCCTACAGCGGCGTATGAAACATTTACAGACGCTGATGAAGCGCTTTCCTATCTTCGTACAAAAGCAAAGTTCCCGATTGTTCTGAAGGCTGACGGGCTTGCACTGGGAAAGGGAGTTTTAATCTGCAGTGAGCTTGCGGAAGCGGAAGACGGGGTCCGGCAGATTATGCTGGATAAGAAATTCGGAAGTGCCGGCAACGCAATGGTAGTTGAGGAATTCATGACGGGACGTGAGGTATCCGTGCTTGCTTTTACTGACGGCAAAACCATTCGCCCCATGACCTCCGCTCAGGATCACAAAAGAGCTTATGACCAGGATCTGGGACCAAATACCGGCGGAATGGGGACCTTTTCTCCAAGTCCGTTTTACACGCCGGAGATTGCGGAATATTGCCGGGAACATATTTATGAGCCTACGGTAAAGGCGATGTCAAGCGAAGGCCGTCCTTTTGTCGGCATCATCTTTTTCGGCCTGATGCTTACACAGGACGGACCGAAGGTTCTGGAATACAATGCCCGTTTCGGGGATCCGGAAGCGCAGGTCGTGCTTCCGAGGATGAAGACAGATCTTGTCCAGGTTGTCTGTGCCTGCCTGGAAGGAAAACTTGACCAGATCGAGCTCTCCTTTGAGGACAATGCGGCCGTTTGTGTTGTGCTGGCCAGTGAAGGCTATCCGATTCACTATGAGAAGGGAATCCCCATTTATGGACTGGAAGCTTTTTCCGGTAAAGAGGATGTGTACTGTTATCATGCGGGAACAAAGCTGGCAGACGGACGGATTGTGACGAACGGCGGCAGAGTCATGGGGATCACCGCCCTGGGCAGGAATCTGCAGGAAGCCAGACGCAAGGCTTACGAAGCGACAGAGTGGGTTGACTTCGCAAATAAATATATGCGTCATGATATCGGCAAAGCGATCGATGAGGCGTAAATCTGGAGCGGCCCGTGTCCGGCATAGCCGGGCACGGGCTTATGTCAATAAAATCATTTTATGAAAGAGGAATCAGAATGCATAATGTAAGAAAAGTAACAGAAGATGTGTATTATGTTGGAGCCAGTGACCGCCGACTGAACCTGTTTGAGAATATTTATCCGATTCCGAACGGAATATCCTATAATTCCTATCTTGTCCTGGATGAGAAAACTGTTCTTCTGGATACCATCGATCATTCGGTCAGCAGACAGTTTCTGGAAAATGTAGAGTACGTTCTTGGGGAAAGAACATTGGATTACCTGATTGTGAACCATATGGAGCCTGATCACTGTGCGACGATCGGGGACATCGTTCTTCGCTATCCCGATGTGACGATCGTAGGAAACGCAAAGACCTTTACGATGATGAAACAGTTTTTCGGCTTTGATGTGGATGGTCACAGCAAGGTAATAAAAGAAGGGGAAACATTAAATACCGGACGTCATACCTTTGCGTTCGCCATGATCCCCATGGTTCATTGGCCGGAGTGCATGGTGACCTATGATGCTGCGGATAAAATCTTATTCTCCGCGGATGCATTCGGAACCTTTGGCGCTTTGAACGGAAACATTTTTGCCGATGAGGTGGACTTCGAGAAGGAATGGCTGGCTGAAGCCAGAAGATATCTGGCAAACATTGTAGGCAAGTATGGGACACAGGTTCTTGGCGCGTTGAAAAAAGCGGCTGCACTGGATATTCGGATGATCTGCCCGCTTCACGGTCCTGTATGGAGGGAAAATCTGGGCTGGTTTATCGAAAAATATCAAACCTGGGCAAACTATACGCCGGAGGACCATACGGTTCTGATCCTTTACGCATCAATTTACGGAAACACGGAAAACGCGGTCAATGCTCTGGCCGGAAAGCTGGCCGATGCCGGAGAACGTAAGATTGCGATGTACGATGTGTCCGTGACGGATCCGTCTTATCTGCTCGCTGAAGCTTTCCGCTGTGATCGTATTGTATTTGCCTGCCCTACGTATAATGCCGGAATATTCCCTAAAATGGAAACACTGTTGGCGGAGCTTGCGGCCCATAACTTCCAGAAGAGAAAGATTGTTATCATAGAAAACGGAACATGGGCTATTTCTTCCGGTAAGCAGATGCGCGAAATCCTGTCCTCTTTAAAAGGAATGGAAATAATGGAAAGCACGCTGACCGTAAAGTCTTCACTAAAAGATGAACAGCTTCCGAGCCTTGATGAGATCGTGAATTTCCTTACAGCTTAAGGAGGCTTCAATGACCAGAGAAGAAATACTGAAAAAACTGAAAGAGACGGAATACCTTTATGCAGCCTATTCCATGGCGACAAAGCTTCCCTATATTTATTGCGATGAAGAAAGCTATAATGATCAGGCCTTTGTTTTTTTTGACGAAGCGGATCTGAAGAACTTTGTTTTCGCAAAACAAAAGGAAAAGATTCCGCTCATGGGAATGCGCCATGAACAAAAGGGGCTGACTTTTCTGTGGTTTCAGTTTTACTCACTGTCGATCAATTCCGTTGTGGTAACAGCGGAGGGAGAGACCCTGGAAATCGAACTCTCCAGTCTGTCGAAGATGCCGGATTTCAGCAAGCTTCCTCCGCAGAATCAGCCGGTTTTAAATCCTGCCCTCCAATTGTGCGGCTTATATTTCATGCAGGAATTACGCCGTCCGGTTCAGCCCCAGGAACGCAAAAATCTTCGCGCATTGGAAGAAGAGCTGGTAGTGAATCTGCGCAAATCCAAATATCTGATGCCGTTCCAGACACAGGACGATGATCCGAAAAAAACCGGGATTCCGCTTTTGAAAGCAAAAAACGGAGACTCTTTGCAGCCGATTTTCTCGGATACGTTAGAGCTTGGAAAGCTGTTTAAAGGAAAAAAGTACAAATATCGGCTGGTGCCTTTTGAACAGCTTCCGGTATTTCTGGCTCCGCAGGCAAAGGCGTTCCTTTTAAATCCCGGCGGTATTTCGCTTCCTTTGGATCGCGAACAATTAAAGAGAATGGGCGCGGTATTCAAAGAGGAGGGAACGGCAAAGCCCGCGGAAGGAGAAACACAAGTCTGAGAGGGGGAAATGGAATACATGCAGGAAAGATGGACACCGGAAGCCGAACGCGTGTTGGATATGGCAGTCTTGACAGCTGCATCCTTACATCATAATTATGTAGGTACGGAACATCTGCTTGCCGGACTTTTGGCGGTGAAGGATACGGTTGCGGAAAAGACCTTACGCGGTTTTTCCGTGGAACCGGCAAAGCTTCTGGAATTGATCAGAAAGCTGATAGCGCCGCAGGAAGAGACCAAGGAGGAAAAGGAAACGTCTGACTCGGACAGGACAGACGGATCAGATCAGAAACCTGTAGATGAAAAGGATGCGGAAATCATTGAGGATCAGGCAGACGGGAAATCCGCTGAAGAGACGCCGCAGGATTCACAAAACGAGGGTACGCCTGAGGAAGGAACGAATGAGGCAGGAGATCAGACCATAGCTGTGCAGGAGAAGCCTGTACAGGATGATGAAACGGGAACCGCAAAATTATCCCGGGAAGGCTCCGGAAAGAATGAAGCCGCGTTTTCTTTAGAGGCTTCCCTGGTATCGACGATTAAAGAACTATTGTTCGGAAGCTCACTGACCGGCGAAGAAGAGCGGAAAAAGGCTTTCAGAGATGAAAAAAAAGAGTCGTCTTCACAAAATGAAACTTCCATGAAAGAGAAAGACGAGGAGGTTAAGGCGGAAAAAACCGGGCCGGAAGAAACCGGAACGGAAGAAACCGGGCCGGAAGAAACCAGAACCGAAGAAGCTTCCGGATTGCAGGAAGGCACAGGCCTGGATCTGATTCCCCAGTCTGTGGAGGATTTTGTCCTGTCTGTAAAAGAAATGGGAACAGAGCCGCGCAACAGTCCCCGCCTGGAATTTGTTCTGGAGGAAGCTCTCGCAGACGCACAGGCGAGGAGGGATGACGCGGCCGGAACGGCACATCTGCTGCTCGCGATGCTGAGACAGACGGATTGCGTGGCTACCAGGCTTCTGATAACGATGGATGTCAATATTCAGCAGTTATATTCTTCTGTCCTGACATCGATGGGGCTTGACAAACAATCCGTCATGCGTGAAGTACGGGAGCTGGGAGGAGAAGAAGGTACGTCACTGACACCGACTCTGGATAAGTTTTCCAGGGACCTTACGGTGCTGGCGGCGGAAGGACGCATGGATCCGATTATCGGGCGAGAAAAAGAGATTTCACGCCTGATCCAGGTTTTAAGCCGCCGCACTAAGAATAATCCATGTCTGGTGGGGGAACCGGGAGTCGGAAAAACTGCTATCGTGGAAGGGCTGGCGCAGCGGATCGTCAAAGGACAGGTTCCTGAATCCATGCTGGACCGCAGGGTTGTGATGCTGGATATGTCCGGTATGGTAGCCGGCACCAAATATCGCGGCGAGTTTGAAGAGAGAATTCATCGTGTCATCGAAGAGGTGTGTGATCATCCGGGTATTCTGCTCTTTCTGGATGAACTGCATACAATTATAGGAGCCGGCGGAGCGGAGGGATCCCTGGACGCCGCCAATATTTTGAAGCCGGCGTTATCCCGGGGAGAATTGCAGGTCATTGGAGCCACAACCCTGGAAGAATACCGAAAATATATCGAAAAGGACGCCGCGCTGGAGCGGAGATTTGCCCCTGTGACGGTGGAAGAGCCAAGCCAGGAGGAAACAGTCAGCATTCTGAAGGGACTGCGGCCTATGTATGAAGAGCATCATGGCGTGCAGATTCTGGATGAAGCGCTGGAGGCTGCGGTGGCAATGTCTGTCAGGTATATCAGTGACAGATTTCTGCCGGACAAGGCGATTGATGTAATGGATGAGGCAGCTGCCAGAACGCGGTTATATCATAATAATGAAGAAAATACCGCGGCTGACGGTTTTCTGGAAAAGAACAGGGAGAAGGAAGAGGAGCTGGAGGAGGCTCTCCGGCAGGGCGATATAAAACTGGCTTACAGTATCCGGCTGGAGCAGACGGAAGCAAGGAAGGCTTTTGAAGAGGAGAGAAACGAACACCTCCAGACAGAGACGGAAGACAGGAGGGTTGTCGGAGAGACGGAAATTGCTGCTGTCATTTCCGATTGGACCAAGGTTCCTGTACAGCAGCTTACGGAAAAAGAGTCTGAGAGGCTGGCTCATCTGGAAGAAGAGCTTCATAAGAGGGTGATCGGTCAGGAGGATGCCGTCAAAGCTGTGGCGCTGGCTGTCAAGCGAGGCAGAGTGGGCTTGAAAGACCCGCGCCGTCCTATCGGTTCATTTCTGTTTCTCGGACCAACCGGCGTGGGAAAGACAGAATTGTCCAAGGCTTTGGCGGAAGCCGTTTTCGGCAGTGAGCAGAATATGATCCGGGTGGATATGTCCGAATATATGGAGAAGCATTCCGTGTCTAAGCTGATCGGTTCTCCTCCGGGATATGTGGGTTTTGACGAGGGCGGCCAGCTGAGCGAAAAGGTTCGGCGCAATCCATACAGTGTCATCTTGTTTGATGAGATTGAAAAGGCTCATCCCGATGTCTTTAATATCCTTTTGCAGGTTTTGGACGATGGACACATTACGGATGCGCATGGAAGAAAAGTTAATTTTAAGCAGACAATCATTATCATGACTTCCAATGCCGGAGCTGCCTCAATCGTAGAGCCAAAGAGGCTTGGTTTTGTGTCGGGATCAGATGAGAAGCAGGATTACGAACGCATGAAATCCGGAGTGATGGAAGAAGTGAAAAGGATTTTCCGACCGGAATTTCTGAACCGTATCGATGAAATCATGGTATTCCATATGCTGAATGAGGACGAGATCCGGGCGATCGTGAACCTGATGTTCAAAGAACTGACAGATCGGTGCGAGAAGCAGATGCGGATACATCTTGAGATTGCGCCGGAGGTTTGTGACGAGATTGCGAAGGCAGGCTTTGATCCTAAATACGGAGCCCGTCCGCTGCGCCGACAGATTCAGACAAGAATTGAGGATCTGCTTGCGACACAGCTTCTTGAGGGAAAGGTACACACGCAGGATAAGGTCCGGATTGAACTGAAAGACGGTGAAATAGAGATGAATGTCGTCTGAGTCAGCGAACAGAATTTCGTTTCGGGAGGAGATTGATTTTGCCTTTTGCAGCTTTGGCAGCCGAGGCGGCAGAATTTTTATCCGAAAACAGTATGTCAGTATAAAACTGCGTTTTAAGAAGAGAAGGTCAAATGGCAGTGATAAAAGAAATTCTCCGTACCAACGAGGACGGAAGTATCAGCTTCGGAAATTATGAGCTGGAAGAAAAGACAAAGCTTTCTGATCATCCGTTCCGGGGAGATATGTATAAGGTCAAAACATTTCGGGAGATTACAAAGCTGGAAAGAAATGAAATGTTTGTGTACGAGTCAGTCCCGGGAACAGCGGTTTTTGATCTTTTACAGGATGAAAACGGGATTTCGTTTTGCGTTGAGGGAAATGCGGATGCTCAGATTACCGTGGGCCTGAAAGCGGAAACGGAGTATGAAGTGATGATTGACGGCGACAGTACCGGGACTATGACGACAAACCTGGGCGGTAAGCTTTCATTTTCTGTGGAACTGGAAAAAAAGGACAGTAAGGTGGAAGTCGTGATTCGAAGAGTCGGATGAAGAATTTCCGGAGAAAGATTTCCGTATAAAGGATTCCCGGTATAAAGGATTCCGGAATAAAGGGTCCTCAGATAAAGGAGTCTTTGGATAGAGGATAAATGATGGCAAAAGCAAAGAAGGCAGGTTATTTCTGCAAGGAATGTGGATTTGAGTCTCCGAAATGGCTTGGCCAATGTCCGGCCTGTAAAGAGTGGAACACTTTCGTGGAGGAACCGGCTGCATCCAACAAATCGTCATCCGGATCGTCCATGCGCAGCCTGAAAGGCCGGGCGGAACCAAAACGCCTGAAGGAGATCGATTCAGCCGCGGAGGCAAGGCTCTCTTCGGGAATCGGGGAATTGGACCGGGTGCTCGGCGGCGGGATTGTTCCCGGCTCTCTGGTACTTGTAGGAGGAGATCCCGGTATCGGAAAGTCTACTTTGCTTTTGCAGGTTTGCCGGAATCTGGCAGCACAAAAGGAGAAGGTTTTGTATATTTCGGGAGAGGAGTCGCTTCGTCAGATTAAACTGCGGGCGGAGCGCCTTGGTGAGTTTTCCGATGACCTTTCCCTTTTGTGCGAAACAGACCTCGGATCCATTCGGGAGACAATGGAGGAACAAAAACCGCGAATCGCGGTAATAGATTCGATCCAGACAATGTATGATGAGGAGATCGCTTCAGCGCCGGGCAGCGTTTCACAAGTAAGAGAATCGACAAACGTTTTGATGCAGATCGCAAAAGGTCTGGGCATCATGATTTTTATTGTAGGACATGTGACGAAGGAAGGAAGCGTTGCCGGACCGAGAGTTCTGGAGCATATGGTTGACACGGTTTTATATTTTGAAGGGGACCGGTTTGCATCCTATCGGATTCTGAGAGCGGTAAAAAACAGATTTGGTTCGACGAATGAGATCGGCGTTTTTGAAATGAAGCAGGATGGCCTCAGCGAAGTGAAAAATCCGTCTGAATATATGCTGGACGGAAAACCGACAGGTACATCCGGGTCCGTGGTAACCTGTGCAATGGAGGGAACAAGACCTTTGCTTGTCGAAGTACAGGCTTTAGTCTGCCGGTCTAATTTCGGTCTTCCCAGAAGAACGGCTGTCGGGACGGATTTTAATCGCGTGAACCTGCTGATGGCTGTTCTGGAAAAAAAGGCAGGGCTGCATCTTTCGGAATCAGATGCTTACGTGAATATTGCCGGTGGGATCCGTATGAATGAGCCGGCAATTGATTTGGGGATTGTTCTTGCGGTTGTGTCCAGCTTTCGGGATGTAGTGATACCGGACAGTATGCTTGCTTTTGGTGAAGTAGGACTGAGCGGGGAGGTGCGTTCTGTCAGTATGGCGGGACAGCGGGTAGCGGAAGCAAAAAAGCTTGGATTTACAACTATTATTTTGCCTGCGGTTTGCAAAAGAGCGGTGGGGAAACCGGACGGAGTGCAGCTTATATTTGTGAGCTGGGTTTCGGAGGCGATCAGAGCGGTGCTTGCGGGCGTTCCTATGATGACTTGACGATTTGACGCTCAGCTTCAGGGATTGCGCAGGCTGCCGGATCGATGTCACATTCGCTCAGCTGTTCTTTTTCTGATGCGTCGTTTATTGTGACATCGATCCGGCAGCCTTTCAACGTGGTGAGCCGAGCTGTGCTGTGAGAGCCGGGGGTTATGGTGAAGACGATTGGCTGACGCCCGGCTTCGGGGATTGCGCAGGCTGCCGGATCGATGTTATATTCGCATCGATGTGCAGGATAAAAGATTTTAAAAAAAATAAAAAAAGTTGTTGACAAAGGATAGGCACTGTGGTAATCTAATATAGCTGTCGCTGATACAGGTAATTAAAAGGGATTATGTTCAGCGGCTTCGTACTTTGACAATCGAACAGTGAAACACATACGATTCTCGAAAAATTCTTTACATGATTCTTGCGATATCTGTTCAGTCCTGGCTGGCTGGAACGGATGTCCACAAAAACAGTAATGACGAGAGACAGCCAAGTAGTTGTCTTGAGTGATCATACTTTTACAGAGAGTTTGATCCTGGCTCAGGA
>JAFVGK010000149.1 GCA_017475035.1 Blautia sp.
CAGGTTGTTCTCCGAGGCGATCTCGCCCAGCTCTTTTTCCCCTTGGAGAACCTCCAGAACGATCTTCGCCTTGTACTGCGCTGTGTACTGTCTGTGTGCCATGGTATGCGCTCCTTTCTCTGTCTGCTCAGTATACCATGTTCACGTGCGTTTTGGCAGGGGTGGTCTGGATTGCTGGGACCATTATAGCCTCTGTGGGATCCACCTGCGAGATCCGCCATTTGACTGCCTGATTATATTCTTTCCACATCCGGGCATACAGGCCGTTTGCCTGTACCAAATCTGTATGGGTTCCTTCCTCGGAGACCTTTCCGTTATCCAGTACGATGATCTTGTCCGCGCCGATGACTGTGGACAGTCGATGGGCGATCATGATGACCGTGCGTCCTTTTGTAAGCGTTGCAAAGGCCTTCTGCATCATGGCTTCGTTTTCAGGATCAGCAAACGCGGTTGCCTCATCCAGCACAACGATCGGCGCGTCTTTCAAAATGGCTCTCGCCAGCGCCACACGCTGCTGTTCACCGCCGGAAAGGTAAGTTCCCTCCGTCCCGATGATGGTATCCATACCGTCAGGCAGCTTTTCAAGGATATCATCGCATTGTGCTGCAGAGAGTGCCGCCCGGACCTCATCGCGGGTCGCTTCAGGCCTGGCGGCTCTGACATTCTCCAGAATACTGGTCTTGAACAGACGGTTATTCTGGAAGACAAAAGCCACCTGATCCATCAGCACGTGTGGGTCAGCCTCCCTGACATCGACACCGCCCACAAGAATGCTGCCGGAAGTGACATCCCAGAACCGGGGAATGAGGCTCGCTGCCGTTGTTTTGCCGCCGCCGGAAGGCCCGACCAAAGCTACAGTCTGTCCAGGTTCCACCTTGAAGGATACATGATCAAGGGCAGGGATCGCTGCTCCGGCGTAAGTGAAGCTTACATCCCTGAATTCAACACTGTTGTCTTTCGGAACCTGGGGGTGGTCTGTAATCTTAAGGACCGGCGCACTCAAGACCTCGCTGATCCTTCCGAGTGCTGTGCCGGCCAGCATCATACCGCTGGCGGCAAACATGACCTTTGCCAGCGCTGTGGAGATGATGGCAGAGAATACAGCATAGAAAGCAAAGTTGGTCACAAAGCCCGCAAAGCTGCCGGAGGCAAGGGTTGCCGGTGCCAGAAGGAGTGCCACTGGAACCAGAAAGACAAAGGCTCCTTCGGTAAAGGTCAGGTTCACGGACTGGGGCACTTTGCAGACATCCGCCTGATAATGCTCTGCCTTTGCGCTGTAATCTTCGATGGCCTGCTTAAAAGCCTTAAAGGAATATACGGTCTGCTGGAACACCTTGACCACGGGGATCCCGCGGACATATTCCGTACCCGCTTTACTCATTACATCCTGGGCTGCCTGGTATTCCGCCATGAGCCCGGCATTTTTTCCGCCCATCATCGTGGCCATGGCCACGACAGATACAACTGCTGCCAGCAGGCAGGAGGCCCCCATACGCCAGTCAAAAACAAACATCAGGACCAGCATGGCAATAAACATGGCCACAGTTCCGACGATGTCTGCCAGGTTGTGGGCAAGCAGGGTTTCTGTTTCGGAGGCTGCTCCGTCCAGACGGTTTCGAAGAAGCCCGGAAGCATTGGAATCGAAGAAGCCCAAAGGAGTCTTCATGAGGTGCTTCATTCCAGCCTTACGGATATTGGAAGCCGTCCGGAAGGCTGCCAGATGCGTACACATGAGTGCCGCGAAATAAACAACAATCCCTGCTACGGCAAACCCAAAGGCCATCCAGCCATATCTCGCAATACCCGCGGCTTCTGTCCAGTTCGGTGCGACAGCAATCAGATTCCGCGCCACCAGCCAAATGCAGATGTACGGGAGCATTCCGAGCACCATGGCAACCGCTGAAAGGCCAAGGCCCAGGAAAGTCAGGCCTTTATAGCTGCCAGAATATCCAAGCAACACGGCCAGGTCGCTTTTTTTCTTTTCTTTCATAAACTACCTTCCTTCTCTTTGATTTTAACTGAATATATCCCGGGTTGGTTAGCTTTAGCTAACTATCAGCCGGTAAAAAACGCTTTCTCATTCTGTTGACACGGAAAGCGTTATTATTGTCTATTTCTTTCCAACAAGCAGTGTCGAACCCGCAAGTCCCAGCCAGGCAGCTTCTTTTTTACCCATAAAGGTGCCGTCTGTGGTGTCGATCAGACGCACTTCTTCATAGCCCTCTGCTTTCAGTTTCTTTACAAAGGCCTCCATATCGCCGTAGCGTGCGGGGCTCATTAGGTCATGTATTGCGAAGGTGCCGCCCTTTTTCAATACCCGCAAGGTCTCCAGAAGGAGTTTCTGCTTATCATGTCCGCTAATGTTGTGATAAACATAGTTGCTGGTGACGGCATCGAAGCTTTCGTCTTTATAGGGCAGATGGATCGCATTTACTTCTTCAAAGCGGACATTGGTGACGCCTTCGGCTTTCGCATTGTCTTCACAGCGATTCTTTGTGAAAACCGCCTTGTACGCGCCGGACCAGATATCGCAGCCCACCATGGTCGCTTTCGGATTCTGCTTTGCGGCGGCGATCGTCAGCGCCCCACTGCCGCAGCCCACGTCAAGCCCCGTTCCGCCGTCCGGAAGCGTAACGTATTTCGCCGTACCATCAATGATCGTCTTTGAAAGCTTCCGTTTTCCGTTGTAATCGAAGGTTTTGTGCAGCGCACCCATCCAGACCGTAAAGAACAGCAGGACCAGCGTGCCGATCCCGAAAACGATCCCGCAGACCTGTCTCGGTGTTCCGTGAAGGATCGTTCCTGTCGCACCGAGCAGCATGAAAGCCGCAAATGCGACAATGGTTCCGCCTGCCAGCCCACACACCATGCTCTTCGGTACCCAGTTCTTATAATCCGGTTTCATTTGACTGCCACCTTTCTGAGAAGAACACTTCTCGCGCTTTTTTCCGTATCATCATCTTCTATGTATCCGTCATACGGAGCAGACGGATCCGTATATTTCTTCGTGAACGGTTTGCAGATCTCTGTTCTATGCCGGAAGGCAAAGTCCAGATTATCTGTCCATCCGGTATGTCCGGTAATGATCTTGATGGGAGTATTCCTTGCACGAAGATTCTTCTCCAGCTGCTCAAGCGACTGTACTGCCAGCTTGTTGTCCTCCGCCAGCGTACTGATGAAGCTGTAGCCGCCGTCCGCACCGAACCAGATCGTATCTCCGGTGAAAAGGTACTCGTCATCGATCAGGTAGACCATGTGGCCCCAGGTATGCCCCGGGACCAGGATACACTCAATTTTGATATCCTCGATATGGATCACTTCACCGTCTTTCAATAGCGTCCTTCGGTTATCCGTTTTGACCAGAGGTAACTTATATGCCCCATGGAACACCTTCCTTCTGACCTCGCCGGTCAGATACCGGTTTTCGATCTCCCCGATATAGACCGTTGCATCTTTGAACAGAAGATCGCTGTCCCGCTCCAGGGCACCGACATGATCTGTATCCTGGTGAGTAATCAGGATATGCCGGATCGTCGCCGGATCCAGGTCCAGCCATCCCATTTTTTCCTGCAAACGTGCATAGTTGTAGCCTGCATCGATCATGATGGTGGTGCCGTTCTTCGTATAGAAGAAGATATTGGCGATCCACTCACGGACGCAGCTGACGTGCTCATCGATGTGTCCTGTGTTCAGCGGTTTGAAAATCGCCTTTCCGCGAAACAGCATGCTCATCGATTTCTTTTGATGTTCCGAATCTTTTCGTGCCATATCTGATCCCTCCTAAAAAAGCAATACGATGATTCCGGCTACAATGGCCGCCCCGGCGATCCAGATCAGCGTCAGGATTCCGCGTTTCTTCAGGATCTGAGGCCAGGTTTGTACGAATGAGATTTCTTCCGTGCCGGGGATGATCCAGAACCGGCTGTGACCGACCCAGAGACGGTCAATCACGATCCCGTCGTACCAGTTCATAACCTCAAGGAAGAGAAGCGCCTGCAGGTATGCCGGCAAGAAACTTTGCACCCCATTCCAGACGCGGATCATCAGGATCAGAGCTGCCGCCATGACTGCGAAAAAGGCTGTCATAAAGCGTTTCCGCTTCCTTGCGACCGTTTCCCGATCTGTCAGTCCCAGTTCATAAACCTTTTCCTGAACCGGTTTGGGATAGAAATATAAACCGTTCAGTGCATTGTTCCCCACACCGACCTTCACCATCAGCGTAAACAGGGCACAATACAAAGCAAGCTGCAGGATGATCATCTTCAGTCCTTTCTCACACTGCGAAGAAGACCGTTTCCTGCCTTCACGAGCCCATACTCCGCTGCGATGGGATTCTTATCTCCGACAATGCAGTAGTCACAGCAGTCTGACGTCACACAGGTCCCTTCCCGGATCAACGCCGCGTGGATCGCCTGCATGGCCAGATGGTCGCAGTTGCACAGGACCGGCAGCACGTCCTCCATGTGATGGCGTTTCGCAAACTCCGCATTGGGGCACTGGGTAAAACTGTAGCGGATGATGCCCCTTTCTTTATCGTAAGAGCAGCTGCCCATGCGGAAGGACTCCGGGAATGTTTTGATCTCTTCGACGCGAATGTCGTTGGCTTTCTGAAAGATCTTGGCGGCCAGCTTGTTGTCCGGTTTCCGGTTCAGATCGAACACCTTGCTCATCAGGACAAACGATCCGAAAAAGCTCTGATAGATATCCTGCTGCACTTCTTCAAGTGGCGGTTTTTCCGGAATGACCTCGTACCAGGCAAAGATCAGGATTGGGTCATAAATGCTGGTCGTGATCTTCAGGTCCTTCAGCGCCGGTTCGTCCTTTAAGTATTCGCAGTACTGAAGCTGCACCTTCTCCCAGAGCTGCGCCGCACTCTGCTTGTCGTAATAACGGCGCAGAAGCTTCTGCACACACTTCTTGGCGTTCTTTGAATACACCTTGTGTTTTGTCAGATCGATTGGCAGATCCTTCTCTTTCATAACCCGAAATCCTCTTTATTTCCGGCAACCAAAGCACCCGATTCCTTCCACCATTGTGACTTCCGCTTGACTGTAAAGCCCTGAAAGACGTGTACGCAGGCTTTGCTCCGTTTCGTAAGGCGGAGTGAAGAAACCCTTCGGCTGATACAGATGCCGAATGAACCAGTCCGTTCGCTTATGACCGCCCTGCACATAGAAACAGCCACAGAAGGTCCCGCCCGGCTTAAGAACCCTGTAGGTTTCCCGATACGCGCTTTCTTTGTCCGGGAAGGCGTGAAAGCCGTTGAGGGACAGCACGATATCGAAGCTTTCATCCTCAAAAGGTAATGCGCCGACGTCGCCCTGCAGGAAGGTTATATTCGTGAGGCTGAGTGCTTTCGCCTTTTCCTGTGCGGAAGCCATCATATTCTCCGAATAATCCAGGCAGGTAATGTCCGCGTCCGGAAGGTCCCGGTAAACAGGCATGGTCAGCACGCCCGTCCCGACGGGCACCTCCAGCAGCTTCCCGGAGAAATCCTCCGGGATTCCCGACAGCGCCTTTTCCAGATACCGGAGATTCTTTTCCCCGTCCATGTTCCAAACGATCTGGCAGATTGCTTTTCCGAGAATCGTGGAATAGGTCATCATCCCGTCATAGAAACTGGCATGATTGCCTGATAGCTTATAAGCGTTTTTGATCTGTTCTTTCCGGGTCATTCGCTTATCCTCCGAAAACGATTTTTACGATCTTCATTTTTACCAGCGTGTCGCAAAAGCGGATCATCAGCTTGTGGAACGCTCCGACGTTTTTATAGATATCCCGGTAGCCGCGCATGTAGCTTTTGGCTGTAACGGAAGAAAAATAATTGCTCCATCCGCGCAGCTCCGCCTCATCCTCCAGAGAGAAGAATGTGCTCACATCCGTGATTCCGGCCTCCTTCAGCCAGGTCTTCCGCATGAGCTTCGCCCCGCGCTTATTGCAGGCGTCGAATGCCAGCACGCCGCCGGGGAACCGCGCCGCCATCGCTCGAAACAGCTTTTTCACATCTGCTGTTTTGAAATAGTAAAACACGCCTGCGGCATAAAAGGCCGCTCCGTCCCCGGCATCGATCTGATCCATCCAGGAATAGTCATTCAGATCACAGGCGAGATTCGTTTCCCGTTCGCCCGGCGGGAGAAGATCGTTTCGAACTTTGATCACATCCGGAAGGTCGATGTTATAGCCCCTGCACTGTCCGTTATCCACTTTGGAAAAGGTGTCGTCCAGACCGCAGCCGAGATTCACGACCGCCGCTTCCGGGTATTCCTTCAGATATTCCTCCACCTCGCAGCGAAGGTCATATTGCCGCTGCGCCACCTCCAAGGCCCCGAACAGACCGGCGGCGGATTCCATTTTCTTTCGCTTCTCCGCAAAATCATAGTCCAGGCTGTCACAGATCCGCTTCGCCTCAGGATCCGAGAACAGCCCCGGAAAGCGCTCAGAACACACCAGCCGCCCGAACAGCGGGATGACCAGCGTCTCCTGCACCGTGTTTTTCTCAATGTGATATTTCATCTCATCGGTCTCCTTTGACTACATACATCACTCTTTCATCTATTTCATCGAATCAACGCCACAAGCCAACCCACCAGAACGGCAGGGATCAGTGCGAAGATGATGCCGGGAAACAGCATACCTTTTGCGTGGAACCACTTCTGATGATAGGCTTTGTCCATATGCTCGGTGCCCTCCAGCCGGAACATCGGAAGATTGGCGAACAGCACCCAATCAAGGAAACAGGTGTCATAGAAGCCGATCCATGCCATCAGGCCAAAGGTAAGCAAAAAGCCCTGCCAGAAGGTTTTCGCCCCGGCAACAAGTGCGCAGACCAGCAGGATCCCGGTGAAGAGCAGCACGCCGAAGCCTTTGGTCAGGATCACTTTTTTTGACCTGTAGCTTACATCGACCCGCTTATGGGTTTTGAAATATTCCTCCTGAATATCGGGCGGATAATTATGGATGCTCGCGGGGCTGTACTTTCTGTCGCCGCGATAATAGGTAAATATGATCGCCGTAAAAATCGCCGCAAAGACGATCATTTCGATCAGAATAACCCAGATGCTCATATTCAGGCCTCCGTATAAATGCTATCAACACAGGGTGCAGATCCACGCCGCAAGCGCGGAGACTGCGGGGAAGATCACAAACAGCTTCAGCAGCTGGCTTTTGATGTTGAACCCGTATTTTCTTCCTTCCATCACATATGCCGCTTCGGGGTAATAATGCTGGAAAAAGTGAAATTTCAAAAGCAGGAAGTTGTCGATGAGGGCCATGTCGCAGATCTTATAGATGGTAAAAATCAGCACAAATCTCAGAAAGAACTGCCAAAACGTGAAACCGCTCCTGAAACCGTCCCAGACAGCGATCACGCCTACGCCGAGGATCATCAGAACGCTGATGACAAACAGCGCCCATCCGATCTTCCTGGCCCCATAGAAGAGTTCTTTCTCTCTCTGCACCAGAACCTCTCTTGCTTCCTTCGGGGCGGAGGCGAAGAACTTATTATCCTGAATAAAGGCCACGCAGGATATCAGCATCAAAGCCATCGCAGCGCAGAATACGATTGCAAGAAATACCGTTAAAAGCATGATTCCTTATTTCCTCGCCAGTACCGTGATCCACGGCTTGGACGGATGATGATCGCTCGTGACTTCCGAAAAGCCCGCAGCCCTCAGCACTGCTTCAATCTCCTCTGCCGTGTGATTTTTCATGCCGTCAATGATCTTTTCAAACTTGAGACTTGTAGGATCGGTCCCGTCGGACTCGTTGCAGATCAAAAAATATCCGTCAGGCCTGAGTACCTTGGCGACCTGCGCAAAGCACTTTTCCAGCCCTGGCCAGAAGTAGATGGTTTCGAAAGCCGTTGCGAGATCGAAAGATTCAGCAGGAAGCTGAAGATCCGACACATCCCCCTGCAGGACATCGCACCGTCCCACAGCGATCATGGCCTTGTTATAGTCCTTTGCCTTCTCCACAGACAGCTCGGAATAGTCTATCGCCGTTACATGCGCTTTCGGAAACATTTTCAGCAGTTCGCCTGCATTCCGGCCGCCACCGCAACCCAGATCCACGGTGTTGTCCGGATGGATTGCAGGCAAGTGCGTAAAGCCCCAGTCTGCAAGCTTCGCATGTCCGGAGTTCATGCTGCTTAGCATCATTTTTCCTAAGAAGCCGTCTGGCTTTCGCGTTTGACTCACAAATTTCTTAAACAATCCCATTCTCATTCCTCCAGAAATTTTTTGACTTCTGCGGCAAACCGTTCCGGAAACATCATCACGAGCTCCGCGTGGGCAAGCCCTTTGAATTCTTTAAGAACCGTCTGCGGATAGGTCCGGCAGACGAATTCGATATCGTGTTCCTTTTCTCTTGCCCGTTTTTCTTCCTCGCCGTACCAATACTCTATTTTCGTGTCCACCCGCGGAACCGGATCCGGCATGGAGTAGTTATCCGTAGACCAGAAGACGTTATAGATTGTTCTCGGTGAGTAGTGCTGCTTATAGAATTTCAGCAAGGCTCGATAATGTTCCTCCGGATCCTCACCTTTGGGCGTCCACCTCTCCGGCGGACAGGCGAGCTTCATCATTCGCAGGGATCGGGTCCCCAGCATGATCATGATCCAGTCCTTGACGGAGATCAGCCGGCAGATCCATTTGGGATAAGGATAAGGCGTGATTCCGGCATCAATGATGGCCTTCTCTACGGGAATGTCCTCGGTCGCAAGGAAGCGGATCACTGCAGCTCCGCCCATGGAAACGCCGTACATCGCGTCTACGCGATCGATGCCCTGAGCTTTCAAATACCCGGCGGCGTCCTTTGCGTACTTTTCCAGGGAGACGAACTCCGTGCCAAGCTCATCGTGACCGTCTGCGATCATCAGATACACATGATAGTCTTTCGCCATTTCCTCGGCGGAAGCCTTAAACACCCACCAGGGTTCTGCCGCGCATTGGAACATGACAAAAGATTTCGCATGTTCTTTTCCAAACTCATATACTTTCATTTGATCTCTTCCTCGAAACCGCCACAGCGCAGGGGATGCGCCCGTCGGCCAAGGAGACCTTCACATCGGGATACCCTGCGTCCAGGAAAAACTGTCTGTAGCTATCCACGGTAAACTGACGTTTGAAATCCGCTCCGGCTTTGCCGACAGCCCCGGCAAAGCCGCTTGTTTTTCCTTTGGAGTCCTTGTTCATGTAAGTCGGGATAATCAGCATTCCGCCGTCTTTGCAGACCCGGTTCAACTCACTCAAAGCTGTCAACGGATTGCCCAACAAGTGGATCACATTTCCCGCTACGACCTTATCAAAACCGCCATCAGGGTAAGAAAGTGCAGTGATGTCCGCCTGAGCAAAAGCAATATTGTGAAAGGCAGCGCAGTTCTTTTCAGCCTTTTTCAGCATCTTCCGTGAGAAATCCGTCGCTGTAAGCTGTCTGCATTTCGCTGCGATCACAGCGCTCAGAAGCCCTGTTCCGCAGGCGCATTCCAACACCGTGTCATCAGGCTCGATCAGGTCCGTAACAATCTTCTTCAGCTTCTGATGCGTCTTTCTGTTAATGACATTGACAAAGACGTCATATACGCCGGCTACATTATCCCAAAACATTCCGTTCCCTCCAGATGAACGTCTCTAGCCCTTCCGCATATTTCTTCGGATGAGCTGCCTGATAAACATGGAATCTCCTCTCCGTTAGCATTGGCTAACCAATTGGTAAAAAAAACTCCGGTAAGCTTTTTGCAGTATTCATAACAGTAGAAGACCTCTTCGATTTTACTCCCGGTGTGAGCCGATCCGGCTTTATTGCATCCTCCGGAATGGCCCACGCACGTTCAAAGCGTTCGCAGTCCGGTGTTCTTCCTTCAGTATATACTGATTCACCCAACGTACAGAGACATCCCATTTATCGGCGGTCTGCTGAACGGACAGATACGCTTTCAATCTGCACCTCTCTCCGCTGGATAGACTGTGTAAGGGAACAAGGCGGCCAGAGCTGGTTAGCCGCGCCTAACTAGTGTTTATTATATTCCACGTGAGGAAGAAAATCAAGGGAAAAGCCTCTTTTTATACGTCCTGAAGGTCAGCAATGATACCGGATAACTCCTGCAGTATGCCCTCCAGCCGTTTCCCGGAATGCAGGTTCACATTATTCTTCGGCGCTTCATTCCAGAAGCAGGTTCCTGTGGGCAGCTTACGGTGACCACCCATTTTGGCATTCGGCACGATATCATCTACCGGGTAACCGATGTAGAGCATACATACGCTTTGTCATTCTTCCGGCAGATGAAGGGGACTTCGGCTTTAAGGCAGATCCGGGGAAAAGCCAAGTCCTTAAAAGCAAAAAGGAATGGACTGCGTTTTTGAGATTCACGCAATAAATTGCATGTTTGAGCCCCATGCCGCCGTTGCGAGGGAGGGACTATGCATATGCCCCCATATGTCTCCATATGTCGTCATATGACTCCACATGTCTCCGTTTGTCCCAATCTGGTCAAGCGGTGAATAACGCACTTGAGCAAGCACATTTCAAAAACGTTGCAAAATCTATGTATTCAGGCAGAAAGCGCACGGGTTTCTCCTAAAAAAGTGAAGGAGAAACGATATGAAAAGCTTTATTGAGGAGCTCTATTACGGCAATATCGACCCGCAGAACAGCGGCTTCGAGGATGACGCGAGCGTGCAGCGCGAGCTGCGGACGATCAGCGAGAACGAGGACTGGCTGACCGAGCATCTCACTGGCGAGGAGAAAAAGCGTTTCCTGGATTTCGCCGATGCCTGGTCGGCCTACAACGGCGACGCCGCCCTGGACGGCTTCATCACCGGCTTCCGGTTGGGAGCAAGGTTTGTGCTGGATACATTTATTTTGCCGGATGCTTCGCCACAGAACTATTTGCAGGACAAAGAATAGGACATGCCCCTGCCTTGCTTCTGTAAGGCAGGGGCAAACTCATTCGCTGTAATACGCCGCCCAGCCGACAAAGCAGCCGTCCTCCGGCATCACAAGCACACCGTCTGTGTGACCGCGCTGCTGCACCAGGATGCAGCGCCAGACCTCGCCCTTTGAGCAAAGAGCAGCGTGATCCTCGATGAATTGCCGATCTGCGACCATGTCCGTGATGAAGTTCTCGTAGTCGATCTTCGATAACTTCACGATTTTTACGACCTCAAATGGGCGCTCCTTCTCCACCAAATGAAGCACAGTCAAGTCCTCTATCCTACGCGGATCGCTAATGAAATAAGCTTGTCCTGATATCTCCATATCCTCACCCCTCCAAATCTTGTGTACTTAAAGTGAGTACACTTTGCACATTCTATCATGTACTTGAAATAAACTCAAATTATCTTTTATCAAGTACATGGAGGGTATAGCATGGACGCTTTGAAGAAGGAAAAGGATAAGCACCTCGGGCTGCGCATTGACAGCGAGCTTCACTATAAGCTGCACTACATTTCTCAGTACGAGGGGCGCTCCGCCAACGGCGAGGTAATATATCTGATCCGCAAGGCCATCGAGGAGTTTGAGAAGGAACACGGGAAGATCGAGATGCAATAACCTGCTCTATTCGGACCGAATAGTCAAGAATAATTCAGCGGACATCCTGGCATGGATGTCCGCATTCATTTATACGCGAATAATAGTCAAGTATGATTTGCCGAATCGTACTTGACTATTTATATATCGTGTGCTATACTGCAAATAACCTTAGCATGGGGGTAGTCTACATGTTTATCGGCAGAGAGCGGGAGCTTGCCTCCCTAACTCAATTATATAATTCTGACAGATTCGAGTTCGTGGTCCTCTACGGCCGTCGGCGCGTGGGGAAAACTGCGCTCATCAACCATTTTATCGACGGCAAAAAAGCCATCTATTTCATGGGCGTCGAGAGCAACGCGAAGCAGAACCTGGAAAACTTCAGCAAGAGCATCATCGAGTATGCCAGCGGTATCGAGGCTGAGACCTCCTTCGCCTCTTTTCAGGCCGCGCTGGAGACGGTTTTCCGCCTCTCCGAGAACGAGCGGATCATCCTGGCCATCGATGAGTACCCCTACGTTGCCCGCGCCTCAAAGAGCCTGGCTTCCACACTGCAGTTGCTGATCGACAAGTACAAGGATCACTCCAAACTGATGTTGATCCTCTGCGGCTCGTCCATGTCCTACATGGAGGATCATGTGCTGGCCTACAAGGCGCCGCTGTACGGCAGACGCACGGCACAGATCAAGCTGCAGCCCTTCGACTTTGAGGAGACATGCCGCTATTTCGGCAACTTCTCCGCCGAGGAGAAGGCCTTTGCCTACGGGATCGTGGGCGGGACGCCGCAGTACCTTTTGCAGATGAACGACCGCATCAGCATCGAGGAGAACGTCAAGAACACCTATCTGAACCCCACCTCCTCCCTCTACGAGGAGCCGACGAACCTTCTGAAGCAGGAAGTCCGGGAGCCGGCGATCTACACGGCGATCATCACCGCCATCGCCACCGGCGCTTCCCGCATGTCGGAGATCTCAAGCAAGGTCGGCGAAGACACCAACGTCTGCTCCACCTATCTCAAGAACCTCGTCGCGCTGGGCATCGTGCAAAAAGAGACGCCCTACGGAGAGAAGGCGTCCAAGAAGTCGATCTATTCCATCGACGACAATATGTTCCGTTTCTGGTATCGCTTTGTGCCGGAGAACGCCTCCATGATCGCGCGTGGCGCAGCGGACCTGGTCTACGCGCATTGAGCCGCATCTGCCCGAGTATATGGGCAAGGTGTTCGAGGAGATCTGCAAGCAGTACCTCTGGAAGCTGCTGCTCAGCGGCAAATCCCCGGTGGAGTTCACCTCCCTTGGCCGTTGGTGGGGCAACGATCCCGTCCATAAGTGCCAGGCCGAGATCGACATCATGGGCGAGCAGGACGAGGATACCGCCCTCTTCGCCGAGTGCAAGTGGACCACCGACAAGGTCGATCTCGCTGTCCTGGAGACGCTCATCGCCCGCAGCGAGCTGTTCCCGTACAGGAACAAGCACTTCTTCCTCTTCTCCAAATCCGGCTTCACCAAGGGCTGTGTGGAGAAGGCGAAAGAGCTCGGAAACGTGTCGCTGGTGACGTACGTGGAGATTGTGAGAGAGCTTTAAGGTTGTGTCATATTACTAATTCTACACGAAAAAGGAGACTAATGATGAATCCGGTTTTTGATATTTTCAATTATCAGTATGTTCAACAGCAAGCCCAAAAGCATCATCTGGACCAATTATCCGAAGTCCAGAAGTCAGCAAAAGCGTTGAAAGACTTTCTCGATGGAGTTGACAATATTGAGCCCGCATATCAAATAATTGCAAGCGAGACATTCTGGGCGATCATACTTGATTATATTGGGAAACATTCATAAACTGTTTTTGATTATATTAAAACGCTTCGTTCCTAACGGGGAACTCTAAAGTATATCGTTTATATGCTGCTTATTTTGAGTAAAGAATCTGGAGGCCCAACATGGCTTGTACTTTTATTGAAGAACTCAGCAAACTGAGAAAACTCTCTATGGAGTCTGTCGAGAACACGGCATCCTTTGCGCCTTTTAAACAGTATCTTCATGTAGTTCGCCCGGTGGAAAGTGAGCTTCGCACACTTCTCCGTCGAGTAAATCGAGAGAACAAAAAATGCTTAGTGATGCTGTGCGGGAGTGCCGGTGATGGCAAATCTCATCTGATGTCATATTTGCGTCATGCAGATCCCGAGGGACTTCTTCATTCTTTTGAGCTATACAATGATGCAACAGAGAGCAGTGCTCCGGAATTAACATCGATTGATACCTTGTACGAGAAGCTGGCTCCGTTTAATGATGAGAATTATCAGGTTGACGATGGATATAAGATGATTCTAGCGATTAATCTTGGCACGCTCAACAATTTCATCGAATCGTATAAAGGACGGGCATTTACTAAGCTAAAACAGTATGTGGAAGATAATGAGATCTTTTCCTCTTATACGCGGAAAGAGGTCTATATTTCTGATAGTGTTTTTCAACATATTAGTTTTGCTGACTATCAAGTATTTACAATAAAAGAAGATGGTGTCGGGACAGAATTCTTGAGCACGCTGATCGGGAAAGTGTTTTGTAATACTGAAGAGAACCCGTTCTACCAGGCATACAAAAACAATGACTCTTGCACATTGTGTCAGAGATGCCCCGTAAGGCACAATTACGAATTTTTATCTAAGCCGGAACACCAACAGGCGGTAATCAAGAAAATAGTTGAAGTCGTAATCAAGGATAAAGCGATTGTGTCAACGCGTGATATTTTAAATCTGCTCTATGATATTATTGTCCATCCAGATTTCGATTACAGTGACATGTGTCAATGCGCAACGTCTGAGGTTAAATATCTTACCAAGTATATTCAGTACTCGACACCTATGCTCATATATGAATATGATGATATCTCGCCGCTTCTCAATTGTATACGGAAGCATGATGTTTTGAAAGAAAGACAGGCGGAGATGGATGTAGCGGCAACGAGATTCCACTCCTTAGAAAACATCTATGAAGCATTTACCGAGGCCACTTCCGGTACTGCATATGAGCGCTTAAATGATATCACCAAAATTGCAGTTCTCGGTGGAATAAAGCCGGAACTGAAAAAACTAGTATATCGCTTTATTGTTCGAACAAAAGAATTCAAGGGAGAATACCAATCAAGTACACAAAAAGAACTCTTAGCTGAGTACATAAAATACCTATACTATCAGCAGAGCGGCAAAGAAAAACAGCTAAAAAAACTATATGAATCGACCAAGAAAGCGATCATGAATTGGGACGGACAATTTGACAGCGATTATATATGTGTCGATGATTCAAATGAGCGTTTTTGGGTGACAGAACAATTGCTGATCCAATCCGCAATCTATAAATCAAAAGCAATTGAGGACGATGAGGTCCTACGGTTTTCAACAAATGTAAAGATCCGCTTTAAGAAATCAAATGGGAATGATCTTGAGACGGCTGAAATCGACATGGACTATGCTCTCTTTGAAATGATTTCTGCAATGAGAGAAGGCTATCGGCCTACCGTGCAGGATAAAAACAAGCATGCAGATTTCGTCAGCTTTGTTCAACGCCTAATTGAGTTTGGAAACAAGGGGACGCGAATCGAACTCCTTCCCAAAGATCGCGAGAACGAGTATCGGATCATATTTGAGAAGAACGATTTCGATTATGAGTTTAGGGTGGTGTAAGTATGAGTTATAGATTAAGTGTGGACTCTTTTGACAGCACATTTGCGGTCAAAGAGGATGGCTCTAAGCTAACGCATTTTAGCGGTAAACGCTTTAAACTGTTCCCATTTATTGCAAATAACAACAGTGCACCAATATATGATCTGGATACTATTGTAGGAAGATATATTAGCCAGATTGAAAGAATCGCCCCAGAAAAACTGACAGTTGATGATCTTACTGAGAAGCTCAAAGAGGATACATCTATTGATGTGGGAATGGATGAGCTATTTCATCAAGTTATCAAACATATGTTTTTCGACAAGGAGGGGAAAATCAGGCCAATCAACTTACGGATGATTGCACAGATTCCGTGCGAAGAGTCGAGTGCCTGCAAGATCGCAGATTATTTAGTAGATGTTCTTGGTGATGAGAACATTTTACGAGCAAGTATTAAACAGGCCTCTACGAAACTTGATGAGCAGAGTAATGTCCTAGAAAAGTTCGCAATGTCTAAGCTTGCATCAAAGCCGTTATCTCAGACGACAGTACTTTCTTATCAAAGGATAACCCGCGCAGTCCAGAGAAAGTTTGAATCTGATTTTGAGTATATCCTTGGCGCAAGAAATAGAACCAGAGATTACTTAATCCCCCTGCTTGAGTTTTACTATTTCACTTATACGGCACAGGCAATTATGCAACTCAATCGATTTATGTCGGGAGAACGTGAACACTGCGTCCCACTGTATTTCTGCATGGACTGGGAGAAAACAAGCTTAAACCGTCTATGCTATACACAAGGGTGGGGCGTGCTTCAGACTGCATTAAGTAGAATCTTTGCACATGCAATTGTCCTGGAGATCCTTAATCAAACAGCTGAAGATTGTGGTCCAGTCGATTATATCCGGCTTAATGAATTCGTCCAGACTGCAGAGAATGAAGATCACAGAATTGCCGGAGAAATCAAGGTATTAACTGATCGATACAGAAAAGCCATTAACGATTGCCCGGAAATGAAGGAACTTGAGCGCAGGGATGTTGACGGGGATGAGACAGCTGCGGAAGTGCGTTTTTTGTTCGATAGTGTGAGAACGCAGTTTGAAAATACCCCTCGGAATAGGCCCTATTCATCCTATGCAGACAAATTCGAGGAATACAGCAGAAAGTACTTAAAGCGCCGTGGTAGAAGTGGCATGATGCTTAATCTCACCGAGGAAACGCTAATCTTCTTAACGAAAGTGTGCATAAAGGATCAAGAAAAGATGAGACTCAACGATGTGTTTGCTGAGTTCGAAGCACGAGGGGTCTTTCTTGATAACATCTCAAAAGAACAGGTAATGCACTACTATGAAAAGCTGAATCTGATCGAAAAGAAGAGCGATAGTGGGGATGCACAGTATGTTAAACGAATTCTATAAGTACATTGCAGATAATATCGTTGGATTCTTCCAGGGAAGAAAGGATACACTCCACCCCGGAGAGCGCTACTGCCTTCGCCTCGATACGGCTGAAATGGTTGAGGGTGTTGACAGTGAGTTAAGAAATAGAACAGCACTTGATCACATTCAAGGAACCTTCCACTATAAGAACGTATATGACACCTTCACAATTCGGCTGTCTTCTACGCTGGAGATTGTTGTCGCGTCCAAGATCAATGGAATGACGGATGATTTCCTAGCTACCCTTCGGAACGCAGAATTGACAGATCGGCATTTCCCGATTTTGATGATTACGCATTCTCCAATTGACACCATTACGAGTGGAACTGGAGATTTGGCTGCAAACGGGATGCCGTTCCACGCCGCATCTATTGTTAATAAGGTTAAGGATGAGATCAGGAGCGCGGAGCTGTCATCCGCAGACCGCATACTTCTTGAACTGGAACTCGAGCGCAAACATGGAGATCGTTTCAGCGACAAGTCCTCATTGTTCGAATATAGTGATCTTCTCACAGTGTTGGGCAGAGGATATGTAATTGACAGCGATTTTGCAGCTTTTTCTCTGTTAACAGATGATCTGTCTTTGATTCCGAATGATAAGATTCGAGAGCGTCTATTAGAAAACCACCAGTATTTCGATCAGATTGACCGCGTTTTTCGACATGGGAATATTGCGGACACGCTTGAAAAAGAATATGATGACCACTTTATAAAGCATCTTGTGGACGCAAAAAAGACAGGCACACCATGGTATGAAAACTACACATTTACTATGGTAAAGAGTTCGCGAGACAAGATCAAACGCAAACTGGACAACCCGTTAAGTTTTGAGAATGAGGATATAGAGGCTTTTTCAGAGTCTGCTATAGAGTATTCCTTCCCAGCAGATACCTTGATGTTCATACGCAATGACGGCGACTCGCGGGCAAAACAGAGAAGAAAGAATATCCTCATTTTCAATCCGGATCAACGTACCACTGTCACTATTAGAGTCCGTACTAATATTGCAGTTAAGCAATCCTGGGTGGATTCTACTGGTGCAAGTACATTACTTGCTGGAAAAGAGCTGTCAATAAACATGTCAGCAAAAGGATGCTCTTTTTCAAGAACGGATATCAAAGACGTCAACAATAACATCTCTTACAGAATAAAAATATGTGTTTTAAACCTTTCGCCAGATTATCTGGAGAACCTGCGAACCTGCTACTTCCTTGATGTGCCCAAGAATGTTGCAAATGGTAGTATCCAAGCGGTGGGGCTTGGGAAGGAGCTGGTGATCAATCCTCGTCAGGAAGAGTCAGTGTCTGAGCAGGTGTTGCCCAATGGAATATATACATGTAACTACAATCAGACCTTGACCTTAGAAATGACCGAGGAGGTCATGGACATTGATGCGGGCACAATTGCGCTTCAGATTAAGTGCGGAGCCGTGACTGTTCCGCTCCAGATCAAGGACGAGCCTGTCAAACCTACTGAGTTGACTGGAATCAGCGTTTTCGTAAAAAAGCATACGGAAAAGCGCGGCATGGAATACCGCAACGGCAAAATCATTTCTGGCACAACCGAGTATTTCGCAAAATCTCCATTCAAAGATAGTCTTGCACTGGAGGATGTAATTGTTCAAAAGGGTTGGTTGGCAGCGAATGAGACTGTCGACGGATTGGAAGAATGCAAACTCGATGTTCCGGACGAGGTAAGAGACGCTTATTCTGATCTTTTGAAAGAACTGAAACGCCAACGTCAATTGCCCAGCCTTGCTTATCTTTCCGGGGAGATAAAAACTCTCGCTGAAAACTATGTTAGCGAGGTCGAAAAGGCACTCTTTAGTATTCCGGCAGGCCAAACGTTGCTCCCAAGACAAAATGATTTGCTCCTTATTGGGGCGGTAATTCAAGATCATGACGAACGCACGATCGCCCTCAGTCCTCTTCACCCGATAAATGTCCTTTATCAATTGATGCTGATTGATGAAAAGAAGGTCGGAGAGATTCGAGACAATCTGGTAGAGAAGCTTTCTTCGCTCTATCTGCTTCCTTACCTAAAAAATTCTGATAAATCTTTGTATTGTGCTGTTGAGCAAAGACACTCGCCAGAATGGCACATCTATGCACAGGCGACGAACAAAAGATATCAAGGGGCTCGAAACTTTGTTCAGAAGCTGGTGAGCGAAAAGATCAGCCAATATATAGATCACTTCACTTTCCTGTTTGATGATCTGGGTAATGACCAATTTTGCATTAATCTTGTGAATATGGGTGATTGCAGAGAGGTGCTGCAGGGTTTAATCCGGTACTACACGAAAGAGCTTAATGCAGAGAAAACCCCTGAGGAGCTGAAACATTTCGTCCTGAACATTTACTGTGAGACTGGCGTTTATAACGAGTTTTCGGTTCTGTCGGATCAGAAAAAGTTAAAGGAGTATATTCAGGCATACGGGAAAGGCGTCGAAGACATCAGTGAAATGGCGCTGATCCTCAGCAGCAATATTCAGTGCTTCTATAGAAGCCCCAAAGAGGAAAAGTACGAATATGCTCATCTCACGTTCTATGAGATGGAGAGCTCTAGCGATGATGGCGATAGCCGCATGGATTCTATTACAACGGGAGTTTCTTTGGGTGGCATAATCTCAGGAACACCGTCTGTGCTCAACTCTAATTGGTATAAAACCGGATTTGGAACAAAACACTCACCAGACAATCGCCTCCTTCGCGTGGCGAAACAGTACAATGCCCTAGCGCGAGTTGCTTTTTCTGGTAGCTCTTTTGAACCAGAGTCTGCGATTTTTACCTCTATTGAGAATAATGGAAAAGGTCAACTTGGAAAGATCTATGAATCATCAAACTGGGTCGTTTTTGTCGATCCGAAAGTAGATCTGTCCTTCTTTAAGACAAATGAGCAGGATGACCAGGACTTGATGATTATCCATTATAGCGATCAATACACTTCAGCAAGTGGGTATGATGATATTACCGTAACACAGAAATCCGAGCAATATGAGGAAATCATCCAGGATCAGCTTCATCAGAAGGGCGTATCTGCTTCAAAAGCAAATGTCCATGATATCATTAGCCTCTTCAATGCAATCAATGGTGGATGGATGCTGAGACTGATTTCTGCAAAGAAGCTTGCAGGTGCGGTCGATAGTAACTTTAGCCGTGAGAAGATGAGCATTCTTTCTGCAGTCAAGCTCTGCATGGCCTACTATGCGCATGATAGTATTGTTTGGATACCGATCTCCCTAGAAGAGATGCTTCGAGTATCTGGTGGGGCTGGTTATTCCCCTAAAGATGGCTTGCTCTCCGCAAAGAGCCTTGGCTTTGAAAAAGGTCCCACGAGCGATGACATTCTGTTAGTAGGCATCGAGGGGCCAATTGACGATATCAAGGTATATCTGCACCCTGTTGAGGTAAAAATTGGACAGAACCCTGCGGCAGTAATCTCCAAGGCTCATAGCCAAGTTCTAAACACATACAATGGCCTGTGGAAAGCGCTGTGGCCCGATGAGGATCGAGACTCTTTAGAGTGCAAACTGTCAAGAAACTTCTTGATGCAGTTGGTAATTGTGAGCTGTGAAAAAATGCAGCTTTACAATGTTTATCCCAACGAGCAATGGGATACTGTCGTCGATGAATACCGAGAAGCTTTGCTTAATGAGCAATATCGGTTTTCAGAATCGCTAGACGATATGATCGGCAAAGGGACAATCATATCTTTTAAATCGGATGCACTCAATAAAAAGGGCGAGGTGACGAACGAGGTATGCACCTTGGAGTTCCCCGAAAAGCTTGGCTCTGAGTATATGATTAAATCTGCCAACGAAATCGAGGATGATCTGGATGCCAGCAGGCAGGAATTACCTGACCGGATCAAATACTTATATACCCCGGTTGTAACGCCTGCGTCCAACACCCAAACCCAGCTGACAGTGGATTCTTCTGCAGAGGCAACCACTCCGGAAGATGAGAATTACTCTTCAACGCCTGCTGTCGGGGAAGAGGCTCCGGTTCGTGCACAGACGGAAAGTGAACCGATCACGCAAGTTACTGCGGTTGAAAATCAAGTGAGCGCTATAGAAGAGGAGAAGCCCGCAGAAGATCGAAAAGGGATGGAGATCCTTTTTGGTACGGATATCTCAAACGGGAAAGAACTCTTCTGGCTTCCCAATGATACGAATCAGGTATTTCATACAAATACCGGCATCATTGGAACGATGGGTACAGGCAAAACTCAGTTCACCAAGTCAATCATTACACAGCTTTACCGAGATCAGGCGCACAACTTTGATGGCTCGCCTTTAGGGATTCTGATTTTTGATTACAAGGGTGACTATAACGAAAGTAAAGAGGACTTTATAGCAGCCACAAACGCAAAGGTGCTGAAACCCTATCATTTGCCATTTAATCCCCTTGCCTTAACACAATCAAAAGTCTTTAAGCCCCTGCTCCCGATTCATACTGCTAACGCATTTAAGGACACACTATCAAAAGTGTACGGCCTGGGTGCCAAGCAGCAGAACACGTTGTTCTCCTGTATTACACAAGCTTACGCAGCGAAAGGAATCAGTTCGGGAGATTCTTCTACATGGGGAAACATTCCTCCGACGTTTGATATGGTATATAGCATCTATGCAAATGACGAGGAGATCAAGAAGACAGATTCATTAGCTGCAGCCATGGAAAAACTGCATCAGTTTGAAGTATTTGAAGGTGATCCTACAAAGACGGTTTCGCTATTCAGCCTATTGAATGGTGTTGTCGTCGTGGATCTCTCCGGATATGATTCTGATATACAGAGCCTGATTGTTGCCATCACCTTGGATCTCTTTTATTCTCAGATGCAGGCATCTGGATCAAGCAAGATGGACCATCAGTATCGGCAACTGACAAAGCTGATCCTAGTTGACGAAGCGGACAACTTTATGAGCGAAGGATTCCCGGCGTTGAAGAAGATCCTGAAAGAGGGCCGTGAATTCGGCGTAGGAACAATCCTGTCAACGCAATTCTTGAAGCACTTTGGAGCATCAGATGACGACTATGCAAAGTACATTCTTACCTGGGTTGTACACAATGTTGCAGACTTGAAACCATCAGATGTTGAATTCGTCTTCAAAACGGAATCAAAGAGCAATGATACGCAGCGATTGTTCAATGACATTAAAGGGCTGCAGAAACATCACAGCATTGTAAAGATCGGGACTTCCAAACCGCGTTACATCAAGGACAAAGCGTTCTGGGAACTGTATAAAGAAATGCATCTAGAATGAGCGGATTAAGGAGACTGCAAGATGATCAAAGTAAATTGGGATGTGGAAGAGCTTGTCGCGCTGGTAGATGTTTATGAAAGAGAGTCTTCTGGCTTATTGCAAGATCTTTCCGAGGAACTTGAAAGTCTGTCAAATGTCCTTGTCAAGCGTGCTGATTTGTTGGGCATTGGACATGATGAGAAGTATAGGAATCTTAATGGGCTAAAGATGATGTATCAAAACCTTCAATATGTCATGTCTGATGGCGAGAAAGGACTTTCTGGAGCAAGTCGCGCTATGTATGATGTTTGCGATTTTCGGAAAAAATGCCCCACAGTTTTCGAAATGCTTTTAAATGAGTTCAACACAAAGTACCGTCAGCGCTAAAATTCATCCAGCAATCACGGCAAATTCAATTGACGTATAGCAAAAGAGATGATATACTTACGTATACTACGTAAGTATATCATCTCTTTCTGTTTTGGAAGGTGGATCAAGATGGATTTTGTTTATCGGTTTCCGGTTGTAAGAGGGATTCAGGCAAAAAGAGAATACTATATTGCAATGGTTCCTTTGAAAATGATCCCAAAACTGTTTCCGCCGGAAGAAGAGTATGTACCTCCAGAGTTTCGTGCACAGCGCAAGCTGAATGAGGTCAGAATTCCAGTTATTAGCAGATACATACTTGAAAATCGAGAGAATTATGTGTTCTCTGCGCTCGCGGCTTCCATTGATGGGTATTTTAAGTTTTGCCCGAGCGAATTCCCCGATGTTGGCGTTCTTGAAATATCAATGGATGCCAAGATCCTGATTAACGATGGACAGCATCGAAAAGCTGCAATCCTTGAAGCTATTTCGGAAGATGAGTCGCTGCTTAATGAAACAATTTCGGTTGTCTTTTTTGAGGATCAGGGTCTAGCACGTAGCCAGCAGATGTTTACGGATCTGAATAAGCATGCCGTGAAAACATCCAACTCAATCGCTGAGCTTTATGATTCTAGAGATGAGCTTGCTGTCTATACAAGATCAGTTGTTTCAAAGATTAAGTTCTTAAATTCCTATACAGACAAAGAAAAGGACATCCTTGGAAAGTACTCCTCAAATCTTTTTACTCTGAATACTTTCTATGTTGCCAATAAAAAAATTGTCTCGGGGAAAATGGTTACTGGTGATACAGAAAGCTTCCTCTTGCGCTATTGGGAAAATGTTGTAAAGAACATTGTACAGTGGAATGAATTAGAGAATAAAGAGATTAGCAAGGTGGACTTGCGAGAAAACTACATCGTAACGCAAGCAATAGTTATTCAAGCACTTGGCCGGATCGGCAACGCATTTCTCTCTCACCCCGAGTATGATATGGAGAAAACCTTGTATGGACTTAAAAAGATCGACTGGAAGAGAAATGCTGAATGCTGGCAGTTAAGAGCAATTAAAGCAAATGGTCGTATGATCAGCGGTGAAACAGCAGTCTTGTTAACTGCTAATGTAATTAAACAAGAGCTTGGCCTTCCTCTTAACACAGATGAGGCCGAGCGGGAAGAAAAGTTCCTTCGTGATAATAGATTGAAGTAACGGAAGTGAAAACATGGTCACTCGTGAGCAAATAGAAGGTCTCATGGAAACTGTCAGAAACCTTTACTTGGCGGATAGTATTCCATGGGTAATTGGATACTCCGGAGGAAAGGATAGCACGGCTACACTTCAGCTTGTGTGGCTCGCTCTCAGAGAATTGCCTCAGGAGCAGCTGAAGAAAACGGTACATATCATCAATACAGACACTCTCGTAGAATCGCCTGTAGTCGCCATGTGGGCTCAGCAATCTTTGCGAAGAATGGAGGAGGCGGCCGAGGTTCAGCATCTTCCGTTCGCCCCTCACCGGCTTACGCCTGATTATAACAACACTTTTTGGGTTAATTTGATTGGCCGTGGATATCCGTTCCCTCGAAAAAAATTCAGATGGTGTACAGACCGTTTGAAGATCCAGCCGGTGAATAAGTTCATCAAAGAGAAGCTTGCTGAACACGGCGAAATCATTATGGTACTTGGAACGCGGAAAGCAGAAAGCGCTAATCGCGCAAAAACCATGGCTTATTATGAAAAGAAGCGTGTCCGTGAGCTCTTGAGTCCGAATCCTACGCTTGTAAATGAATTGGTTTTCTCTCCTCTCGCGGAGTGGACAGATGATGATGTTTGGATCTACCTCATGCAATATAAAAACCCTTGGGGATACTCCAACCAAGAACTCCTGACGCTGTACAAAGGTGCAACTCCAGATAATGAGTGCCCTATGATGGTGGAGAAAGATCTCCCAAGCTGTGGCCGGAGTCGTTTCGGATGCTGGGTTTGCACTATGGTCGAGAAGGATAAGTCTATGGAGGCCATGATCTCCAACGATGATGAGAAGGCCTGGATGACCCCGCTTCTCGAGTTTCGCAATGAATTTGGCGATGAGACCCAGGATCGTGAACGTCGCAGTTTCCGCAAAATGGGCGGTTTTTTGCAAGGCAGTTATGGTCAGCTTCACCACGGACCTTACAAAAAGGAAATCCGTGAAGAATGGCTTGGCCGTCTGCTTGAGATTCAAGCAGACATAAATGCAAATGGGCCGGAAGAGTTTGCAGATTTAGAGCTGATTACGATGCCAGAGCTTCGTGCCATCCGCCGTATTTGGGTGAATGAGAAGCATGAGTTTGATGATTCTCTTCCTAGGATTTATGAAAAGAAGCTTGGAAAGCCCTTCCATGATCCGGAGTGGTTTGTCTCTGGCACATTTGGACACGACGAGTGGGAAACGCTTAAACAGGTATGTGCGGATCTGAATCCCGAAGAGGAACTGAACTTCGAGATGATGTACAGCTTGATTGATGTTGAGAATCGAGCGAACAGCTTAAATCAAAGAAAAGGCATCCTTGACTCCTTGGAAGACTGTATTACGCACACCTTTTACGAGAATGAAACCGACGCTCTGAATTACTATTTGGAACGTTTGGAGCGCAAAAGGAGCCTTGGTGGGAAATACGATGAAAAGTTTTTCGCACACGTAAAGGGCGAAGGAGAGGAATTTGATCAAGAGGCCAATGAAGAAGATGCGGCCTTGATCGGGGATGAGAACGAATGATCATTTCTAAACTTACACTTTATAATTTCGGCGTATATGCAGGAGAGAATACGTTCGAGTTTCATAGTGAAAAGCCGGTTGTATTAATCGGCGGTATGAACGGACGTGGAAAGACAACATTCCTGGATGCAGTCCTTCTTGCTCTCTATGGTCCTAACTCCTTCGCGTTTAACGAAAGCAGGTATAAATCATACGGCCAATATCTAAAATCGTTCGTGAACAAGGCGGATGGGACACAAAATGCGTATGTTGAGCTGGAGTTTAAGCTCGACAGCGAGACCAATGAAACCTATGTTGTTAATCGTCAGTGGTCGGGAAAAGGACAGAGAATCCATGAAAAAATCAGTGTATATAGAGACGGAGAACCGAACAAGTTCTTGACCGACAACTGGTCAATGTTTGTGGAGAACATTTTGCCCAGCGGTTTATCCAACTTCTTTTTCTTCGATGGCGAAAAAATCGCAGAACTTGCATTGGACAACACAAATGCGCAGATGAAAGAGTCTATCAAGAATCTGCTTGGAATCTCTGTGTTGGATACGCTGGAAAATGATCTTGCGAGAATTGTCTCCCGCATTATCAAGAGATCTGGCAGCGCGCATGATTCTCAGGAACTGGAAACCCTCAAAGAACAGCAGAATAGAGCCGATGGTGCTCTCCGCGCATTGGATGAACGTATTGGTGACCTGAACACAAGATTAGGAGATACCCAGAAGAAGCTGGAAAAGGCAGAAGCCTATTATAAGACCCATGGCGGAGATATTGTCGCGCAGCAACAAGAGCTTTTTAACCAGCGCTCTTATTTGTCTGCAACCATTGAACAAAAGCAGGAGCAGTTGATCTACTTGGCGGCAGGTGAATTGCCCTTAAGTTTAGTTTCCGTCTTGCTCCAGAGAATTCAAAAGCAGGCTGAGAAAGAGCACGAATCGAAGGCTCTCGAATATGCGCTTCAAAAAATGCAGAATCTGCTTAATCAGTATAAGCTGACATCGCTGCGCACCCCATCCGATGATGTGTCCATTTCCAGATTCATTTCATACATAGAAGACCAAGCGAAGGAAGAAAAAACACCCTCCGTTTATAATCTTTCAGATCAGGCACTATACCAAGTTAACAACCTCCTTTCTGGCTCCTTGCTTTCAACAAAGAAGCAAACGCACCATGTTTTGACAGAACGCAATCAGAGTAAAAAACAGGCAGATCAAATTGATAGCTATTTGAGCGTCGATATTGATGAAAAGAGCCTGGCAAAAGCCTATAAAAAGATTAAAACACTTGAGCAGGAGATTATAGAGATCCAAGCTGAAATTGAAGCTGAACAAAAGCGCCGGGTCACTCTTCATGGCGATGTGTTGCGTGCTAATTTGGAGTATAAGAGATTCGTCGAAGGGCTCCTGGCAAAGCTCGAGTTGAATGATGATGGTGATCGGCTGCTGAAATATGCACAGCAGGCGAATGATATCCTGCAAGAATATAGAATTCGGCTTCAGAGACAGAAAATAGGCGTTCTAGCCACGACGATGACGGAATGCTATAAAAGGCTGGCCAATAAGAAGAACTTGATTGAACGTATTGAGATGGATGAAGCAACATTGGACTTCTGCTATCTTGATTACAGTGGTGAGTTAATCCCCAATGGCTCCTTGTCAGCTGGTGAACGGCAATTGATGGTGATTTCACTTTTGTGGGCACTTGCAATCTGCTCAAAGAAAGAACTCCCCGTGATTATTGATACGCCGCTTTCAAGAATGGACTCCAACCACCGCGTATCTCTTATTACTACATACTTCCCACAGGCGAGTAAGCAGACAATCATTCTGTCTACGGACTCTGAAATCGATCAGCATTATTATGAAATCATGAAAGAAAACGTTGGGGACGAATTTACTCTTGTCTACGATGATATCAAGAAGTGTTCCACCATCAAACGTGGTTATTTTGTAGGTGACGCAAATGGTGATCAAGCAGATTAAACTCTCTTCACAGGCAAAAGAAAGACTTTCTAGGCTTAAGGGGCGAACCGGCATCAAGAACTGGAATGTCCTCTGTAGATGGGCGCTTTGCTATTCTCTCGGCGAAGATACAATCCCGACAGATATTCCGATCAATTCTGACAGCAACGTAGAGATGTCCTGGTTCACCTTTGCGGGAGAATACAGCGAACTCTATGAAGCGTTGATTCGCGCGTGGTGTGCCAGTAAATCTTTGCCTTTGGACGATGAAACGCTTGCAAAGTATTTCAAACTGCACCTGGAGCGCGGAATTGCACACCTGTCAGGAACCAACTTCATCAAGGATCTAGATGATCTCTTGCGACTCGCTATAGAGGCATAGAAATGAGTATTTATCTTGATTATAATGCATCTGCACCGGTTGATCCGAGGGTTCTATCGGTAATGGTTGATGCCTATCAAAACCACTTCGGAAATGCAGACAGTCGTACGCACGACTTTGGGGAAGATGTGCGCTCCATTACCGAAACTGCGCGGAAACAAGTAGCAGATTTGCTCGGCGTAAAGAATGACGAAGTGTTTTTTACGAGTGGAGCAACAGAAAGCAACAACATTGCTATTCTGGGGCTACGCCAGTTCGGAGAAGCTGAGAACAGAAAGCATATCATTACCTCTTCTATTGAGCACAAAGCTGTCTTGGGTGCAGCGAAGTTCTTATCTGAAAATGGTTTTGAAGTAGAGTATGTTGACCCAGGAGAGTCGGGGAGAGTTGATTTAGAGAGAGTGATCTCCATGATCTGTCCAGATACGCTACTTGTAAGCCTCATGCATGTAAACAACGAAACTGGCATTATCCAGCCAGTTAAGGAACTTGGCGAATATCTTAGTAAAACAAAGACGCTCTTCCACATTGATGCGACACAAAGCTGCGGGAAACTGGTCGAAGAAATCCGGGACTTGCATTATGATCTGATGTCGATTAGTGCGCATAAGATGCACGGCCCACAGGGAATTGGTGCACTAATTATGCGTAAAAAAAGATATCGCCTCCCGCCGGTTAAGCCGATCATGTTTGGAGGCGGGCAAGAACATGGTGTTCGTCCTGGGACACTACCGACCGCTCTGATCGCGGGCTTCGGAGAAGCGTGTGCAATTGCAGAGAATGAGGCTGCACAAAGTAATGCAAATTGCCGTGAAATAAAAAAACAGCTCCTCGAGCTGCTTGAAAAATCAGGTGTACGGTATGAGATTAACGGTGATCAGAATTACTGTGTTCCTACAACCCTAAATGTAAGTTTTTTGGGTGTCTCATCCGAAGCTCTAATGCTGGCTACGAAACGCTATTGCGGCGTCTCTAATGGCTCAGCCTGTACCTCAAGCAGCTATAGCCATAGCCATGTTCTTTCAGCAATGCACTTACCTGCCGAAAGAATTGAGAGCGCGATCCGGATCAGTTGGGGCGAGGATGTGAATGCGGAAAAGGCAATGCAAATGCTAAGCCACTTGCTTGAGGCAGTAAGGTCGCTCATAAGATAATCATCAGGAACACTTTGATGATCAGGTCAAGTAATCGAAATGGAAGTCTTGAAAGGACTGGATAAAACGGGAAAAAGTGAGGCCTTGAGATGGATATTACAGAAGAACAACGGATTAAGCTAGAAAGCATGCAAATTAAGGGCATTCGATGGATGATCTGGCAAAATATTGATAAAGAGATTATTGAATCTCGATTGTTGTCTATCAAGGGTCAAGGGTCAACTAACGACTTGACGAAATTTGTTAATTCTCAAAGCAGGGTTACGCTGATTAAACTTGTTGAGATTTCTCCCGAAATTACTCCTACAACAATTGATACAGCGTACGAGAAATATAGATACGGCCTAAAGCCTGGTTTTACGCTCTTCTGGGCAAAGCGTAGTAGCGCAAATACCGTCACTAAAGAATCGTTAGAAAGAAACCTGAAAGGATATCTTGCTGCATTGCGATTCGAGGATGACGAAAAGTACAAAGGGCTTGAATTCACATCAATCATTCCGTTTGGCAATACATATGAAGTATCTCTATCATATTTACAACGGTTTAACTATATCAATTCTGCCGGTGAGTTTACGCATGTCTACACGTTAAAGGAATGCTTTGTTTGGGTAGGTATCGAGCATAGTTTTATCGCGATAAATAACATGCCGGAAGTATTAATGACTCATCTCAAGCGATTTTTCAGTGACCAGTATCAAGCCGAGATTACAAATATCAAGATCACCATTTCTCTGCTGAAAAAAGTGTTTTCTACCGATAACACAAAAAGAATTACGAGGCACAATTCAAACCCTCCGGAAAACCAATTGGAAAAAGTAACTTTTGCTGATTCAAAACTGAGTGAAAAGTTGGATTGTATTCCAACCGGATATGAGAACTATGACGTGATAAATACTCAGTATGTTGAGGAAATAGACGCCACAACAACTGGAACTCTGGGCGTTAATTGTAACAAAGGCAAACTGTATCTATCAAAAAGCTTAACCTCAACACAATTTCGAGCCTGGAGTATGCGACGTATCGATGAAATAATTGGATTCTATGAGAATTCCACCGACATTACCTTGGATAATATCACCGGCCTTAATATGTTTACGTCATCACAATGGGAGGGGATAAAATCGTCATCGATCCCTATCCTTAATGAAATAGTCTATGCTCTGATTAGTTGTAAACTGTCAAAAGTTGATAGTTATCCTATTTCGGCGAATACACACGATGTGTATTCAGAACTGAGCGGCTTTTTCCTTGAAAGAGTTTCTTATGTATGTGATTCTTGTGAGGAAAAGGTTATCCCCTCGTGTGAAAAGTGTGGGTCTTCTTTCTTCAATATTACAAAGAGATCCCCATTACGTATCATTTGCCAGAACTGTGGTGATGTTCAAATTGGGAAGTTTGCGTTTACGTGCGAGAGTGGGCATACCTCCTTTTTTGATAGTATTGACGAAGTATTAGAACTGATTTCTACCGATTTATTCTCAAAAAAACTGTTTGATACGATCGCCAAATACTTTCCTGCGATATCTTTCCAAGATGGAGAGTATTTTGTTATCTCTATGTCTGGCTTAACACTTTTGCAGAGTCCGACCTATGCAAAACTGAAACCATCTGACATCGATGAATTTGAAAAGATAAGCAATTGGACTGTATCAAATAGTTTTGAAGAGTTAAGTAACATACTCTATGGGCTGAAGGAAAAGTGTACACATTCTACAAACGAAAGATGCCTTCAGTGCGCGCAGTTGCCTTGTAAGATAATTACAGACGTTGGATGCCTTTTGAAGCTATTTGAGGGTTTTGAAGGATTCACCGTGCAGCCCCATCAGGGGCATGAGTTTGGAGATGTATCCATGCTGGTTTCTTTGGATGGTCAAAACCTAACGTTTCTTGGCGTCGCAAAATCGGGACGAGAAAAAATAACAAAAGCCTCAAGAACAGGACGTGAAATCATCCAACAGGTGATTGACTCCTTTATTGATGCACGCGCTGAAATTACAGGAATTATTTATCCTGGGGTTATTGATGATCAATTGAAGCAATTGCTATATCATGAAGCAAAGATCCACAACAAGCGCTTGGTGGTTATGGATAACGAATTTATGATGAAGTTGTTAGATTACTATTTAACTGAGAACAACATATTGCTAGGATAATAACTGACCATTTTGGGCAAAACCACAACAGTATACACCAAAAACACTATCGATAGGATAGTTTAGAGAAACAGCAATACTTTTCAGCCCACACAAATCTGATGAAAGCCGGACAATAAAGTACGCTCGGACAATACCTCCAGACCCCTATTAATCCCAAAATGGACTGCTGGTGCTTGTCAAGTCTGCAAATCTGATTTTTGCACATTGGACTCCTGCGCCACGCTGGGATATCATGTACGCGAAGGGAACCAAAAACGATGCGTATATGAAGGAGGCGCGGTATGGAAAACAGATTTGCAGCGGCGCGGAGGCGGTATCTGCGCACACACATGGATGGAATCTACACGGGGATGCTGCTGACGGGGACCCTGGAGCCGCATCTTGCCGAGATCGGCGAGTCGGCGCAGGCCATGTTCGACCGGCTGGTCGAACAGATGAAGAAGGCCGAAGGCGTCACTGAGCAGCTTAAGGCAGCGGATCAAATAGCGTGGGTCGGACGGATGAACTCGATCCGCAGTCGTGCGGAAGAGATTGTCTTCTCTGAGCTAGTTTACTGCTGAGGTGTGGCCATGTTCGGGCGAAGGAAAAGAGGCCGAATTTTGGAGCTCTGCGCCGATGAGCGCCGGCTGCTGACGAGCGCGATGCTGTCCTTTCGGAACAAGCTGCTGGCCGGCGGCAAGCCTACAGAGGACGTGAACGAGCTGCTGATCCGGCTGATGAAGTAAAAAGTGAATACGCAAAATGAGCGTCTGCTTCTGAAAAGAGGCAGGCGCTTTTTTCATGCTCTACGGAACATGAAGTTGGGAAAAAGTGAGAGCTTTGAAAAAAACATGTCGTTTTTGGGGCCTCTCATGTGGCTGTTAAGTAGTAGGGAGATGGAAGGACGATTTGAAAAAATATTATCTCTTCGCTGTCGTTTTTCGGCCTCCGATGTGGCTGTTAAGAGGATGAGGGGTATTAGAAATCTTTTTTGAATCTGGGATTGAAAAATCTCCGCTCGATGTTGCGGTAAGAGAGTAGAGGGACTTTTTGAAAAAGCTGCAATTCGCCGTCGTTTTCAGGCCCTTCAATGTTGTTGTTCAAATAGTAGAGAAAGTTTTCAAGAAAACAAAATTGGATGTCGTTTTTTGAGGGGTGCAGGCTTCGGTTATATAGTAGGAAGATTTTTTGAAAAACCATGCCGTTTTTCGGCTCTCAATGTTGCTGTAGGGGGGTGAGAGATAAAGCAAGTTTTTTTGAATGCGGTGTTTACTTTTTGGCTTTAAATGTTGCGGTACAGAAGCAGGAGGCTTTTTGAGAAAAAAGCGAGCCTTGATGTCGTTTTCGGGGCTTTGATGTGGCTGTTAAGAGGATAGGAGGATAACTCGGAAAAAAACTTTGAGAAATTTTCAAATTCTATGTCGTTTTTCGGCTCTCAATGTTGCGGTAAGGGGGTGGAAGGAGAAATCAGGGAAAGTCCTCCGGCAGACCGAAGAGCACCGGCGAAAACGCGACGCATAAGTTTTTTTCAAGAAAAAGAATATTAAATGTCGTTTTGGAGGCCCGAAGGTTGCGGTAAAGGAGTGGGAGGAGTTTCGCCTTCGAAATTGGCTCCGAATCGGAGCCTCGTGACGAACCAATCAGATAATTGGCTCCGTTTCGGAGCCTCGAGTGTAAAAAAGAGAGCTTCTACGGTGTGGCATCAGTTTTGATGCCGTGTTCAGAGGTCGAATCGGGCTATGGCATCAATTTTGACGCCACTAAAGAAAATTTTCCCTGATCCTTATATTTTTTGGCTCAATCACAAATTCTATGGGATTTCGGGTTGCGGTCGTAGGTTGTGCGGCTGGCGTCGAATAGCTTCAGGAAGAAATACTCGTCATCGGGATAGCCGTACCCGTGTCGCCGGAGCGTTTTAATCTTCTGGTTGA
>JAFVGK010000150.1 GCA_017475035.1 Blautia sp.
GGAAGAGAACAATCAGCTTAAAAAAGAACTGGATACACTTCGACGGATTTTGTATGAAAAACAATAAGCAGTTCGGGGACGGTGTACCCGAAGAAAAAACGCAGTGTTTCCGGGGCTTTCAGCCCCGGTACACGAGTTATCTCAAGGAGGAGAAGTTAATGGGCAGACCACCGCCGACAACCACACGTGCAACCAATACTACTAAAGAACAATAAAAAACCTATCAAACACTAAAAACTACTAAACCACATTCAAAAACAAAATAACTGAGCCTGATATCTAAATGCGCGCAGGGCAAGGGATGTTTTCATATGACAAGCCAGACCACCACGAAGGTGGGAATACGGCTTTCATATGAGGAGATCCTTGTTCCTGCGTCTTTTTTTCGGGACCACATCTCTTCATTCCAGTCATATGAATATTCATCCCTTGCCCTGACCGCTTGGCTCACAGCCGAGAACGGCGGAAAGGACAAGAACATGAATATCAACACAACTCTGAACATCACCATCAACAACACCTCTATTGAGAATCCCACTTATGGTCAGCTTAAGAAAATGCTTCCTGGTACTGGAAAGGGACGGGTGCCGGGTGTCACAGCCCTGCGTAAAGAAAAGCAGCCTGTGGTGATCGAAGCGCAGACGAGCGGCTCAGTGATCACAGTCTATGCCAACGGCTTCTTCACCTATGTTACGAAGAAGCAGAGTACGGTCCAGGGCGTGGATCGCTGTGAGGAAGATATGAAATCCTTCCTGAATCCAGAAGTGGCCGGAGCGGCGGACACTGATATTGAACAGTTTGTGTGGATCTTCCCTCTGGAGATTGCCGGGAGCAACAGGGTGGAGCATAACGCAGAAAGCCAGGATGAGGATTATAGGCTTTTCTCCATAGATGAAGATCTGGATGCGAGAAATGAACAGCTTTCTCACAGACCGGAGCATGAGGAAATTGAAGAGCGTTTGGCACAGGAAGAGGAAATTGCGCTTTTGCATAAGGGAATTGCAGGCCTCACAGAGAGACAGCGTTCCATAGTGTATCTGCGTTACGTCAAGGAGAAAACCCACGATCAAATAGCATCAGAATTGAAGATATCCAGGAGGACAGTAAGGGAGCATTTGGAGAAAGCAGAGAAAAATTTAAAAAAGTTCCTGGGATGACCCGCCATTCTCCTCGATTTTATTTGGCTATATGAAGGGGTTGATAAAAAAGCTCCTTCAAAAAAACAAAGAAGGAGGAGATGAAAAAACCAATAAGCCCGGACGCAGAGTCCCGCCATTTCTCAGGCATGTTCCTGAATGTTGGCGTTAAGCCCCGCAAGGGGGAAGTCTATCACAATGGAGGAGACAGGAATGAGGAATAGGAAAAAGCAGAGAGAACTCCGGAAAGCAGGAATCCGCAAAGAAGAAAAACTTGATCTTTATGACTATTGCGGAATCAAAGATCCGACTCCGTATCAGGCAGTGAAGAACATGATCCGGAAGCAAGGGTCGGAAGTGAAATGAACCTACAGGAGGCCATAGGCAATGTGGCCTGAAGAACTGAAAAGCTGAGCAAAAAGAACATAACAAAGAGCAGATATGCGAAAGGAGAACAATTATGGCAACAAAGAAAACTACAGCAGCGGCTACTGAAACTATGATGGACCTGGTAATCCCCCCGATTGAGACGAAGACTTTCAGCGTAAAGCTGGTGGGGGACTCTTCTCTTATCACACACAAATGGTCTGCGAAGGCAATGAAAATGATCCTGGACAAGCAGACAAAAAAGGCAGGCAACGGGAAAGAAGCAAAGGATCCCTGGATGGATTATTGCGACTCCATGTATTGGCTTACTGAGATGCCGGAGAATCCGACCGAGGATGATATCGCAAATGCAAGGTTCGGCTTCCCTGTCACAGCTTTCAAAGCCTGTGCGATTGATGCTGGTTACCAGCAGGGGATTATCCCAAAGAAAACTACCGCAAGAGGAGCGTTCCATATTCTCGGTGATTTCGCGGAGATTGAAGGAAAGCCGCAGATCCGTGAGGACATGGTGCGTGTGGGAATGGGAGTGGCTGATATCCGCTATAGAGGGGAGTTCCCTGAATGGTCAGTTGTCCTGACAATCAGATATAACCCGAGGGCGATGTCAGCAGAACAGATCATCAATCTTCTGAACTTTGGCGGCTTCAGTAATGGCGTTGGTGAATGGCGGCCGGAGAAGGATGGTGATCACGGAACCTTCCATGTGGCCGTGAACGGAGAATAATCAAGGCAGTTCAGTTAAAGCAAAGAGAAATCGAGATAGGCAAGGAAATGTAAATGAATATAGAAGTTAATGAAACTCCTGCAGTGGGTAGTGTCAAATAGGCTATGAAAAAAGGTGGCTAAAAGAAAATCTTCCGTTCCTGTGAATTGGTTTGGCGATCAGGATGCCGGAAGATATTCCTTGTGATGGGATTTACAGGCTCACGCCTTTATGCCCACCCCATTTACTGCATAACAACAGAACGCTTTCATCCCACCCCAGCATAAAGGCGTGAGTATTGGAAGCGTGTGACAGTTGACGCCACCCTTGACAGCGTACCATGTCCGTGCTTTGTCGTTTATGCCGACGGTGAGAAACTCATGAACAGACACATTCTTCTCACCTTGTGGCTGGCCATTGTAGCACGGCCATGGCACGCCATCAAGGGCAAGCCCTGCGGGTGGCTGTATATAAATGTTGTAATTGCCTCTGGCTCAAAATCTATGAACAGACTGGCGGCTGGGCGTACTTTTGCTGCTCAAGCATTACTCTTTGACCGAGGTATATCATGATCTGCCATTGGCCAGGCATAACGCCGGCATTCTGGATCATGGGAACTTCGTTAAGGACTTTGTAACCCATTGTTTTATGGGGCCTCAGGAAGTTGTAGTAAGCGACCCAGAGCGAAAGGTCATAGTTGGCACCATCCAATCCATGGAAACCGTTGGTTTTACGGTAGGAGGCTTTGTAAGTGCGGTTCAGGCGTTCGACCAACTGCTTGTAAGGACGGAATTCCGCAGATACAGCATCGTCATTGGTCAGGCCGATGACCTGGGTGATCTCAAACTTCATCTTATCACCAAACTGGTGAAAGAACTGTTGTGCAGCAAGAGGATAGGCACTGTAGCCGTCTGCAATGAAACGGAATCCTTCCGGAATCTTGTTACGGATATGTGAAAATGCCATGCGCATTGCCATAATGCAGGGGCCAACACTTCGGCTGGAAGAAACCTGGTAGCCAATGATAGAACGGGTGACTGAATCCATGATGAACCAGACATAAGATTTGATGCCGCGGATCTTGATATAGGTCTCGTCAGCTACAAAGGTTGTATTTGGTTTGTAGTCATAGGTATCGACAAAGGGCTTCACACAGATGGCAGCAAGCCGGCAATAGTTGGCGATCTGTTGGTGGGAGACCTTGAAACCGTACAGATCCTGCAGTGCCTGTGAAGTTTTCCGTAAAGAGAGCTGAAGGTTTACATGAAGTGTAAGGCACAGTCCCATGACATTGGCATCATATTTTCGGAACTTCATGGTAGCGATCTTTGAAGAGAAATCAGTCAGTTTCATCTTAAAGAAATCGACAGAGAATTCGCGGTACAGGTAGTGGAGTTTATAATCGCTTTTTCCGTTTGGAGAGTCCGAATCAACTTTCTTCAGGTTGTTCTGGTAATAAGAGCAGTTGCGGTTGACGCATTTCCAAATACGGAACTCTTTCCGGTCCTTGATGGATACCAGCGAGTGTGAACAGAAGGGGCAGCGTAATTCGTAAGCCTTGTGGAAACGGTTTTTTTCTGCAGAAAAAAGAAAGCCGCAGACCTTGCAGAGAAACTGTCCTTTCGATCCATTGTTACGGTAGATGTAATCTGCAGGTGCATTACAGCAGGGACACCGGGTATCGTCTGGGATTGTATTGCCCTTTCTGCGGCGGACAGGTGCAAGGATTTTCCCATCGTGTGTCCGTTGGTACTCACGTTTCAGATTCTTCCAGTCCTTATGTGGAATGGGAATGATCTTCGGGAGTTCATCAGTCTTGAACTTCTCATATTTCGGGGAGTGAGAATCATCGAAAGCCCACTGCCTCAGAGGTACATACCGGCAGAGAAGGCCAAGAAGCATACGATTCTGTTGATAAAGTTGTTGGCAAAGAGAAAGTAAATAAAGTATAATGTCCATGAGCAATCCACCTGCTTTTGAATGATGTGTGTTTGGCGATGTACATTATACACAAAAACAGGGGGTATTGCTCATTTTTTATGCGAACCCCCGAAAATCAAGGCTTATTCGTGTTTTATTCACGATATGCATTACACTACGGCAGCATAGGTACAGTAACCCGTCTTATGGTTATAACCAGACCGATGGAGGAGAAGGAACCACCAAAAAAGTGATTTCAGAAGAGCGGAGACAGCAGCTTCAGGAGCAGATGAAATGGTTTCATGAAGCAAAAGTCGGGACATATGCATCTGAGGAAACACGCCGTCGGCTTAGTGAATCCCATATGGGGCAAAAGAGGGGCGTAATGCCCCTTGAGACCCGTTTGAAGATCAGCAGGACAAACACAATCCGGCGCGAGGAGAATAATGTGAGATATCCGAACAAAGGACCGAAACAGGCTGTAATCATGCAGAATTTGAAAACGGGAGAAACACACAGGTTTGAGAGCTGTAAGGAAGCAGGTCAGTTTTTCGGCGTGAAATCGGGTACGGTTTCAAGGTGGATAAACGGAACCAGAAGAGCACCAGAGGATTTCACTTTTATCAAGGCAGATGATTATGAAGAAACCAGTCAGAAGGAGGTGGCCTCTTGAAGAAAAAAATAGTATTCCTGATATATGATGCAGATACGGCCGCCGGAATTAACAACGAAGGCGCGCTGGTATTCTCCTACAACCTGGAAGACATTGATAAGACGGAATCCGGCGCGGATGTGTTCAACGGGCAGCAGTCAGTTCTCTGGAAGAACATGCGGGCTGCCTTTTTCAATGAAATGAAGGCCATGTACCAGAACCTGAGGTCAACGGGGGTTCTCTCTTACCAGAAAGTAGAGAAGATGTTCGAGGACCACCAGGCGGTCTGGCCGGAGGCGGTGTTTAACGAGGATGCCTGGTTCAAGTACCTGGCCCCGCTTGTGGAAAAGGGGAATGCATCGTACCTGTCCATGCTCCAGGGGTCAAAAGCGGAGCAGCGGAAGTGGTGGCTGTATAACCGTTTCCGCTACATAGATTCAAAGTATAACGCCGGTGACAGCCTGTCCGATGTCATTACCCTGCGTGGCTATGCGAAGGCGGATATCACCATACAGCCTTACGCGGATGTGTACTGCTCCGTGAAATACGGGTCATATCTTGTCCAGGAGAGAGGCGCAAGGAATGTGCAGACTACGCTGGAATGCCCGCTCGATAATGTCAATGATACTGAGATATACATCTACTCGGCATCACAGCTGGCGGATGTGGGAGACCTGTCCGGCCTTATGGTCGGCTATGCCGATTTCTCACATGCCATCAACCTACAGTCTTTGAAGATCGGTGATGCAGATCCTGAGTACTCGAACAGCAACCTCACCGAGCTATACCTCGGCAATAACGACCTCCTGCGCACCCTTGATGTGCGGAACTGCCCGTCACTGGCACAGGCGGTGGACATCTCCGGCTGCTCCAATATCGAGCATGTGTATTTCGACGGCACTTCGATCACGGGCCTTGACCTGCCGCAGGGCGGTATCTTAAAGACGCTGCGCCTGCCAGGCACGATTGCCAACCTGACCGTGATCGGGCATACCGGGATCACCACCTTTGTCCTTCCGGACACATCCCACCTGACGACCCTGCGTGTGGAAAACACCAGCACGGCGATCGACACGAAGTCCTTCTTTGACGCCATGACTGCGGGCTGCCGTGTCCGCCTGATCGGCTTCAACTGGACGGTGGGGTCAGATGCCCTTCTAAAGACTCTCCGGCAGAAGATCGACACCATGAGGGGGCTGAATGAAGCAGGCGGCAATGAGGACAAGGCGCAGCTCCTGGGGACGATCACCTGTACCACGGTCTCCGGTGAGAACCTGAAGGGCTTCCATGAGAGCTACCCGGATGTGACGATCAATTATACCAACCTCAACAGCAAGTGCTATTTCATGAACTATAACGGCACTTCCGTGATCTATACGGCCACGACTACCAACGGGTCGAATGCGGTATTCAAGGGAACAACCCCGACAAAGCCGTCGACAATCTCCGAGGTGTTCACCTTTGCAGGGTGGTCCCGTACCCTTGGCGGGGAAGTGGATTCATCCGCCCTGCTGAAGGTCTATGAGGACCGGTACGTTTATCCGGTATTTACCGCATCTGTCCGGAAGTACACGGTGCGCTACTATGTCGGCTCCACGGTCATCCAGACGAAGAGCAACGTGCCATACGGTACGAGCGTATATTACACCGGGAATACCCCGACAAACACGGCAGACGCTGACCCGTCCGACTGGCAGTTCACCGGCTGGGACAAGCTGGCGGAGAACATCCAGGGCGATGTGAACTGTTACGCGCAGTTCAAGTACATCGGCTCCGCCTACAAGCACCTGATGGACGGCAAGCTCTCCGGGGAGTACACGAACACGACGGCGACGATCATCGCAAACTACTCGATGTCCTACATGCAGTCACTGACGAAGGTGGAATTTACCGAGGCAACGGAAGTCGGCTACATGGGCTTTGCCAACAGCGCGAACCTGAAGACGGTGATCCTTCCGAAGGTTACGAAGATCGGCGGCAGCTCCTTCGCGAGCCTGAACAAGATCACGACGTTCACCGCGCCACTCCTGAAGGAGGTCGTGGCGAGCTCCATGCAGTACTGTTCTGCGTTAACAGCCCTGAACTTCCCGGAACTGGAGACTGTCGGGGCATCCGCTTTCCAGTACTGCTCAGGAGTGAAAACGATCAACATGCCGAAACTGAAAACTGTGGGCAACTACGGCTTCCAGTACATGTACGGCCTGACAAAGCTTACGCTTCCGGAAGGCCTGACAAAGCTCGGTGAGAAGGCGATGCGTGGCTGCTCCAACCTGACATACCTCTGCCTGCCTTCCACCATCGTAACCTGTGACAGTTCCTGCTTCTGTGACTGCTCCAAGCTGAAGAAGGTGGTCATCCTCGGGAAACCGACAGGATACTTCTCCAACTACGCGTTCAAGAACGATACTGCCCTGACAGATATCTATGTCAACTGGAATGAAGGCGAAGTCAGGTACGCCCCGTGGGAAGCCACCAATGCCACGATCCACTATAAGAGCGAGGGCTGGATGGACGACCTGGAGAACATTTTGGAGTAAAGTAAACGTCTCTGCCTGGGAGGCATAACTGCTTCCCGGGAGGGGCTGAGAGGAGGAAAGAATGGCTGTAGTAGAGAAAACAGTAGACATCATCGGCGATGCCGGATTCTGCGACGTCCTGATCGAGAGAAGGGTGCCTGAAGGCTACCCCACGGACATTTATGACGACACGGTGCAGTCGCTCAGGAACTACGCCCTGCGAGGCCTCGCGGATGTCACGTCCATCACACTGACTGCGCTGACCACGTTTGCCCAGGAATGCATCAGTTCCTGTTCTGCCCTGGTCAGGATCGAAGTGCCTGCCGTTACGACCGTGGCCTCCCATGCGATGAGGGATAACCCACTCCTGGAGGAAGCGGTCATGCCGAACGTAGAGAGCATCGGGAACTATGCCTTTACAAGCTGCCCAAGCCTCAAACGGATATGCTACCCGAAACTGAAGACGCTCGGACCGGGGGTGTATTACGCCTGCACGAACGTGGAGCAGATCGAGCTGCCAAAGCTGGAGACGATAGGGGAATACGCCATCGCGTCCTGCAAGAAGATACAGCAGCTTGACCTGCCGTCCATAAAATCCATAGGACGCGACCTGCTTTACGCGGACAGCGAGACGACCGTGGTCAACATCGGGCCGTATATCACAAGCATCAATGCGGACGCATTCCGCTATAAGACGGATGAGTTTGTGATCAACATGGCCGTGGCGGAAGGGGCGGTATCCGGGGCACCATGGGGAGCGGTCAACGCGACCATCAACTATAACGTGCCGTATAGTGGGAATGTACCGATGCCGACGTGATGACCGGGGCACCAAGTAAAAGGAGATAGCAGGAGAAATCGGAGGAGGAAGAAAGCAATGGTTCGAAAAATGCTGTATATGACGGAGAGGGAGGACGGTGGCCATACCGTTTCAACAACCCGGCCGGCATCAGGGAAGGGTTACAAAGTACGCTGGCGGCTGATCGCGGATGAGGGAAAAGGAATCACGGATGGTGAGAGAGTCATCAGGGTGGCCGATGTCGTACACAGGAAGGACTGCGGCACCTGGAAGGACTGCGACCTCCCGGAGGAGGAAGATGTGAAGAAGTTCATGAAGAAAGAGCTGAAACGTGCCAGGGAGGAAGCTGAGGCAATGGAAGCCCGGATGATGGACAAAGCATTGGAGGGGCTGGATATTCCGGAGGGATTAGTATTCATGGATCCTGACGCAGATACCGTTGGTACTGATGATGAACCCAGCCCGGAAAAGGAGGAAGAAAGCGATGATTGACTACACTGTGATTATCACGGCGGCGAGCGTGTTCAGCTCCCTTGTCGTCCTGTTCTCCGCGGCGATCGCGGTCTACAAATGGATCCAGCGCCAGGCGGAGCAGGATAAGGACATCAAGCACACGAAGGAAGAGCAGGCGCTCCTGACATACGGCGTGCTTGCCTGCCTGAAAGGCCTGAAGGAGCAGGGGTGCGACGGCCCCGTGGAAGAGGCGATCAACAAGATCGAGAAGCATATCAACCAGGCGGCGCATGAGTGAGCGCCACCACCACATTAAAACCGGGGCGGGGATGATCCTGCACCATTTTATTTGCAGCAGGATAGCTGCAGGAAAGGAAGGAACTATGAGGAATTGGAAGAGTTGGTTTAAGGCAGCCGGTATCCGGGCGGTGAAGACTTTCTGCCAGACAGCTGTGGCCATGCTGCCGGCATCCGCCATGATCAATGAAGTGGGATGGGCTACCGTGTTTTCCACGGCGGCACTGGCTTCCATCGCGTCCCTGCTTACCAGCCTCGCCGGTATCCCGGAAGAGGAACTGGAATGATCAGGACAATCATTGAAGAGATGGGGAGGGGGAATTTCTCCTTCCTCATCCTCGTTGTCGGCATCTTACAGCTGGCCGTGATGCTCAGGAGGCGTTGAAAAGTGCCCGATTTCAACCTCAAATCTTTGTGCAGTAATTCTTGCTCGCAGGCGTGGATATAATCTGTGAAAGACGCTAATATGCACATACCTTGAAGAGGGGAACAGAAAAAAATACAACGCAGGAGGATAAAGCAATGACAAGATTTGAGATGGAGATCAGCGGAGCACTTGGAGCGGCATGGAAAGCCTCGGCGGAGAGGGAGATCGAAAAGCTGCAGGAAAAAGCAGACAACGGCGAGATCATGGTCGATGCAAACGGAGCCGCAAGCTGGAGGAGCAACGGCAGGGCAATCCCCTCCGATTGCGTTGAGAAACTTTCCTGGACATCCCTCGACTTCAGCATCGAAGCGACGGCGGCAAAGCGGGATGAGGAGACAGCAGCCTTCATGGAGAACTACAGAAGGAACTACACAGGCCCCACCGCTGAAGAGCGGATGGAGATGGAGGCAGCCTTCGGCAAAGGCACAACGGTGGTGGACATCATCAGCGGAGAGCGGATCAGGCTTTGAGCCTGATTAAATAAACGAAGGGAGAAGAGCCATGGAACAGAGAAAAGAACTGGAATATGAAAGACATGACCTTCCGAGCCGCTTCTGGGAGCCGGAACCGGATGAGGAAGATCTGGAGAGGATGATGCGGGAAGCGGAAGCAAGGGGAGCAGATGAGGAAGAAGAGGAGCTGCCCTTCACATGAGCCACTGAGATCAACTGAAAAGAGAATAAAACGAAACTGCTGCATCGGAGAAATCCGGTGCATTTTTTATGCCTGTGTTTATCACAGACGGAAAGGAATTATTATGGCATATACGAACAGCAGCCTTGTGGCATATAAGAAGCTCTCGCCGAATCATTCCGGCCAGAGAACACGCGGTATAGACCGGATCAGTCCGCACTGTGTTGTCGGACAATGTACCGCAGAGGGACTCGGTGACTGGTTCTCGCAGTCAGGCACAAAGGCTTCTTCCAACTATGGAATCGACCGTGACGGCCGGGTTGGTTTGTATGTGGAAGAGAAAAACCGTTCCTGGTGCACATCTTCCAATGCGAATGACCAGAGGGCGGTGACTATCGAGTGTGCTTCTGACACGAAGGAGCCGTACACCATGAACGATAAGGTTTATGCGGCCCTGATCACCCTCTGTGCCGATATCTGCAAACGTAACGGCAAGAAGAAACTGCTCTGGTTCGCGGATAAGGATAAGAGCCTGAACTATGAACCGGGAGCTGATGAGATGATCATCACGGTGCATAGATGGTTCGCAAATAAAAGTTGTCCCGGAGACTGGCTGTATGCCCGTCTTGGTGATGTCGCTGAAAAGGTGACGGCGGCGCTGGGCGGGGAATCTACATCCTCTGCATCATCCGAATCATCCACATATCTCACTAAAGGCGACGCGGGTTCTGCTGTCAAAAACATGCAGACCATGCTGATCGCGTGTGGATATAGCTGTGGCAGTTCCGGCGCTGACGGGGACTTCGGCAACAATACGCTGGCTGCTCTTAAGGCTTTCCAGAAGGATGCCGGGCTGGCTGTGGATGGCATCTACGGCCCGGTTTCTAAGGCAGCACTGGAGAAGAAGTATAAAACGGCCACAGCATCAAAACCCGTAGAAAACACAGCAGCAACCGGGGACAGCGAAAAAACGATCTGGGATAAGCTCTACGCAGCCATCGGCAACGCCTACGGAACAGCCGGACTTGTGGGCAACCTTTACGCGGAATCTGCACTGAATCCGCAGAACCTTCAGAATAACGGGAATACCAAACTTGGCATGATCGATGCCCAGTTTACAGCGGCTTTTGATAATGGATCCTATCCGGTTGATACCTTCATCCATGACGGATACGGCTATGGCCTGGCACAGTGGACCTATTACAGCCGGAAGGAAGCCCTGGTGGATTATGCGAAAAATGCCGGCAAATCCATCGGCGACCTGGCAATGCAGCTGGAGTTCCTGATCAAGGAGATCAAGGGCTATAAGAGCGTGTGGTCAACCCTGACTTCAGCCACATCCGTCCGTGCCGCATCCGATGCCGTGCTCACAGGTTACGAGAAGCCTGCCGATCAGTCAGCTTCCGTCCAGGTGAAAAGAGCCGGGTATGGGCAGACATATTACGATAAATATGCGGCGCAGAAAGATTCCGGCAGTACAGAGGAGAAGGTTCCCACTCCCAACAGCACGGAAGATAAGGCAGAAGTGAAAGATAAATACCAGAAGTACATCAGCTCCACGTCCACCCATTATATCTCCAACAGCGGGCATGATGAGAACAGCTCATACAGCGGCGGGAAAGCCGGTGACCAGACCGGGACAGAATGGCAGCTCCGCTCATGGTACAGCCGTCCGTGGAATGTTGTCCTGAGATATCCGGACCAGAAGGTTGCCCTGAAGATTGCCCGGCTGGCTGTCGACGCTGCCCTGAATGATAAGGTTGGATACGACCAGGGGCAGAGGGACACCTACTGGAATCAGCTGGTGAAAGCCGGATATGATCCGGCGAAGATTACAGTGGCTTGCGAAGCGGATTGTTCTGCCGGGGTGTGTGCCAATGTGAAAGCCGCCGGCTATCTCTTCGGTATCAAAGCCCTTCAGAATCACGGTGGTACCTATACCGGGAATATGAAAGCAGCCCTGGTGAAGGCTGGCTTTAAAGCCCTGACCCTGCCGCAGTACCTGACCGGCAAGGACTACCTTCTCCCCGGCGACATCCTGCTGAATGAATCCCACCACACCGCAACCAATATCACAGTTGGTGCGAAGGTGAAAAAGGACTGGAATCAGGGCGAGACGAAATACACATCATACTACCGTGTGAGAAGGTCGTGGGCTGATGCCGCTTCCCAGGTCGGCGCGTTTGAATCTCTTGAGAATGCGAAGAGCTGCGCAGGTCAGAACCCGGGCTATGCGGTATTTGATGAATCCGGGAAGCAGGTGTATTCATCACCGCCGTTCATGAAGTATCAGCTTTCCGACAAACAGGTGAAACAGATCGCCCGCCTCTGCCAGCAGGAGCAGGGAACAGTCACCGGGGCGAAGGCAGAAGCATCGCTCATGGCTAACCAGCTGGAAACAAGTGCCGCCCGGAGGAACAGGTACGGCACAGGGGCGGAAGGGCTCTACAACTGGATCCGTAACGGAGGTTGGTTCGCGAAAGCAGCCCACTGGATGGATAACGGGAAAGCGACAGATGCTGTAGTAGCCGGTGTAAAGGATGTACTCGTCAATGGAAACAGGGTACTCCCTCTGTTCGTGGATGAGCATGACTGCTTCTCCGATATCGAGTCGATCAGCACGGGGGCTGTAAAAGAGCGTGGGGATTATGTCCAGGGGAAGACGGTAGTTAAGAACAAATACGGGTCCGCCTGGACTTTCTGGTGCTTCCCGGATAAAAGCTCTGATCCTTTCGGTTATACCGATGCCGCGTATAAGGCGGTGAATGGGGCGGAAAAGAAGCAGTTCCCGTATCTGGTCAGGGTCAGTATATCAGATCTTAACATCCGTGAGAAGCCCACGGTGAATTCAAAGAGCCAGGGTTTCACGGGTTCCGGTGTTTTTACAGTGGTGGATGAATCGGATGGATGGGGGTTATTGCGCAGCTATGAAAAGAAGCGCAACGGCTGGATAAAACTGAGCTATACGGAGGAGCTGTAACGGCCCTGGGGGAGTGGAATGCTCCCCCTTATTTTTTGTCCAAATCTGCCAGACCAGCATCCCATCGTCCGCTCAAAATTCTCCGAATTATGCCAGCCAGAATCCCCATTCTACCTATTATTATAACTTGCTTTATCCGCCAACAGACAGTAATATCCACGTACGCCTGGAAGAGGCGGGAGTACCGCTGGTAAATGGCGGGGAAAGGAGGAAACACGCATTGCAGGATTTTTCTTTGCCATCATTTGACGAACTGATTTCACAGGCTGGGTCAGCTTCCGGATCAGCTCCGTCTTTTGACAAAAGCCGCTCGATGAATGTGATCAAACCGGTCGTAACAGCGGAAAAACTGAAAGTAGCGGCTTACTGCCGGGTCAGTACAGAATACGAAGAGCAGCAGTCATCCATAAAGATTCAGAGACAGCACTTTTCCACACTCGCCGCGAAACATCCCGACTGGGAGTTCGTTGGCATCTACGCCGATATCGTGTCCGGTACGAAAATGGAGAAGCGGCCGGAGTTACTAAGACTTCTTTCCGACATTGATTCAGGCAGCGTGAACCTGGTACTGACCAAATCCGTGTCCCGCTTCGCCAGGAACATCACTGACCTGCTGGAAATGGTCAGGAGTCTTACGGCGAACGGGGCGGACATTTACTTCGAACGTGAGCGGATCGACACCCGGACAATGGATTCAGAGTTCCTGCTGACAATCCTCGGATCACTGGCGGAGGACGAGAGCCACAGTATTGCCTCAAACTGCCGCTGGGGGCTGCAGAGGAGATTTCAGGATGGCAGTTATAGGGCGGCAAGTGCGCCATACGGATATGATCTGGTCGATGGTAATTACAGTGTGAACGAGAGGGAAGCAGCAGTTGTCCGGGAGATTTTCGATCTTGCTGAGTCAGGGTGTGGAAATCAGGCGATCGCGAAGCTCCTGAACGAAAGAGGGATTCCTACAAAACGCGCCGGCCAGGTCTGGAAAGGGAAAGAGGTCGCTGGCATCTGGTCTGGTTATCACATCCACAAAATCCTGAAAAACGAGGCCTACATCGGCGACCAGGTTTTGCAGAAAACCTACTCCGACAGCACTTTCCAGAGGCGGATAAATAAAGGTGAACTACCGAAATTCTACCTGGAAAACCATCATCCGGCGATTATTGAGAAGAAGCAGTTTGAAGCGGTCAGGGTAATCATGGATAAGCGGAAAACGGGGCCACTCGGAGCCAGAATCCCATCCGTCTTCTCCGGGAAAATGGTCTGCGGATGCTGCGGAGCGAAGATGCAGAAAATGACCAACCGGGTGGGTAATGTGTCGATGGTTTGTGGCAGGAGGAGAAAAAAGGCAGCCCATTGTGGGCAGACGAATCTCAAGGAGGATTGGATCAAAGGAGCTTTTGAGAGTGTGGTGAACACACTGGCTGCCGATGATTCGGATCTACGGGAGTATAGAGAAAAAATTGAGGGCGAGTTCCGGGGGAGGAATGAAGAGAGGCTGAGGGTAATTGAAGCAAGATTACCGGAGATTGAGAAGGAACTGACAGCCCTCAGCCATTCCAGAAACCGAAATGTAGTCAGCGGGGCGGACTTCCTGAACCGGCAGAATGAACTGAAAAAAGAGGAACTGGATCTACTGACGGAACTGGAGCGATTGACCGACAACAGAATAAATCAGACAGAGGAACTGCTTAAGCTGGTACACAGCCGGGGCGGTTCCTTTGTTTTTGACGAAAGTACATTTAATCTGGTGGAGAGGGTCACAGCGAGAGGGGAAGAGTTGATCTTCCGGTTCCGGTGTGGGTATGAGATGAGCGTGGAGATTGAGAGAAAGAAGTAAGGAGGAGAAATGAGCCAACCAAAAGTACGTGTAATCAAAGGTACTGCGGTGCAGCCGGCAAGGCGGACACAGCCACCGGAGCCGCAACGGGAGAAAAAGAGGGTCTGCGCCTACTGTAGAGTTTCTACGGACCATGAGGATCAGGAAACTTCATTCGAGGCTCAGCAGAAGCATTTCAACAGCCTGATCAGTGATAATCCTTCATGGGAGCTGGTCGGTATTTATGCGGATGAGGAGTCCGGGACGAGGGCACAGAAGCGTGAGAACTTCATGCGCATGATCGCGGATTGTGAGGCAGGGAAGGTGGACATGGTGCTGTCGAAATCGATCAGCCGATTTGCCCGCAACACCCTCGACTGCCTGAAGTACATACGGAAGCTGAAAGCTCTGGGAATTCCGATCTTCTTCTCGAAAGAGGGGATCAACACAATGGACGCTGGCGGAGAAGTCCTGGTCACGATTCTGGCGAGCATAGCTCAGCAGGAAAGCGCCAGCATTTCCCAGAACGTCCAGATCGGCGTGCGCTACCATTTCCAGGAAGGGAAGATTTGCGCCGGTGTCCACAGGCTTCTCGGTTACAACCGGACAAAAGAGGGATCGCTGGAGATCGTTCCGGAGGAGGCGGAGATCGTTCGGAGGATCTACCGGGATTTCCTCGACGGCTACAGCATCCGCCACATTGTGGAAATGCTGCAGGATGAGGGCGTGGACGGCAGCAAAGTGACTGCCGCAGGAGTTGAGCTGCCAAGAGTGTGGTGTTTCAGCGGGGTTGAGTACATTTTGCAGAACGAAAAGTACGCCGGAGATTTAATTCTCCAGAAGTACTACACAGTGGATTTCCTGACGGAGAAAACTGCTCTGAACACCGGCCAGCTTCCGCAGTACTTTGTGGAGAATAGCCATCCGGCTGTGGTTCCGAAAGAAGTGTTTTTACAGGTACAGGCGGAGATGGCAAGGCGCAGACATCACTGGGTGGATTTCCGTTACAGCCACAAGAACGCCCTTGGCGGCCGTACTTTCTGCGCGGAGTGCGGGACACCCTTCCGGAGGGGCGGGAACCATTGGCGCTGCGAGACAAAGATGAACCGGAAGAGACATCCGGGGGTTGAGTGTGGAAATGGGAGCATAAGTGAAAAGGATCTGAAAAAAGCAGTGGTCAGTGCGTTCGAAGGATTACCGGAGAGAAGTGAGGAATTGGCCAGGCTTGAGGAGAGATTACACTGGGGAGGCCTGGCCAGGGCGGATGAAGTCCTGGCGGCGATCGAGACCGAGATGGGAAGCCTGGAGCAGAAGATGGCAGGAGCAGATGAAGAAGTGAGAACAGAATGCCAGGAGAAGCTGCGAGAGCTTCAGGAGCAGTGGTCAGCGGCTTCCGAGCAGAGAGCCGTCTATGCCGACAAAGCTTTACAGATCCAGAGCCTGCAGGATCGGATTACAGTCATGGCTGGTGAAGCAGAGAAGGGAGTTAAACACAGGGACGGAAGCTGCGAGAACGCAGAGGACTTTTATCGACTTACAAGACCGGAGTACCACGGAGGGGCTTATACAGACGACGATGTGATTCGGTTCGTGGACAGGATTGTGGTTGGGGCGGATAAGGTGAGTGTGATCTTCAAGGCTGGGATCAGTGTGGATATTGAGAGATGAGGGGAGCTGCGGCTCCCCATTTTTTTGTTATTCCTAAACAAATCAATTGAAATAGCAGGTTGTTTGAGCTATGATTAAGAAAAGATCAGACCCGCGTGAGAGATAATATCTTACAGGCGGGGTTTTGTCATACCTGCGGGTAGATAACTGATCCGGTTTATGGTAAGATAAGGACAACCAAAAGGGGTGAGGATCAGGATGCAAGAACAAGAAAGACCGCAGTCAGATAAAACACCTGTGAATACCAAATACCACTCTGGCTTTGTCAGTGGATTGGAATTATTGTTGTGGCAATACCGGGAGCAGGTTGATATTGAGACTGAGAAATGGTTGAGTACGGAAGGAATCCGGATGGATGTTCTTATCCTGAAAAAGGATCCGTCTGTAGAGCTTGATTTTGATGTAGGCAGGATATTCAGAGGGCACAACATCCTGGAATACAAGAGGCCAGATGATAAACTGAATATTGATGTGTTTGCCAAGGTCATGGCATATGCTAATCTGTATAAGTCGCAGGGGATTCCTGTGAACTCTATTTCGTACAGCGATATCAGCGCGACAATTTACCGTCATGCCTATCCTCGGGACGCATTTCATCAGTTAAAAGAACATGGCGCTGTGATTGAGGAGAAGTATCCGGGCGTCTATTATGTCACTGGAATGAGCCCGTTTCCAGTCCAGATTCTTGTGGGGAGACGGCTTGATCCAAAAGAATATGCGATGTTTCGTGTACTCAGGTCCGGGGCAAGTGACGAGGATATCAGAAGTTTCAAAGATATGGCCATCCAGAACAAGGACGCCGCTTATCAAAAAAGTGTAGACATTATTTTCCAGGTCAGTATTTCCGCAAACAAGGAAAGCTATGCCAGGTTGTATAAGGAGGATCAGGAAATGTGCGAAGCGATGAGAGAATTGATGAAAGATGATTTTATACAAGCAGAGAAGCGAGGCGAAAAGAAGGGCGAAAAGAAGGGCGAGAAGAAAGGTGAAAGTAAGCTTGCCACACTGATGGATAAACTGTTTTCTCTTGGCCGAGTAGAAGATGCGAAAAAGGCAGCCAGGGACGAGGTGTTTCGGGCTGGATTGTTCAAGGAATTTCAGATCCTTTGATGAGAACAAATAGAACACCCGTGTGAGCTTTTTCACTTGAGTACTTGGGAGCATTCCTCCCCGGTTCTCTGGTAAAATCGCACACACGGGGATTTTTTATTTTCTGCTTGATATTTCTGACTCCTTCGTTTATAGTCCATAGCTACAAACAAGGAGGGAAAAGCTGTGAAAAACCTTACTGCTGTGGACTACGTAAGAACATCTCTTGACCATGACTTCAAATCACAAGCACCTATCATTCAAACCTGGCTGGAGAATCGAATGAAGGATCTGGATGATGAATGGATTCCGGTTTCTGATCAGGAACAGGCAGATTTCCAAGGTATTCTGGAACTCCTTGTCTACCCGTTTCTCGTCTGCTACAAAGCTCTGATTGACTCTGACGTTTCAGAAGCCCGTGCTGGTAAATACTGCCAGCAGATCTGGAAGAAGATGCCTGTGAGTATCATGGAAACCACACTGGCCAGCCTCGTGTGAGCCAGGATAATATTTGCCCTGTGTCGCGATTTCAGGAGAGTACTTGGGGAATTATCCAACCGGCTCCGCTGAAAACGCGACACAGGGTTTTTTCTATTTCCTCACTATCTCAAATTATCAGACAAATAGCTACAGCATCACATATTCATCAGACAAATACACTTTCTCCACTTCCCCATGGAATCAGGGCACTTCTCTCGCGAATTAGAACTTATTTTTTGCCGTTTTTTGCCCTTTTTCCGCAAAAACCGCCCGATTTTCTCACGCAATATGAGTTCATTTTGAATTTGGTAAACAGTGGGTGGATTTCCACTGGGAAGTGGACGGTCGAAGCTTTGAGTTCAGCATCCCGGGCGGCGGCTATATTGCGCTGTCCGACCTGATGGGTATGCTTGGTATCGTGAATCAGGATGCGGAGGATAAGGCTGAGCAAATCTCCGATTTTATGGCTGACGTTGAGAACGTGGAGTTCAGCGCACCAGAGTTTATGAGTGTGAGCCGGGTTGAAGAGGACACCACCGTAGGAGAAATAAAGGATCGCCTTGGTTTGGTGTGTGAAAACTCCGCACTGCTCAAAGAGGAAGCCTTGGAGGCTATAAACGCATCAGAAATCAAGGCCGGAGACTGGGCATTGATCAGCGTGGTACCGTTCGAAACGGAAGAAAACCTGATCGTTACCTTGAAGGATGACGAGGAATTCTCCATCCGGGTTACGGATGCACAGCTCAGAAAGACCGTTATCAGTGCAGATGGCAATGCCTATGAAATCACCGTAACGTATTTTGGAACGGCTCAGATTCCAGACGGTGCGGAACTCAAAGTGAGAGAAATCCTTGAGGATGACGAGGATTACACAGAATACTACAAGAAAACCATCGCGAAGACAGAAGAGCTCAATATTGACGATTTTTCTGAGAATACGTCTGATGAGGGTGCTAAAGATCCCGCAGAAGTCCCTGAGGGTGTTAAAGATGAAGAGACGTATGTCGAGGATTCCGAAGAGAAGGAATCCACGTGGACATCAAGAAATACCTTTGCAGCAGCTGCGGTGAAGCCTGAAATCGACAAGATTTTCGATTACGTACGTTTTTTCGATATTCGGATCTGGGCCGAAGGGCGGGAGGTCGAGCCGCAGTCCGATGTTTCTGTTGCAATCTCCCTGGCTGATGTGCCAGAGGATATGTCTTCTGACCTGCAGGTCGTGCACTTTGGCAAGGGCGGCACGGAGTTGCTGAATGCTGAGGAGCACTGGAAGATCGAAGAGGATGCAGCTGTTACCGAGCTTTCATTCACAACCGATGGATTTTCGGTATACACAGTCGCGTCCACGGCCAACAACCTTGGCGAAAATATATTTCTCAGGGATTATGTGCTGGTGAACCACGGGGTTGCGGTTTCACCGGAGCAGAATACTACATCAGGTTATACCCAGAACCGGCGCGGTATTCCTGTTACTGTGGCAAACGGTAGAATTTCTACCGACGAGGATACACTTCCGGTATGGCGATTGGGACGAGACTGGGATAATAGGCAAAATAAGTGGCGCTATTATGTTTCCACTATATATGAGGACAAGACACAGTACCTGCATATTGCAAACAACAACAGTGGAGCAACAAATATAAGCACCGAAAAACAGTATCTCCGGATCGAAACCCGAAACAATGGAACCGAATACAGGTTTTATCGCGAACATAGCGGACAATCGCTGGATCTGTTTGATAACAATTACCAGCACGGCTTCGGCACCTATGATGGTAATAGGGAATATGAATACTTTACGCTCTACGAACTTGGTGAGGAGATTCGCAACAAAGTGACGGTGCATTTTGTCGACAGAGACGGGAACCCACTGACCGGGGTAACCTACAGTGGGGATTATGGCGACTATGTCGTCAATAATGAGGATGGCACCTTTGAGATTCCCTACAACTGGAAGAGTCCCAATGAAGCTGTCGTCAACCTGAAGACAGACTTTGCCAAGTCCGGCTATACCTATTCCAGCAGTCACCTGGCAGGAATCCGGACGGGGGAAGCCGAGCTGAAATGGGGTGGACTCACCATTGATGAGAAACTGCACAGCACGGGTCATGCCCTGGAGTATTACACTGATCGAGGCAGGAATAGTCCTCCGGATATCAACACTCAGTATCCTTATACTAACGACGTGGGAAATGTAGGATATTTCCCTCCACGCGTATTCAATTTCAACGATCAACTGAAGGTATACAAATCTGATAACAGTGAAGTGGTTTATACTCAGGCGGGCGTGGACAAGGATGTTTATGTCATACTGGATCCGGTCACTTCAGGCAACGGTTCAGGGAACAACAGCGGCTCCGGTTCGGGCAGCAGCGGCTCCGGCAGCGGTGGAGGCTCGCACGATGCGGAGGATCCCAACTTCCATAAACAGCTGACGCCAAATCAGGACGGTACCTATACTCTGTCGCTTAGTGTGACTGGTCATGCAAAGAATACAACTGAGCAGCCCAAGGCTAATATTCTGTTGGTTGTGGATACTTCTTCCAGTATGAATGGCAGTACCACAGACTTAAACGGTAATTCCAGCACTCGTCTTAATGCAACTAAGGGTGAGCTCAAAACATTGGGGGGATTGCTGTTGGACAAGAACACGACCGAGCATCCGGACAGCGTAGAGCTTGCCATGATTTCTTTTGATGGCGATGTCGTGAATGAATTAGACTGGGTGAAAGCCAAGAATGAGTTTAGCAGCTGTGTAGATTCCAGCAGTCATCTGAAAATGCATCGAGGAACCGACTGGGAGGATGCTCTCCAGAAGGCTTTGGAAATTGCTGATGACAAAAAGGAAAAGGAACCGGATCAGCCGGTGTTTATCGTGTTCTTCACAGATGGCGAGCCTTCCCAATATTCGAACTTTCATGGAACAGGTGATTTTAATGGCTCTGGCGGGAACTACCAGCATTATTACAGCTATTACCTTTCCAGGGAAACGACCAAGGATGAGATGCGTGCCATTGTTCTGTCGGGGCACCGACTCTACGGTGTGTATGCTTTCAATGATTATGATAACGCGAACGATAACAGACATCCAACCCATCCATATAACGAGGAGAAGGGACACGACCTGCTTCACCATGCGATACAATACGGATATAACACCAACGCGGATCTCTCGGGTTCCTATTTCCATTATGCCAGAAACGGGTCTGAACTTAATAATGCCTTTTCTGCTATACTCAAGGCAATCAATGAGACCGTCGGTTTTGACGAAGTGGTGATGACTGACAGCATCACCTCGCTCACCAGCGTAGGTATCAGCATGGACGGAGAAGAAGCGGTTGGGTTCAAGTATACCCGCTCCGGCGGACAATATGGTGCAAATGGAGAGACATGGACAACTGCACCGAAGGCAACCTATACTGAGGCGCATGATGGCGAACTTGCCAAGGTCACTTGGGATCTGAGTTCCTGCGGTATGCTGGAGGACGGCGTGACATATACGGTGAGCTTCACAGTGTGGCCGAGTCAGGATGCCTACGACTACGTCACGAAGCTCAACAACAGGTTTATCGAATCCATTGACGATATACCTGAGCCTGATAGATCATGCTTCACATATAATCAGAAAACCGGGAGATATGAGGTCATGACCAATCCCGAGAGTGGGCCGACGCAGGATGGCAGCGTCACTAACAGGATTGACTACCATAAAGAGAAGACTGAGACAGTTAATGAACTTCCCCCGGGTGTGACGCCGGGAGTAAATATTCGGTGACTGAAGAGCCGGGGGATGACGACTGGCCGCAAGTCACAACGACGACCTGGTATAAAGAGAACGGAGAAGGAACCTGGATCAAACATGTGGTCTCCGAAGTGGTAACTGCCTTCGGACCGCCGGACGATAACATGGGCCTCGACGGCAGTGCCTTCAAGATTCGGAAAGAGTAGAGGGCCAGCCGTGAGAAGGAAATGATTGAGTTCCTCTACGACGTAACAACAGGCCTGCCCGTCGAGTCGCATATGTATCTTGATTTTAACGTCAGGAATGTAGATGACTCCGACCGTCCCAAAGATTTTTCACATGTCCGAATGGGCTACGATGAAACGATTCATGACTACAGATGGGCGGATGCAACGCACTCTGTTGAAGTGCATGGGATTTTCCATCAGGTGGGCACCATCTGGGAGAAGAATCTGGATATTTCCTATGGCTTGATGCTTTCTCCCGAGAACGCGAGTCTACGAGGACTTAAAGTGGATGACAAGCGTTATATCCCGATTTACGCGAGCAATGAGGACAGGCAAAATGGCATTATCAGTTATTATGTTTTGGAAAAGGGCCACGACTACCAGATCGATGAACCCAGTCTGGATTACCGCTTCGAATTCGGGACCGACATCTACCACCCCATGCTGGTCAACGGTGAGCCTTCAAACGTGAAGATCTCGTACCATCGGGCGAACGGAAAAGAGTACGGTATGCTGAAGGAATCGGAACAAACGTCCATATTGATAGGATGGAACGTGCTTCGCGGCAACCTGAAGATGAAAAAGACCGTGATCGGTCCGGACGGTGAACCGGAAACGAACAGTACCGCCAGCTTTGAATTCAAGGTCACACTAGCCAACGAAGGGGATCCTGGTCCGTTCTACAACGGCGTTGATGAGCATGGCGACCCAATCCCAGACGAGCAGAATATACCCTGGTACGGTGTGCAGCACAACGGTACAGGAGAAATCCTGTATTATCACAGGGTGCTTGAGGATGGCAGCTACGAGTACGCAAATGAACTGACGGCTTGTGTGGACGGTAACTACAATAACGGCCTGCTGGAGGGCTATTTCGGAAACCAGATGATACCGGACGGGGAAAACCCCAGAAATATAGTTACGGCAGATATCCGGATGATCGCGACCGACGTGTGGACTATCGCCAACATCCCCAGCGGAACCATATATACGATCGAGGAGATCCCAACGAAAGGATATGATTTTGTCGACGCGGTGGAAACGGGCAGTGTTCCCGAAAACAGGGTCGACAGTCCGGATGCTCCCGTCATAGAGGGCGATGTCGAAATCAACACCACAACGGAGGTCGTATTTAAAAACCAGCGATGGCTCGAATTCGAGCTCCTCAAAGTAGACGTGGATCAATTGGACGAGGAGAATCCCGAACCGCTGACCGGCGCGGCGTTTAAATTGCAGAAATATACGGATGTTAATTTCAGAACTCTGGATACAAAGTGGGGGAGCCGCGGCGAAAAGACGGCTGTGGATACAGCCGAGAATCCCGGCATCTTTCACTTTGAAGGTCTTCTGGAGGGTTATTACATGCTGGTGGAGACAGCCTGGCCGATGGGATACGTGAAACTGGATAGTGATCCATTGTTCAAGGTAACCTTTACGAATGGTGAATTCCAGTTGCAGCTGCTCAAAGACGATGGCAGCGGTAATTTCGTTTCCGCCGATGGAAATCGCAATAACAATGTGAAGATCATGACAGTTCAGAGACCTGTTGGAAATGATTATGAAGGATCCGGCGGAACTCAGTCAGACCCTCAGACCAACTCTGAAACTGACCCGGAGACCGATCCCGAAACTGATACGGAGAATGTGTTTCTGTTTATTTACGGCAACACCCCCGGTGCAGCTCTACCGAACGCCGGTGGCCTCGGAACGAATCTTTTCCACCTCATCGGCTGCATCCTGACGATGCTTGCAGGCGTGGGGATGGTTTTGAAGAGTAGATGGATGGAAGCGGCGCGAGAAAATCGATAAATATTCTGAGACAGGCTCTGTGAATGATAGGAAAATCATCACAGAGCCTGTTGTTGATGACAGCTGCGACAGTACGATTCCTGTCTTCTCTATTGATGTAATGAAGGGAAGTGTTGCGTATGCAGATGGCATGCTTCTTTATTACTTATTGAACGATAGCCTGTGTTCTGTTTTCGCGAGAGAACCGGGGTTTTTTCCCTCCTTCTCCGCTTAAATCGGGACACGGACTTTTTTATTTTTCTGGAAACCTATCAATTCACTTCCATATCCTCTTGTTGAAAAAAACTCTGTTCAAAGATCAGAATGGGGTTTATTCAAAACAGATAGTCAAAGCCAATCCGCTTTAGCTTCGTATAATAACAAATGAATAATAACAAGGTTTTCAGAACTGCATTCAAAATAATATGCATTTCTTCTGCTGCCCATGAATGAAGCTGAGCAGAAGCCGCTGTTTAAAGAAGATGGCAGAAGAGAAGGTCGTGACGAAGGAGTGTTGTTTCATTACGTTCGGAAACGACAGAGGTTTACGTAAGAAAAATATAAAACAGGCTTACAGAAAGATAAGAAATATCAGTTGAAAAAAGCAAATTACTGTCTGAACCTGCAATTTCTATTATCATAACATAAATCGGTAAATCAACGTAAAAATACGAAAAAAATATATTGAGTCTGTTGGTTGGTTTATATTTTACGTGACAATTGGTTGTAAATATGATATAATAAAACCAATTATGATTACTGTTTTTTCTTGCATAAGGCTCAGAAATTTGGGTTGAAACAGTATTTAGAATAATTGCTTGATATTGTAAAAAATACATATTATTTATATATCTGATTCATGATATATGAGCAATAAAGTAAATAAATGATTCTGGTATTAATAATTCCTCCGGATTGCTTGACGTTGAGTGCCGCCACAATCCGAAGAGATACGGGCATATCATAGGAATCTGCCGTTCTGTATGTTCGTATCGGGATGTAACGGAAGGGAGTCGCCACTGCAGGGCTGTTTTTAGTGGAAACAGGCTTTTTCACACCGGAATCCAGACGTAATTGTGACGACGAAAGGGGAATGGAAATGGTTGGACGGAAGAAGGATAATGCGATTCGTGAGATAATGGACAAGGTATACCGGAAAAAGCCATGGAACAGGGGAGTTACTGCGATTGCCGCCGTAATTGTATTTATCACGACATACCTGTTGATCCTTCCTGCGATTACGATGACAAAAGACATTGTCTGCGGGAAAGAAGAGCATATTCATAATGACCAGTGCTATGAGACGACATATCAGCGTGTACTCAACTGCCCATATACGCAGATGGGAGATGGCGTAATCATTCTGCATAAACACGATGAGAATTGCTATGATACCGAAGGAAAGCTGATCTGCCCGCTGCAGGAAACAGAAGAGCATGTACATACTGCAGCATGCTATGGCGTTGAGGAGCAGGACTTGTTTGGCTCCACAGCAGTCGAAGACGGTTTCGGCGCGGGGATCTCTTTTGCTCCGGCAGATGAGGGTTTTGGAGCTTCAGAAGGTACGGATCTGTTTTCGTCATCCGCTGCCGTGCCTCCATTATGTGGGATGGCGGAACTTGTTCCTCATACTCACACAGAGGAATGCTATGATTTTTATGGAAATCTGATCTGCGGGAAGCCGGAAGTGATTGTGCATCAGCATGGTGAAGAATGCTTTTCCTTTGTTCCGGACAAGCGGGTTCTGATCTGTGGGAAAGAGGAGCACGTGCATGACGATTCCTGCTATGCCTCAAAGAATGAGGAGCTGCCTGAAGAAGTCGGGGCAGTCGAGGATCTGTTTACCGGAGAGACAGCGGAAGAAAATGCCGTGGTCGTGATCGACGAAATTGGAGCAGCGGATGATTTTGCTGCTGCCCCGGAAGATATGTTTGGTTCAGAGACCGAAGAGGAAATTGCAGGCATTATTCCGGAAGATAGCGATAACAATGAAGGCAGTCATTCTCTTGCTTTCTTTATCGGAGCAGGTGGAGAAGAAGCCTTTGAGCAGGCCGCGGCAGGTGAGGATCTTTTTTCCTCAGGCGAATCTGAGAATCAGGAGCCTGGCTTTGACAGCGGTTCCGACGGAGATGCTGCCCTTCCTGCCGAAATAGAGGGAGAAACCGTGACAGAGGCTCCCGACAAAACAGACGGCGGAAATGTATTCGAGGAGAGCTTCGGAGAAAGCACCACTGCTGAGGAAACAACGGAATTTACGGTTGTTGAGACCACGACGGAAATAACCACGGCTGCTTTTGTTCTGGTTTTCGATGAAGACAGGGAAGCGTTGGCTGAAAAAGAAAGCGAAAGCGAAACAATACCCGGAGAGAACGCGGAGCAAGGTGAAGGCGACGATGCAGGCGAGATAATCGCAGAAGCCGGTGAGGAGGAAACGACTGTAGAGTCGATCACGGAAATCACCTCGGAAGTGACAACCGAAAATACGATCGGCGGGCAGACAACAGAATTCATTACAGAAGAAACATCCGCAGAGCAGTCAGCGGAAGAAACGACGGGAGAGTCTTTGACAGAGCCTGTTGCGGAGATCACGACAGAGGAAGTATTAGTCGAACAATCTACGGAAGTAACGACAGAAGCGACATTGGTTGAACAGTCTACAGAAATCACGACAGAGTGGATGACCGGAGAGCAAACGACAGAGGTTGTGACGGAAGTGACTTCTTCTGATTCGATGACAGAACAGACGACGGAGGGTAGGACAGAATGGACGACCTTCGAAGCATTGACAGAGCAGACAACGGAAGGAAAGACAGAATGGACGACCTTCGAGCCGCTGACAGAGTATACGACGGAGGGTAGGACAGAATGGACGACCTTTGAGCCTGTGACAGAGCTAACGACAGAAAGAGCGACAGAATGGACCACATTTGAGCCATCCACCGAGATGACGACGGAATGGACAACCGTAGAAAACAGCACAGAGCAGACGACGGAATGGATCGAGACTACAGAGTATGTGGAGCAGACGACTGCAGTCCTGGAATACATCGGGAGAGATTATAAGGTTCGCGTGACCTATCTTCCGGCTTCCGGGATCCCTGCCGGAGCAAGAGTAGAAGCAGAAGAGATCGCATATGATTCAGATGAATACGCAGAATATCTTGCGCAGGCAAAGTCTGCCCTTGGCTTAGATGAAAGCAAAGAATTGCCGAAGGAATATGCTCGATTTTTCGATATTCAGATCATGGCTGCCGGTGAAGATGGTGAATGGAAAGAAATCGAACCGACCGGACCGGTACGCGTAGAAATTATCTATGACCAGCCGGTGAATGTTGAAGGAGCCGACACAGCGGCAGCAAATATCGTACACTTTGACCAGCAGGAAGAAGAGACAAAGGTTGAAGTTCTCGCGACGATCGATGCCACACCAAATGGGGAAAATAGCGAAGAGGCGAATCATGTTGCGGACACGGGAGTGAATGAAGCAGAGAACAGCCAAGGTGATGGAACGACCGGCGGAGAGGAAGACGAAGAAAGCGAGGATATAGATAGTCTTTTTTCGCCTGAAGAAGATGTGAATGGTAATGGGCCAACCCAAGAGGTAACCGACGAGACGGATTCGGAAGATGCTTCAGCTGTAGAGGGAACAGAAGATAAAACCAAAGGAATAGTATCATTTGAAACAGATAGTTTTTCTGTGTATGGCGTTATTTATACGGTGGATTTCCACTACGAAATAAATGGGAAAGTGTATGAATTCAGCATCCCTGGAGGGGGGTGTGCGACAATTTCGCAAATTGTTGAACTGCTTGGAATTGCAAATAAACAGGGAAATACGTGGAGATCTGCTGAAAATGAGGGAAATAGACAGATTAACGATGACGCTATGGAAAATGGCGATGATGGCATCGATAATTTGGTGGAGGAAGTGATAGATGTAAGTAACGATATACAAAATGAGGATGGTGAAAATGCTGAAGGATTAATTGGAGGTGGAACTGACGATACTTCTGTTGCGACGTTAACGGATCAGAGTATGGGGGATGGCAATGGGGTTTTTGGTGACCAGGAAAACACAAATGCATCTGGAAGAGCTGATACAACAGAAGAAACTAATTCTCCGGAAAATTCAACAGATTCCACAAATACTAATGATCTGAAATTTCCACCAGTACCGTTAGTTATTTCTCCCGAATCGGGAGAAAATACTGATGCTTCTGGCTTACATGCAAACACTGTTTATGCTGGTATTTCATCAACAACTTTCTCTCTGGATAATGTAATCATTACAGATGAAACCAGAGATTTTGTATCTGATATTGCCAATGTGGAATTTAGTAATTCCAGCCTTCTTTGGGTTGGAAAAGTAAATGACAACACTACTATTGGACAGCTGAAAGAAGCTAATGGCTTAGATGTTCAGTATTCTGCTGTTCTTACAGAAGATGATATTAATGCTTTAAATAGTTCTTCTGTAGAAGAAGGTGACTGGGCATTGATCAGTATCGCTCCATTCGATACACAAGAAACATTAACCGTTACCATGAAGAGCGGAGATGTCTTCACAATTGATGTAACGGATGCTCTTGTCGATAATGATGCTGTAGAAGATAATAAACCCTATATCCTTTACGGGGTTTATACAAGAACCGGACAATATTATGCTCTACGGTACAATGGTGATTGTTATGCTGTCCCGGGTAATAACCTGGATTCACTGGGGGATGACTTTTACTGGTACCATAACTCCAGTGACAATAGATGGCATTCCGGTTCTTTTGATAATCATGAATATTACATCAATCTATGGTATGAAAACCTCCAAACTGCTATTGTCAGAGATTGGGGCTCTGAAATTCACATGGTTGATGACTGGGATCATGATGGAGGTTATTACTTCAATACATACTCCTGGGATGGCAATACTTATGTCCTTTGGCTTTATTACGATTATAACTCTGACCCCAGCCAGTGGCGCTTTGTTTCCGGTCAGGGTGGTAACACAGGTAATGGAAGCCCGACTTATATATATCAGAAAGGCGAGAAGCATAAACTCACAATCGAAGTGGAAGATAATTCCAGCAATACCGGGTTTGTATATATCGGTGACTGGGTAACAGAAGGCCAGGTAGATATCAGCAGTAACGGCACCAATGCCGACGAGATTCTTGCTGGCGTGAACCTTCAGAATAACTATTGGTTTGATCATTGGGAATTGGATGGACAGATAATCGATGAATCCGAAAATGTCAGATCTTTTGAATATAATGGAGCCTCTTACGGATGGATTGCAGCTGGTGCATTAACCATCGGTAACGAGGATAATCATGTATTGAAAGCAGTGTTCGTGCCGGAGACGAGATTTGATGTGGAAGTTTCTCCATCTGAGGGTGGCTCTACTAACGTATCCAGTTCTGCTCGGACGAAGGACGGATATAACAAGGAAGAAATCAACGCATCAGCAAAAAACGGATACTGGTTCGGCCATTGGGAAATCGATGGAGAGGAAGTGCCTGAGAGCAACTATAATATTGCAGAAGATGGTCTGAGCAGTACACTACCGGTCCATTCTTTAGAGATCGGTGATGGAGAATGCTTGACTGCGGTATTTATTCCTCAGATCACTTATGATGTGGTGGCGGCTCCAGAGACACCTGGTGCCAGCATTACTGGTTGTACGGTACAGGTGGGAGAAAGAGCGGCAGATTCGGTACCAAATAATAACATGTCTCGTTGGGGCTATAATCTTGAGAATATTACGGCAAATGCAGGTCCTGGTTACGTGTTTAAAGGATGGATGCTTGACGATGAGCCTATTTTGGGTGATGCAGAGATTGAAAGCGCATTAGACGGATCTACGAGTAAAATAAAAAAAGGAACGCTCCAGGTCAGCCCTGATGGTCTTTCTCACGTGGTAAAGGCTTTGTTCGTTCAAGAGTACAATTTTACTGTAACTACATACCCGAATGGTGGTGGCAAGGTACAGGATGGAGACAAGATTGACGGCGCAGCTCCGACAATTTTTGCGTCTATGACGAAAGATGGTCACAACAAGTATGACATTACTGCAATTCCCAATAATGGATATTCTTTCCTACATTGGACGATGAACGGTCAACCACTACAGGAAGGAGAAGGAGAGGAGAAACACTTTTTATATACAAATGGTATTATTCCGGAAGGTGAACTGGACCTTACTTCTTCGGATAACATCTGTGCAGTATTTGTGAAGAATGAATATGAGATTATAGTTAAAAATGACACACATGGCAAAACCTCGATCGGTAATGGCACGAATGATAAAACTGAGAAGACTTGTAATACGGTTAATAATGGTAATGAAGCCAAAGAAGCGGTCTCAAAGATTAATGCTTCACCTGATTCAAATTATAAGTTTGCGTACTGGAAGGTTGGATACTGGGAATGGCAGAAGGATTCGCAGAACAATTTAAGATATGATGAAAATGGTTATCCTATGACGATTGAGTATCCAAATGATTCGGTTATCGACTGGGGAGAAGGTTATTCGGTAACAAGCAGTACAATCCAGCCCAAGGTAAACGCTGATACTGTGCTGACAGCGATGTTTGTGAGTTCAAACCAGCGTGTTTTCACAGTTACGGTTGATGACCCAAGCCACGGAACGGTTTATGGCCCGGATGTGAGCGGAAATAACGTCTCTAATGATGCTGTGGGTGTGACAGCTTACGTAGCTAAGACTGCTCTTAACAATAACCATCAGTCAAATGATGGTCGTCCACAGGTACGAACTGTAGCCAGCGGATACGAGTTTTTGGGCTGGAATCTATACAAGTCAGACGGAACGACATTGGTTGCATCGTATAATGGCTATTTTGACAATAGTCTTAGTGGAAGAAGCCAGCCCGACTTGCTGAAAAAGTGGCAGCTCGATAATAAGAGCATCTGGTTTGATCAAGATGACATGGTTCTCATGGCAATGTTCGGGCCAAAAGAAGTGCCGGATGCTTTTGAGGATGATGCTATGGATGCACTCTCAGAGTGGGCTGCCGATATCGCTGGAACTAAATATCTGAGCGACAAGGAGGCTGAGGTATTTGATTACGACAACCGCATCTACAGGATTAAGATGTCTGCTTCGTCAGAAAAGGAGGCTATCGATAGCAGTGTGGTAATTAACTTCATCACAGATGCTTCTAGGTCTATGTACTTCCCGGCAACTTTAAACGAGGATCCGGATGGTCCATATTGGACTGGAGGATATATAGAAGGAAATAAATATGGTGAAAAACTCAACAACTGGTTGAATGCGGTTGAAAGCCGAAAAAACAACATATATTACTTTATCTCTAATCAGTATGTAAATGCGACCGTAAACACTGTATGGTATGATACAGCAAAGCGCCAATGGCTATATGTGGATGCTTCCTACTATGTAGATAATGCTGATGACGGTATGGTTCGCGAGGGGAACCCCGTAACTGGTTTTAGCGGAACGACAAATACTGATCCGACTAAATGCGACGATTTCAGGATCTATACGGCAGACGCTAGAGTGGAAAACAAACCATGGTCCCGTCTGGACTATTTGGTTATGAGCGTTGAGACAGCCGTGAAGGCAATCTATGAGATATGTCCGAATGCTCAGATTGATTTGACCACTTTCAATCGGTCGGCGACCTACAAGGGTACGCTTCCAAATAACGCTGCTGATATTGAGGCAAGGTTACGCAACCTTGATGTGACAGGTGGCACTCGTCAGGATCTGGGGTTGCGGGAAGCGATGGACCATTTCACCGAGGGATCATCCAAGCGGCAGGTAGCAGTGCTTATCACTGACGGAGCACCTAATTCAGGCATATCTGATGTGAAGGAAAATGTTATAACTTCGAATGCCAGTTTCTATGCTGGTAAGCTGAGAAGCATCAAAGATGCAGAAGGAAATAATCTGGAACTTTATACCATGGGTTTGAGCCTTGATAGTACGAGGCAGTCTTTCATGAATAGTCTTGCATCAGGTGCTGATTATGCCAAGTCTGTTAATAGTGGTCTGGAGACCAGTCAGGCGATTCAGGACATCGTGAATAGTTTGTTAACTAGAGTCTCGCTTTTTGGTACAATCACAGACACTGTTGATCCTGCATTTTATCCGGTGGATAAAAAAGGTGATCCAATCAAGCCGGGATTATATGCCATAGACGGTTCTAAGCTCACAATCGCACCACAGGATAACACACCTTACTATATGTGGGAAGTTGAAACGAAAGATGGCGTTGATTACTGGACGATCACTTGGCTTAACCAGACAATGCCGTGGGCTATCGATGAGATCACACCAGGATGGCAAAACGAATTCTACGTTAAGGCGAAGGAGGATTTCCTTGGCGGCAATAAGATAAATACAAACTATGGAGAGGATAACGGTATCACGTTTAGCGGTTATGTGAAGCTTGATACTTCAATTGGTCCGTTAAATGATATAGAACTGAAGCCTTTTGATTACTCTCCCTATGTAAACGTTGATGAACTCCACATAGAAGGTAATGAAACTGAATGGACAGTATATCTGGGTACTGAAGTCGATCCCGCGACACAGCTTATAAAGCTGTTGAAAGAAATCCCTGTAAAGCAAGTAGTGAACAAGGGTGGTACAGACGAAAACGGTATCTACATGGTCGGTGCAGATCAGATGAAGTATGCCCATAATAGTGATGCGGTTGATAACTATGATGATGACGCACCTGCAAAAGGAACGTCTCAGATACTGCCGTTAGCGCACTATGTGGACTTTACTTCGAACAATATCAGCACAGAATTAACGTCAAAGCTTGCTGAACTGTCAAACCATGAAGGTGAGACTACAGAAACGATAGATGGAATTAAATATATTAAGAAGACCGTAATGGTCGATAATATCGTCTATGATGAGTATAACCATGCAGCTGGTAAATTTACCGTAACAGTTACGAAGTGCGTGAATGAAGCTGCTTCTGTTGATGGTGCTCCGGCATTTCACGAGACAAAGCTGACAGGCGATGCAGTTGAGACGTATACTCTTTCTGTACAGTACACTCCATATACCGATGGTGCATCAAATAGTTATGACCACACTGTATTGACAGGAAGTGCTGGTCAGATTACGAATGGCGCAGGTAAGGACGAAGTAAAGAGTGAGAATACTCATGTGATCAATGTGATCGAGAAAGGCATTAAAGTTGTCAAGAGAGATTCAGCTACGGGTGAGGAAATCCTGAACAATGTAGACGAAGTGGACCGCACAGCAAAATTCAAACTATATCGAGCTCTTAAAGAAGGTGAAACTTCTGATAAGACCATTAAGGTCAACGAGATGGACGTAGTGGTACAAGAAGTGACCGAACTTGTGACGGGCCAGATTTCTGGCGGATCAAACTCATCAGACAGTGCAAAGATTGACAGTTTGCCTTGGTACAAAGCAGCAACCAGTGAATATGATGGAAAGTACTTTCTTGTAGAGGAGGAAGCGCCTGATGGATTCCTGAAGATCACGAAATCTGTCGTGATTTCTTTGAACATGACAAATGAATATAAGGATCTAGATGGCACTGTTGTAGAAGAAATAGATGAGATCCCATACTGTCAGGAACAGACGGTGGGTATAGAGGTTACCTTTAAAGGTGAGACTTCGGAAATCAAAGAGACATCCGGGATATTTAATGTAGATGTTCCTAATCCTCCGAAAGGCGCAATGGCAGTGAAAAAGAGAGTACAAACTCTTGACAATGCTTCTATTGAAGGGATGAACGGATTATACACATTCTCTTCGTACGGTCCAGTAGGTTCAGATGAGCAGTTCACATACTATTTGGCATTCAATGTAGTAAACGGCCAGATGACTACTTATACTTTTAAAAAGTATGAAGGTGCTGAAGCAGATCCTGATGAATCTCAACCAATTGAAACAAAGACGGGATCGGTTACAGATCAGAATCTTGGCTACCTTATTGATGACATTGAAACAGGCATCTATGCTATGGAAGAACACCTTTGGGTTTTGGAGAACAATATGGTTCATCCGGACGACATTTACCTTAAGGATATTACACTTGAGCCTGCCAGTGGAGGCAATACTACAGATGTATTTAAGAGGACGACCAGTGTGTATGTTACTGCACAGAATACTGCGGAGGATCCTCTCAAGGTAACATTCATCAACGAATACGCGCCTGAGCGAGATCAGTTTGGTGTTCAGAAAGTATGGCAGAAGGAGAACGGAACTGAGATGGATCCGAATGCACCGTGGGATGAGCGAATTTCAGTAATTGAGTTCTCTGTAAGTCAGACGAATAGTGAAAATGAGACTAACCTGCTGACGTTCAGGACTGGGACTCCTGGGGCACAAGTTAATACATCTAGGCTTTTAATTCAGCGCTATGGCAGAACCGCACGTGTTTCGCCTTCAGAACGGGGCAGCACAGTTTATGACCTTGAGTGGGTGACAGGAGGTAACCAATGGGAGACTTTCATTTCCGGGCTGGAAAAGAAGGATCCGGATGGAAACCCCTATACTTATAAGATCGAGGAGATCAGTATCCGAGATGTATTTGGTTCAATTGTTACCGGATATGAGACGACTTATGATCTTTCAAAAGATAATTCTTTGCAACTTGAAGGAGAGCTTATCACAGAGGGTGGGAAAAACGTTGGAATTAAGATTGTTAACGATGAAGCGACGGCGTTCATCAATAACAAGAAGATAGAGGAAGCTGAGCTAAACCTAAAGAAGATATTGGAAGTGAGTGAAGAAAAGCCTTTGTGCAGTGACTTGACCATGGCTGACGGATCCTACACATTCACTGTCAGTGGGCCGGAAGGGGCAGAAAAACCTATCACAAAGTATGTGAAGATAAATGCTCAGTCAACCGACAATGGTGAAAATGCCAATCCGAGATTTACAACGGCTTACACGTTCCAGATTGGTGATACAATTGCGGAACGGGATGCTATGTCAGCAACAGCCGTGGTGGATGGAGGCGTTCCGATCCAGGGTTTGACACCTGGTAAATATACTATTACGGAGACTGGATGGAGCATTTCCACAAGCTCACACGGCGGTTTTATGTATTTGAAGGACATTGACGTTTCCAGTGGAAGCAATAATGAAACGGATCTTTCTGAGAAAGTAGCTGAGGTGTACGCTGGTGAAGGCGAGGTCGGCAGCCTGGTGGTTGAATTCACAAATGCTCTGAAACCCTATCCAGGCATACAGATTGAGAAGATTGACGAATTTACACGCCCTGCAGATAAAACAACAAAGTTCCTGTCTGGAGCAGAATTCGAAATCCGGAAGTGGAGCGATACAAATTCAAATTATCTTGTATATCCTAATGAACCAGATTCAAAAGCTGTCACACAAGGTGATGGTAGGGTAGTTTTTATAGGAATCGAACCCGGTGAGTATAAGATTATTGAAACTGTTACTCCTACCGGATATGTAAAACTAGTAACAAATGATATTTTCATCAATGTTGCATACAACGAGTCATCAGGCTTACACACGATCACACGGTACAAGGAAGCGTATAATGGTAATAATACCTCAAGGACGGTAGTAAGTGAGAGTGAAAATGTGTTGGGCGTGACATTTGCACAGGCAACTATTGCAACAAGTGCCACGTTAACCGTTGGTAACGAACTAGGTGCAGCTCTTCCCGCCACTGGTGGCTCCGGAACGACTCTCTTTTACTTGATCGGTGTTCTCCTGACCACGCTCGCGGGAGGCGGAGTAGTAATGAAGAGGAGAAAGGTAGCCTGAGGGATAGTTCGTAAACGAAGGCAGGGATTTACTACTTCTTTAATTCTCCTGAACCGGGGTAAAAACAACAGATGACGGCATAACTTATCATATTTGAATTACCACGGCTCTCACATTGCCAATTCATATAGAAAAGCGATGTGGGAGCCGTTGGTTTTTCATTAGAAACAAAATATAGCCTGTTGGTATTATTGAAAAAAGAGGGATGATCATGATTAAGAATTGGCCGAGATACCGTCTGGTTTTTATGATGGGCATGATAATAATAATGCTCTTTGTGAATGTGTTTTCGGGGCGAATAGTTGTAAATGTAAGGGCTGAAGAAAGTGGGATTTCGCTTAGCGTGGCGGATACTGGAAGATATGTAGAGAAAGTTGAACAGCTTGCAAGTGACCTATATAATAACAATAATTTCGCCACACAGACAGGCGGTGGAGCCGCTCCCAATAGTGGAAAGTATGCTGCCTATGCACCGACAGGTTATTTTTCCTGGGATTCAGAAAGTACAAGTGTGGGTGGTTCTCCCAAAAATCGGAGCTGGACATATTATAACGGCATTATGATGGATGCCTTTTTGATGCTGGATAGTGCAAGCTATATCCAAAAAGTAAATGATTTTTATGATATTAATATTAACTCATCTGGAAATGTAGATAATAAAAATCCGGACGATTCGAACAAAAACAAGAACAAATATGCCACTGAAGAACTAGATTCCATACCACCTACACGTGCATTATTCGATTTGATAAAGAGCGGGAACCGAGGAGATGGTAATAAGTATGTATACATGATAGACTATGTATACAATGTTATGGAGAATTATAAAACGGCATATCTTTCTAATAGTGAATATGGAGTACTGGGATTCTTTGAGAATTGTGGTGGTAATTTTAGACATAAAATTGTTAAAAGGAATTCGGGAAATTCTTGGCTTACGTGGCCAATTGCCCTTGATGGATTATACATGGCTAATCCGTTTTATATGGAGATAGCAAACGCTTTGGATGCAGGAATTCTCACACAGAATGATTTTATACAGTACACAGGCATAAATAATGCTCCGACATCAGGAACTCTCTATAATGAGGTATGCAACCGTTTGCTATGGATAGGAAATAATCTCTATGATTCTTCTTCAGGACTCTATCATCATGGATACAATCCGGCTACTGGTAAAGGAAACGGTCATTTTTGGAGCCGCGCAATTGGATGGTATGCGGCAGCTCTTGCAGATGTAATTAGTATGTTGCCAGCAGGATATGAAAGCCAAAGAACTGCTTTAATAAATTATGAAAAACAGCTGTTCGATGGCATGTTGGCTTACCAGGATGTTGATACTGGTATGTGGTATAACGTGGTTAATAAAACATCTGATGATTATTCTGCGAATCTGTTAGAATCCTCCGGCACAGCACTCATGGCTTATTCCTCTGAATTTTGGACAATTTTCTACGTATTATTTTTGGCGAGATAAGAAACAGCTCTTTCTAAGCAGATTAGACAATGTTAACATGATATGAGCAGTTATTAAATGCAAATAATTATACGTTATAACATTGACTTATTCGCGTTAATGACGTATAATCCTACATATAATATATGTAGGAGGTTCCACGTGGCTAGGAAAGCTGACCCCAATACACGTTATAAGGTTTACCGCCAAAGAGATGGTAAATATCATTATGCATCTGTTCAA
>JAFVGK010000151.1 GCA_017475035.1 Blautia sp.
AAATCCGTATGCCGACGCAGGAGCGCAGGCGAACGACCCATATGCAAATCCGTATGCCGACGCAGGAGCGCAGGCGAACGACCCATATGCAAATCCGTATGCCGACGCAGGAGCGCAGGCGAACGACCCATATGCAAATCCGTATGCCGACGCAGGAGCGCAGGCGAATGACCCTTACGCAAATCCGTATGCCGACGCAGCAGATACGGCAGCGGACGGAACCACTTCCGAGCAAACAGATGAACCCGTACAGGCAGTTCTTCCGACTCCTTCGGATGACGCAAAGTGGACAGCGGAAGAGACCGCGGATGGATACTATCTGATCCGGCAGGAAGATGGAAAAACCCTTGGTCTTTCTCCACTTTCCGGAGTTGGCATCCTCGAAACAGATGGATATGCCTTTAAGGATTTGAACCAGAACGGCGTACTGGACGCGTATGAAGACTGGAGACTTTCCAGTGAAGAACGTGCGCAGGGACTGGTGGAGGAGATGGAGGGACACGAAAAGGCCCGCATCCTTTCCCACGGCGGCTGGGGTGCCGTAACCACAGAACCTCTGGCGGAAGATGATACCTCTTATATTTATCTCCACGACGGCGGCCGCGGCGGTGTAACCCGAAGCGTACCAGCCGGAGCTGCGGATCACGCAAAATGGGCAAACCAGATCCAGGCTGTTGCGGAAAGCTGCTATTACGGCATTCCGGCTATGATTTCCATCGACCCCATCAACATTTCCGGACTGGTGGAAGGGGTTGCGATGGGCTCAACGATGGATCCTGAACTGGCAGCCGCGATCGGAGAAACCACCTCGAAACAATACCGTGCTGTCGGTGTGACCGCATACCTTGGGCCGCATGTGGACATTGCTTCCCCGCAGATGGATCGTGCCGGAGGCACCTTTGGCGAGGATCCGCAGCTTACCCTGGATATGGCAACCGCGTATGTCAACGCAATGCAGTCTTCCTATGGCGAGGACGGAGAAGATCTTGGATGGGGCAGCGAATCTGTTTATTGCTTTACAAAGCACTTCGGCGGAGCCGGCTCCACCGAGGGCGGCAGAAATGACCATTCCATTACAGGACGTTACGCAACCTTCCCTGGAGGAAATCTGGAAGCTCATCTGATCACCTACTTTGACGGCGTTTTCAATCTTCCCGGAAAAACCGGTTCATCCGGCATTATGACCCAGTATGCCATAAATGTTGATGCAGATGGTGAAACCTATGGAGGAGAATGGGCAGGCGCTTATAATCCTTATATGTATGGACTGCTGAAATATGCCGGATATGACAACCTGATCATTACCGATTGGGGTGTATTCAGCTTTGCCGGCATGTGGGGATCAGAAGATCTTCCGACCCAGGCAGACCGCATTGCTCTTGCATGGGAGCGCGGAGCAAACCTTCTGGGTGGTTATGGAACCTCCACCGGCAGTCAGGAAGAGGTTGCTGCGGCTTATGATGTTCTTGTGAAAAATGTGGGGGAGGAAGAAGCGGAAGCGATTATCTCTCATGCCGCTTACAATTATATCCATACCATGATGAACCTCAATATGTTTGACCAGCCGTATTGCGACAGCAGCTATGCGGAAGAAATTGTTTACAGTGATTCCGCCAGGGCTTTTGGTCTGGAAACACAGCGTGCATCTGTCGTCATGCTGAAAAATGACGGGACAGTCGTTGAGGGCGGCGCAGGAAAAGAGCAGCCCAAGGTATATGTTCCTTATATGTTTGATACCGGTTACCGTGTTGCCTGGAGCACCGGGATCAACGAGGGAACTCCAGGCTGGAATCCCGGTATGGATCTGGATATCCTGGCAAATTACTTTGAAGTTGTTACGGATACCGTCGGAGATCCGACCGGACCAGTCGATGCGGATGGGAATGCGACATTTACAGAGTCTGATATCATCCGTGCTGATGCAGAAGAGATTTCCGGATGCGATTATATCATCGTAGGTATGACGAATCCCTATATGGTTTCTCTGGACGACTTTTATCGAGGCCGTGCCGAATATCTCGATTCCTATCTTGACGGCGTCTTCTTCGATTTCGACAATGATACCTGGTATCCGGCATCCCTGCAGTACGGCACCTATACTGCGGATACGGCGAGAGAGGTGTCTATCAGTGGATTGACTGATTCTGAGGGGAGAAAAGAAAACCGGTCCTACAAAGGGCAAACGGCACATCAGGTGGCGAATTATGCTGAGCTTGATACATTGAAATTTGTAGATTCCGTTGCAGGAGATATTCCTGTCATTGTATCCATGAACATGGACCGCGGGCTTGTCTGGTCCGAAGTGGAGCCGCTGGCTGACGTCATCCTGGTTTCTTATGGTAAGGATGCTGCCAATTCCGGCCAGAAGAATGAAGTTGTTGCAGAAATCCTTCTTGGAGAAACAGAGCCAAGTGGCCTCCTGGTCAATCAGCAGCCGGCTTCCATGGAAGCGGTAGAAGCGCAGCTGGAGGATGTTCCCCGTGATATGGAGTGTTACGTGGATGCCAATGGGAACACTTATGACTTTGGATTTGGTTTGAACTGGTCCGGCGTAATTGAAGACGATCGCGTTGCGACATACACGGCGGAACCGCTGACAAAAATCCAGAGCATCGATTATGCCGCTTATGAGGCGGAAAACAGATAAGAAATGAGAGGATGATATAAGAGCTGTCATGGAGAATAAAATGCTTTCAAGAAAAGAGTTCCTTAAAGGTGCTTCCGCTACAGCGGGAATCGCGGCTCTTGCCTCTATTGGTCTTGGCAGAAAAACGGCTGCGGAGGAAACAGTCGCATATGCGGACAGCATTGCCTGGAATGCGGAATATGACGCAGTCATTGTAGGCTTTGGCGGAGCCGGTGCCATTGCGGCTATTGAGCTGGCGGATGCCGGACTGGATGTCGTTGTACTTGAAAAAGCGCCATACGGTCATGAAGGTGGTAATACCAGATACTGTTCACAGCGTTTCCTCCATGTCGCGGAGGAAGACCGGGACAAAATGGTCACCTATATGAAGAACGTGCGTGGGCTTTATGAAAACATGGACGATGAAGTGATTGATTTCCTGGTGGATGGTTTCACAAAGACAACGGCGTATTATGAAAAACTGGGCGGTGTTGCTTATGAGCTGAAGCATGATCCGGAGTTTCCCACTTTTGAGGGCTCCGATATCGTTACGAAATGTTATACGATGAACAATGGCGGCAAAGGTTTCTGGCCGGTGATCCGGGCAGCCGCCATTGAAAGATCTGATCATATTCATATCTGGTATGAGTCACCTGCCCAAAGACTGATCCAGGATCCTTATCACAAGACGATTCTTGGTGTTACGATTCATCGGGAAGAGGGAGATTACCATATTCGCGCAAAGCGAGGTGTCATTCTTGCCTGCGGTGGCTTTGAAGCCAACAACCGGATGGTTGAGGATTACCTGCAGCTTCCCTATGCCATTCCGCTAGGAAGTCCTTACAATACAGGGGATGGGATTACCATGGCTCTGGAAGCCGGTGCCGATCTTTGGCATATGAGTGCGTTGTCCGGTCCTTTCCTGGAGTTCCAGAACCCGAATACGACCATTCCTTTCCGTCAGCTTATGGGAACTTTGTCCTACAGCAGCTTAAAGGATACCAGCGCGATCATTGTCGGCGCTGATGGTACTCGTTTTGTCAATGAAACCGTTGGACTGAAGCATGGTCATGTAATGTTCCACGGCCTTTATATCCGCGTCCCGATCTCTCTTCCTGCCTGGGCGATTTTTGATGAGAAAGCCAGGCTTCTGAAGCCCTTATACAGAGTATGGAGCCAGGGTATGGAGAAGGAGCTGGAGAAGGGGTGGATTCTTAAGGCAGATACACTGGAAGAACTGGCGGAAACGATAGGAGTACCGGCAGAAAACCTTGTCGCTCAGATCGAACGCTACAACGCCTACTGTGAGAGCGGAGTGGATGAAGAGTGCGGCCGGCCGGCTGAGTACCTGACCGCCTTTACGGATGGCCCGTATTATGCCCTGCCTCTGGTTCCTGCCATGATTAATACACAGGGCGGACCCACAAGGAATATTGAGTGCGAAGTCCTGGACCCCAGAGGAAACGCAATTCCGCGGCTGTACAGTGCCGGTGAGCTTGGCTCATTCTATTCCAGTATTTACCAGGGAGCAGGCAATCTTGCTGAATGCATGGTTACAGGCTGGAAGGCGGCGGAAAAGATTCTTGCAAACGAAGATTATAAGCCTGAAACTATCTCTCTGGCAGCTGCGGAAAAAGCGGAGCAGATTGATTTCGCCATGAAGGATGAAGAGTTTGAGGCTGGCGAAGACGAGTATATCGGGGTAGGATATGGTATCGGACGTATCGTAGTGAAAGTCAGGATGGATGGCGATAAGATCGGGAGCATTCAGTATCTGGAACTGAATGACACTCTGGGAATCTGTGATCCTGCCGTTACAGCAATACCGGCTGCCATCATCGAAAGCCAGAGCACCACAGTCGACGCTGTCTCCGGAGCTACACGGACTTCACAGGGCATCATCGACGCTGTAAACGACGCCCTGTCAAAATTGAAGGGCTAAGGATAGCCTCTGGAAAACAGCGTTTTCTTAAAAATAAACCCCTGTGTCGTGTTTTCAGGAGATCAGTTGGGGAATTCTCCTCGCTGATCTACTGAAATTACGACACAGGGGCAATCAGTGTTCTTACCCTGTTTACAGCTTTGGAATGTACCTGGGCTGTTCCGATTTGGTTATTCCCAGTGGATCAGGGAACTGTTCACAAGACTGCTTACAGCGGAAGCAGGTGTTGGCGCTGTGGCGCTTATCATTGTGGAACTGTTCCCCAGGCAGCTGATCGGTATTTTCGGATCCGCGAACGAGAGCAGCTATTATACCGAGTTTGCGATCCTGGCCTTTCGTATATACCTTTGCATGATGATCTTTGCATGTATAAACAAGGCCTGTTTCATCTTCCTGCAGGCCATGGGGAAAGCTTTGGCTTCGACACTTCTTTCCATGATCCGGGAGATTGTTTTTGGGGTCGGGTTTGCACTGCTGCTTCCGGCTGGATTATCACGTACCTGAGTTATCCCCTGGGATGGCGGTGCAATAGAATATTGCTGTGTAAACAACCGTTATCGCAGGGATCAATAGAGGAACAGCTCTTTAGAAGCTGTGAAAGAGAGACGAAGAAAAATGGCCACGGAGTTTAGTATCTCCAGTGGCCGTTTTATATATGGTTGTTTCTATATTTGATTTCATGAACATAGGAAAAGGAGACTGCAGGAGAATACAGATTTTATTCTTCGCTCATACACTCATTTACCCATGCGATGAAGTTGTCTGTAGAGGACCCGGTCCGCTCCGCCTGTGTATGCCCCGCTCCCCAGACTGTCTCAAAGTCAACATTTTCGATACCACTGTAGTTCTCGAGTGCCAGCGCAAGGTTTATTTCGGTAGATAAGGCGCAGTCACTCTGCGCAATACCTGTCCGGATCCGCCAGTATTTGGCTACTGTGCTGGTTTCATACCCCTCTGAGGACTCCAGCAGGTAATAAAGTGGCGTGTACATGTTAAGCCGTACGTCGACAGTATTTCCGGTATCATCTGTCTGAGTAAGATCTTCTGCATAGGCAGAAGCGTAGCTGCTGCCAAGGTCTGTAAGAATCTGGGCAAGAACTGCGTCAAAATGTGCACCGTCTCCATCCCCGTATCCAAAGAGTGTGTTTTCTCCCTGCCCTTCATCAAGCTGGTCAAAGGCACCGATATTTTTGGAAGCGCTTTTAAATGCCATCACAAAATCCTCAATACTGGTGATTGTCGCATTATTTGCGGATGCGTCGTAGATCACCCACTCGCCATCCGCATTCAGGGCATCGATATAATCCTGGGCAGTTTCATAGGTCCCGGAAAGGCTGAGCCCACCGGTACTTTCATTGCGGGTAATGTCATCCATCGCTTCGTAAGGCTGTTTATCTTCTGCAGCGGTCATATCACCTGACATTTCTTCCTCACCAAAGGGCGTGGCACCTTCACCGTCCGGTCTTCCGTATTCGCCGAAGTCTGGTCCATCACCATCGCCAAAGTCTGGCCTTTCACCATCCTGCCTGTCACCGTTTCCAAAGGTCATGCCACCATGACCGCCTCGCATTCCGCCTCCGGGTCCTCCCATCATGCCGCCGGATGCTGAGGCGTCATACGGGAATTCGGTATCCGAAAGGAAATTGTTCAATGACTCTTCTATAACCGTTTTCATGTAATCATAATAGGTACCAGACTGGTAGATTCCGTCTGATGATTCGCTTAAGGTGAGGACATTCCCATCCTCATCCTTGAGTCCGGCCAAATTGATGTACGCGGCAAACGCCTCCGCCAGTTTGTCGGAGATGAGCTGTTCCTCTTCAGACAGGCCGTTCCTGGTCACGCCCATCATCCATTCATAGGCTTCATCGGCAGTATCCAGGTTCGTAATCGGGCACCAGCACATGGAGCCGAGGACAGCATCGCTAACGCCCATAACTGCGCCGATCTCTTCCAGATATGTGTTGTACAGGTCACTGTCACCGGTCGATCCCATCAGGGCAGACTGGGCACCGCCCCCGCTCATTCCAAAGGTAAAGATGCTTTCCGCATCTCCCGGGAGAACATCGTCCGTATACCGGATATACCTGACAGCTGCCTTCAGATCCGTAACTCCCGCAGGCGCTCCGGCATCTCTTCCCCTGCAACCCGCATGGACATACACAAAGCCTTCGTTTGTGTATTCCGTAAAACTGGAATAGGAAGACAGCGGAGCCATGGCAGAATAGCCGGGTGTATTGACAGGTATTACGATGGGTGCTGTATCTGCGGTGTAACTGCCAATGCTGCCCCCTGAATTAATCTCGCAAGTATAGGTTCCATTGCCGTTGTCCGTTGCGGTCATATACGCACCGGGAACAAAAACGGCAAGGGTCTCGTATGACGCATCGGCCGGGTTCTCACAGTAAGAAATCCCGATCTGGTAGTAAACGTCATCCTCTGCGTTGTACTGCCATGACGTATTGTCGATTTTTGCCAGATTTGTCTGTGCTTCAGACATCGAAGCTGTCTGCCTGACTCCCGCAGCTTCAGTCACTGTTTCATCCGGGGATCCGGTTTCGCTCCCCCAGGCAGTAACAGAAACCGCCATCACAACAGCCATGATAAGCGATATTGTCTTTCTGATCTTCATGATGATAACCTCCGTCTGTTATTTCTTATTTGCATGGCAGCTTACCATGCATACCTTAAAGAAACGTTGAAATCAAAAGCATAATTCATTCCGGTATCGAAAGAATGTATGATACACAGGAGTACTGTTTTGCCATGGAGTAAGTATAGAGCAATCAAATTTTCTATGATAAAGAGAACCTGGCGATCATCTGCTTTGGTCAAACAGCCAGTCCCTCACAGCTGTTATTTTGTATGCGTAATTGAAGGATGCCATATGCTCCATGCCGTTTTCGCCGTTCAATACGCTGCCGGTTTCAAATCGAATAAAGTTTGCATGATTTCCCTCCGCAATCAGGGACTGCGCGGAAGTATCCTGTTCATCGGAACTGTTCTGCGCATTCCAGGTTCCATAGCTGAAGGCGACACCATCCTGATCAAGCATGTCCATCACTTCATCCTGTCCGCCGGAAGCCTTTGCATCCCCGCCGGCTGTAATGTAGAAAAAGGAGGCGCTTTCAAGAGGCTCGAGAACGGAGATATCCCATTGTCCTGAAACAAACAGGGACGCTGCGAACAGATCCGGATACTTGCTGTTTAAGTACAGGGAGGTCATGCAGCCCATGGACTGTCCGGTGGTATAGAGACGGTTCGTATCAATGCTGTATTCTTCTGCCAGGCTGCTAATGAGTGAAACGGCAGTTTCGATCTGTTCAGATGTATTCCAGTTGTCATCGACCACTGTTTCTGAGAAGGCGGGAACCAGTACAAAGGATGCATGCTTTTCCTGTTCTTCATCTGTAGCCCAGACAGCGGCTCCATAATACTGCGATACGATCTCAGATGCGCTTTTTCCGGAACCTGTGGAGTCCGGGATAAACATGATCATGGGATAACTGCCGGATGCGTCGTAATCCTCCGGAACATAAAGGCTGTATTCAAGGGACGTTCCTGTCGTTTCATCCACATAAGTTTCCTGGATGAATTTCCCGGAGACCGCATCCAATACAGCTGTGATTTCCGGATCGGTTTCCATCTGTATGCCGCCCATTCTGCCTCCATTTCCACCCGGTCCGCCATTCATCCCGTTTCTTCCTCCCCGTTCAGCCGCCTGTGCACCAAGCGCAGAAAGCATAACCATTCCGCTGATCATACCGCAGATCAATTTCTTTTTTGCTCTTTTATTCATAGGGGTTCCTCCTTCATAAATGGCAAATCGCTTTTATCCGTATCCATGATTTGCCGTGTTGAAATACTAAAAAAACAGGCGTATATCCGGTATCTGGACTTACGCCTGCTTAGCTGCTCGATGAAAACAGCATACAGGAAGATTGTGACCATTTTATGAGGAGAAAACCATGATTTTTGAAGAAATCTATAAGAAGGTTCCAGAACCACATATTCCTGAAAAATTACCAATTGAATTGTCGGCAACATTGTTTGATAAAGAAATGATTAAGTTGATATCAAAAGCTAACAACGCTATGGGCGCTTATAAAGGCTTTCTCATGAACACAATCAATCCTATGTTGCTCATTTCTCCTCTGGTATCGCAGGAAGCAGTATTATAATCTAAACTTGAGGGAACACATGCAACAATTGAAGATTTTATTAATTTTGATGCAGGGAATGAAGTTTCTGTTCCCAAAGACGAGATGCAAGAAATTATGAATTATCGAAGCGCACTTTACTATGCACTCGATAAAATGTCTACAATGTCTGATACTTCTGAAAAATGGTATACATAAATTGCCTCTCAGTTCAAGACTAATCAAAGAAATGCACAAAATTCTTCTTGATAATGTTAGAGGTCAATCAAAATCTTCAGGAGAATTTAAAACCGAAGAAGGACTTGAATCCACAGCTTCATGAGTAGTAGGTGGGGAAGGAGTCTGTTTCCGAAGGCATTGATCCTGATGTTCTGGTAAAGGTTCTCGCGAATCCGGAGATAGCAGCGCTTCTCGTTTCACTGGCAAAACTATGGGAGGAAGGTATATCTTTCGTATGGCGATTGTGATATTAGCCTTCTCATCTTCTATTCCTAAGTCGAGTTATATCAGTAATGAAAGAATCCTTTTTATCATCACTTTTAGGGGTTTCTTGTCAAATTTGGTTCCCTAAAATGTACAGGCGCAGGAAAAGCATCATATGTGCTCAGTGAGAAACTGGATGAGAGGTACTCCATACTCTACGTAAAAAAATAATCTTCGAAAAGTAGCCAAACCACTGGACAAAAACCAGCAGATAGAATAAGATAACCCCTAATCTGATCAATCAATATTCCAGGTCATTCCCACTGCCGACAAGGCTGCTTTCGGGAATGGTGACCGATGATGTGATCCCTGACTTTACGTATTGCCTGATCCCATTTGTTAGCTCAGCTAACAGCCAGCTAACAAAAATCGCTTGACAATACTTTACAGTAGCATACATCAGATTGACCAGATTTGATAACGAACCCCGTGCTTTTGTTGGATTTTTTGACTTAGCATGACTCCGGATGGCTGTATTTTACCGCGTTTCAGCCGCCTCCTAAGCGGAAGGTCGGGGGTTCGAATCCCCCCCCCCAGGAACGCGGCTGAAAGCCCGTAAATTCAAAGTTTTTCGGATTTACGGGCCTCTTTTTTTGCCTCTTTTCCGTTCTCCGATTCACTTCCGGTTCAGGAGAAACTGATGAATTAAATTGATCTTTAAATTCAATCTTTAGGAATAAAAGGAGCGGGAAAGTAAAGCTTTTGTTTCCGAAAGTAAAGATTGTTTCCCCGGAAAGAATCAGGGAGAGGTTTATAAAAAAAGGCTTTTGCCAGGAAAGGACAGGATTATGACAGAAAAGACGCTTTCTATTGGTGGCAAGGAAGTGAAGATGAAATCTTCAGCGGCGATTCCGCGTTTATACCGGATCAAATTCAAACGGGATGTATTCAAGGATCTTTCAAAGCTGCAGACATCCTATGACAATAAGGAAAAAACAGGTGGAGAGCTTCAGATCGAGAATCTGGAGATTTTCGAGAACCTTGCATATATTATGGCGTACCATGCTGACCCGTCAATTCTTGAGACGATCGAGGACTGGCTCGACCAGTTTCAGATTTTCAGCATCTATGAGGTTCTGCCGGAGATCCTGAAGATGTGGGGCAACAATTTCGTGACGGATTCTGAGAGTAAAAAAACTGAGATCAGGAAGCGGGAGGGAATTAAATACTCCCCTGTTTCTGCTGCGGTGTCTGGAGATCGGGATGTCGATCAGGGATCTGGATCTGTTGACTGTTGGAATGGTTCTGGATCTGTGGACGGAGAAGGGGAATGATACGGTATCTTCACCGAATGATGGCGGAAGGATATTGGTTGCAGGGCAAAGTGAGTTTGATAACTTTTGATGGATGTATCTGCCTGACGATGATATAATGCAGAAAAGCTCGTTGGGAGGCAGGGGGTCATGTTTGGAGAAGATATGCGATTATTTCTTCTGTTCAGACAGGAAAGTAAGATTACAGATCTCGACAACTCGGTAAATGGAGGGAAAACGGATGCAGTGTCCATATTGCGGGAAGGAAATGCAGAAAGGGATTCTATCCGGTGATGGACGATCAAACGTCTGTTGGAAAGCCGGTGAACATAAAACCGGTTGGGCTGAGAATTTTTTTGGAACGGGAAAACTGACAGCCGTATATTACACGTTGGCATCATTCAGCATAGAAACATACTTCTGTGATCATTGCAAGAAAATGATTTTTGACACAGATATACAAAAATAAATCGGGATTTGTAGGGAGATTATATGAAAAAAGTATTGAAGACTATAGGTATTATTATATTAGCAATAATATGTATTGCATTAGTAGCCTTGATTATTGAAGAAGTCAGAACAAAGCATACACAGGATGATTATTCTAATGTATACACAGATGAAAAATATCAGACACCAGTTAAAATAGAAAATTTGGAAGTTATCACACAGGATGTGTCATGTGGTTATGCTGTAATCGAAATGTTTTCTGCATGGAATGACAGTAATGTAACTGAAGAAAGCTTATACGAGCAATATGGAAAGGTTGTTACTTCTACAGGAAATAAATTCTGCGAAGAAATGAATAAGCAGTTCCCAGAATATGAAACAGAGATTCATAAGTATGTGAAAAACACAGAGTTTATTGATATTATGTATGAAACATTAGCGTCAGGAAAGCCTGTTCCGTTTGAATGGGCAGCTTTGTATGGCGATGAATGGACGCTGCATTATTCATTAATTATTGGTGCAGACATACCAAACGGTATGATAACCATTGCTAATCCATATGGATATTATGAGGAAATCACCTTAGAAGAATTATTGAACAGAACAAGTTTTCAAGTATATAAAAATATGCCACTATTCTTAAGACTGGGGTTTGCTGTGGGAATATTTGAGAAAAATACCATCTTTTCAGTAAAATAAATTCCAGTTTGTTGAGACAGCAGTTCTTTAGGAGAAATACAAGGGCTAAGAATATATGAGTACGAGGAAACACTTGAGAGGCTGAAAAATGACTGATGTAAAAAAAGAATTATTCCACCCCATAAGGGCTGCAGTCATTATGTTATTGGTTTTCTATGCGATAGAAATACCTATGGTTTTACTTAATGTTTTTCCGGAGCAGGCTGCTTTGTACACTGCAGATTTTGTTCTCAGATGCATTTTAGGAACGATAGCGCTTGTTTTGTTGAATCGGTTTTATAAGCAAAGCGGGGATGCGGAAGGGTTTAAGAATGCGTTCAGAGGAAAGATTTCGTGGAAAGTATGGCTGCTTCTGTGCCCGTTGTTTATCTACATCTTGCTTCCCCTGCTAAAAATCAAAGCAGGAACATTTACGACGGCAGTGCTTGGTTTGTTTTGTATAAATGCCCTTCAGCAGGCAGGGACAGGCTACTATGAAGAATCCGTCTACAGAGGCTTGGTAATGAAGGGACTTTTGGCGCATCGAACGGACACCCTGAAGCGTAGAATCATCACGATTTTAATATCCGGCGGAATCTTTGGGTTGTCGCATTTCCCGAATATTGCGTTCGGAGAGAATCCCCTCGTTCAAGTCCCGGCCACTATGGTAATCGGAATCTTTTGGGCAGCGATATACATGTGCACCGGAAATCTTGCGCTATCGATGTGTTTGCATGCGCTTACGGATTTGACGCCAAGAATAGCAGGGTATCTTTTTGAATCGCAGCCTGCGTTGTCATCGTTCGTTTCGGGTGCAAGAGATGTCATTGATTATGCAGTATTCCCGCTGGTGTCGATTCTGATCTGCGTATTCTACGATAGAATCAGAAAGCCGAAAAATAGTGAGAATTAGGAGGTTATCGTCGAGGAAATTGAAGGTTTTTGGATAAAGCAGATTCCTGCTTTTCGGGATATTGCCAAATCGGGATTTGGAGGACATGTTGGATGAATGTTGAAAGAGCCGGAACAGAGGATATTGAAGACCTTGTTAAAATGCGCCTCAGCTATTTGATTGAAGACAATGGCAGTCTTGATATTCAGGATTGTGAAGCCATCAAAAGGGAATTGCCCGGTTATTTTAAGACGCATCTGGACAAAGATTTGTTCGTCTATGTAATCAGGGATGGACAAAACATCGTTTCATGTGCTTTTTGTTGATTGTTGAAAAACCAATGAGTCCGGCATTCATCAATGGAAAAACAGGATTGGTTTTAAACGTATATACCTGCCCGTCCTATAGGCGGAAAGGGTGCGCAAAAACAATCATGGAGGCTTTGCTTTCTGAAGCAAAGAAAATGAAAATCTCAGTTATTGAGCTGAAAGCCACGGAGGATGGATATCCTTTGTATCGCTCAGTTGGATTCCTGGAAAATGGTTCCAAGTATCACATAATGCAGTGGAAAAACTGGTAATACAAATTGCAGCTTATTGACATGTTCCCGATAACGGGCATGTGCCCAAAATCGGTTGATATGTTCCTGACGAACAGGCAAAACGTTGATATGTTCCTGGACGCGATTTTGCGAACAGGCAGTAATCAGTGGACAAGTTCCCGCTTACTGGCGCAGGTATGAATTAGTAGTTTCATTTCCTCGTGCCACGTCGAGACGGTAGTATTGATGTCAAAGGTCAAAGAGAAATAGCCGCGAAAGCCCAGTAATACTGCGGTTTTCGGGCAATCGGGTAAATTTGGCGTCGGGCAGGACGAACGTTTCTCGGTAACTTATCCAAGGGCAAGTCATCTCAAAAAGTGTGAGAGTTGAGTTGCCACGATAGATGTCGCTATGTTGAGTTGCCGAGTTAGATGTTGGGTAGTTGTGGCTGTGAGATAGATGTCGGAAAGTGAAAGCGGGAATTGCGGAGGAGAAACAATGCTTCGTTTGGAAAAAGTAAACGGAAAAAACGTCTGGGATATTCTAAAGCTGAAAGTATCGGAGTCACAGAGAAATTTTGTCGCTCCTAATGATGTCAGTATTATTGAAGCCTATACAGCTATCACTGCAAATGGATATGCTTTTCCGTTTGGATTATATGATGGTGATAAGCCAGTCGGTTTTTTGATGATCGGATTCGATATTGATGATTATTGGGATGATGCACCTGAAATTGCAAGGGGAAACTATAACCTTTGGCGTTTAATGATTGACGAGTCTAATCAACGAAATGGATACGGGAAAGAAGCTGTGAAACTTGCATTAGAATTCATCAATTCTATTCCTTGTGGGAAGGCAGAGTATTGCTGGCTATCTTATGAGCCCGAAAACGAAGCGGCTCGTCACTTATATAGTTCGTTCGGATTTGTTGAGACCGGCGAAATGGATGGAGAAGAACTTATCGCTATACTGAAGCTATAGGACGGAAGAGGCAGAATCATGGCATCAAGCAAAGAATACTTGGATTTCATATTAGAGCAGCTGTCAGATTTGAACGAGGTGTCCTA
>JAFVGK010000152.1 GCA_017475035.1 Blautia sp.
AAATGAGCGGATTCCGAGTGGCTGTAGGTTGCTGCATGCCAGTGGCATGCGTTTAGCAACGACCGAGCCGGGAGGCGAGACGCGAGAGCAGCTCCGCTGCGAAGCGATCCGTAGAATCAGGCTTTTGTCGATGCAATCATCATATGAACTGTCCCGTCACGCTCTCGCTGCAGACTTTTATCTTTTCAGGCGTTCCACAGGCTACTATCCTCCCGCCTTCCTCCCCGCCGCCTGGTCCCATATCAATGACATAATCCGCATTCCTGATCACATCAAGGTCATGCTCTATCACAACAACGGTGGCACCATTGCTGATGAGTGACCGGAAAACTCCCAGAAGTGTTTTCACGTCCAACGGGTGAAGCCCGATTGTCGGTTCATCGAACACAAAAACAGAATCCTCCTGTGTTCTTCCCATTTCGCTGGCCAGTTTCAGTCTCTGAGCTTCTCCCCCTGACAGGCTCGGTGTTTCTTCACCGAGGGTCAGGTACCCAAGGCCAAGATCCTGCAGAACCTTCAGCCTCGGATAAACAGTTTTCATATCCCTGCAGAAAGCAATGGCGGTATTAACATCCATTTCCATCAGTTCCGGAAGGGACTTTTCGATCCCGGACTTATTTGTATATTTTACTCTGTAAGCATCCCTGGAGTACCTTGATCCCTTGCACTCAGGGCAGGGAATATCCACATCCGGAAGAAACTGGACATCAAGACTGATCGAACCCGTCCCGTCACAGACAGGACAGCGCAGGCTCCCGGTGTTATAAGAAAAGTCCCCTGCTTTCCATCCCCTGTTCTTAGATTCCTTGCTGCGGCCATAGATCTTACGCAATTCGTCGTGGACATTTGCATAGGTGGCAACGGTGGAACGTACATTGATGCCGATGGGAGAAGCGTCGATCAGCTTTACATGCAGGATGCCTTCCGCTTCTATCCAGGCAACATGATCCGGCATCTTTGTCCCCGCTGTCTTTGCCGCAAGACCCGGCACCAGGCTTTCCAGCACCATCGTCGTTTTTCCGGATCCGGACACTCCGGTTACCACAGTCAGCCTTCCTTTCGGGATGCTTACATCCAGCGGTTTTACAGTATGGAGCTGTGTCGTTCTCATCCGGATACATCCAGGCCCGAATATGCTGCATGGTTCTGTATGGCGATTCAGTCCTTCCGCTCCTGAAAGGAATGGTCCGATCATGGAACCGGGGTCTGCCATTATCTCCTCAATCGTCCCTTCTGCAATCACTCTGCCGCCATCGGCCCCGGCCTTCGGCCCCATCTCTATCAGCCAGTCAGATTCTTTCAGGATCTGGGTATCATGATCCACAAGAAGGACGGAATTCCCGTCAGCAACCAGATCATGCATAACACCATTCAGCCCGACAATATTTGCCGGATGCAGCCCGATAGAAGGTTCATCAAGCACATAGAGCACGCCCGTTGTTCTGTTCCGCACAGCTCTTGCCAGCTGCATGCGCTGCCTTTCCCCCGTTGACAGCGTGGATGCCGCCCTGTCCAATGTAAGATAGGAAAGCCCCAGGTCCATGAGCCGTTTTGCAACCGTCTGATAGGATTCGCAGATGCTCCTCGCCATAGGCTTCATCTCATCGGGCATGGAATCCGGCACTTTGGAAACCCAGTCCAGGGAATCCGCCAGCGTCATGGCGCAGACCTGCGCAAGGGAGATACCCTTCACTTTTGGTGTGCGTGCTTTCTCTGAGAGCCTTGTTCCGCCACAGTCAGGACATACGGAAAGCCGCAGGAACTTCTCAACGCGCTTCATGCCCTTCTCATCCTTCACCTTTGACAGGGCATTTTCGACCGTATAGATTGCATTGAAATAGGTAAAGTCCATCTCTCCGGCAGCACCATTCGTCTGATTCTGATAGATCATATGGTGTTTGACTGCCGGACCATGGAAAACCAGATCCCGCTCTTTTTCTGTCAGTTCCCTGAAGGGCACATCAGTACGGACGCCAAGTTCCCTGGCGATATCTTTCATCAATGACCACATCAGTGTCTGCCAGGGCAATACTGCGCCTTCATCTATCGACAGTGACTCATCCGGAACCAGGGTGGATTCGTCCACCACATGAACAATTCCGGTCCCATCGCAGCGAGGGCACGCTCCTTGGCTGTTAAAGGCAAGCTCCTCCGCACCGGGTCCATAGAAATGAGCCCCGCACTCCGGGCATATCATCTCCTGCTCTGCAGCCACGGCCATGGAAGGCGGCAGGTAATGCCCGTTCGGACACCTGTGGCTTCCAAGCCGGGAAAACATTAATCGGAGACTGTTCAACAACTCCGTACCAGTTCCGAAAGTGGATCGGATGCCGGGAATTGCCGGACGCTGATGAAGGGCAAGGGATGCGGGCACGTAAAGCACCTCATCCACATCTGCCTTTGCAGCCTGTGTCATCCGCCTCCTTGTATAAGTTGACAGGGACTCCAGATAGCGTCTGGAGCCTTCTGCATACAGTACGCCCAGGGCAAGGGAGGACTTTCCCGATCCTGAAACACCGGCTATCCCGACTATTCTGTTCAGCGGGATATCAACATCAATGTTCTTCAGATTATGAACCCTTGCACCGCGTATTTTTATCTTCTTAGGAATTTCATCCTGCATTGATTTACCCTTCAAGCACATACTTCTCTATTACAGTCTCATCCACAAATCCTGACTTCAGCTCGCCCAGCCTTGCATAGTGCGGCTGTCTGCCATGTGCGTCCAATGCGTCGCATCACGCCATTTCTCAACCTGAAGCAGCTCGTCACTACCGTCAGATCTCCTCCCTTCGTTCTAAGCTTATGGTAAGTGTACATCCCAGAAGCTCCCGTAGGCTTTGCCCCGTTTCATACGGCGGCGTGAGATATCCTCCGGGTTGGTACAGGTGTCTGTCATGCCTGAACCGTGTTTTTCCCGATGTGGTATTTTCCCGTCACTGCCTCGATTCTCATTTAATCCCTGTCAAAACCGCCGAACCTGACAGTCCCATCCAGCCCGCTTCTGATTTCTCCATGAATTTTCCATTTGTCGTATCAATCAGCTCAACTTTCCTGTATCCCATATCCTCCAGCTTTTTGACAAAGGATTGCATGTCGCCATACTTTGCTTTCGAAAAGATATCATGAAGAGCAAAGGTTCCTCCTTTCTTCAGGGTCCGCAGAGTTTCAAGAAGGTATGCCTGCCGGTCACCGGGAATATTATGATAGACATAATTGCTGGTCACCGCATCAAACGTTTCATCCGCAAAGTCCAGATGTATGGCATCCCCCTGCCGGAAACTGACGTTGCTCACGCCCTCCGCTTTCGCATTTTTCTCACACAAAGACCTGCTGAAGGATGCATACTCCTTCCCCCAGCGGTCGATTCCGATCACTTCGGCTTTCGGGTTTCTCTTTGCCACAGCGATTGACAGAGCTCCGCTGCCACACCCGACATCGAGGATTTTTCCGCCATCAAGGCTGGTAATATAAGCGGCTGTTCCATCGATGATCTGTTTTGACATCTGACGCTTCCCGTTGTAATCAAACGCCCTGTAAAGCACCCGGCACCAGACTGTCACGCCAAGCAGAAGAACCGTGAGAACTGAAAACAGCACAGTCAGTACCGTCTTCAGGATTCCCGGTGAAATGAAACCCGCGCAGCCGATCATCAATGTGACAGCCAGTGCGGCAATTGTCCCTCCAAGAAACCCGCAGACCATACCCTTTGGCATCCAGTTTTTATAATCCGGTTTCATATTGATCTTTCCCCTCTTTCTGTCATCAGTCAAACTGGACATCAGCTCGACAACCGCAATGTGGTTAGTTGCTTCAAACTCATATTATATACAACTTTCCGCAGATGACAAGAGGCAAATTGCATAATTTATTCTTTCTCAGCAGTTCAGCGACTTCACCATAACCCGTTCATTCAAGACTTCGTACCCAAATTTCCGATATAGGTCATGAGCGTCTCTTGTTATCAGAATTCCACGAAGACCGGTGTATTCAGGCAGGGATTCTATATATGAGACCAGCGCCGTCCCCAGTCCCATATGCTGATATTCTGTATCAATGATAACATCGCAGAGGTAATAGGTCGTGGCATAATCACTGATGACTCTTGCAAAGCCGACCAGTTTATCTTCATCTTCAAGATATACTCCGTAACACGATGAGTTTTGCATGGACTTTTCGATTTGCTCTCTTGAGCGCTTATCAGCCCAATAGGTCATCCTGAGGATCCTGATGACGTCATCAAGGTTCATTTTTTCCGCTCCATCAACGATCCTGTAGTTCATTCCTCATACTTCCTTTCTGTGCATAAGATAAATGCTGACGTTTCCGGTTCCCTTTCGTTTCCTGATATCGCGTCACAGCGGGCGTTATTTAGAACTATGCTTCTTCGAGTCAACGGAGAAGGGATACGATGTGTTTTCATTCAGACGAGCCGGATGTAAAGTTAAATTTTTGCACAGATCCTAATGGTTCAGAAGCCCTTCCAATGTTTCAAATAAAACGTCCGGGTCCACCGGTTTGCTCAAGTGCGCATTCAGACCTGCCTGCATACTGCGCTGAACATCCTCATCAAAGGCATTTGCCGTTAACGCTATGATGGGAACGCTCTTTGCATCAAATCTGTTGATAGCCCTGATTCTCCGGCTGGCTTCCAGCCCGTCCATTTCAGGCATCCGCATATCCATCAGAACAGCATCGTAATAGCCCTCTTCATGTTCCTCAAACATTTCTACAGCAATACGACCGTTTTCTGCGTGGTCCACCTGTATCTCACGCATGGAGAGCACCATTATCATAATTTCTGCGTTTACTGAGATATCTTCCGCCAACAGTACTCTACGGCATCTGAGATCCGCCGTTTTCCGTACAAGCTCCGCATTCTTCTTTTTGAAAGCCTCCCTGAACTCATCAAGTACCGTCCCGGCGAAGAGCGGTTTCGCAGCAAACGTGTCCACACCTGCCGCCTTGGCTTCACCCGTAATTTCATCCCAGTTATACGAGGTAAGAATGACCACCGGCGTTTCGCTGCCCACGGCAGCTCGAATCTGTCGGGTCGTTTCTATGCCGTCCATGTCAGGCATGCGCCAATCTACCAGGATCAGGTTATAGGGCTCACGTCTGGCATGGCGGACTTTCACCATCTGCAGCCCATCTTCTCCAGACAACGCCTTTTCACAATTCACACCCACCTGGCCAAGTACAAGCCGGGCATGTTCACATGCAATCGGATCATCATCAATCACCAATACGCACAGTTCATGGGGCCGTAAAATATTTCCCTCTTCCCCAATGTTTTTATGATCGCTGTCGATCAGCGTGACCGTGACAGTAAATGTCGTTCCTTTTTGCTTTTCACTTTCTACTGAAATCGTTCCGTTCATCAGCTCAACGAAGCTCTTGGTGATGGCCATGCCCAGACCTGTGCTTCCAAAGCGATTTGTGCTGGAGGAATCCTCCTGACTGAATGCATCGAACAGTTTAGGAAGATACTCCTGGCTCATCCCGATTCCGGTATCGCTGATGATAAAGCGCAGCGTGGATCTTCCGTCGAATTGCGCAATGTTTTCCACAATAAACCTGACGGTACCGCCTGACGGTGTAAACTTGACTGCGTTTCCAAGGATATTGATCATAATCTGCCGCAGCTTTATGTCATCGCCAATATAATAACCATCGACCGCGCCTTTTACAAGGCATTCATATTCAATGCCCTTGTCTCTGCACTGGCCGCTTATAATCGTATTGACCTGGGCCAGCGTCTTAGCGAAAGAAAACTCTTCCGTCTTCACGTTTATACGACCGGATTCGATGCGGCTCATGTCAAGAATATCGTTGATTATGCTGAGCAGATGCTGAGCTGACATCCCGATCTTCTCAACATGCTCTCGTGTCGTTTCAGATATTCCGTGATCATTCAATATGATCCGGTCCAAACCGATGATCGCGTTCATCGGAGTGCGAATTTCATGGCTCATATTGGACAGAAAAGCTGTTTTTGCTTTGTTAGCCTGATTAGCCTCTTCCAGCGCGATACTCAGCGATTCCCGCTGTCGTGCCAGTTCCCGCATCATTTCCTTTTGGTCGGTGATGTCTATAAACACGCCTATATACGTTATAGGCGACCCATTCGGACGGCGTATGGGTTTGCCGACAGCTCGATACCAACGATATCCGCTGTTTTTCGTCAACAGACGATATTCTACATCATATGTCTTCTGTCCTGTATAGTCGGAGATCGTTTCGTTATACTCATTCAGTACGTGGTCTTTGTCATCGGGATGCAGCAGGCCGGACCAGGATTCCAGTACGTCAGGAAAGTCCTCCGCGCTATGATACCCGAGCATTCTTCGGAATTCGTCGCTCCAGCTGACCTTGACCATCTCGCCTGGTTCATCAAAATCCATTGTCCATTTGCCGGATCCGAGCATTTCATGAATGGTGTCGAGAGACGCGACTTCGTTTTGCAATGCAACGTACAGAGCATCATGTTCCTTCTGTTGGGTTATGTCTATAGTCACGCCTCTATACTGCATCGGCCTGCCTTCAGGATCCCGGGACAATATTCCCATGCTGCGATACCACCGGATCGAGCCGTCCTTTCTGCAAAAGCGAAAATCATGACCCGTTGTGCTCATGGTTTTTTCATCATAAGCGCTGGCGTTCAAATCACTAAAGAGATTATCCCTGTCTTCCGGACAGATACCCCGCACAAATGATTCTATTTCATTCGGAAAATCACTTTGGTCACTATAACCCATCAGCCTGCGGAAGCCATCGCCCCATTGCACAGATGCCACGGAGCCATCCGGCGCATAGTTGATGGCCCAGCTTCCCGCCTTCGTCAGATCGGTAAGAAGCCGGATCGTTGCGGCCTGTTCTTCTATTATTTGACTGTCCTTTTCAGTGTTTATCCAAGACATAAAAGGCTCCCTTCATCCAGGTCGGCTTAAGCTGTACATTTTTTTGTCATTCAGGAAAGTATCTCAGCCCTTATCCCGCTTTTCATAGACAAGCTTGATATCATAGCCGAGCTCATCCAGCATCTTAATGAAGGTCTTGTTGACGATCTGTTCCCGTCCCTTGGTGATACGGTTCACATATGAAAGAGTGACACCAACTTTCCCGGCAACCTCCGTCTGCGTCAAACCACTTTCTATCAATCGCATTTTCAGATCCATTTCTATGTTGTTCCGGAGCATATCCATACCTCTCGCATAAATCAATCTATAGCTTGATAAGTATAGCACGATCCTCTATCAGTTTCTACCTTGTAAAAGTAAAGATTTGTAGAATCAGGCTTTTCTCGATGCAATCATAATGATTGCATCGACAAAAGCCTGATTCTACGGATCGCTTCGCAGCGGAGCTGCTCTCGCGATCCTACAGCCACTCGGAATCCGCTCATTTTGCACAGAAAGATTTGCAAAGTTAAGTATAAATAGTGCAAAATGGCTACTTCCTCGTGTCTGTGGGCGACCCAATCTCATGCAAAAATGAGCGAGCTCATTTTTGCATGACCTTTTGTCGCCTGAATCATCATAATATTTTCTAATAGGATAGAGGGAGGCCTGTCCGACCTCTACCCTCCGGCGGGACGGCGTTCGCCGACAGGCGAAATATTACATTACGCCGTCCCTGCCATAAAAAATATACGGCATCCGGAAGTTACCCTCCGAATACCGTAATTATACTGCTTTTAGCTGTAAGAACTTTTCACTGTCCAGCTGTTTCAGTTCTTACGTTCTTTCCAGACAGCACTGCAGTTCGTCATACAGATTCGCATCGTTTTCCATGACACTCCTGACTGGGTTATACGCTCTTGCCTTTGCCACGGAAAGATCGGAGCAATCAATGTGTCCTTTCCTCTCCCGACACCTCGTATACCATATATTCATGATCATATTCATATCCCAGCTTTTCCGCCAGATGAACCGAGTGCATATTCTGGGCATCCCAACTTGGATACAAGCCTTCGTCAAGGCATCGCAAGATCAACGCGGCAGAAGCGGCAGTCGCCAGTCCTTTTCTGCGTTCTTCCTCTACCGTATCAACCTCTATCTCGATCCCTTCATTGTATCTTGTATAAGAGGATGCCCCGGCGACAATTCTCCCAGACTTCATGACAACCACACCTCTGCCGATATCCAGATATTTTTCTTTGCTCTCAAATGATGAAACGAAATCTCTTGTCACCGGATCTGACAGGCACATATCATAGATATTTTCATCAATGTCTTTTAATTCGTAACCTTCCGGCAGCCTGTCCATCAATTTATGTAACAGGTCTTTGTCAAACTTTGTATCCTTTTTGATGGCATACCGCGACATCTTCTTCGCATCCGGGAAGCAGGCCTCAATACAGTCTGCCCATTTTTCATTCTGCGGCGTCATAATAACAAAACCATCAGGCTTATGCCTGACAAGTTCCTTATCCGGCAATCCGGCATAGAATGCAAAACATCCTGCATATGCCATCGCCGATACCGGGGAATCCAGTTCAGTAACAAATATTTTCCCCATGACTTTTTGAAGACAGGAATAGATCATCGTTTCATTCCACCCTTCGAAAACAGGTTTAACTATAGATGTATCTGCCAGTTCGTATAACAACTTTCAATACCTCCTGTGCTTTTCCTTTCGTCCAAATCAGTGAATTTCCGGACGAAAACTATTTGCTGTCCGCACGAACAAAAAATGTGCTTCTGCCCGAACCTTTTCTGATGGTAAGTCCTTCCTCATTAAGCATCTTCTTCACACCTTTTTTTTAAGAAAAATAGTGCAAAATGGCTACTTCCTCGTGTCTGTGGGCGACCCAATCTCATGCAAAAATGAGCGAGCTCATTTTTGCATGACCTTTTGTCGCCTGAATCATATCATCGCTCCGTGTATCAGTCAGCCTCAGATCAATTTGTTCAGTTCCTGTTCTACCTTTTCAAACCACTTAATCTCAGGGTTTTCAATGACCTTCCCCCTGATTGCGACCAGTTTCACATCTCGCAATGCTTTCAGATCCTCCAGAGGATTCTTTTCAACTACGAAGAAGTCTGCGGATTTTCCAGCCTCTATGGTTCCCGTCTCATCACCTACCCCAGCGATCCGCGCATTGACAGCAGTTGCCGTGTGGATCGCAAAGGCATTGCTCACATCACAGTATTTTTGAAAATAAACAAGCTCACGCCAGAAATCATAATGTGTGATGTATTCCACACCGGTATCCGTCCCCAGACCCACAGGAATCCCGTTATCCAGGCATGTCCTGGCGCACTCAATCACCCCATCCATAACTGTTTTCGAAGTGCTGTGGGCTGTTTCATCAAAATGAGTAACAGACGTATCGATCAGGGCATACGGGATTACAGGAGAAATCGTTGTAACCAAAGAGGCGTGATTCGCTATAAACAACCGGATTATTTCGTCATCCGTTTTTGCCCCGTGCTCAATGGTATCAACCCCATTCTCAAGGGCAACTATAAGGCCTTCCTTGCCCTCGACATGGGCAGCAACATAAAAACCGAGCTTATGCGCCTCATCACATGCTGCCTTCACAATTTCCGGTGACATCTTTAATGCAGGCTCTCCAGACTCATCTGCGTCCATGACACCGCCTGTGATCATCAGCTTGATAAGATCCGGTTTACCTTCTGCAATCATTCTCACATACTCTCTTGCCATCTCAGGACTGGCTGCGGCATAGGCAAAAACCCCGGCCATATGCCCGCTCGGAACAGAGATTGCCTTGTTGCCTGCCAGTACACGAGGGCCGGTCACCTTACCATTGTTAATCTCGTCACGAAGCCATGCATCATAGTTTTCAATTCCACCGACAGTCCGTATCGTTGTGACTCCGCTGTGCAGAGCAATCTGAGAACAGCTGATATACTTCTGTTTGAGAATCTCTCTCGCCTGCTCATTCGCTGTCAGTGTACGAATAACCTCATGAGCATTAACTGGCTTGTCCTTTGGTTCTCCGGTTCCGGGAATATGTACATGAAGATTGATCATCCCCGGAAGAAGATAACATCCCTCAAGATCTATGACCTCGTACCCAGACAGATCATCCGTATCCGAAATGATATCCGTAATCATTTCATTTTCCACCAGTACGGTTTTTCCTGTGATCGGCTGCATGTTTTTTGTCCCGTCCAGTATAATACCATTTCGATATGCGTATTTCATCAGTTTTCTCCTTTATAATTCAGAACGTAATACATGAAGTCTATGTTCACAATGATAACGCGTTTCTTCACACCGATCATGTTTGCCGCGATTTTTGAAGACGCGAAGTCAGTCCTTCAGGGTACAGCAGGATACGTCTGCTGTCAGCGTGTCCTGGAGATCCTGGCAGGTAACAGGATCAGATTTCTGCCAGAGAAAAACACATCTTTATATATTGTATTCGGTCATCCGAATTTTGCAAGATTTATTTTAACAACAAAAAAGGTTCCCACACATCTATCTTCACCCCCGTTGATCACATCTTTGGCATAGAGAGTCACAAGAATGGTTACTTTCATGCCTGTTTCTGATACACACTGGCCAGCAGGTTCATAACCGTTCGCCTCCTCCCGTGAATTTCCCCCCTTGACAAATCCCGCCTCCCCTTGTATAATCCACACTAGCGCAGCCGGGGAGATAGCGGTGCCCTGTACCTGCAATCCGCTACAGCAGGGGTGATGCCAATCTGAGGGCTGTATCTTGTGGAGCTGCCCTCTATAAGTGGTGATGACGTCCGGGTCTCACGCAACAGAACTCTATGAACCGTGTCAGGGCAGAGATGCAGCAGCACTAAGTAGAACCTTTTGTGTGCCGTGAGGGCGCCTGGGCCGAGCTAACTGTAGAGGTAACGTCTGGGGGAGCAGTTCGAAGTGCGGCGCGCTTTTTATTTTGCCTTCATATACCACTTTCCATATCGTTTTTATAGGGTTAATTGCCGTCATTGGAGGATTTTTTATGCCTGAAGCCTATACTCCCACAACAGAACAGTTCAACCGTTATGAAGCCTTAAAATCTTATCTCCGAAATCTCGGTTCTGCTGCTGTCGCCTTTTCCGGCGGAGTAGACTCCACCTTTCTGTTAAAAGCCGCTTATGAAGCTCTGGGAAACAGGGTGATTGCCGTTACTGCTGTCTCCGGCCTTTTCCCCAAGCGTGAGATGGACGAGGCATCCGTTTTCTGCCGAAGCCTGGGCATCAGGCAGGTCTTATCCCCTTCAGATGAGCTGAAGATTGAAGGCTTTGCCCAAAATCCGAAGAATCGCTGTTATATCTGTAAAAAAGATCTGTTCACGAAAATCAGGCAGATTGCCGCTGAAAACGGAGCCGCCTATGTCGTGGAAGGCTCTAATCTGGATGATAACGGTGACTATCGTCCCGGACTTCTCGCCATCGCAGAGCTTGGCATCAAAAGCCCTTTACGGGATTGTGGTTTCTGGAAGCGGGATATCCGGGTTCTCTCCCGCCATCTGGGACTTCCCACCTGGGAAAAACCCTCTTTTGCCTGCCTCGCCTCCCGCTTTGTCTATGGGGAAACTATCACCGGAGAAAAACTCTCCATGGTCGAACAGGCTGAACAGTTCCTCATTGACCTTGGTTTTCGTCAGATGCGTGTCCGCATCCATGGTACCATGGCCCGGATTGAGCTGCTTCCCGCAGACTTCTCTAAAATCATCTCAGATGAAATCCGTATCCCCCTTATAAAACGATTCAAAGACCTGAGATTTACCTATGTATCCATGGATCTTGCCGGATATCGTACCGGGAGCATGAACGAAGTGCTATGAATCTTCAGGCTGCTGTTTAAGTGGGACAATAAGGCACTCCCAGCCTGTATTTATAAAAAATGAAGTACCGGTAATTAAATTCTTGACGTATTTCCTATCTTCTATTATATTTTAGAATAGAATATATGCCGAATCAGAATCTTTTCTCACGCATTCCCTTCATTACTTTCCCGTCATCATTTGTCAATGCGTTTTCCTTCGGCAGATAATTCCCGGTTTTGATTCTGCTTCTTATTTCATTTGCAACTGCTGCAGATCTGCACCGCTGTCAGCATTTGCATTCACACCACCAAAATCATAGGAGGATTTCCATGGCTAACACAATCAGCAGAAAAGACTTTCTCAAAGGCGCACTTGCTTCTACTGCAACCATCGCAGCTGCCAGCGTTCTGGGTCCTGTCGCTTTCGCAGAGGAAGCAGCAGGTGAGGCGATCTATATCCCCGGTACTTACACCGGCACCGCTCAGGGGATCGAAAGCACCGTTACGGTTACGATGACATTTGATGAAACTTCCATTACAGACGTCCAGATCGACGTATCCGCAGAGACAGCCAGCATCGGCGCTGTGATCGGTGATGAAATGGCTGCAAAGATCCTGGAAGCACAGTCCGCAGAGGTAGATGCTGTCGCAGGAGCATCCATCACCTCTCAGGCTGTTTCCGCTGCCGCAGCAAAATGTATTGCGCAGGCGAAGGGCGAATCCATCGAAGAGGGCGGTTTCAAGCTCGATGAAGGCAGTGATGAAGACTGGCTCGGGCAGGAACCGGAGGTTTCCGAAGACATGATCACCGATACCTGGGAAACCGACATCCTGATCGTCGGTGCCGGCAACGGCGGCATGTGCGCGGCTGCCTACGCTGCACAGAACGGCCTCAATTTCCGCATTATTGAGCAGAATTCCGTCGTTCAGGATACCCGTCACTGGTACGGCGCCATCGACAGCTCCGAAGGCCTGAAAGCCGGCGTCACCGTTAACCGCAAGAAACTTCTGAGCGAAATCAGCCGTTACGCTTCCGGCAAGTGCAGCCATAAGGTTGTAAATACCTGGATCAACGAGTCCGCCGCCATGCATGACTTTGTTTCCGGCATTCTGGAAAGTGATCCTTATAACTATTCCTGCATCTTTACCGCCGGTGAAGAAGCCCGCTGGCCGGAGAGCGAGGATTCCACGGACTACATGTTCCCGGAGCAGGAGCATACCTATCGCGGGGCAGAGAAACCACGTAACATCGTCTTCCAGGAGTATATTGAGGGTCTTGGCTACAGCATCGACTTCAATACCAGCCTTGTCAAGCTTGAAAAGGATGATTCCGGCCGCGTGACCGGCGCGATCGCACAGCTTACCGAAAGTGGAGACCTCGTCCGCATCAATGCCGCAAACGGCGTTCTTCTTGCCTGCGGTGGATATCCGGGCAACCCGTATATGATGCAGCAGCTGGATCCGCTCGGCACCTCCGTCACGACAGCCTGCAGCTACAGCCCCGCTGACAAGGGTTATGGCATCCGTGCCGCTGTATGGGCAGGCGCTTCCCTTGACGCAGAAGCCGCTCCGATGCTCTTTGACCGCGGTCTGGTCGCTCCCGGAGTAGATGCCGGCTATGTTGACAGCCCCGCTTCCTATGGCGGAAAAGCCTTCCCCGGCACAGTTCGTCAGTATAACCCCGGTACCCAGCCTTTCCTGAAGGTAAACCGTCGAGGCGAGCGTTTCGCAAATGAGTCCGGCCCGTATAACGATATCCTTTACTCTGCCGCACAGCAGCCGGGACATGTTTATGCCCAGATCCATGACGCAAATTACTTTGAGGACATCCAGCGCTTCCACACCATCGGCTGCTCCGCCCAGTCCAGAAATATCCCCGGATACATGGATGATATGCTGAAGCAGTATGTCGAGGAAGGACTGATCTTCCAGGCTGACACTCTTGAAGAGCTGGCTGACAAGCTCGGCTTCGACGCAGATGCAAAAGAGACCTTCCTTGCTACTGTCGAGCGCTACAATGAAATCTATGACGCTCAGGATGACACCGACTTCGGCAAGATGGCTCCGCGTCTTTCCGAAATCCGCACCGCTCCGTTCTACGGACTGTGGCTCGGCGCTTCTCTTCTGACTACCGAACAGGGTATCGCCATCAATGAAAAGACCCAGGCTCTGGATGCTGACCGCAACCCGATCGAAGGTCTTTATATCACCGGCGATATGTCCGGTTCCTTCTTCGCCAATAACTATCCGTGCCTGATGCCCGGCATCGCCTGCGGCAGAACTCTGACCTTCGCGATCAAGGCAATCAAGCAGATGGGCGGCCTGGAATAATTGTTTGTTGTTGAGCCGCCCGTCACCGACAGGTGACATCTTCCTTTGGGCAGCTCTGAGATAAGAAAAGCGGGTAATACCCTGGTTTTACCAGGGTATTACCCGCTTTTCTGTTCTACAGGAATCGTTCGAAAACGAACGGTGAATGCTGCCTGTCTTTTTTACAATTTGCTGTCAGCCGGCACTTCTTCCGTCTTTATCTTTATGCAGCCGGCGTTTGTGTCGGTGCTTTTGTCGGAGATCCCGTCGCTGTCGCAGAAGCCGCAGGTGTTGTTTCCGCCGCTTTCTGCACAGACGGGGAAGCTGACGGCCTTGGGCTCGATGTCGGCTTCGGCGTATTTGTCGGAACCGGTGTACTTGTCGGAACCGGTGTATTTGTCGGGGCCGGCGTGTTTGTCGGGGTTGGTGTATTCGTTGGCACCGGCGTGTTCGTCGGCGTCGGTGTGTTCGTCGGTACCGGACTCGGCGTATTCGTCGGTATTGGTGTGTTCGTCGGGGCCGGTGTATTCGTCGGGGTCGGACTCGGCGTGTTCGTTGGCGTCGGTGTGTTCGTCGGCGTTGGTGTATTCGTCGGCGTTGGTGTATTCGTCGGCGTTGGTGTATTCGTCGGCGTTGGTGTATTCGTCGGCGTTGGTGTATTCGTCGGCGTCGGACTCGGCGTGTTCGTTGGCGTCGGTGTATTTGTCGGCGTCGGTGTGTTCGTCGGCGTTGGTGTATTCGTCGGCGTCGGGCTCGGCGTGTTCGTCGGTGTCGGTGTGTTCGTCGGCGTTGGTGTATTTGTCGGGGTCGGCGTGTTCGTCGGCGTTGGCGTGTTCGTCGGCGTCGGCGTTGGTGTATTTGTCGGGGTCGGGCTCGGCGTGTTCGTCGGCGTTGGCGTATTCGTCGGCGTCGGGCTCGGCGTGTTCGTCGGCGTTGGTGTATTCGTCGGCGTCGGGCTCGGCGTATTTGTCGGCGTCGGCTTCGGCTCCTCCGCAAAGATAACGCACTTGTACGTATTGTCTTTATAGAACGCGCTGATGACAGCCTTTCCCGTATCAAAAGCCCTCAGGGTGACTTTATTGCCAGCCTGGTACATGATCCTCACGATCTCCGGATTGGAACTCTCCCATACAATCCCATCCTTCTCCCCGCACAAAAGCTCCAGTTCCATCATGCTGTCTCTTGCCATTCCGGCTGTGGAACGGCTCATCTGCACGGTTCTTACCGTCAGAGTACACTTTTTCTTCTGGTCACCGCATCTGGCAATGATGGTGGCGGTACCTGACTTTAAGGCAAAAATCCTGCCCTTCCTGTTAACCTTAGCCACCTCTTTGTCACTGGAAGACCATCTTACTTCTCCGTCAAATCCCGTTGTTTTCATTTTATATGAATTTCCGGCATACAAAGTAAGTTCTTTCCTGGAAATCTTCGGGCCGTTCTCCTCAGCCGCTCCCGTAAAAGCAAATAAAGCAGAAACAAGCAGGCTCATAAGAATCAGCAGCATACACAGATGTCTCTTCTTTTTCATCGTTACCTCCATGATCATAAAAAAGAATACATAAACTCATCATGTGATATCATAATATCAGCCAAAGTATACCAAAATTCATAGCACAATGCCATAAATATTTCTAAAAAAGTTCAGGATGGCTTAGGCCTCCGTTCCCAAAAGCCCGATCTCCGCGGCATAAGGTTTCATTCCTTCGATGCAGATTTCAGCGACTTCCTTCACATCCATGCCGAGCATCTCGCAGCCTTTCTGGATTAAAGCCCTGTCACATTTCGCCGCAAACCTCTTATCCTTGAACTTTTTCATAAAGCTCTTGACCTCCAGGTCCGTGATTCCTTTCGGGCGCATCCTTGCGCAGGCTTCAATAATCCCGGTCAGTTCATCCACTGTGAACAGGCTCTTCTCCATATTTGTGATTGGTTCCACATCCGTACAGATGCCATATCCATGGCTCAGTATCGCCCTGACATCCTCCTCAGAAACCCCTGCTGCCAGCAGCGGCTCCTTTGTGTGCGCCAGGTGCTCCTCCGGATATTTCTCATAATCATAATCATGCAGATATCCGATTGCCCTCCAATGCTCCTCATCTTCCCCGAAATGCCTGGCCATCGCTCCCATCGCCGCCATCACATTCGTAGAATGGATAATCAGATGCGGCTCTGTCACCATCTCTGCATTGATTTCCTTTGCCCGCTCCAATGTCAGCATGCTTTTCCTCCTTCTGTATCCAATTGCTTTTTTCTGATTGTTTTTCCGCCTGTTATTTTCTGATTGTTTTTTAAGTGTTCTTTACCAATCATCCTCCAGGTCGTCTTCCTCCCAGTTATCGTTATTACCGCCGATATTCTCTTTCCCGGTTTCAGTTCCTGTCACAGGCCCGCCGAACAGCTTCTCGTCCTCTTTCTCCCATTGCTCGAGATGCTTTCTTCTGCGCTTCCCTCCGGTAAGCATATCCCACAGGAAGATAATGAGCAGCACCGGCCCGCCCATACACAGGGCAACGATATACCGGTTGATTTCCTGCGCGTCTGCCACGGCAATAATCGGATCAGGATCTCCGAAATTACGGATTCTTTTTCCCCGCACCAAAAGACGATGCGTATTAATGCCGTAGGGCGTACAGGTCACAAGGGTACACCAGTCTTTTTTCTGGTTGATGTCCAGCTCCTCCATCTCATCCGGCAGAACCACCGAAATTTTATTCACCTGATAGGTCCTCACCTCATTCAGCACGCGGATAATAAAGACATCCCCTTCCTTCAGCTTATCCAGATTCGTAAACAGCTTTGCGGAAGGCAGACCTCTGTGCCCGGAAACAACGGCGTGTGTTCCCTTGCCCCCAATCGGCAGAGAGCTTCCCACGAGATGCCCGATGGCGACCTGAAGCACCTCTTCATCCGTACCGTGATAAATAGGCAGGTTGACGTTAATGCTCGGGATCTCAATATAGCCCATGATACCAGTCCCGGTAATATCGAGAATGGAATTATATTTCTTCTTTTCCTCTTCGGTAGGCGACCAGCGGCTTCCGCCTTTTTTTAACAACGCCTTGTTGTAAGCCTTTGCCGCTTTCCACATTTTTGTATAATTTTCCTCGGGAATCTCCGCAACGGCTTCCACGTAGCTTGCAATCGCCTTGGACTGATGGAAATTGTTCCAATAGTCCGCAAAAGACGGGTAGGAAATCAGTCCCAAACCGACGAGCAAAATCAGCACCAGCAAAAAGGTACTTCCGCTGCCCTTTTTCACTTTTCTTTTCTCAGAAGCCATAGCTCTGCCCGCCTTTCCGGTTTAACGCATCATCTGAAAATTTCAGCATGAATAATACTTCTCTATTCTGTAAAAACATCTCTCAGCGCCCATTTCCGGTTTTATCCAGTTCCGGCCAGATCGTCAGACGCATTGTCACGAAACAGGCTGTGCCGCCGATCACGTTGGATATCGGTTCCGCCATAAAAACCCCGTCCGTGCCCCATCCAAACAGATATGGCAGGGCAAAGGTCAGCGGCACCACCAGGACCGCCTTGCGCAGCAGGCTGAAAAAAATCGTCCGGCGTTTTTTGTTAAGCGCTTTAAATACCGTTTGTCCGCTGTACTGCAGCGTCTGGAAAACAAAGGCAAAGAAATACAGATGCAGCGCCCTGGAGCACTCCTGTACAAGCTCCGGGTCAGTACTGAAGATCCGCACAAAAAACCGCGGATGAAAAAACAGCAGAAGCCACATCGTTACGGTATAAGAAAAACACAAGGCAACCATGAGCCTGATCGCCCGCTTGACATTCTCCGGCCTCGCGGCCCCGTAATTATAGCTGATAACCGGCGAAGTCCCCTCTGTCAAAGCCATCACCGGAGTGTCCAAAATCGAACGGACCGAAGAGACGATAGTCATAATCGATACATAAGCCGCCCCGCCAAAATGCATCAGAACGTTATTGCATGAAATCTGCACCAGGGAATTCGTCGCCTGCATGATAAAGGGTGAAAGTCCAAGGCTCATGATTTCTCCGGCATAAGGAAAGCGAAAAGCGATCCGGACCGGGAACTCATTTTCTTTTCCCAGCAGAAACTTCAGCGTCACGATCAACGCCAGAAACTGGGAAATAACGGTCGCGATCGCCGCCCCTTCCACCCCGAGACCCAGCCTGAAAATAAACAGGGGATCCAGAATAAGATTTGCCCCGGCGCCGACCATTACCGCAATCATACTGACGGAGGAGTATCCCTGGGCGTTGATGAAGGGACTCATGCCCGCGCTGATCATCAGAGGAAGCGTCCCCGGCAGATAAAACCGCAGGTATGATAACGATGTCGGAAGCTCCGCATCCGTCGCCCCAAAAAGCCGGAGCAGATTTCCCCCAAAGATTTCCCCCAGGGCAAAAATGATCATCGCCGTCAGAAGCAGCAGCCGCAGAGCCGTGTTTTGCAGGTCATCCGCCCGCTTCCGCTCTTTTTTTCCAAGAGCGATCGCGAAAAGCGGCGCCCCGCCCATACCATACATATTGGTAAAGGCGGCGATAATCATAATCACCGGAAAGCATAGTCCCACCGCCCCAAGGGCAGCCGTGCCGGCTCCGGGAATCCTTCCGATATAGACTCTGTCTACAATGCTGTAAAGCAGGTTCAGCACCTGCGCTACCAAAAGCGGAAAAGCTGTCTGCAGGATATTCTGCGTCAGTCCGCCCCGCTCAAAATCCACTTTTTTCATATGAGGCTGACTCCAAGAGCGCTCGCGGACATCATAATCACGCCTGCCAAAAGGACACCCAGCATTACCGCGATAATTGTCGGGACAAAATCCATATCCAGGATACTCGCAGCCAGAGTGCCCGTCCAGGCACCCGTGCCGGGGAGGGGGATTCCAACGAATAACAGAAGTGCCAGGAATAATCCCCTTCCGGCTTTTGCGGTCAGCTTCTCGCCGCCCTTCTTACCCTTTTCCAGACAGAATGTAAAAAATCTGCCGATCAGCGGCTTATCCTTGCCCCACTCCAGCACCTTACGCGCGAACAGATAGATGAGAGGCACGGGAACCATATTTCCGATAATACAGACAATATAAGATTTCATGATGGGCATACCCAGGATCTGGGAAACCGGTATCGCGCCTCGAAGTTCAATTAACGGTACCATGGAGATAAAAAAAATCTTGAGATAATTTAACATGCTTTTCCTTTCTTTCGGAACTGCCGCAGAACAAAATCAGCTTCCTTCATAGCTTCGCAGCAGCTCCTCGAGCTGTGCGTATGTTTCCAAAGTATTCGCTTCCCTGCGCAAAGAAGAAGAATGCTTCATCCCGGCGGTGTACCAGGCGATATGCTTCCGCATCTGCCGCATCCCGGCTGCTTCGCCGCTGTATTCGATCACCAGACGGGCATGGCGCAGGATCATTTCCATAACCTCCTGTGTACCCGGCACGCCGCAGTTCCCCGGATCATCCCCGGTTGACCGCGCAGTCAGGATTTCCTCATTATCTGCGGTTTCACGCTTCCCCCGGTTGATTTCGAGCCTGATCTTCTTCCTGTCGGCTGAAGTCCCGGACTGCTCGCCGGCAATATCTGTCACATTCTCTCCCGGGGATATCTCTCCCAGCCCCACAGACAGCTGCCGGAAAATCCACGGATTCCCCCTCGCTGCCCGCCCGGCCATAACGGCATCACATCCGGTCTGCTCCATCATCGCTTTTGCCGAGGCCAGTGATACCACGTCTCCGTTTCCGATCACGGGGATCGTAACCGCCTCCTTCACCCGGCGGATTGCCTCCCAGTCAGCCTTTCCCGAATAATATTGCTGCCGGGTACGCCCATGCACGGCAATCGCCGCGGCGCCTGCCGCCTCTGCCCGCCTGGCAATTTCCGCCGGATCCACCGGGCTTCCCTCAAAGCCGATCCGCATTTTCACCGTCACCGGTTTCTTCGTGTTTCGCGACACAGCTGCGACAATCCGTTCGATCAGCTCAGGATCCTTCAGAAGAGCGGAACCTTCTCCGTTATTTACCACCTTTGGTACCGGACAACCCATGTTCAGATCCAGGATATCAAAAGGCTCCGGGTCTATCATCGCGGCAACCTCCCCCATGAGCTCCGGCTCTTTCCCAAACAGCTGAAGCGAAACCGGATGCTCCGCAGGGGAAACCCGCATCAATTCCTTCGTATGTTGATTGTGATAGGAGATCGCCTTGGCGCTGACCATTTCCATACAGATCAGCCCTGCTCCCTGTTCCTTGCACAGGGATCGGAATGCCAGATCCGTCACCCCGGCCATCGGCGCCAATACGGATCTGTTCGGGATCACCACATCACCAATCTTCCATTCTCTTGTCATCTGCCTCAAAAACTCCTGATTTTCCTCTATCCATTCAGCCTGCACACATCACATCTTTAATATTGAGTATACAGTTCCTTTTTTTGTTCGATAATCTGTGTCTTAGTATAGCACAGAACTGGCTCTTTGGCGAGAATTTTTCCAAGGATCCGTAATTTAGAGCCTCATTCGCAGCAGTGCCGACTCCAATCCCTGAGTTCTTACAATCACTTGCAATTCCCTCGTTTCAATGGTAGGATAAACGTACACTGATTTTATCCTTGTGAATGCGATAAACTGCCGTTTCGTTTCGGATTGGAAGAGAAGCGCGTTCACTCAGCTGACCGGTAAACATTTACGTTGCCGGGTATAATTTCATTTTTCGAAAGGAAACATACGATGAAAAAATCGGAAATCCAACTGCCCGCGCTCTTCAGTGACAACATGGTAATGCAGCGTGACAAGCCGCTTCGCGTCTGGGGCGAAGCGACAGAAGAGATTGCAAAGGTTCGGATTACTCTTGGAGAAGCATCTGCCGAGGCAGAGATCATCGACGGCCATTTCATGGCAGAGCTTCCGCCGCAGCCCGCTTCTGTCGGCCTTAACCTTGCCATTTTCGCAAATGAGGAGACTGACCCGCAGCTCATCCTCAGAAACGTCGCCCTCGGCGATGTCTACCTTGCGTGCGGTCAGTCCAATATGGAATATTTTCTGCGCTATGACGCGCATTGGCAGGATATCAGGGAGAGCAGGCCGGATCCGGACATACGCATGTTCAATGTTCCCCGCATCAGCTTTGAGGGTTCCCCATATACCCATGCCGAGGACAGCGGTTTCTGGTTCATAAAAGGCCACCCTGCCCTCGACGTTTTTTCCGCTCCCGGCTACACTTTCGCCAGGGAGCTGAAAAAACATATTGACATTCCCTTCGGCATCATAGGCTGCAACTGGGGCGGCACCCCTGCCTGTGCCTGGATCGAGGAATCCTACCTCAGAGACGAGCCCCTGAATGTTTTTATGAAGGAATATGAAGCGGAGCTTGCTGCCTGGGATCCTGACGAACTGCGTGAAGCCAGCCTGAAAGGCATGGCTTTTGAAAATTCGTACCGCCATGAGCTGGAATGGCGTGTCATGATGTACGGCCTTTCCTATAAAGAGCAGCTCTTATGGATGAAGGAACACGCCAAGGATCCCGTATTCCCCGTAGGTCCCTATCACCATTACCGCCCCTGCGGTCTGTACCATACCATGATCGAGACCATCGCTCCCTTCGCCGCGAAGGGGATCCTCTGGTATCAGGGGGAATCCGACAGCGGCCACGCAGAGATCTATGATCAGACGATGAAAGCCCTGATTCAGTGTTTCCGGGACACCTTCCGGGATCCTGCTCTCCCCTTCCTCTTCGTTCAGCTCGCTCCCTTTGAACGTTGGCTGGACTGCACCGGAGATGACTATCCTGCAGTCCGCCGCAGTCAGGATATCGCCGCCCATGCAGAGACAAACGCCTGGATGACCTGTATCATGGACATCGGGGACAAAGACGACATCCATCCCAAGCGCAAGCAGGAAGTAGGCGAACGTCTCGCTCTTCTTGCCAGAGGCCACGTCTACGGAGAAGATATCCTCTGTGACCCGCCGGAATTCAACTATGCTTCCTGGGATGGCAGGGTGCTCCGCCTTCATTTCCTCCATGCCGAAGGCGGGCTGCTGATCGGGGAGAATGCCGCTGCCTGCCTGAAGCTCGAGACCAGCTGTCAAGACGGGGTTCCTGACGGATCCCCGGCTGTCATTCGCCGTCTCTATACCGAGGATGACACCCTCTGCGTGGAATTGCTGCCGCAGGATCAGGAACATGATCAGTTGTCATTTTCTTTCGCCGAAGCACCTTATTGTGAAGTCAGAATCTGGAACCAGGCACACCTGCCTGTGAAGCCGTTCCACGGGATGCAGGGCAGAACCCGTTGAACAATAGACGAGGACAATCTATGTTATCCTTATTTTATCCCGGCGCTTATGCAGAGGATGTCTTTTCCATCAATTATGAAAAGCTTCTTGAAAAAGGCTATCAGGCTCTCATTTTTGACATCGACAACACAGTTGTCCCCCACGGAGCGGATTCCACTCCTGAAGTGGACGATCTTTTTCACCGGATCCGGGACATCGGCCTGAAAACATGCCTGCTCTCCAACAATGACGAAGAGCGCGTCAGACGATTTTGCAAAAATATAGAAACCCTGTATATCTGCGATGCGGATAAGCCAAAGAAAACCGGCCTGTTTAAAGCCCTGGATCTGCTTCAGGTGCCAAAGGAAAAAGCGGTTCTCATCGGGGATCAGGTCTTTACCGATATCTTCTGCGCCAACCGCTGTCATGTGGACAGCATCCTTGTCAGATTCATCGGGTACTACACCGAGACAGACATCGGCCGTCGGAGGAAACTGGAACAGTTCATCCTGAAGGCTTACTCCCGCAGCCGCCGATACCAGGCCAGGCTGGGAGACTGCGTATCCCTTGGCAAGAAGCCGGCATGATAGTATGATTGCGACATGATTCCGCAGTAAAATCGTGCGCATACTATACGTTGGCTCAATGTCTTCGGATGCCGCTTCTGCCGCTTCGGAAGCCGAGCTGCAGAAGCGGCAGAAGCAGTCTCCCATACATAGCGCTGCACATATCAACCAGGCAATTTCCCCAAATCAGGAAAGGAAACAAAACCCATGCTATGGAATAAGTCAAAGAATTTCTGCGATATCAGTCCTACAACCTATGCCATCTCACAGCAAAAGGAGATCATCAAACGCCATCTGCAGGATTTTCTCGGAAAAGACCGATATGCTGCCTCCCACACGCAGGAGAAGCTTCCTGTCATTGTTGCTTCCCATGACTCCCGGCTTCTCAAGCGTGGTCCCGGTATCGACCCTGTTTTGCAGGAAAATAAGGCGGTAAATATCCGGCTTGCATGCAAGGAGCTCAACGGCCTGATCATCCATCCGGGCGAAACCTTTTCCTTTTGGAAAACCGTGGGAAAAACCTCCCGTTCCAGAGGATATATGGACGGGCGCGTGATCGTTGCCGGCCAGCTGCAGCCGGGCATCGGCGGAGGCTTATGCAATCTGTCCAATACGATTCACCTTCTGATTCTGGAAAGCCCCCTGACTGTCACGGAATTTCACCATCATTCCGATGCCCTGGCTCCCGATGAAGGTCCCAGGGTTCCTTTCAGCACCGGCACCAGCGTCAGCTACAACAATATCGATTACCGGGTGCGCAACGACACGGATCAGGATTTCCAGCTTCTTCTGTGGTGTGACGAAGACCGCCTGTACGGAGAGCTCCGGTCAGAAAAAGAAATACCCTGGGCTTACCGGCTGGTGGAAGAAGGACATCATTTCCATCAGGAAGGAGAAAAATACTATCGTATCTCAAAAATATACCGGGAAACCATAGAAAAGGACACCCAAAAAGTCATAGAAAAAAAGCTCCTTCTGGATAATCATTCCGAGGTCATGTACGACCCCGCCCTGATCCCGAAGGAGCTGATCCGCTGATGAAAAGAGCTGCGGCTCACCGCATCACATAATCATATACCTTATCCACCTGTTCCGCAAAGGAACCCCCGAACCGATTTTCAAAAAAACCTCCCCCGATCGTAAAAGACCACGGAGAAACAGACCTGATTTCATCCAGGCGCTCCCAGCTGTTGACGCTTCCGGCGACGCAGACGGGAGCGTCTAAGCGGCTGACCACCTCCCGGTTCAGCGCCGCCCCGTCTCCCGTATAACGGTATCCCAACAGGTCGATTCCGTAAACTCCTTTCTGCAGATATTCCCTGGCTTCCCGGATCATCCCTTCCGCCGTTCCGTTCAGAACGGAAGGCCGTTCCGTCACCTCTCCGATAAACGGGACATAGCAAAGGCCCTGTTCCCGGCAGAATTCAAGCACCGAGTCAAAATACAACGTTCCCAGCAGATAATCGACCCCGCACTCTGCCGCCATCCTGGCTCCGTCCAGGCCTTCCTTCTCAGTATAGGCCACCACTTCAAGGCCGGTTTTCTTGCCGCATGCTTTCATATCCGCATAAAGCCGTTTCATTTTATCAATCGGAAGTCCCTCTTCCTTAAACCCCCAGTATTTTGCCTTCGTTTCTCTGCATGTCTCAAATATCTCCGGCGCGTTGGCAACCGTACGGTCATGATGAGTAAGCATGACAATCAGCTCCGGCTTATTATTTTTCATAAAACTCTCCTTAATATCTCGCCTTTCCCTGATCTTTTCGACCCGTGCGGCAACCGTATGATGCCATGTCATGACTGAATGTATCCAGGCAGAACATCACATGCTTACCAATTTTCCGGTCTTTTTGTCCGGCCGCGCCTGTCAGAAAAAGTTCACATAGAAAGCATTTAGCATGGACAGCTTCTCTGTCTGAATCACGTGAAATGCAGACATTTCCCGTTAAAAATAATACATGCACACCGCTACCAGGATTCCAAGAGCGGAGCCGGCCACAACCTGCCGCTGGGTATGGCCCACAAACTCCTTGAGCGTCTCCTCCGGCGTATACTCGCCGCTTCCCATAGCCTCAAAAAGCTCAAGCATGTCATTGATGATCCTTGCCTGCTTCCCTGTTTCCTGGCGCACGCCCCTGGCATCATGCATGACGATCAGAGCCGTGACAATCGCGAGGGCAAACAACGGGGAATCCCAGCCGCAATGCAGCCCGATCGAAACGGCAATCGCGGAAATGATCGCCGAGTGGCTGCTGGGCATGCCTCCGTCTCCAAGGAGCCGCTCCCATACCAGTTGTTTATTGATAATATAAAAAATGATGGTCTTTGCCACCTGCGAGATCAGCCATGCGGCACATCCCGCTAACAAAACTTCATTCTGCAGTAACGCTGACATTGGTTTCTCTCTTTTCTCCCCATCTATAATTGTGCCGACGAAAGCCTGAAACTCCGATAGGCGCTTATTTTGCCCGGATTCGATCCTACCCCAGGATTTCTATACTTGCAATATATCTTCTGTTCAGGATCATGATATGCGTTGTTTCGGTCTCTTCGATCTTCTCCTTCATCAACCCTTTCATCACTTCCCGTTTCACCCGTTTCTTCTCAATCACAAGCTCCCGCTCATTCTCCTCGATCACTTTCCCGATGATCCCGTCACTGCTGGCTGCGCCTCCCATCGCTCTGATGTCGCTCGAATCTCTGTCATACAGGCCGTAGGTTGCGCTCTTTATCAAAACCTTTCTTCCTGTCAGCTGCATCTGATTCACCCCCCTGTGGACGTCTTTCCCTGATTTCATTTGTCATCGCCCATTGTAGCATAAATTGACAGTTTTATACACATTTTTTTGCAGATCCGTTTCTATCTGCGGCTCAAAAGCGTTATAGTTCACTGCTCAGCCGTAAAAGGCTGAGTCTGCTTTATCCATGTATTATCTCTTGACTTTTCGACTGCAATACATTACTATAGCACAGTAGGCAAAGATACACATATCTTTTTTTATGGAGGTTATATCATGAAAAAGAGATTATTAGCAACCGTAGTCGCCGGAATCATGGCTGTCGCAGGGATGACAGCATCTGTCAGCGCCGCAAGCCTTACCCTTGCTACAGGCGGAACCACCGGGACCTATTATGCTGTCGGCGGTGTTCTCGCGACTGTACTCAATCCGGTTCTTGACGGCACTTCTCTTACCGTCACTTCCACCGGCGCTTCGAAAGCAAACATCCAGATCCTTGATGATGAAGACGCTGAGCTGGCTATCGTGCAGAACGATGTCATGTATTACGCTTATACCGGTTCCGATCTTTTCGAAGCAGAGGGTGCATACGATTCCTTCTCCACAGTCGCCGGATTATATGATGAGACCGTACAGATTATCACCTGCGACAGCTCCATCGCCTCAGTAGCCGACCTTGCGGGAAAGACCGTTTCCGTCGGTGACGCAGGTTCCGGTGTTGAATTCAACGCAAAGCAGGTTCTGGAAGCCTATGATATGAGCTTTGACGACATCAAGGTTGTAAACGCTTCCTTCGGAGATTCCGCTGACAGCCTCAAAGACGGCAAGATCGACGCAGCATTCGTCGTTGCCGGCGCTCCCACCACAGCAGTCGTAGATCTGGCTACCGTAAAGGACATCAGCCTTGTACAGCTTGACGAAGAGCACATCGAGAAGCTTCAATCCAAATATGATTTCTACACCAGCACCGTGATCCCGGCAGGTACCTATAAGGGAGTCGATGAGGACGCCCTGACGGTTTCCGTCCGCGCTACCCTGATCGCTTCCAACGAGGTTGATGAGGATACGATCTACAACCTTATCTCTTCCATGTTTGAGCACAAGGATGACCTGGTCGCCGGTCACGCAAAGTTTGAATTCCTGAATCTGGAAGATGCGGTAAAGGGCATCACTGTTCCTTTCCATCCGGGCGCAGCAAAATACTATGCGGAACAGGGTATCGAAGTCGAGTAATCCGAAAGTCCGCGGCATAGCCTTATCTGCGGCAGCCATGACTCTGATTCTATCGGTTCTGGCTGCCGCCTTCTTATTTCACGGAAGCCGCGGATATCTTGTCCTCGAAAATTTCAAAACCGGAGAAATCTATCAGCGTTTTCCGATGAAAATCGGGGATACCTTTAGTATCGGCTTTATACATTCGGTCAACAAAAGTCCCGTAACGGATTTCTATGAGATCCGCAAGGATGGCATTTATGTGGTAAAGACCGTATATTACGGCTTCGGCGCAGGCGTCCAGACAGAACTGGGGGAAGGGCAGACCCTCACCTACGGCGAGGACGGCAGCATGATCATCACCGGGTTTGAACAGAAAATGGACAACCTGGTCTATTTTGTCGGCACCGTCTCCGATCACACGCTGACCCTTTATGAAAAGAACAGAAATACCCCGTCAGACGTTCCCCCTCCATCCGGGATATCCGCGGAGAAAAAGCAGGAAATCAGCCTGCGTTCGCTATGCGGGAAAAGCGCCATGGTGCGCTTTAGTTTTACCGAATCCTGATTTTCGGGCGTATCCTATCAATGTTCAAAAGCTAAGGAATATACTTTATGGAAGATTTAAAAAATACGACTTCTCCCGGAACAGTTCCGGAAGACACGGCTTCCGCGGACATCGGTTCCCAGGCTGACGTCGATGAGATTATGAAAAAGTTTGACCGTGAGTCAAACATCCGTCCCTGGGAAGGAATCCCCGGCTACGTGGTCAAGGCGGCCATGGCTTTATTTTCCGTGTTCATGATCTACATGAACCTGTTTACCGTATGGGATGAACGCATCCGTCGTCCTCTGTTTCTCGGCATCGTCATCCTCTTTGTCTTTATTCTGTTTCCGGCGCGTAAATCCGGCGGCCGTGCTCAAAAAGTCAATCACATCCCGATCCCGGATATCATCATCGCCTGCGCCGGCGCAGGGAGCTTTTTCTATTTTGTCGCGAACAACCGTACGATTATCGACCATGCGACAAGAATTACGACCCTGGAAATCTGGCTTGGCGTCATCGGCATCCTGGTTCTTGCCGAATGCTGCCGCAGGGTTACCGGTATCCCGATTCTCGTCGTAGCCGGCTGCTTTGTGATTTACGCTTTTTCTACGGGCAATCATCTCGATACCATCGAAGGCTGGTATAAGATTCTCCGTAAGGTGATCTATAATCTGTTTTATACCACGACGGGCGTCATCGGGACTCCCATCGGCGTATGCAGCACTTACATCGTGCTCTTCATCATCTTCGGCGCTTTCCTTGAGGCAACCGGCATCGCTGATTTCTTTATCCAATGCGCAAACTGCATCGCAGGCTCCGCATCCGGCGGTCCGGCTAAGGTTGCCGTTATTTCCTCCGCTCTGTGCGGTATGGTTTCCGGCTCCAGCGTGGGCAATACGGTTACAACCGGATCCGTCACGATCCCGATGATGAAAAAGACCGGCTATCCCGGAGAATTTGCCGGCGCCGTGGAGGCTGCCGCTTCCACAGGCGGGCAGATCATGCCGCCGATCATGGGCGCGGCTGCCTTCTTGATGGCTGAAATGGTCGGCGTTCCATATTCCAATATCGTTGTACGGGCTATCCTCCCGGCCGTACTGTACTTCATCGGCATTTTCCTGATGGTGCATCTTCGCGCGCAGCGCCTCGGCCTCAAGGGTATTTCCAGGGAAAGCCTGCCGAAGGCAAAAATGATCCTTCCTAAGATTTATCTCCTGATCCCGCTTGCAGCTCTGGTTTATCTGATTGTCGCGGGTTATACCATGAGCCGTTCCGCGATCCTGGCTACTTTGCTGTGCATCGTTGTCAGTATGTTTGACAAGGATCACCGGATGAGCTTCCGGAAGTTTATCGACGCCCTGGAGACCGGTGCAAAGAATACCTTAAGCATCGCTGTCGCCTGCGGTATCGCAGGCATCATCGCCGGCGTCGTGACGATGACCGGGCTGGGGCAGTTCTTTATCTCCGCCATCGTAAGCGTCTCTCACGGAAACCTGATGATTGCGCTGTTCCTGACCATGCTTTGCTGCATCGTCCTCGGAATGGGCGTACCTACTACGGCAACCTATATCATCATGGCCACCACCTGTGCTCCGATCCTGACCACAGGAATGGGACTGAACAGCATCTGTGCCAGCATGTTCGTTTTCTACTTCGGCATCGTCGCTGACATCACGCCGCCGGTTGCCCTGGCTGCCTATGCAGGATCCGCTATTGCAAAATCCGACCCGATGCGTACTGCATTTAACGCAACCAAGCTGGCAATCGCGGCTTTCCTGATCCCCTATATGTTCTGCCTGAATCCTGCCATGCTGCTGATTGATACCACTGCTTCCGAGTTTACCATCATTATCATCACCAGCGTCGTAGGTATGTATGCCATTGCCGCGGCACTGGAGGGCTATATGCTGACCGTCTTAAATCCTTTCCTCCGTGTCATTCTGCTGGCTGCAGGCCTGATGCTGATCTACCCGGGTTCTCTTACCGATATCATCGGTACGGCAATCGTCATCGCTATGTTTATCATCGAGATCGGCATGCGTAAAACAAAAAAACAGAGCTGACAGTTTTACGGCTTTCAGTTCTTTGATCAAGACACCGCGCATTCTTACACAAAGAAATCATCGCGTCGGAATTAAGCCGCTTACGCGGCTTAATTCCGACGTGGGAAAAGAAGCAAAACACAAACGTTCTGGCTGTTAAAGATAACAATCAGCTATCATCCTTTATAAAGGGAGGAACCAGACATGGCAGAAAACAAAAAGCTGCCGATCATCACGGTCAGCAGTGAATACGGTGCCGGAGGACGCTCCGTTGCGCGAAGCCTTTCCGAGCGCCTCGGTATCGAATTTTATGATATCGATTTTATCAAACTTACCGCAAAAGTCAGCGGATTTTCAGAAGAAGACATTCGCCGCGAAGGAGAAGATCTGAGCGAATTAGCGAAATTTCTGGATCGCTTTTTAAGCACCACTTCCGCTGTCAGTTCCTATGATACCATTTTCCAGGCACAGCGGGAAGTCGTCCTGCAGCTGGCCAAAAAGCCCTGCATCATTGTAGGCCGCTGCTCCAACATCATCCTTCGGGAGGAAGGGATCCCTTCCTTCGATATTTTCCTGCACGCGGACAAGGAGCATCGCCTGAAATGCGCCGCAGAACTTGCGGAAAACGGAAAAGTCGACCTGGAAAAGTATCTTGAGCGCCGCGATCACAACCGCAATACCTATTACAGAACCTATACCCATCATGAGATGGGTGCCTACAAGGATTATACGATCTGCCTTGATACCGGTACCATCGGGATCGACCGGAGCGTTGACCTCCTGCTGCAGATTCTGCAGTAAGGATCTATACCGGAAATGAAAAACAAGCCGGATGAGTCAGGAGATACAGCCCCTGACTCATCCGGCTTGTTCTATTCCATGACTGCATCGGCAGCAGCCTGCTTCCTATAAATGGCGCAGGCTTCCTCCTTAGTTTCTTCCGCGTTTCATAAAGGCTTCCGTCTCCCGCATGATCATCTCCATATTCCGGATATCCTGGATCAGATCCCTGCTCTCCAGGGAATGATTGGCATCGGGTATCCGAAAACAGGGATATCCTTTCTCCGCCGCAAGCGAAGCAATCCGGCTTTCCTTTCCGCCTGCCCACGGATCATCGTCCCCGGTAAACACAACGGCATCCGCGCAGGGAAAAAGAAAGGTTTCATCCAGCGGCGTGTACAGCACCAGCCGTATGCGGCCTTTCACCGGACTTTCCGACGCGATCTGCGCCGCGGCAATTGTGCCGATGCTTTTGCCGACAAACAGAATCTCCTCATATGCCGTGAAATCCGTATCCGCAAGCATCTGCCTGGACTGCTCCAGCGCAATCAGGAAGGATTGTTCCATCCTCCCCCTGTCTCCGCGCACCTTCGGCGGAAAACCTGTATAAGGCAAAAGCCTGATCTCATATCCCAGGTTCATCGCAAGCCTTCGGCTGTAATGCATCAAGGGTTTGTCCACCGTATAACCGATCCCCGGGAAAAACACTGCCAGTCTGCTCATTTTATTTTTGCTACCCCCATTTCCCTTTTCTTTCCTCACACGAGGTTTTCTGTCTCCCCCATTACGACACGACGGTTGATCCCTTCGACCAATGCTTCGATCTTCTCCATATCCGGCCGTTCCGGCAGACGACTGTTTTTTTCCGCCTCGGCAAAGCGGGTTTCATAGTCTGAGACAATCTCATAAAACTCAGGAATAAAAACGCCGTCCCTCATATAATCCCCGTTTCTGATACTCCGCAAAAGCTTCAGGTCCTCCGGCGGTCTGTGGGTCCTGATCTCCGATCTCGCAAGAATATCGATTCCCATCATAAAAAGCCGTACCAGATGCATGGCATGCTTATTCAGGTGCTTCTCGTCCTTCGGGACCTCCCTTCTGCCGATCTTATCATAATCGCGGACCACGGAATTCAGGGAATTCATCATCTCATTATATCTGCGCAGAGGGAAATGCCGAAAGGAAGCATCCAGGAAAATCTCCTGTTCCAGCCCTTCTGTCTGTGCCGTATCGATATACAGCTTCGCGTCTGTCCCGCTGCCGTCGTCATATCGACTGTTAAAGTCATTGAGGGCATTCTGCACGGATTTGATCATATGCCGCTCCCGCTGCGGCTGATCCATGGAATCCCTGGCAATGGCATTCTGGAGCCGGCGGAGCTGGGCCTGCGCATAATGGCCAAAAGATGCCGCTGCCCGCATCGATAAAAAGATTTCCCGCTGATCCAGCAGTTCCTGCCCGATCCCGGTCCTGACCGGGTACTGGTCCTCATCCAGTCCCAGGATCTCTATCGTGTTTGGATTACAATTGCGAAGCAGGGTGACAATCCTGTTAAAAGAGTAAATCACCGTATCTGTCTTTTTATCCTCAAACTGATCAAAAGATGTCAGGCCGATCAGGTCGGAAGGAAAATTCAGCGTGATACCGCGGAAATCCACGTCACTGTCCTCCACGTTCGTTCCGTACCCATAGCTTCCTCCCACGCCCAAAAGGATCAGCCTGTTTCCCAGATGTGGATCCGTGCGGAGAAAATCATACTCCGGCGCATCTATGAAAGCCTTAAAATCCATTGCACCACTCCTCTCCGGCTGCTGAACTAACAGTTTCTGTGTTTCGAAAAATGATACAGCAATCTATATCCGATAACGTAAACGGCTGCCGATCATTCAGAGTATAACGGGTGAACGCGCTCCCCAGTCCAATCCGCAGCGGCAGTTCATCGCGTTCACGAGTATAACATGATTTTTTCTTCTTGGAAAGAGACTGATTGCAGCTTCGGATGCGCAGCAGCCGCATAAAGCACAGCGCGGATTTTGCGAATGCCGTTGGTATCGGTCACTTCAGTAACCGCACAGGTCGAATTTTTAAATAAAAAAAACAACGGCATAGTAGCAGTGAGTTTCACTACGCCGTTGCTTTTTTTGAGTGAATAGACGCCTGACAAGGCAGTCAGACTCAGGAACCATCCTGATCAGTTCAGCTGATATACCTCAGCGCTCTGCCTGCCAAAGCTCAAAGCAGCTTCATGGCTGTCAAAGAAAATGTCCACATGCCCGTACGGTGTACCGCGATCCTCGACCGTATAGACAACGCCATTGATCAACAGTTGTGTTCCGAACGGTACGCCATACATGGCAACGGTCCTGCCTGCGGTCGGAGTCGTACCGGAAGCCGTGACGTTGTCCGCCACGCCGCAGCACTGGGCGCAGCTGCAGTAGCCGGTCAAAGTGAAGGTTCCGAGATACGTCGCATTATCCGTGGAATACGAGGCATTTTTGCTGCTGTCGTCGTAGTCGTCCTCTTCATCGTAATCATAGTCGTCGTACTCATCTTCATAATCATCGTAATAGCTGTCGTCGTCATCATAATCATCGTAATAACTGTCGTCATCGTCGTCATAATCATCGTAATAGCTGTCGTCATCATCATAATCATAATAACTGTCATCGTCATCATAATCGTAATCGTCGTAATCGTCGTAATCGTCATCATAATCATAATCATCGTCATAGTAATCGTCATCATAATCGTAATCACCGTCATACTCATATGTATAACCATCTACCGTGACGCATTCCGCCCATACGTAATAACAGTCTCCCTTATGATAGATCTCATACCAGCCCTCATCCGGACCATATGTGATCAGAACATCCTCGCCCGGCTCCAGAATATCCACAATCTCGGCCTTCTTAGAGGCATATGACCGGACATTCACCTCATCATTAATCACACCCGTTTTGGCGAAAACGGTCAATGAGCAGAGTAAAATCCCCGCCAGCATCCCTGCCGTGAGCAGAAGGCTTCGGTAAAACTGTTTATTTGTACGCATCGCAACAATCTCCTTTTCTTATCTCACCGGCTTCGGCATGTCTTACATACCATGAAGCCTGTATCCATCTGCCATAATAACAATCTATGATTCCGGCGCAATGTATCCTTGCTCTGCTGCAAGCCCGTCTGCAGGGGACAGAACTTTTCGACACGGCCCGTTATGCTTTCCCTTCCGATTTTTTTCAGGGACTCTCCTGACAGATGTTTCAAACCTTTTAATAAATATTACATTTTTGTTACGGCGATATTATAAACAGATTTCCAATCTTTGTCAAGCCCTTTTTAGGATGTATGGGGCAGCGCTGCTATGAATCCCCCCGGGTATCGGCTGCCACGAAAAAAAACGGCTTCGCAGCCTTATATACTCCGGCTGCGAAACCGTCCCTGTTATTTCAGTAAATTCCGGTAAAAACATCAGGTTTTTGTCGTCATAATACCCGGATGCGTAATTTCGGAAAGCCGCATCCGCATTGCGGGATTTACGACAGCAGCATCCTGTCGTTATCGAGCTGCCGTCCTGCTTCCTGCTTAAAGGCCGCGAGAAGATCCTCTACCGTCATGGCTTCTCTCTCTTTTCCGCTCACGTCCAGGATAATCCTCCCCCGGTTCATCATGATCGTCCGGTTTCCCAGCTCCAGAGCCGACTGCATATTATGGGTAACCATCAGACAGGTCAGCTTGTGTTCTTTCACAATCGCCTGGGTGAGAGAGAGCACCTTTTCAGCCGCGCCGGGGTCAAGAGCTGCCGTATGCTCATCCAGCATGAGAAGCTTCGGAGGATTGAGGGTAGCCATCATCAGGGTCAGAGCCTGCCTCTGTCCGCCGGAAAGAAGACCGACCGGCTGGGATAGCCGGTCCTCCAGCCCCATATTCAGCTGGGCGAGATTTTCACGAAAGCGTTTTCTGTCAGCCGCGGAAATATGGGACAGCCAGCCGCCGTGTCCTGCCGCCAGGGTAAGGTTCTCCTCAATCGTCATCCCCGGCGCCGTACCCAGCATAGGATCCTGAAAAAGACGGCCGATCTGGCGGGAGCGCACATAAGGCGGCGTCATGGTAATATCCTTCCCGTCCAGGATAATCTGGCCTTCATCCGTGTAAAAGCTTCCGGAAACAGCATTGAGCATGGTTGACTTCCCGGCGCCATTCGCGCCGATAATCGTAATAAAGTCCTGATCCGGCACGGAAAGAGACAGCCTGTCCAACGCCAGCTTTGCATTCGCGGTTCCCGGATTAAAGGTTTTGGAGATGGATCTCAATTCCAGCATCAGTCCACCTCCTCACATAACGCAGTCCTGTGCGTTGACTCAATGTCTTCGGATGACGTTTTTGCTGCTTCGGCAGTTGGGCTGCCCGGGACAGAATCAGTCTCCTTTTCTTCTGCTTCCGTTTTCTTTCCGCCCTTTGTTTCAGAAGCGTACTGTTCCGGCCGGACACTTTGGGAAGACATTCCTCCCGCCCCCGCCCTGTGCTGATATTTTCTTTTCAGCAGCGGAATCCGGCTCTTAAAGTAAGGACCGGCAATCGCGATAATCACGATCACAGCAGAAACGAGCCGCAGCATATAAGCCGGAAGGTTAAACCGCAGAGCGATCGTATAGACCAGCCGGAATACAAAAGCGCCTGCCACAGCGCCGACCGCCCTGGTACCGATCCTGCCGCGTCCCAGAAACGCCCTGCCGATCAGCAGAGACGCCAGCGCGATCGTAACCATGCCCTGGCCGATATCGATATTCACCGACTTTCTGGACTGTGCAAGAAGGCAGCCGGAAAGCCCTGTAAATGAATTTGAGATACAAAGGCCAACGATCGTGGTAAATGCCGGGTTAATGGAAGAAGCCCGAACCATATCCGGGTTGTCCCCCGTCGCCCGGATCGCAAGTCCCAGCCTTGTCTGCAGGAACAGGACGAGAAAGACGATGACCAGAACGACAAAAATCAGAGCGATCACAGTCCGATACTGGCCGGAAAGGAAGGTTCCTTCACAGAGGCCCTTCATTTTCGTGAAAATGGTATCCGTCTTGTTCATGTTCAGCAGAGAGGCATTTCCCATGAGGGCGATATTGACGGAATACAGTCCCGTATTCACGATAATCCCGGCAAGCAGGGAGTTAATCCCCATCTTTGTCTGGAGAAACGCCGTCACAAAGCCTGAGCACACGCCCGCCCCCATGGCTGCGGGAATGGACAGGTACGGATGTCCGGAAATGGCAACCACCGCCCCCACAACGGCGCCCAGGGTAAAGCAGCCGTCCGTGGAAAGATCGCAGACATTCAGCATCGTATAGCTCAGAAACAGGGCCAATACAGTCAGCGCACTGATCAGCCCAAGCTCCAGCGCTGTTTGAATTAATCCGATGATTTCCATTATTCTTTAATCTCCAAAGCTCTCAGCCGTTGTAATCGGCACAACCTGGGTGCAGTATGGAGAAAAAATTTCCGCAACTTCGTCGTAAGAAAGCCCCAGCGCCTCACAGATCTCCGTATTAACTGTCGCGGTACCATTATCAAAGGTTTTGACCGGAACTGTGCCGGGATCCTTTTCATTCAACAGGATATCCGCCACCATGTCAGCAGTTTCCCTGCCGAGGTTTGCATAATCAACTCCGTATCCCAGGAAGGCTCCGTTTAAAGCAAAAGAATCTGCTCCGGCAAAATGCGGAATCCCGGCCTCTGCAAGTGTCTCGTAGATAGAGAGTTCAGCTGTCATAACCGTATTGTCAGACGGTGTAAAGATGGCGTCCACCTTGTCGGCGACAGCCGCTTCTGCAGCCAGTCCAACCTCGTCAATGCTGGTACCGGTATATTCCTTATAGGACACGCCCTTTTCATCCAGAAATGCCTTGGCTTCGCGAATGGCTGTTGTAGAAGCGTCCTGTCCTACGTCATATAAAAGACCAACCTTTGCCGTATCCGGATTAAGGGCAAAAATCAGGTTCATGATCGCATTGGTATCCAGATAGTCAGAAGTTCCGGTAATGTTGGCGCCGGGTGCTTCCATCGTATCCACCACTCCGGCTCCCTCCGGATCCGATACCGCGGCAAAGACGACCGGCGTACCGCTCTCCTCTGTGATCCCCTGCATCGACATGGCCACAGGCGTGGCGATACCGACCATGAGATCGACCTTGTCCGCCTCAAAGTTCGCGATGATCTGGGAAAGAACATTCGCGTCGGCATTGCAGTTGTCATAATCAATCTGGAAGCTGACTCCCTCTTCCCCGGCAATCTCGTCCAGGCGGGACTGGATATTTTCCACAATCTGATTTAAGGATGCGTCATCCACATAATTGCAGATGCCGATCCGGTAAGAAGCGGCCTCCTCTGCCGTTGCCCCGATCGGGCAAAGTGCCACAGCTCCTGCCACAAGTGCCGCAAATACTTTCTTCATGATTCTTTTCCTCCATGATGCATGATAATTCTCAGGGTCTGTTTAGAATCGATCCCGGTTTTGATCCGGACGCATAAAGCTCCTGCTTTCCGAATCCTTTGTTTCTATAATGTAACGGGAAAACTCCCGGCTTCATTCTTTCCTTACTCATAGCCGCGCCGCAAGGATGCGGCAGGTCACATAGATTCAGCGTCAAGCCATAACGTTACAGAATCTCAATCTCATAGCACCAGACGAATTCCTCTTTTGCATCCAGTGTATTGATATCGGGTTTTTCACTAAGCAGACCACTGTATTCATAGTTATCCGCCCTTCCGGCCCAAGGCTCCAGGCAGACAAAAGGCGCTCTCGGCGCAGCCCAGATCCCGTAATTGGAAAAACCAGTTCCCCGCAGCTCTACATACGGCTCATCGTCCGGAAGCAGCACACGCGCCTTTTCAATCTGACCGCCGTCAAACACAAGCGCGTCCCTGTCAAAGGTATGTTCCGCGATCACCTCATCACCGTCCCGCAAAGTGTCCAGCGCATAGCAGCCATCCTTCAAAGCCAGCGTATAAGTCTTTGGCATCACAGTACCGCTTCCGGCGGGATCGATGAGATGATAGGTCAGGCTTTCTTTTCCTTCAAAGAAAAGAGAGCATTCTCCGTACCGGTCGGCCGGCAGCGCGAAAGCGGGATGGCCGCCGATGGCGAAATACATCGTCTCCTCGGAAGGATTTTCCACCTCCCAGCAGACCTTCAGTATTCTGCCTTCCAGGCTGTGCGATACCCGCAGCACGAAAGCAAACGGATAGCTTTCCAATGTACTCTCATTAGAACACAGTTCATGTACCACTTTTGCGGTCTCTGTCCCGACGCAGGCAAATATCAGGTCTCTCGCAAATCCATGCTGGGAGGACCGCCACTCTTTCCCTTTGATGCGGTATACATTCTGCCAATGCTTCCCTACATTCGGAAACAGGATCGGGGCATGTCTCGGCCAGAACGCGGGATCCGCCTGCCACATAACCTCCCGTTTCTTCTTCTTGTCAAAAATACTGATCAGCTCCGCGCCTTTGTCTGCGATCTGCACGCGCAGATCTTCATTTTCCATCGTATGTATCATGAAGACTCTCCCTTCTAAGGAACCAGCCCAAATAAAAAGGTCAGTCATATGATCCGATTAATCGGGAAAGATTCCTTAATCATGATATCACCCAACCCCTGATTCTGCGGATCGCTTTGCCGCAAAGCCGCACGTGCTTCCCACCTCCCGGCCCGTCTGCCGCGAAGGGCCTCCTGAGGGCGCTTTTGCTGCGCCGCCGGGATGCGGCAGCCTGCAGTCACCTGGAATCCGCTGTCCTACATCTTACCACAAAGCAGCCGCTATCGCAATCAAATAAAAATCATACACGGAATATGTCAGTATTCCGGGCGCCGGCATCAGACGGAAAGCCCGGTGTCAAAACAGCTGCCCTGAACTGTTGCATTTTCGTTATTAATTTATAAAAAAACGGTACTTTATATTTGACATTGCCGTATTTTGTTGTAATAATTAAACCGTCTTCTGTCTACCGATTATTTCGTTTTTCATTTTTTGAAAGGAAGGTATCGTTATGAAAAAGCGACATTTATCCTTGCTTGTGACCATCATCCTTTCCTTGTGCCTTGCCGGCAGCGCTTTTGCCGCTGAAGCCTGGGATCTGTTCGGGTCTGAATCCGGATCCGAAAGTCTCGATATGGTTTCGCAGGATCAGGATGACACAGATGCCGGCCAGGCTCCATCAGACTGGACAGATCTGTTTGGATCCGGAGCTGTTGAAGAGATATCAGATCCAGTATTCCAGAAAGAAAAATTTCTCCTCCGGAAATATTGTCAGCACAATAACGAAGAATTCCACAACTTCTTTGACCCTGACCGGCCTCGCCTCCGGCTCCACCTACTATGTACGTATCCGTACATTTAAGAAGGTATCCGGAAAGACATACTACTCCGCATGGTCTGCGGTCAAAAGCGCAAAAATAAAATAAACGCAGAACCGCAGCGCAGGATCCGGCCGGAAAGGAATCTTTGGAACGATCCTGAAAAAGACGGCTCCCTGATCTTCAGGGAGCCGTCTTTTTTATGGCAGAGGCGGCGCAACGTAATGTTTCGCCTGTCGATGAACGCCGCACCGCCGGAGAGTAAAGCCTGGACAGACCTCCCCCTGCTCTGCCGGCCATGACTGGCCAAAAAAAAAACTTTTTCATTGTCCGTTTATTTCCACAATGGTTATGGGATAATAAGTCTGACATCAGGAACACGGATTTATGATTCCGGTTCCAAAAGCTTATAGTAAGATAATTATGAATGGAAAGGAGTCGGTCATGATGACGAGCTATGGGATGAGGATTCGATTCAATTATGGACACTACGAAGTATATGGAGAAGATGGCGAGTTTCTGGAGAGCTGCGACACCTATGAAGAGGCACAGCGCGTCATCGACTGCGGCACCATCGACTGAGGACACATGCAGAATCTGATTTATATCCGGCAGCGGATATGTCTGCCGATCTGCTCAACGTATGACGAATGAAAGCGCTTCTCTGCCAGTCTGAAAGCGGCAGTTCATTGCGGCAGTTCATTGCGTTCACGAAAGTGGTTAAAGGGGAGGTATCATGATGAAGGGATCAAAGGCAATACGCACACATTTGGAGTTTGATGATTTTGGGGAATATGTAGAGGTTTTTGATGAAGCGGATGGGGAGCTCTTCTTTGTCGAAACACCTGTCAGGCATACTGACCCGGACATGAATCGGTGCTTCACAGCTGCCTGACGCAGCGTTTCAGGTATTTTTTTCGACCTGTGCGGCGACCGTACGTATGTGATGTCAGGAGCTGTGCAAAAAGTACCTTCTGTATAGGTTATTTTTGCACAGCTCCTTATGACTGGATTTATCCGGGAGAACATCGCATACTTACGAGGCACCCATCAGGCCGGTTTATTTTAATACTCTGTGGGTATCTGCTCTTTCTGTACCATTTCTTTGAAAATTCTCAGATCCTCTTCATTCCGGATCACCATCACTTCCTCGAAACGCTTCGTCGAGCGGATCTTAAATCCGCCTACCCGCTCTCCGTTACAGATACTTTGATGAATGACGGGTGTTTTTTCCTTTTCGTCATATGCCAACGGTTTCACTTTCTTTTTCCCGAACATCACATATCCCCCTCTCTAAAGGAAAATGAGTAAAGACAGCTATTCTGAACAAAAGTATAGGACAATCATGATAAAAAATCAAAATAAATTTCTCTTCTGAAAATATTCCGTCAGCGGATCGTCGTTATATATACCAGTTACACAAGTCAGTTTTCTCTTGATTGTTGTATGTCTTTATCGTATACTATGATTGCATCGTCAAAACCTGATTCTACGGATCGCTTCGCAGCGGAGCTGCTCTCGCGATCCTGCAGCCGCTCTCTCATGCAAAATGAGCGAGCTCATTTTTGCATGACCTTTTGTCGCCTGAATCATACTATGACTGACGAATGCAAATGCGGGATTATCAGCTGTATTTTTGTCAGGGAACCCATTCGCCCGGCACGGATTTTTATGCCGCATTCATCATAAATGATCACAAGAAGGAGAATCGATATGTCTAACGAAAAGAGAAGCTTCGATCTACTGTCCCTCGGAGAAATCCTCCTGCGTCTTTCGCCTCCGGGTAATGAACGTATCGTCAGTGGTCCTACATTCCAGAAGCAGGTCGGCGGCGCAGAGCTGAATGTCGTCTCCGGCGCTTCCCTCCTTGGACTTCGTACCGGTATCATCTCCAAGCTGCCCGCCAATTCCCTTGGCACCTACGCCAAGAACCAGGTTCGTTTCTGCGGCGTCAGCGACGATTATCTCATCTATGACAAATCCAGGGAAGCCAGGCTTGGCATCTATTTCTATGAGAGCGGGGCTTTTCCGAGAAAGCCGGCTGTCGTTTATGACAGAAGATCTGCCTCCTTTGTCAGCCTGACGCCGGACGAGCTGCCCGAGGGCATCTATGACTCCACCAGATGTTTCCACACCAGCGGCATCACCATGGCGTTATCCCAGACTACCCGCAGCACGGCCGTCGAATTGATCAAGCGTTTTAAAGAGCACGGCGCATTGATCTCCTTCGATGTGAATTTCCGCGGTAATCTCTGGTCCGGCGCAGAGGCAAAGGAGTGTATCGAGCAGATTCTTCCCTATGTGGACATCTTCTTCTGCTCAGAGGATACAGCGAAGCTCACCTTCCTCGTGGAAGGAGATATCTACCAGATAATGAAGGATTTCACAAAAAAATACGATCTTAAGATCATGGCTTCCACCCAGCGTATTGTACACAGCCCCAAGGTTCATTCCTTTGGTTCCGTAATCTATCGCGCGGACGAAGATACCTTCTACGAAGAAGAACCATACAGAAATATCGAGGTCGTAGACCGCATCGGCAGCGGAGACGCCTACATATCCGGCGCCTTGTACGGCCTTCTTTCCTCCGATTTTGACTGCCGCAGAGCCCTCGAATACGGCAATGCCTGCAGTTCCGTGAAGAATACGATTCCCGGAGACCTTCCCTCCTGCGATTATCAGGAAATCACCCAGATCATCAAAAACCATCATGCCGAAGGCTTCCAGTCTGAGATGGATCGCTGAAGAATGGATCATTGTGAATCATTGGATCATTAAAGATCATAGCGTCCGGTTTCCCTGTGGATATTTTCTTGTATATGCGTATATCAATCATGTAAGACAAAGCTGAACAAGCCGCGACAGACAGACCAAAAGGCTGAACGTAGTATGACGTGAAGCCGGACTCACTGCAAACCACAGCTTTCAAAGCTGCTGCCTGATCGCTGCTGAATATGCGTGCCTTCTTGAATAAAAGAGAAAAGTGGAAATAAAAAAGGAAGAGCTGTCCTCTTCCTTTTTTATTTTATTATTTTATTATGGCAGGGGAGCGGGCTTTTCAGTTTCCCAGAATCTCCCCGATGGTTTCCATCATTTTCTCAATGTCCAGCGGTTTGGCAATATGTCCCTGCATTCCCGCGGCTGCGGCTGCCTCCTCATCTTCCTTGAAAGCATTGGCCGTCATGGCAATGATGGGAATTTCTGCCAGCCGCGGTTCTTTTAAAGCACGGATTTTCCTGGCTGCGGTATATCCATCCATCACCGGCATCTGGATATCCATCAGGATCAGGTCATAATATCCGGGAGCCGATTTTGAAACCGTATCAACCGCTTCTTGCCCGTCTTCTGCCGTCTCTACCTCAAATCCTGTCTGGGAAAGAATGAGGATGGCAATTTCCCGGTTCACCTCATTATCCTCTACCAGCAGAACCCTGTGTCTGGAGAAATCTTTCTGTTCAGCTGCCTTCTCCTTTGCTTCCCCTTCAGAGGTAATGGGCAGCTCCAGGGAAATCAGAAAGACCGTCCCCTTACCCTGTTCGCTCTGGGCCGTGATCTCACCGCCCATCATCTCCACGATATTTTTTGTGATCGCCATGCCAAGCCCGGTTCCCTGGGTTTTGCTGACCGTCGATGTACGCTCCCGCTCAAAGGGGATAAAAATATGTTCCGCAAACTCCTGGCTCATCCCAATCCCATTGTCCGCGATCCGGAAGAAATATTTACCGAAATCCGTCTCCTGGCTCGTCTCTTCTGTTCCGGCTATCGCTTTCTCAGGTTCAGTGCTTCTCGCCTCAGGTACTTCTGTTGCGATTTTACCCGTTTTCGTCTCTGCCCCCTGGATGCTTTCTGTAATGGATACTGCTTCTTCCGCTCCGGATTCTCCTGCTCCTGCCTGCCACACCTGAAAGGAGACGGTTCCCCCTTTCTGCGTAAACTTACAGGCATTTCCCAGGATATTCATCAAAGCCCGGTCTATCTGGTTTTTGTCGCACAGAACCCATTCATTTTTCAGGTCACACTTCAGGGTGAAATGAATCCCTTTCTCTGTCATCTGCGACAGCATCAGGTCGTAGACCTGACCTGCAGCTTCAGAAAGATTGATATTCTCAGGAAACAGTTCCACCTTGCCGCTCTCAATCCGGCTCATTTCCAGAACATCATTGACAATCGCCAGCAGCTGATGTCCTGCCCGCTCAATTTTCCCTAAATACTCCCGCATCTTCTCCTCAGAAGAGGCGCCCTGATTTGCCAGGGTAGTATATCCGATAATCGCGTTCAGCGGCGTCCGGATGTCATGGGACATATTAGACAGAAAAAACGTCTTCGCTCTGTTTGCCTCTTCCGCAGCTGTCAGCCGGGATTCCAGTCTTTCATTTTCCACAATCCGGTAAGCGATCCTGCGAATCAGGCTCAGAATCACAGCAACAAAAATACTCCCGCCAAACAGGATCCCGGCCACAATCAGATCCGGATATCCGATTAATGTTACAGCGATATAACCTGCCAGAAATAAAACAAGCAGGATGATCGGGATATTCAACGCGCTTTTCTCCTGCTGCCAATCTCCTCGTTTCTGTATATGGCGGGCAAACCGAACATATTGAATAATATTCCAGACCATCAGGACGATGCCGATATAAAGCATGCTATAGATCAATAGTTTCTGCATCTTCTGCCACACCTTTTTCCTAACGTTGACATGGATTTAACCGCTCTTGGAACACTGGTTTTCCATTTTCATGTTCCATACCTGTTTTCGATTCCCTCAGAATGATTCTGCGCTCAATCTCATACCCCAAAAAGCGTGCTCCTTTTGGCATAGCCCTTTGCCGCCTGAATCATCAAAAGATTGCAGGTAAAGTTTACTACCAGCCGCCTGCAAAGTCAAGATAACCCAAAAAAACACGTTCGATGTTCTTCACCTCACATCGAACGTGTTTACATAACCGGGTCCTTTCGGGATTCCGCTTTACGAAAGGGAATCCCGAGCCCTCATTTCATATTACTTATGATATTTTATGCCAATACCATGTCTTTAAAATACAGATTCCACAGCCAGGAAGCATTCATTGTAAAGCCCTTGTATTTTTTATTGCAGGTAGCCTGTCGGTTCGGGTAGTTCAAAAATACATAGGGACAATCCTCGTTTACAATATCCATCACCTGCCCAAGCAGAATCGTGCGTTCCCTTTGATCCGTACAGGCAGAAGCCTCCGTAACCAGTCGGTCCACCTCTTCATTGGAATACGCGGCGGAATTAGAGCCGCCTTCCCCTGTGTAATATCCGGCAACCAGAGGCTCTATATTTGCGGCAAGATCCGGATAATCCGCTTCCCATCCTGCCATAATCATATCGTAATCCCGGTAACCGTCCGCGTCAAAGATCTCACCGAACTGGTAAGCCGTATGTTCATCCGCCGAGACACGCTCCAGTTCCACATCGATCCCGATCTCCTTCAGCGCTTCCTGAATATAAAGGGCCATGGAATAGCGCAGAGAATTCTCTGTAATAATCATATTGCAGCTAAAGCCGTCCGGATAGGAGGATTCCGCCAGATACGCTTTTGCCGCTTCCGGGTCATAGCTGATGTAGGACGCCTGATCCAGGTAAGCCTTCCATCCCTCCTCATCCGCGGCAAACAGGACCTCGCTTCCGGGCAGACAGCCGCCCTTTTGACCCGCTTCCTCGACAATATAATCCTGGATAGCCCCCAGATCGATTGCTGCCGTAATGGCTTTGCGCACATTCACATCATTAAAAGGCTCCCTCTGCGTATTGAACGCAAGGAAGGTAATACCCGCGGTCGCGACATCCTGCACATCCAGGTTCTCATCAGCCTTCAGGGTATCGAGCATGTCAGAAGGAGTTGCCGGCGTGAAATCTACTTCCCCGGTCTGCAAAGCAAGGACTCTCTGGGTATCGTCCTGGATGACTTTATAAACAAGGGTATCCATTTCCAGCTTCTGGTCTTTGTCCCAGTAGTTTTCATTTCTCCTGAGAACCACTTCCCTGCCGCCGGACCAGCTTTCATAAACATAAGGGCCTGTTCCCATCAGTCCGCCCTGGGCAGTGCCGAAATCATCCGCATGCTCTTCATAATATGCTTTACTGATCACATGGGCTGCCGTCGTTCCGGGAACATACTGCCAGGTCGCGTAGGGCTCCTTCAGATGAACGGTCAGTTCCCAGTCCCCGGTCTGTTCCAGCGAATCCACCGCGTCAAACATCCAGCTCAGGTAAGAGCCTTGTTCCGGATCCATATTTCTGCCCAGGGAAAAGAGCACATCATCCATCGTCATCGGCGATCCGTCGGAGAAGCACACATCTTCGCGGATCTGGTAAACGTACGTCAGATCATCCACGACCTCCCAGCTTGACGCAAGAAGAGGCTGCAGCTGATTGTTTACGTCAAACTGCAGCAGCCCCTGCGTGATCTGGTTGATCACCGGATTTGTCGTAAAGTCATAGGCAAAAATCGGATCGAGGGCTACAATGTCGCTGTCAAGAGCGATGGTCAGCGTGTGATCATCATCCGCGGCATACACGCCGCTCACGAGCAAGGCAGAAACGACAAGTGTCAACATGGTGCGTGTAAAATTGCGTTTCAAATCTGTACCTCCTTTTGATAAATAAATTCGTGCGCATGCCATAAAACCTATAATTCACAGAGCTTCACGGCCCTGGAATTTTTAAACCTTTTAAATGCAGATCATTACCGTTCCGGACTGAAAGGGGAGCACGTCCATTCGTCATACGCTGAACAGGCCGGCAGACATTCCGATCTGTGAAGTCACCGCACAGGTCGTAACTTTTACCCTGCCTGGTATAAATGACAGGCCGCATGATGTCCGGGACTGATCTTTACAGCCTCCGGCTTTTTCTCCCTGCACACCGCCGTGGCGTAACGGCATCTCCCCGCAAACGCACAGCCCTTCGGCAGGTCGATAGCGCTGGGAAGCTCACCCGAAAGGACAATCCTCTCTTTTTCTTCATCGGGATGAGTTTTGGGAATCGAGGAGAGCAAGGCCTGTGTATACGGATGCGCCGGATGGGAAAACAGTTCCCCGGCCGGCGCGGTTTCCACGATCTCCCCCAGATACATGACTCCGATCGTATCGCAGATATGCTCTACCACCGTCATCTCATGAGAAATAAAAAGCATTGTCAATTTCATTTGCTTTTTCAGATCTATGATAAGATTTAAAATCTGAGCCTGCACCGATACATCCAGGGCAGAAACAGGCTCGTCCGCCACAATGAAGCGCGGAGCGGGAAGCAGAGCGCGGGCGAAGGCGAGCCGCTGAAGCTGTCCGCCCGAAAGCTCCTGCGGCCTTCTCTCCAGCATTTCATCCGGCAGCCGGATGACTTCCATCAGCTCCTTTATGCGCGCGTCCGTATTTTCCCGGGACAGACCGCAGACCTTTCCCGCTTCTGCCAGGGCGTCTCCGAGTCTTTGCCTTTGGTCAAAGGATGAATAAGGATTCTGAAAAACCATCTGCATCCTGGGGCGGTATGGCTTCAGTTCTCTCCTCCCAAGGGACGAAAGATCCTTTCCCTCAAACAGCAGTCTGCCCTCCGTTAAGGGAAACAGCCTGAGCAGGGCACGTCCCAATGTCGATTTGCCGCAACCGCTCTCACCGACTACCCCGAAAATCTCCCCTTCATGCACCCTCAGGGAGACGCCGTTCACCGCCTTCAGCGTTTTGTTTCTTTTCCCGGCAAAGGAATTACCCATGGTATAGTATTTTTTAATCCCCGCAGCGTCCACTATGACAGAGGCATTCCCTTTATCCGGTTTTTCTGTTTCGGACTGCGCAAGCGTCTTTTTCGATTCCACGTTTCCCCTCTCATCTAAGAATTGCCACGTAAATAAATGGATCAATCTGCCGGTCTTTTTGTACGGCTTCACCTGTCAAAAAAAGTTCACATAGTAAAGCAATCTCAGTTACATAATCCATCCTGATGCATCGTACACTCCGTCCAATGTCCCGGTGAGATTTCTATCGCCTTCGGCTTGCTTCGGCAGCGCTCCGACCGCTCAGAACAACGTTCATAAAAAGCGCAGCCCTCTTCTTTTTCATAAAGCTGCGGAGGAATACCGGGAATCGTCGGCAGATATTCTCCCGTCTTGCCCGTCCCCGGGATGCTGCGAATCAGCGCCCGGGTGTAAGGGTGCGCAGCCCGGTCAAAAAGCTCCTTCACACAAGCCGTCTCCACAATGCGGCCGGCATACATCACCGAGACACGGCTGCAGATTTCAGCAACAATCCCGAAATTATGAGTAATCAGAAGGACGCTCATGCCAAGCTCGCCTGCCAGATCCTTCAAAAGGGACAGCACCTGGGCCTGAATCGTGACATCCAATGCCGTCGTGGGTTCATCAGCGATCAGAAGTGAAGGACGTGTCGAGATGGCAATCGCAATCATCACCCTCTGCTGAAGACCCCCGCTCAATTCATGGGGATATTGACCATACCTCTTTCCGGCAGGATAAATCCCCACGCGTTCCAGCAAAGACAGGGTTTGTTTCCTGGCTTCCTTTGCGGATATTTTCTCGTGCTGGCGGATGGTCTCTTCGATCTGCTCTCCCACCGTAAACAACGGGTTCAGAGAAGCGGCCGGATCCTGAAAAATCATCGCGATCCTTTTTCCTCGAATGGAAGCCATCTCCCGGTTAGATAATTTCAGCAAATCCCTTCCCTCAAACAGGATCTCACCCCTGATCCGGGAACGCTTTTCATCCAGCAGATGAAGGATCGTCCTGGCTGTCATGGTTTTCCCGCAGCCGCTCTCCCCGACCAGGCCATGGATTTCGCCTCTGCCAAGCTTTAAATTGACTCCTCCCAGGGCATAGACAATTCCTCTCGGAGACATCAGATCCACCGTCAGCTCCCGGATTTCAAGCAGATCCGTTTCCGGCATCCCCTCACCTCCTCCCTAAACGAAGTTATGTACGCTGACTCAATGTCCACGGATGACTATTCTTCAAAAGCCGGCAGTTCTCTCTGCGACGGCTCAATATACTGGTGGATCCCGTCGCTGAACAGATTCAGGGAAACGACCGTCAGAATAATCGCCAGGCCGGGCGCCAGGGCAAGAAGCGGATTTTGCAGAAGGAAGTTCCGCCCCTCGTCCAGCATCGCCCCCCAGTCAGCGACAGGCGGCTGTACGCCCAGTCCCAGAAAACTCAGGGAGGCCAGATCCAGGATCGCATATGCCAGATCCAGGGTGAGCTGAACCAGAACCGTGGACACACAGTTCGGAAAAATATGCAGAAAAATGACTCTTGCGTCGGAATAGCCGATGGACAGGCAAGCCTCCACATAAGTCTTTTGCTTTTCCACCAGGGTCAGGGAACGTACAAGTCTTGTGATCATCGGCACATAGACGATGCCAAGGGCGAGAATCGCGTTTCCGATCCCCCGTCCGAAACCCGCTACGAAAACGAACGCAAGCAAAAGCGATGGAAAAGACAACAGCACATCACAGCACCTGCCGATCAGACTGTCCACGAATCCGCCGTAATAACCGGACCAAAGCCCCAACGGCACTCCTATGAATACCGAAACCGCCACCACGCCAATGGCGCTCAGCAGCGTCGTCCTGCCTCCGTACAGAAGCCGTGTCAGAAGATCCCTGCCCACCTTGTCCGCTCCAAGCAGATGCCGCGCCGACGGAAGTGCCAGGGAATCCGCGAGATTCTGGCGGGTCGGCTCATAAGGAGAAAGAACCGGTGCCAGGGCACAGGCAAAGATGATCCCTCCCAGAATCAACAGGGCAGCGATAACGGTAGAGGTAAACAGCCTTCCCTCCTTCCGTCTTTTGGTCCGGAGCATCGGGCGATGCCAGAACATCCGTGTTTTCATCTTTTATGATATTCCTCCCCTTCATAAAGCAGTTTTTTGCATGCTGACTCTATGTATTTCCGGATGACGATTTTGCTGCCCCGGCAATCGGGACGCCTCAGGCAAAATCATTCTCCTCTTCCCTCATTGCCGTAACGGATCCTCGGGTCAATCAAGGCATACACGATATCCACCGCCAGATTCATCAACGCAAAAAAGGTCACCAGCATCAGGGTAATGCCCTGCACCACCGGATAATCGGAAGCCTTGATCCCAGAGATCAGCACATCCCCGATGCCGCCCAGGGCAAACACATTTTCCACAAGCACAGCCCCGACGATCATTGTCCCGATCTGGATGCTGGCTACGGTGATTACGGGAATCAACGTGTTTTTCAGACAATGCTTCAATACCACCTTATGAAAGGGCAGACCTTTGGCGACAGCAGCTGCGGCGTAATCCGACTGCAGCTGTGTAATCATATTATTGCGGGTAGTTCTTGCAATCAAGGCTACCATGCTGAATCCTAAAGCCAGGGAAGGCAGGAAAAGATATCTGAGATTTTCGAGAAATGTTTTTCCTGTACCGAAGGAAGGAAACCATCGCAGACGAAGGGCAAAGATCAGACTCAGCACAATCCCTGTCAGAAACACGGGAGATGCGACCAAGACCAGAGACAGAACAGACAATGCACGATCCAGAAGAGTGTTTCGCTTTACCGCGCAGATGATCCCAATGGGCAAAGCCAGAGCCAAAGCCAGCACGGTACTCATGAAAACAAGCTGCAGCGTTGTCGGAAGGCGGTCAGCGATTAATGTGGTCACCGGCTGTTTTTTGTCAAAGCTGTCTCCCAGATCTCCTCTCACCGCCCCGGTAATCCAGATCCCATACTGCTCCGGCAAAGACTTATCAAGATGGTACTGCCTGATCAATGCCGCCCTCGTCTCTTCGCTGATCCTTCTTCCCCGCGTCATAGAAGCGATCGGGTCGGAAGGCGTCATCCGGATCAGAACAAAAATCAGCACCGACGCTGCAAGAAGGACGAGAATCATCTGTGCAAGGCGCCTGACAATAAAAGAAAACATTCTCTTCCCTCCCCCGAATCATATGGCTGCACCGGCAAAAGCCTGATTCTGCATCATATACAAAAAGGTATACACGTAATGCGAAACACCGGTGTATACCTTGTCATTTTCTTAAATGAAATTATATGATAGCCTTGCGCTTTTTGTCAATACCTTGGTAACGGGGTAAATCAGAAGGTAAACGGAGCGTTACTGTTCACGGTCTAACCTTCCCCGCGCGCGAGGTGAATGATACCCTGGAAATGACCATCCGCAGGCGTCAGTACTTAGTGAGTGCAAGCCAAAGGCAGATTCCTGTTAATGGCTTAGGATAGCCGCGAAAATAAATGGAATAAGTCTCACAGGATAAATCACTGTAGGCGAGGCGGGGGAGGAAGTCGATGCGGGCATCGACGACCGACGACAACGAAGCATACAGTGATTCAGACGCGAGAATTGATCCATTTATTTACGTGGCAATCCTTAGTCTTTCGACTGAAGAAAAGCTCTGAGATTTTCCTGAACCTGTTCTGCCAGTTCTTCCGGATCCTGCTGTCTTTGGGCAGCGCAGCAGGATAAGGATCGAAGAAGGGTCTCCCGGGGCTGCGCTTCTGCTTCGCCTGTCGCATGAATTCCCCCTTTACGGTCGGCCCATTCCACAGCGTTCATTCCGTCTGTCTCAATTAACAGTCTGTCGGACCGGATCTGACGGGCAAGCGATTGTGTGGTTTTGTTCCAGAGGACATCAGGGCCGATGGAAAACCAGCAGTCCATCTTTTCATATTGTTCGAACCACAGATCACAGGAGTACCAATGTACCAGATAACGGTTCGGGCAGCTTCGTAAGATGGAAGCGATTTCTGCTTCTTGTCCTTTTGTATGAAGGATCACGGGTTTATTCAGTTCAGCAGCCCGCTCCAACTGCCGGATAAAAACCTGCCGCTGCAGGTGGAGATCGATCCGGCACCAGACACTGTCCATCCCGATTTCCCCAATTACCTTTACCATGGGGAACAGGTCCAGCATTTTTTCCACCGGCTCCTCCAAGCTGTGCCAGGGATGAAGGCCGGCGGTGACCTGGACCCAGGGAAGAAGGGCAGGATGTGAGTGCAGACAGCCGGTCAGAGAGTCGTATTGAGCGCTGGTCTTTGCACATACCAGGGAAAACACTTTCTGATTTTTTCTTGTCTCCAGATCTTCCGGTCCAAGCCAGTGAGTGTGCGCGTCGTAAATTCTGTCCATCAGTCTTTCCTTTGATCGGCAAAGAATCCAGGAAGAGCGCGGCTGAGAATCAGACAGACGATAAAGCAGGCGATTGTACTGGGAAGCATGTATGAGCCATTATAGACTACAGAGAAAAGAGTCGCGTTTGCGTACGTTCTGCCAAACAGTTCTGTGGGTTCAATAATTTTATAAATGGTGATGCCGCTGATGAAATGGATGAGAAATCTTCCGGCGCAGCCGATCAGAGCCCCGATGGGAAGACTGGCTTTTCTGGTACGTCCGCACATGAAGCCTGCCAATCCTACTGCTGCGTAAGCGACGAAGTAATCAAGGAAAAATGAAGCAAGATTAATGGCAAAACCACCTGCCAGAAAATACTTTAATGCACCAAAAACAGCCCCGGTGGCAATCCCCCATCCCAGTCCCCAGCGGACCGAAAATACGATGAGAGGAACCATGCAGAAATTAATGGAGCCAGCCTGCAAAAACTGTATCTTGAAATAACTCAGGACGATTGCCGCGGCAATCATAAGTCCTCCTTCTGCGATGCGTCTGGTGTTCTGGTTCATGTGTTTGTCCTCCTTACTTGTGGATTGAATCATAGGTCCAGGCAATGGCGGCTGGTGTTTTCAGCAGAAAAAGAAAAAAGCACCTGCGTACGCAGATGCCATGAAAGCTCCTATACTCGTCCGCATTCCTACGCCGGCATTACCCGGATCAGGTATGAGGGATCAGGTTGAACTTTACCTGTCTCAGCCGAATTTCATCAGCACCCCTTGCAACTCAGATTGTATTGTAATCCTTTGTCTTGAAGAAAGCAAGCTTTTTTTTTCCAGAGCCGTTCCTTTATGAGAAATCCAGGTGTTACTATTCACGCCTTTTTGGGTAAGCGGGAGGATAAACTCCGCCTTATTAGCGGATCCTCCTTTTTTTCTAACCCTGAAAATCCTGAATTGTAAAGAAACTCTGATGTTGACCGTTCAAGCCCCTTCGCGTTACAATGATTTCAAAGACAACTCCTGAAAGCGAAAGGTAACTGTGTTTTGTGTTCATAAAAGGAAATCAAAATATGGCCGAAGAGAGAATGGGGATTTTATATCTGATGAGAATCTTACTCGAAGAGACAGATCCCGCACATCCGATGAATGCCGCGCAATTGATGGAACGGATGACAAACCGGTACAGCATAGGCTGTGACCGCAAGACGCTTTATGCCAACATCCGGCGCCTGCAGGAATTTGGCCTGGATATCGGGCAAAAGAAAGGAAGAAGCTTCGGCTATTATATCAAAAGCAGAGATTTCGACCTCCCGGAATTGAAGCTTCTTGTGGATGCCGTGCAATCTTCAAGATTTATTACCAAAGAAAGATCTGAAGAGTTGATCAAAAAGCTGGAGAAACAGACCAGCCAGGAAAACGCAAGACAGCTGCAGCGGCAGGTCTTTATCTATAACCGGGTCAAAGCGGACAATAACGCGATTTATGAAAATGTCGACACGATCCATGCCGCCATCCACGAAAACCGGCAGATCCTGTTCCGATATTGTGAATGGAGCATGGAGAAAAAGCTGGTCCAGAAAAAAAACGGCGCAGACTATCGGGTTTCCCCCTGGGCTCTGGCCTGGACAGACGAGAAGTACTATCTCGTGGCCTACGATGCGGCGGCGGGCATCATCAAGCATTATCGCGTCGATAAAATGCAGCAGGTCCGTCTTGATGAAAAAGAGCGTATGGGAAAAGAGCATTTCGATCATTTTGACCTGGCAGCTTATTCCCGGAAAACCTTTGGCATGTACGGAGGCAAAGATGTCCGGCTGAAGCTTCAGGCCAGCCGGGAACTGGCCGGCGTGGTCATTGACCGTTTTGGCCAGGACGTGATGATGATCCCGCAGAAGGATGGGACGTTTTCCTTTACCGTCACTGTCCAGATCAGCCCCCAGTTCTTCGGCTGGCTGACCGGCATCGGAAAGGGAATCCGTATCCTCTGGCCCAAAGACGCCGCCGAAGCCTATCAGGCTTATCTGCGGGACATCCTGGAATCTTTATCCTGACATATACTCATGAACGCAATTATACTCCCGTTTTATTTTGAACACACCGAACGTTCACTCGTTATATGATAATCGTATCGGGAGACATTTACGTGATCGAGTATAATTTACGGACAAAACGATAAACGATATTCCCGCGAAACAGATTGCCGGGGATTTTTATCCGAATATGCTTCAGGTCCGGATCTTCAGCTGATCCTGCACGTCCCCTCCACCAAAAACAAGGAATTCCCGGATACTCAGACTTACCTCTCCACCGACCCTGTGATTCCGATAAGCGTACCCGTCCGCAATCACCCGGACCTCTGCCTTGCCTACCCGGATCCGCAGATCTGTAACGTCTCCGAGATAATACATTCTTTCAATCTTTCCACGGATACCGCCGTTTGAACCGGCCTGATCTCCGTTCCCGTTCTTTCCGTCCTCAAGCAGAATGTTCTCCGGCCGTATGGCAATCTGCACGGCTCCGGTCTGTTTCATTTCCGGATAAGAAAGCTCTGCTTCCCAGTCTGTGACATGGACGCTCCCGTCCTTCGCCGTCCCCCGGAAGAACTCTACCTTTCCCAGGAAATCCGCGACAAAGGGATTCTCCGGGTGATTATATATCTCCTCCGGAGAGCCCGACTGCTGGACGATGCCGTTGTTGATCAGAAAGATCCTGTCGCTCATCGCCATGGCTTCTGTCTGGTCATGGGTTACATAAACTACGGTAATACCAAGGGATTTTGTAATATCTTTAATCTCAAAGCGCATGGTTTCCCTTAACTTTGCGTCCAGATTCGACAACGGTTCATCCAGAAGCAAAAGCTTCGGCCGGGCAAGCAAGGCCCTTGCCAGAGCCACTCTCTGCTGCTGTCCGCCGGAAAGCTGGTTCGGCAGCCGGTCCGCGTACTGGGAAAGATGCACCACCTCCAGGATATGGGTAACCCGCTCCTTAATCTCCGCTTTGGCAGTCTTTTTGATCTGCAATGGATAAGCAACATTGTTAAACACCGTCATGTGCGGCCAGACCGCATATGACTGGAAAACCATGCCGATATCTCTTTGTTCCGGGGCAACAAAGGTCTTCGGCCCGGACACCATCCTTTCATCAATCCAGATCTCACCGGTTGTAGGAATCTCAAAACCCGCAATCATTCTGAGTATTGTCGTTTTCCCACAGCCGGAGGGTCCCAGCAGAGTGACAAATTCACCGTCCTGAAACACTTCATTAAATTCTTTGAGCACCTGGACATTTTCATAGCTCTTTGTCAGATTCTTAATGGTAACGCTGGACATAGCCGCCTCCTCCCAAAACGAAGCTTTGTACTTTGACTCAATATTTTCGGATGACGATTTGCTGTCGTAAAAATCAGTCTCCTTTAAATCGAGAATTCTCCCTTCGTCAAACGGTTCAGCACAAAGTTCAAAACAACAACGACCAGCAGAATGCCCGCAGCCATCGCGCACGCCTGGGGCTGGCTGGTAAACGTCCAGTACTGGAACAGCTGGAAGCCGATCGTCTTTGTATTTGTCGAATACAGAAGGGTCGTCATCGAAAGCTCATAAAAGCTCGGTATAAAGATCAAAAACCATCCCGCCGCAATCGATGGGAAAATCAACGGCCCCGTAATCCGGAACATTGTCCGCAGCCAGCTTGCGCCGGAAATCTGCGAGCATTCCTCCAGAGAAACATGTATCTGAGACATCGCCGAAACCACCGTACGCATACCCATCATCAGATATTTGATCAGGTAGGCAATGATCAGAATCGAGGCCGTCCCGTAAATATTTATGCCGAACTTTCCGCGCATTGTCATGATCAGACCCAGGGCAATAACAACGGACGGGGTTCCGGAGCCCAGTGTGATCAAAAAGTCCGGAATCTTTCTCCCCCGGATCTTTGTCCTCTGAAGCAGGTAGCTCATGGTACAGGAAATCACGATTCCAATGGTCGCCGTGATAATTCCGAAAATCAGGGAATTCTTCATGCACATCAGCGTCTCATTTCTCGCGAGAGCTTTCCACTGTGTGAGCGTAAAATTCCCCTTCGTCCAGAGCGTCTTTCCCACATCTGTCTTAAAGGACGTGGACAGAACCGTGAGAAACGGAATCACGACGGCAATCAGGGCAAACAACGTAACCAGCAGGGTAAGCGGCCAGCGCCACTTGCGCAAATCCACAATATTGGGCTTTGTCGATTTGCCGGACACCGTGATATATTGCCTTTTTGCGACAACGAAATCGGAAACATACAGCACAAAAATCGCGATAACGATCAGAAATACCGCCAGTCCTGTGGCGTCATTGATTCCCTGTACGCCAAGGCCATTGTATTCGATAATCCTTGTCGTAACCGTATGTATGTTTCCCGGCGCCCCGATAATCGACGGAATTCCGTAACAGCTCGCGGCACAGACAAATACCAGCAGGGCGCCGGCGATCAGCGACGGGGTCATCATGGGCAAAGTGATGCGCAGTACGGTCGTAAAGGGACTCGCGCCTGAAACCCTCGATGCTTCCTCCAGGGAAGGATCCATCTTTTCCATGGATCTGGAAATCGTAATAAACGCATAGGGAAAATAAAAGGTTGTCAGTACCCAGATCAATCCGCCCAGAGAATAAATATTTAACGGTCCCTGGGAAATGTTCAGGTGAAACAGCCGGCGTATCAGCAGATTGATGGTTCCCACGTTTTTATTCAGCAGCCGCAGCCAGGCCATGGCTCCGACATAAGGCGGCACCATATAGGTAAGGACAAACAAGGAGCGGAAAAATTTCCGGCCGTACATGTTTGTCCTGCCCACCAGCCAGGCCAGCGGAAAGGCAATCAATGTTCCCAGGGCCATGGTGCTGGTGGCAGCGATCGTCGTATTGGTCAGAGCCTGCCAGTTCATCTTATAGGTATACAGGCGGCGGAAGGTCTCCAGGGAAAAGCTTCCCTCCGGGAAAAACGCTTTCACGACCATATAGATGAGAGGCAGCAGCTGAAAGAGAAGCAGAAAATCCACAATCACAAGGATCAGGATCCACTTAAAATCCATCCTCCAGCTCCGGTCCGCCTTCAGCAGGAAAAAGAGCAGCAGCGTGTCCAGAAGCAGCAAAAGTCCAAAAAGCACTACCGTGCGTCCATGGCGGATGACCCATGCGCTGACCGGGGAAATCTCCCCCGTCACCACCTGACTCATCACCTCGACCGCGCCTTCACCCTTCCCAACTGCGCGGGTAAAGGCAAGAGAGGTATCCTTGTTCAAGACCGTGGCGTTTTCGTTGGAAAAAGCCAGAAACGCCTGCATCAGCATGGCCGTATCCGCCCCGGTCAGGGCGGGAATCTCAGAGAGCACCGGGTCTGTATCCACCTCTTCTTTCGACGCCAGAAGCTTAAGCATATGATCCTCGGCTTCCTCCCGGTTTTTAACCGCGGCCAGGGATTTTCTCTGGGAACTCGATATTTTCTTTCTGGAATAAGAATAGGTCATGGAAAGCAGCTTCCAGATTTGCGGATCTGAATATTCCTCCAGCCCGGCAATCTCACAGCCCCATTCATCTGCCAGCAGCGTTCTCGCCGTATCAGCGCAGCCCGCCTGCACCGCCTCATCTGCCCGGGACAAAGCCGGCGCAATCACATTTTTATACAATGCGTCCGCTTCTTTTCCAAGAGCAAGCGCCTGACTGAAGGCATCATCCGTAGAAAAAGAGGAGCTTCCAGCCGTGCGGATCCCATTCACTCCAAAGGCTGTCAGGAAGACCGAAAAAGCAAGAAAAACTCCAAGGAAGATAAGAATAACGATTTTGCCGCGGTTCACCTGCGGCCTTGCCTGATTCATACGTTCACCTCACAGTGTATTTTTTCTATCCTTACCGGAAAAAAGATAAGGGAATGGTCAACCTGTCAGTGCGCTGACAGGAAAACCATCCCCTTGTCGTTAGAATCTCATCTCATCCGAGTTCCGGCTTCCATAAATGATTATTCAGAGATGGTGACCGCTTCCTGGAATCTGGTACGGATCTCTTCACGGTCATGATAGCACCGCTCCCAGTCGACTCCGATATCTTTGGAGATCAGTTCATCCGTATCGATGGAATCATAAGGAACTTCCTTCATGCCGGCAAGAACGCTGTGCATATATCCCGCCAGGATATACTTCTGGCCGGCTTCGCTGAGGAACCATTTCGTAACGGCCTCGCAAGCCTCAAGATTCGCGTTTGCGCTCTTGTCCTCGGCGATAGTCATCACTGTGCTGGGAATCAGGATTACGCCGTCATCCGGATAAATGACCTCGATCTTGGAGCCATCCTCCTTGCGGGCGCGCAGCACAGACTCTTCAAGAATCATGATCTCCTTGCATTCCCCTGTCTGAAGCTTTGCCAGAGCCGTGGAGCCGGACTCGATCATGACCTGGTTCTTCCCGAGGGCGTCAAAATACTCATATCCATACTTATCAGAAAGCGCGACAATCGCAGCCATCGCTGTGCCGGAGGTAAGCGGGTCGCTCATGGAAATCAGACCCTTCATGCTCTCATCCTCAGCAAACTCCTTAAACGTATGCGGTACCTCATCCTCGCCGTACAGCTCCGGATTGTAAGCAAGAACCATATTTAAGGTACGGGCCGGATACCAGTATCCTTCCTCATCATACTCAAAACGAAGCAATTCATCCGGATTCTCGATTTCCATCTGCTCCAGATAACCATACTCCTTCAGCTCCAGGGAATAAGCCGGCTCCGCAACCAGCAGCATATCACAGCTGAGGACGCCGTTTAAGTCATCCCCCATCTCCCCCGCCAGCTTCGTCTGCAGAGAACCTGTCCCGCCATAGAAAAACTCTACCTCAAGATTTGGAAACTCTTCCTTCAAAGCCTCTGTCATCATATCAATCGCAAACTGATACATCGAGGTATAGATCACGATCTTTCCTTCAATATCCTCGTTGTCTGCCTCCATCGCGGACGTCGTGACAGCCCCATGGGTCAGAAGCAGCATAGCGAGCGCAAATGATAACAATCTTTTCATTTTGATGCCCTCCCAAGCATAACGTGAATAACAGTTGGATTCCCGCAAAGCTGAATGAGCCTTTGCTTCCGGTTAAAATATTATCATGCTCATATTTTTTTGTCAATTGAAGTGCTTTCCTTTTTATGCTATGATTGCATCGACAAAATCGTCATCCGAAGACATTGAAACTTCATTTTGGGAGGAGACATATTTTGCCCACGGCTGCGTTTTTTGCAGGCGTGGCTGCAAAATAGGCATCCGTGACCATTGAGTCAAAGTACAAAACTTCGTTTTGAAAGGAGTTTTTCATATGGAATTATATCAAGGCAGACCGGAAAGCACCGAAGGCAGGCTTCCCAGGGAAATACGAACCTATGATTTTCTTGACAGCCTGAAGATCCCGTACCTGCGGACAGACCACGAGCCGGCCAACAACATGGAAGCCTGCAACGAAATCGACGCGGTACTTGGCGTACTCATCTGCAAAAACCTGTTTTTGTGCAACCGTCAGAAAACAAGTTTTTATCTTCTGATGATGCCCGGGGATAAAAAATTCAAAACCAAGGAGCTTTCGAGTCAGATCGGATCTGCCCGTCTCTCCTTTGCCGATCCGGATGCCATGCTCAGATACCTGGACATCGAGCCGGGCGCCGTGAGCATCATGGGACTCATGAATGACAAAAACCATGACATTCAGCTTCTGATCGATGAGGATGTCCTCAAAGACGAATATCTGGGCTGCCACCCCTGCGTCTGTACCTCCAGTCTCAGGCTGAAAACAAAAGACGTGATTGACAAATATCTCCCGGCAACCGGGCATGCCTACCGCCTGGTTCACCTGGTCGGAGAGGATTAACGCAAGAAAGGTACTGTTATGAACCTTCAGGCTACTATCACCGTCAATATCATCGGTGTTTTTCTGGCTGTCATCACCTGGGTCAACAGCCACATCGTCCGTGAAAGGCAATCGCTGGATGACATCCTCTTTTCCGTCATGCTGTTTATATCGGGTTCCTCCTGTATTGTCGAACCCATCACCTTTCTGATCGACGGCAGGGTCTTTCCGGGTGCTTTCCTGATCAGCCGTGTGACAAATACCTGGCTTTATCTGGGCAGCAGCTCCATCTCCCTGATCTGGTGCCTTTTTGTGGATCACAAGCTGTATCAGAACACCAGGCGGCTTCGCAGGGTTTATGCCCCGGCCATCGCTGTCGGTGTCATCGGCTGGCTCGCCACTTTAGGGAACGTCTGGGGAAATTACTTTTTCTCCTTTGACGCACAGAATACGTATCACAGGGAGCCATATGGCTATATTATGTTCGCATTGCCGATCATATATTCTGTCATCAGCATTATAACTGTTTACAAAGCCAGAAAAGAATTCGGTGACCTTCGGTTTTTCCCGGTCTGGTCTTTTTTAACCCCGTTTTTCCTGGGCATGGGCGTCCAGACTCTGGTTTATGGCATCTCTGTGGCCTGGTGCTCTGTGTCCATAGGACTTGCGGTTCTTTTTATGAGCCTTCAGAACGAACTGGTCTATCGGGATCCCCTGACCGGACTTTATAATCGCAATTACCTGAACTATGTCCTGAAATCCACCGGCTGGAATCGTGCAGGCCGTCATGGCGGCATCATGATTGATCTGGATTTCTTCAAAATCATCAACGATACCTATGGCCATACCAGCGGAGACAATGCTCTCTGTGACGTCGCAGACCTGCTGCAGGCCTGCCTTCCGGAAAAAAGCCTTGCTTTCCGCTATGCCGGGGATGAGTTTATCCTGCTTTTTGACGCGTCTGAAGAGGAGGAAATCCTTGCCGTCGAGAACCGGATCCAGGCTTCCCTCGATGATTTTAACGCGCAAAAGAAACGGCCCTATCATTTGTCCCTGTCCATGGGGCACAGCTGCTTTCTTCCCGGCACCCACGACGCCGACAGTTTCCTGACAGCAATGGATAAGAGTATGTACGAAAACAAACGAAAGCATCATGAGGCCGCAGAGTAATGCAGCGGCAAAAGCTGTCTCCTGCTTATTCAGCTGCTGCGCCGGAGTCAGCTGACGCAGCCGGTTCTTTCAGCGAAATCTTTAAATCCGGCGCAAGCGAGCAGGGAATCACATCCTCAAAAGAATACAGGTGCAGACCCGTATCCTCTCTCTCCCGGTCAAATATGAAGACCGCGATGTTTTTCTGTTCCGGGTAAATAAGCCAGTATTCCCGCACGCCGGCAAGGTAATATTTATTCAGCTTAATCACATCATCCCTGCCCCGCGACGAAGGCGACAGGATTTCCACCACCCAGTCCGGCGCGCCATGACATCCTTTTTCATCCAGCTTCCCGGTATCGCAGACCACAATCAGATCCGGTTCGAGATAAACCTTGTCATCGTCGAAAGGATAGACCGCAAAGGGTGGGATATAGACTTCACACTTGCTTCCGTGTGATTTCAGATAATGCGCCACCTGGAAAAACAGTTCCCCGTTAATCCTTTGATGCGTACGGGAGGGAGCCGCCATATAATAGATTTTTCCGTCAATCAGCTCCGCCCTGACTCCCTCCGGCAGCGCATAGATATCCTCTATTGTATAGATTCTCTCCTGGGTTTTCCGCGCATATGCAGCCGCAGGTTCACAAATTCCCGGCATGTCTGAGCGACCGGCATTATTTTTCTTTGTCTCGTATAAATCCTGATGCATATTCCCACTTTCCTCCTGAAACGAAGCTTTGCAGGTTGACCCCATGTCTTCGGCTGACGATTTTGCGGCTCCGGCAGCCGGGGCTGCCGAAGGCAAAATCAGCTTCCTGTATTATGCCCGTTTATTTGAGTATATTCTTTCTTTATTCTAGCACTTGCCTGGTAACTGTCAAGAAATCGTTTTTCCTTTTTATGCCCCATAAAATCCCATAAATGCGGGAACCATAACGATGGCCATCACCACTGCCATCATCATAATCATGGGAAGAAGCAGCTTCGTCGAGGCAACCTCCCCGAGGATCCTCGCCTTTCTTTTTCTCTCATCCCAGGCTTCGATGGATTCCTTCTCCAGAAGCTCGCTCAGCTGCCGGCTCCCTTTCTGCAGATTCTGAACCAGCAAAGTGGCAAGCGTCTTATATCTGACCTGCCCGCACCGCTCCCCGAACCGGTAATATGCTTCTGCTTCCGACATACCTCCATCCATCTCATAGCAGGTTGTCATCACTTCTTCATAAGCAATGCTGATCCTTTCTTCCTTCTTTTTCTGATAATCTCCTGCCATCTTATAAAAAGCATTTCTTACATTCATCCCCGCCTGAACAAGCAAAGTAAATTTCATAATCAGCTCGGGATATTCATACAGAAGCTGTTCCCTTCTCTTCTGCTCTGCCCCGGCCTGTTCCCTTCCCTTTAGAAGCAGCACCGCCGCGGCAGCGATCAGAAACATTCCCGCCAGAAATTCTCCGGAATGATCTGCCGGCCTGGTCCAGCGATATGTCTTTCCTTCCCATTCCGGCGGCAGATAATAATACTCTCCGTCCTCCATCGACAGGTTAAATTCCGTCATCATCTGGTCAAACGCCATTCTATCCTGTTCTTCTTCACTCGGTTCGTAAGGCGTCCCGGTCTCCTCTTTTTCCAGCTGCGGCACGTCGACCGTCACTTTAACCGGTTCTCCGCCGTCTATGGAAAGCATAAAGGTTTCATCGTAGGCGTCGTCCTCCCGCACCATCCGGAAATCCTCCGGAAGAGACGTATCCGCGGACTGCAGGGTTACGATCATTCCCAGGGCGTTTCCAGCAACTGCCACAAACAAAAACAGTTTCCTGGTTTTCTCATCAAAATATTCTTTCCCGGGCAGCACCCCGGTCTGAAAGCCCAGAAAAGCTGCCGCCGTCAATAGAAAAATCATGATATGCAGCATCATCTGTCAATCCACCTTCTTTCAAACTTTCCTGATTATTTACGCCGCACAGGCAGCATCATTCCGCAATAAATCAGTGAACATACTTTTTTTCAACGGTTCCTCAGCAATCAGACTTCAATATCCACGATCCGTCTTCCCAGCCACCAGGAAAGAGCGTACACCCCCAGACAGGCGCTCATGACGCCGACGCCCAGGGCATTGCCGTACAGCACATCCAGAAATCCCGGCGAGGTCAGCTTTAAGTACAGGATGATTCCGATCGGCATCATGCTCATGATCGACTGCTCGTACTTCTTGGCGCTGACCGTCGCCGCAATTTCCTTTTTCACCTCAATTTTGTCTCCCAGCATTCTTCCCACCTTTTGAAGAATCAGACTCATATCGCCTCCGGTACGTTTTGCGGTGTAAAACACGGCGGCGAAGTTTTCGATATCCTCCGCTCCTGTCCTGTTTCCCAGATCCATAAACAGATCTTCGATGGGCACGCTCAGATACAGCTGGTTTTCCATATAATGAAACTCCTCGAGAATATCGGTTCCGGAAGGATACAGCTTCTCCAGATCCCTCGTACAGGCGCAAAGAGCGTTTTCCACGGAATACCCTGCCTGAACCGCGATATTCAAGGCGACCAGCGCATCACGGAAATGTTCATTGATCAGCCGTTTCCTTCTTATCATACGGCTCATTCTCTCATGCCGTACATATAAAACAGCTGCCGGGATTACAATCAGCATCATATACAAAGACCTGTAAAACAGATAGTCCAGCAAAGCACAGGCAGCGAGACACTTTCCCAGGACTTCCGCCCACTCCCCGGCGGTAAAGACATACACATCATATCTGCGGGGTTCATCTCCATTCCTTTTATAGGATTCACCGGGAGTTTTTTCCCTCCCATCCGATTGCCTGATCCGGTCAGACCGGTTTCCTGTCCCTGAGGTTTTGTTATCCTCCTGCGGCCCTGCAGGAGGTGCCTTATGCCCGAACAAAGAAGTAAATCCGGGAGTAATGCTCCCCTCTCTTTTTTTCTTTTCCTTGTTTTCTGTCTGACGCTTCAAAATAATATTTACCTCCTTCCAAAACGGAATTTTTACATTGACTGAATGTCTTCGGATGATGATTTTGCTGCTTTGTCAATTGGACTGGCGGAAACAAAATCGAAAAAACAAATCACAGTGGAAATCAGCAGATCAAAAGACTTGTGATCAGGAAGAAATGCCTCTACATAGAATAACCTGAATATACACCGGGGTATCAGCCATGTCTATGACAGATCTTGTCGAAATGTGGCAGATTTGATTTTTTGCTGTATAATCGCTAAATTTTCCGAATAAAATAAGCACAGGTTTGTGTATATTCGCCAAACCTGTGCTCCTTATCATGCTTTCTCTTCTTCCTCGTCCGTTTTCATTTTTTTCCTGGTTTTCCGTTCCCAGGACTTCAGATAAGCCTGCCGCCTCTGAAGCATTTCCTCCGTATCCGGAGCCTTCTGAATCTCAACAATCTTGTCTATTGAAACTCCCAATACCTGCCCCAGATCATCAATGGTCTGCAAAGTCACATTCCGATTGTGCTTGAGCGCGTCTGTCGTTCCTCTTGAAAAACCAAAAAATGTCTGCAGGGCATAGGTCGTTATTCCCTGCTCTTTCATCGTGTTCCATAACGGGTCGTAGTTAAACATGATGCGATCCTCTCCTTCATAAACACACGACGATATCGTCAGATCCGTATTTCCGGTAATTCCGGTAATTAGGTTTCGAAACCGGTTTACCACCCCATTATATTGAGATTACATTATTCTGACCATACCCTATATAATGGGTATACTATGATACAGGCGGCAAAAGGTCATATAAAAGGGAGCCCGCAATCTTTCTGTTCACAATGAGCGGGGTACGGGTGGCATCACTTCCGCCGAACGGGGAATAATACAGAATCATAAAGCGGATCCGGCAGAAAGGAAATAAGAAACGTGGCTCATTTAAGTTCCGATGAAATTACCAGAATTGCTGAGAAGCTGGAATATGATGAGGTTTTCAGCAGATTTGAAGAACAGGTGATCAGGCATTTGCAGATCTGCCCCATATGCCGGGACAGAATCGGAGAAGCGTTGAACGCATTGGAAAAAGATCCGGATTTATCCCGAAAAGTGAAAAATAAACCAGACAGGGAGTGACATTCCGACTCATTTGCATTATCCTTAGCGGGACATCCCTTATTACCTGATCCGGATAATACCGGCGCAGGGAAGCGGACGTTTATGTTTTTTACGGCGAAGCTCCCCTCCTTATGCTTATAGGAGGTTTTTTATGTCCTGCCGTATCAAACGCGATCGGATATGTAAAAAACAGGCGTCATCCTGATACTGTAAAAAAATCGCAGCCCCACTGCAGGAAATCCTGCAGTGGGGCTGCGATTTTTCAGGACGCGCCCCGATATAAAAATATATAGGGAAAAAGTTCCATGGAAGCCCCGGATCGGAGCATACTATGGAATCACCCCGAAGCTTTCCAGTGAAGGCATCTCTCCGGGTTTATCCTGTGTCAGAACCGTCACGCTGGCATAGGGAAGATAATAATCCCAGAAACTGTCTATGTCTTTTCCTGTCAGCAGGCACAAAAAAGCCTGCAGCACTCCGGAATGGGCGACAATCAGGATATCTCCCTCCGGCGGAAAAAGGGCAGGATCATCAAACGGAATATCCGGATTCCCGCGATGATTCATACGCATAAAAGCGGACATAAACCGCTCCCCGGCCATCTCCAAAGATTCGCCTCCGGGAATCACAAATCTGCCCGGCGCCTTCGAACGTGCCTCATATTCCTCCGGATATTCTTCCCGGATCCGTTCAAATTCCATCCCGTCCCAAAGCCCGGAGTCTACCTCGCAAAAATCCTCTACCGGCCGGACAGCCGGCTGTGTATGCCGCAGTCCCTCCACCAGAATCTCCGCCGTCTGTTTACATCGCAAAAGCGTGCTCGTATAAACAGCCGCCGGCTTCTTGTCCTTAAAGAAAGCCGCCAGCTGTCGTGCCTGCATGATCCCTTCTCCGGACAAAGGTACATCCGTTCTTCCCAGGCACACAAGCCGCCCGTCCGGCCCGGTATCCGGCCTGGCATGCCGTACAAGATATATTTTTCTCATGCTGCAGCTCCTTCCTCCGCCTTGCCTGGACGAATTTATTCTGCACCATCTGTTTAGATTATTTTTGCGCAGCTTCTAAATCTGGAAATACTCCCCGGATTCTTATCTCCATTTAAAAGTAATCAGATCATAAATATATATGAACAGAATCGTAACCGGCACAAAATACCGAAACAGGGGCTTCATCCATTTTCTGACGCGCAGTCCTTTGCCGGCATTGGCCTCCGCGATGAAATTCTCCCAGCCCCAGCCGAAAGAATTGCAGCAGAACAAAGCCAGAATCAGCGATCCCAAAGGAAGAATATTATTGGAAACGATGAAATCCCAGAAGTCCAGCCAGGCCGTCCCCTCCGCAAAGGGACGGAAATGGAAGACGCTGTATCCCAGCGCCGTCGTCAGTCCCAGCAGAAATACCACCGTGCCGCATACCAGGCTGCCCTTCGGGCGGCTCCATCCGGTCAGTTCACGCACCATGGCAAGTATATTTTCACAGACCCCGAGAACCGTGGACATAGCGGCGAAAACCATGAATAAGAAAAACATCATCCCCCACCAGCGTCCGCCGGACATATGCCCAAACACCGTTGACATGGTATCAAACAGAAGGCTCGGTCCCGCTCCGACCTCCAGTCCATAGGAAAAGCATGCCGGAAAAATAATCAGACCCGCAATCACAGCCACAAAGGTATCCAGGGCAATCACATGAACCGCCTCTCCCATGAGCGTATGGTCTTTCTCAATATAGCTTCCGAAAATAGCCATCCCTCCCATACCGACAGATAAGGTAAAAAACGCCTGGTTCATTGCCCCAACGATCACCGTCCCGTTGATCTTGCCAAAGTCCGGCAGGAGATAAAAGGAAAGCCCTTCCTTCGCTCCCGAAAGCGTCAGACTGTGAACGGCAAGGATCAAAAGCAGGAACAGCAGGGTCACCATCATCACCTTTGTCACCCGCTCCAGTCCGTTTTGCAGGTGAAAGCTTAAAATCAGAAAAGCTCCCGCAACCACTATGAACAGAAAGATCACATTCACTTTGGGATTCCCGATCATCGGTTCAAATCCCAGGGTCTCGATCCGCCCGATGGCAAACCGGTAAAAATAATACAGAATCCAGCCTGCGACGACACTGTAAAACGCCATCAGCGCGATATTTCCGATCAGGGAAATATATCCGAACACGCCCCATCTGCTTCCGGACCCGGCCAGCTTTCTATACATTCTGATCGAACTGGCCTGCGAAGCCCTGCCCACGGAAAATTCCATCACGAGCGCCGGCAGCCCAAGCAAAAGCAGGCACAGAATATAGACTAAAACAAATCCGCCTCCGCCGCATTGTCCGCACATCCACGGAAATTTCCACACATTGCCGCAGCCGATCGCACATCCCGCGGACAACATAATAAAACCCAGCCTGCTTCCCAGGCGTTCCCTGCTTTCCATCGGATTTATCCTCCCCTCACAACGAAGTTCTGTCCGTTGATTCAACGTCTTCTCAGGACGGTTTTGCCGCTTCGCCGGTTGGGCTGTTGGAGCTGCAAAACCATTCTCCTGTCATCTGCCTCCGATACCGTTATGATTCCTGATAATCATGAATCATTTTCCTTGTCTGACGCTTCACTTCTTTCCTGCTGAAATCGCTCTCGTTCTTATGCGTAATGGTCGGCGGCGGCATTTTCGGTCTGTCATGCTCCTTTTTTAACCTGACCGTCACCTTCACGCCATTAATCTTCTGTATTTTATATTTCTTCGCCAAAATCCCTTTCCTCCCAAAACGCAGTTCTGCAGGCTGACTCTATGCTTCGGATGACGAGATTGCTGCTTCGGCAGTCGGGCTGCCGAAGACAAAATCAGTCTCCTGTATAGATACCGGTCCATTCTCAGATTTCATCATTTTACGGCAATGGAGTTATTATAGGGGAAAAAGGCTCCATTGTCAAAGCCTGTAAAATCTGTAAATTCTGAAGCATCATACTCATAAGCTTGTCATAATCCTCAGCTTCCTTCAGGCAGGTCAGCTGATCTCTTCCTCTCGCCTGCTCCGGCATAAAAACAACCGCCTTTCTTTCGAAGGGCGGCTGTCTGGCAGTTACGCAAACATATTTCTGTCCGTCAGACGGCAATACGTCAGCTGTCGGATCAGTTGATGACGGAATCAGTCTTTCTTACTGCAGCGGAGCCGGATAAAGGATCGGGGTCTCTGTGAAATCGAAAGGCCATACCGTCTTCCATTCGCCGTCCTGAACCTGGGCGATAGCTACAGAAGCGGAAGTATTGTCTCTGAAGTGCGGAGCGCCTGCAAGATCATAGTTCTCAAACTTGATCCTGTCATACGGAAGGATAATCTTGCGTCCGCCGGGGAATTCGCCCTGGATGTCCAGCGCTGCGATGGCGTCGCGGACAGCTTCACCATCTGTGGAGCCTGCCGCCTCGATCGCGGTCTTGAAAATCCATACAACCGTGTAAGACTCTGCGGAATGGCCGTTCATGTTGACGCCATATTTCTCGGAGAATTCCGCATTGATCTCTTCGCCATTGATCAGGTCAGGATTGAACTCAACGACGGAAGCCACGCCATTGGCGGCCGCACCGAGGTTGGTCAGAAATGCCGGATCCGTAAAGCCGTTCGCTTTCGCGACAATCATCTTCGGGATATAATTCTGCGCCTTCAGGGTCTGCACAAACAAAGTCGCGTCGCCGATATAGGAGTCGCAGAGGATAGCGTCCGGATCAGCCTTCTTCAGTGCCAGAACCTGTGCGCTCAGATCTGTAGCGTTGCTGGAATAGTCGATCGTGTCCACAAGGTCAAAGCCATACTCATCCTTGTAAAGCTCCACGCAGCGGATCAGCTCCTGGCCGATAGCCGCACGGTCCGTGAAAATAGCGATCGTCTTAATCTCTTCGCCAACCTGCTCGCCGGCATCCTTGAGATATTTCAGCATGTCTTCCACATAAACAGAGTTCAGCGGGCAAAGACGGAAGAAGAAGTCCATTGCCTCATGATCCTCGTCGGAAAGACGGTCAAGGGTAGAGATCGCGGTAATAAACGGCACGCTGTACTGTGTGCAGACCTGAGCCACAACCTCTGTTACCGTAGACATATGGCAGCCCATCATCACATCGACATGCTCCTGGGTGATCAGACGCTCTGCCTCAGACTTGCCCTGTGCGGGATCGCCGGCGTGGTCGCCGCGGACGACCTCGAGCATACGGCCATTGACGCCGCCCTGCGCGTTGATCTCTTCCACAGCGAAATCAATTCCTCGAAGGATGTTCTCGCCGATTGCCGCGTTGCCGCCGGACATGGCGTAGATCGTGCCGATACGGATCGGATCTGCTTCTTCGGCAGCGGCATTCTTTGCGCCAAGGCTGCCTGCAAGAGTGATGACCATAGCCAATGCTCCGACTACGGAGATGACTTTCTTCATGAATGCATGCTTCATAGGATTTTGTTCCTCCTTCAGGATACATATATGAGAGTTAATAGTGATATCTATGTTAACCGCCGAACTGCCAGCAGCGTTTAACATGCTTTTTGCTGTGATTCTGCGAAGCGATCCTCAGATCCCAAGATACGCTTTCTTCACATGTTCATTTGCCTGCAGCTCAGCCGATGTCCCTTCCAGGGCAATGCGTCCGTTCTCAATGACATAGCCTCTGTCAGCGCAGGCCAGTGCCTTCGTGATATCCTGCTCCACCAGCAGCACGGACAATCCATCCTGCTTCGCCATGGTCTTCGCCACATCCAGGATATCATCCACAATGTTCGGAGCAAGGCCCAGGGACGGCTCATCCAGAATCAGAAGCTTCGGCATGCCGATCAGAGCCCGGGCTACCGCCACCATCTGCTGCTCACCGCCGGAGAGCGTACCCGCCGCCTGCTTTGCCCTCTCCTTTAATCTCGGGAACCAGCCATACGCCTTCTCTAAATTTTCCTTAAAATGCGCCTTGGTCTCTTTATTAAAAGCCCCCATCTCCAGATTTTCCAGAACCGTCATCTCGGTAAAAAGCTGACGTCCCTCCGGTACCTGCACAATTCCGTGGTCCAGCACAAATCTGGCATTTTTCCTGGCAAGCTCCTCCCCGTTAAACTCCACGGAGCCCTGGGCAGCCTTCAGAATACCTGTGATCGTCCGGACCATCGTGGTCTTGCCTGCGCCGTTAGAGCCAAGGATCGCGACGATTTCCCCGTCTCCGACCTCGAAGGAGATATCCCAGAGAATATTCACAGCGCCATAGCCGGCCTGCAATCCTTTAACCTTAAGCATGGGCTCCCTCCTTCTTTCCAAGATAAACCTCCATGACATAGGGATCATTCATGACCTGCCCGGGAGTTCCCTCCGCGATCTTTTCCCCATGATGAAGAACGATGACCTCCTCGCACAGGCTCACAACCGCCTGCATGATGTGCTCGATCAAAAAGATCGTCACGCCGGATTCGTTAATCCGGCGGATCAGTTTAATGGCTTCCTCTGTCTCAGCCGGGTTCAGACCGGCCATATTTTCATCGAGGAAAAGAAGCTCCGGTCTGGTTGCCAAAGCCCTGGCCATCTCCAGCCGTTTCTGGTCCGGGGTGCCCATATCCTTTGCAAGGACATGACGTTTCTCAAAAAGCCCGGTAAAATCCAGAAGCTCCATGGCCCGTTCCCTGGCATCCCTTTCATTTTTCGCCGGATCGTGCCCAAAGTAGGTTGACGCCGCGACATTTTCCAGAACGCTTAAGTTCTTCAATGGCTTCATGATCTGGAAGGTGCGGGCGATCTTCATCCTGGTATATTCATAAGCCTTCTTGTTGGTAATATCCTGCCCCCTGAAAAAGATCTTTCCTTCCGTAGGCGGATAATACCCGCAGATCATATTGAAGGTCGTGGACTTTCCCGCTCCGTTGGGTCCGATCATGCCGGTAATGGCTCCCTCACGTATGGAGAAGGAGACATCCTTGACGGCCGTGAGGCCTTTAAACCTCTTGGTGATATGCTGAACTTCAATGATAGGCGTATCAGCCATCGCTAGGCCTCCTTTCTGCTTTTGGAAGCGGCAAATTCCACCTCTTCGATAATCTCAATCGGAGGTTTCCTCAAAATCTTTGTGTCAATAAAATCCTTTACCCTGCTGTGCATATACCAGCCAAGAATACCTGCCGGACGGAAACGGATCACCACCAGCAGCACCACCGCATAGAGAAGCATATTGATGCCCGGAAGCAAAGCGCTGTATTTCGCTCTGAGGAACTCGGACAACGGAATCATCAGCAGGCCGCCCACCAGGGGGCCTTCCACATAAGCCGCTCCGCCGACTACTGCCGGAAGTACGGATTCCGTGGATTTCGCCTGAATCATCAGCTCCGGGTCGATGTAGCGGATATAGCAGGCATAGTAAAAGCCGACCAGGGCTGCCACCATGGCAGATACCACAACCGCCATAATCTTGTAGCGGGTGGGATTGATGCCCATGGCCGCCGCCGCGTCTTCGTCCTCACGGATCGTGCGCAGCGCGTATCCCATACGGGAACGCTCGATTTTCTTCATGAGGAGGTAGACCAGGATCACCATCGCAAGCCCCACGTAATAATATGGAACCTTGCTGCCAAAGCGGAAATTTGCCCAGGAATCCTTCCCGAAAGGAAGTCCGATGCCGCTGGCCCTTCCGAAAAAGCTGGAGTTGATGATGAATTGCCGCAGCGCTTCGCCAAAGGCGATGGATACCAGTGTGAAATAAGGTCCACGCAAAATAAAGCAGGGATAGAAAATCACGCCTGCCACCAGCCCAACCACCACCATTCCGAAAATGGCGGCCAGCCAGGGATTTGCCCCGGCCTTTGTAATCAACAGGCAGCTCGCGTATGCGCCTAAGCCCATATAAGCCGCATGTCCCAGGGAATTCTGCCCTGTCATGCCTCCCAGAAGATTCCAGGCCATGGAAAGCGTGGAGATATAGAAGACCAGGACAAAGATATTCAGGATATACGGCGAGGTCACAAATTCAGGGATAAGAAGGAATATCAGAAGAATGAGTCCGACGACGATTCCGACATTCCGGTGGTACGCACGTACCGCTTTCTTTTTTTCGTCCATTCTCATTTCCTCCGAAGTACAATCAGCTGACGCACAACCAGGATCACGATAAAGGTTACAAACACGATCAGGTCACTGTACGAGGGGCTGATAAACAAAGCTACCATAGTTTCCAGAAGGCCGAGAAAGATTCCGGCAAAAAATGCGCCGGGGATAGATCCCAGGCCGCCTACCACAACGACAATCAAAGCCCGGAAGCCAAAGCTTGCGCCGGCTGTCGGGAAAATCGTATAAAAGCCTGTGAGCAGCGCGCCGGCCACGCCGGCAAGGGCAACGCCCAGACCATAGGTCAGGACGTAAATACGCTTCGTGTTAATGCCCACAACCTCCGCCCCGATGGGGTTTTGAGAGACCGCGCGAATCTGCTTGCCGATCGTGGTATATTTCAGGAATACGAACAATGCGATCGACACAACCAAAAGGACTCCAAAGCTGATCAGCCTCGGCAGGGCCATGGTGACCGGACCTAAATTGATGTAGGTCATCGAGTAGCTGGTAGGAATGGTCCGATACTCCGATCCAAACAGCACCAGCGCGCCGTTGGAGAGGAGAAGTCCAAGTCCCACGGTAAGGAACAACAGGTTCGTAAAACTCTTGGTCCCCAGAGCCGGGGTGATCAGCGTGTGCTGAATCACAGCGCCAAGGCAGAACATAATCACGGCAACGATCGGTACGCAAAGGTACGGATCCAGCCCGAAGGTCTGATGCAGAAGCCAGGTCAGGTACATCCCCACCATCAGCATCTCGCCATGGCAGAAATTAACAATCTTCATGACGCCGAAGATGACATTCTGCCCCATCCCCATGAGTGAATAGAAGCCTCCCATCAGAAGCCCGTTCACGCATGCTTGCAAAAAGGTACTCAATTTTCTTCCCCTCCTGTCAAAACTGTGACATCATTGGCGGTTTCGTGTTATATTATAGTTATAATAGGGAAAAATTTCAAGAGAAAGAACGAATACATTGGGCAAAACGATGAGCCGGGAGACGCATCTCCCGGCTCACCTATGTCGCTTTTTCCCTGACAGGTACTTTTATGTTATCCTTCCCATTTTGCGGCAGAAATCCTGGCGGCTATGACAGCGACAATGCAGAAGAGTACAATGCTCACCGCCAGGGCAGCGAGTCCGTTCCCCCAAAGCAGCAGCTCCAGTATGGTACGCAGCAGCCCTTGATCTGTTTCCAGCAGAAAATTAGCCCCAAAAAGGAATAAGAAGGGAGGAATAATCCGGACAATTGTCATTCCTTTGACAGTCTCGAATCTCGTAACCGTAAAAATGAGATCTCCGGCCGCCAGACAGACCAGGCAGAGAGCAAAGGTAAGGCAGCTCGCGCCAATCAGTTCCCTACCCGATAACAGTTGTCTGGAAAACGAATGATCCAGCAGCCTTGCAGCTGCAAGAGAACCAACCCCTAAAAGTATGCACACGAATACGGTACAAAAACCAAAAATGAAATGCCCCAGTACCTGATCACCCGGTTTTGAAGGAAGCATCCGCACAAATCCCGCTTCCTCCCGTGTTTCCAGATTAAAGGGAAGGGTGCCCAGAATCATCCCGCCAAAAACGCAGTAAAACAAGCCAAAATATGGCGTGGAGTTATTGTTCATCGTCAGAATGACTGAGATCACAGGAAAAAGCGCAAGGATCCACAGCTTCATTTTCTTTACCCGCATCAGATCTATTTTCGCAAATTTGAATGTACGCATCTCGTTACCTCCGTTTTTTGATAATATAATGATTGCAGCGGCAAAAGCCGGATTCTACGGATTGCTTTGCAGCAGAGCTGCTCTTTATCCGTAAGTTTTTTATTTCAGCAGGTGAACAACAATCTGGTCGATGGAAGGCATCTGTGACGTAAGGTTTTCCGGCAATGTCTCGCCGCTCTCTTTATCAAACAAGGCGCTGAAGCCGAATTCATGCTTTTCCACTCCGATCAGCTTCTCATTTGTTTCTTCATCCAGAAGCTTTACATCTCCTCCGACAAGCAGATATCTGTCGAGCAGCGCATCCTTTGTATCCAGAAACACCTTTTTCCCTTCATCAATGCAGAAGATGTAATCCGCAATGTCCTGCAGGTCCTCCATGATATGTGTCGAGAACAAAATGCTTTTCGTCCCGTCCTGGATATACTCCTGAAGAAGATTCAGGATTTCCCTGCGCATGATAGGATCCAGCCCGTTCGTTGCCTCGTCTAAAATCAGGAGGCTGGTCTTTCTGGACAGGACAGAAGCAAACATCAGCCTGACCTTTTCGCCTCTGGAGAATTCTTTGATGCTGTATTTTTCCGGCAGCTTCCATTGTCTTGCCATTTCGTCAAATTTCTGCGCGTCAAAGCTTGGATAAAAGTTCTTCAGAATGGAGCGGACATCCGCTAATCTTAACTCGCCCGGAAAGTAGGAAGCGTCTCCCACATAGCCGATCTTCTCCCGGTAGGCTATGGGATCTGCCTTGAAATCCAGGCCTTCTACTTTTACTTCCCCGCCGTGGGCATGGACAAGATGGGTGATGGCGTTCAGCGTGGTGGTCTTTCCGGCTCCATTCTTTCCGATATAGCCCATGATATACCCCGCCGGCAAGTCAAAACTGATATTCTGCAGCGTAAAACTTTTATATTTCACAGTCAGGTCTTTTACTTCCAGTATGTTCATTTCATAACCTCCGTATTCCTATTCTTCTGTCTCCCACAGGGTATCCAGCATTGTAATCAGTTCCCCCTTTTCCATATCCAGCTTTTGCGCTGTGTCAATAGCCAGGGTCAGTCCTTCTTCAATGCGCTTGTAATACTGTTCCCGCAGCAGGTCATTGTCTCTGGAGAGAACCACACTCCCCTTCCCCTGGACCGTCGCGATATAACCTTCTTTCTCCAGATCCGAATAAGCCCGTGTCGTAGTGATAACGCTCACCCCGATCTCTTTGGCCAGCTTACGGATGGACGGTAAGGTCTCCCCCTCAGCCAGCTCTCCCGAGAGGATCTGTTCTTTTATCTGGAGCTCAATCTGTGCGTAAATCGGTTGTTCCGACCGATTGGAAATCACGATCTTCAAAACATATGGCTCCCTTCTGTTGTCTGTATAGATTGATTTATGTGTACTTGCTGTATATCTGTTATTATATACATATATACAGTATTGTCAAGTACTTTTTTATCTTTTTTTATTTTTATATATGCGCACGAATTTACTGCGGAATCATGCCGCTTGCAGCGGCGTAAATCCGGCGCAGTAAACGAATCAGAGCGCAGGCTTTTTATTCGTTTACTATATAATGATTCAGGAAACAAAAGCCTGATTCTACGAATCGCTTCACAGCAGAGCTGCTCTCGCGATTCTACGGCCACCCGGAATCCGCTCATTTTGCACAGGATAATTTGTAAAAGCAAGTGTATATAGTGCAAAATGGCTGCTTCCTCGAGTCTGTGGGCGACAAAAGGTCATGTAAAAAAGAGCGAGCTTTTTTACATGACCTTTTGTCGCCTGAATCATATAATAAGGTCAGAGAAGGGGTCTTCCTGCCTCTGCCATAAAAAAAGGTTCTTTCACCTCGTACAAGTCACAAGGTGAAAGAACCGTATCTTTCAATGTGAACGCCTTCCGACGCCGGACCCGACCGGAGATAAACCGGCAGGATATCAGGGGCCATCCCGGAAAGTGTTATACCAGATTCAGCCGGCGGTCCAGCACATACCACGTAATCGTCCCATAAATAATCAGCTCAACCAACGCAATCCCCATGATCCAAAGAGAATTCGGAACAATACTGTTCAGCCAGGTAATGTTTACCTCCATGCCTGCCGAATTGGACACAACAGCGGAAGCCTGTATTTTTTCCAGGACCTTTTCCAGATGAAAGACCTGCGTAATTATTGTCTCACAGGCCGAAAATCCTATGTAGGCCAATACACTCCCAATAATCCGATGGTTGCTCCACAGGTGGCCCACGCTCATAGCGGCGTAGACTTCTACAATCGACTCCAGGATAGAAAGAATTCCTGTCACGACAAGAAGTATCAATATCCGGATACTGCCAGCCGAACCATATCTGCCCATCAGCATATTCCAGATCAGTTTCACCTGCTCATAAAACTGGTCGCCGCCGATCCCCAAAAGCCGTTCCATGATAAAACCGCAAAGAAGGCCGACTCCCAGGCTGCAGCAGATCCATATCAAGGGACAGATAACCTTGCTCGCAATATGCCGGCCGGTAGATGTGGGGAGAGAAAACATTAAATAGCCCTCATCTCCTAAAAGGTTTCTGTAAAACCGGACCAGCATCAGGGTAAAGGTAGCGATAAACACTGCTGCCACAGATACCGTAAAGAGAATCAGAAGGATCACCGTGAATACGCCCTGCGGTCCATCCCCGGACAGGCTCATGTTCGTGCCCAGCGCGGCGGAAGCCACAATCAGAAGGACATAAAGCGGGAGCATGATCCTCCCTGTAGCAATCAGCTCATATTTTAATAACTTGCTCAGCATCGAAACACCTCCCGAAAATACGCATCTACGCTCATGCCTGTCTCTTCCCGGATCTGATCTACGGGTTTATGCAGGATGATTTCCCCTTTCTTTAAAAAGACCGCTTCATCCAGAACAGACTCCACATCCGCGATCAGATGGGTCGAAATCAATACCAGGGCTTCCTCAGAATAATTCTGGATGATGGTGCGCAGAATATAATCCCTCGCCGCGGGATCTACGCCGGCAATCGGCTCATCAAGAAGATAACATTTCGCTTCCCGGCTCATGGTAAGCACCAGGCGCACCTTCTCTTTGGTTCCCTTCGACATCTTTTTCAGCCCCATGGAGGGCGAAATATCCAGTCCTGCCAGCATCTGCAAAGCCTTATCCGGCCGGAAATCCTCGTAAAAGTCCTGATAAAACCGAAGCAGCTGCTTCACATTCATCCATTCCGGCAGGAACTCCTTATCCGGAAGAAAAGAAATCAGAGCCTTCGAATGCTTTCCCGGCTTCTCCCCGGCAATCAGAAGCTCACCGTCCGTCGGCTGGATCAACCGCGTCGCAAGCTTGATCAAGGTCGTCTTTCCGCTGCCGTTTGGCCCAAGCAGCCCAACGATACGGCCCGACTCCAGACATAAATCAATATGATCGAGGGCAGTCAGCTTTTGATACCGTTTTGTCAGCCCCCGGCATTCCAGCATTTTCATATACCAGATCCTCCATTAATTTCTTTACCTTTTTAGTAAACGAATAAAATGCCTGCATTTTGATTCGTTTAATGCGCCGAATTTACGCCGCTGCAAGCGGCATGATTCCGCAGTAAATTCATGCGCATACTATAGCGCTTACTTTTCTTTTTTCGTCACTTCTCTCCCCGATGACTGCTCCCATATTCTTTCACCGCTTCAAGAATCTCTTCCCGCGTCAGTCCCAGGCTTCCCAGTCCCCGGAACATCTCTTCGATATACGTTTCACCCAGGGAATGCCGCAGTGCCGTAAGAAGCGTTTCCTCCTCCGTCACATATCTGCCCTGGGTACGTTCCGTATGCAGAAGACCATCTCTCTCAAGCTCCGACAGCGCACGCTGCATCGTATTAGGATTAACCCCGGCCTCTAACGCCAGCTCCCTCACGGAAGCGAGCTTGCTGCCCGGAGCATATTCTCCTCTTGCGATGCCCAGTTTTATGGTCTCCACGATCTGTTGATAAATCGGAATCCCATTTTTAAATACCCATTCCATACACCGCCCCCTCTTCATAATACTCACACCTGCTTACCTGAAAGCAGGTGGGGTCCGGTTGTCACTGTTCTATTGTATTACTTATTTAATACAATAAGACTATAATACATCTTTTTCTGTCTGTCAAGAGGTTTTCTTATTTTTCTGTTCCGAAAAAAAGGACGTTTCTGCTGCCCTGCGCATCCATGCAGGGCAGGAGAAACGTCCTTTAACCATCATTTCACCGGATATTTAGCCGGATCCTTCTCTTCCTCCTGAATTCTCCTGATATCCTCCCATGCCTCATCGTCTATCTCCCTGCCGGCATAGTGCTTCCTGCGATCCTCCTCCGTGATTTCCCGGATCACCCGGCAGGGATTGCCTGCAGCCACTACCCAGGACGGAATATCCTTCGTCACGACGGAGCCGGCGCCGATCACCGTATTGTCCCCGATCGTCACGCCGGGACAGATCACCACATTCCCGCCGATCCAGACATTATTTCCGATGGTAATGTCTATCCCATACTCATACAGCGTATTCCGCGTCGCCGGGTGCACCGGATGCCCGGCGGTATATATCGCCACATTCGGTGCAAGCTGGACATTATCGCCGATCCGCACCATACCCACATCGATGATGGTGCAGTTATAGTTGGCAAAGAAATTCTTACCCGTCTCTATATGCTTCCCATAATCGCAATAAAAGGGTGGATTAATGAAAGCCCCGTCGGATTTTCCCAGCAGCTCCTTCACCACTTCCCGGATCCCGTCAAAATCCGACCGGTCCATCGTGTTCAGACGCTGTGTCAATCTCCGCGCAATCTTCTGTTCCTCAAAAACCGCATCATCAGAAATGTAAACCAATTCACGGTCTCTTCTTTCAATCTGATTCACTGATTTCCTCCTCCAGATCAAAGTTTTGCACGCTGACTCAATGTTCACGGATGACTACTTTGCAGCCACCTCTGCAAAAAGCGCAGCGGTGAGTAAAATATGTCTCCTCCCCAAACGGTATTTTTACGTTGACTCAATGTTTTCTCATGACAATTTTTCAGCTTCGGCAGTTGGAACAGCCGGAGACAGAATCAGTCCTCCCCACATGGTGCCGCTTCCGTCAGTCTGACGATTTCCGCTCCGCACAGCTGAGCTTCCATGATACTGTGTGTAGCCATAATTACGGTTCTTCCGTTCTGCATTCTTCTCAGATATTCCGCTGCCTTTTTTACATTTTCTTCATCCAGCCCCTTAAAAGGTTCATCCAGAAGGAGCAGGTCTGCCGGACAGAGCAAAGCCCGCAGAAGGCTGACGCGCCGTTTCATGCCTCCGGAAAAGGCAGCTATGGGTTCTTTGGCCTGCGCGGAGTCGATTCCAAGCTTTTCCAGAGCCTCTGACACCTGGCCGTCGCTGTACCCCGGGCAGGCAAAATGGATGTTGTCCATGGCGCTCAGATGCTCCAGAAGCCTTTCCTCCTGAAATTGAAACGCTGTTTTTCTATGGTTTTCCCAGATCAGGTTTCCACCGTCCGGCTGTTCCAGCTCCGCAATCAGGCGAAGCAAGGTCGTCTTCCCTGCGCCGGACGCACCCATGAGAGCATATATTTTTCCCGGCGCAAAGGATAAAGAAACAGAGGAAAATACCTCCCGTCCTTCAAAGCCTTTTGTCATCTCCCGCACGGCAAGAGAACTGCCGGTCATCCCACGCGCGCCTGTGCCGTCCCCGTCTTTTTTACCGCGCAGCTTTCCCTTGCATCCCGCTCTTTTTTCCCATGCCGGAAGCTTTCTTGTCCTTCCTTCCAGAAGACGCAGGAGAAAAACCCAAAGCTTCTCTGTGGCAAAGCTTGCCATCAGGATGACGCAGGTCCAGGCAAAAAGATCCGCCGTCGCCAGATAAACCTTTGCCTGCTGCAGCCTCTCGCCAATGGAGCCGGCCGGCATCCCGATTACCTCCGCCGCAATCCCCGACTTCCAGCTGAAGCTTAAAGCCAGCTTCGAAGCCGCGCTAAAGGGAGCCAGAAGCTGAGGTACCGTCAGATAAAACCATTTCTTCAGGCCCCGGACTTCAAAAACGCCCGCCATTTCTTCCAGGAACGGATCCCTTTGCCGGAGAGCCATCTGCATCTGAATACAGACCAGGGGCATTGCCATCAGAAAAGAGATCAGCTGCGTCAGATAACGCGAGGAAACCAGAATCAGGGCAAGAATAATAAAAGAAGCAACCGGAATCGTACGCATCATTTGAAGCACAGGCATCAGAAAGGCGTCCAAAAACCGCCGCCGGACAGTCAGATGTGCCAGCAAAAGCCCGCAGACTACCGCTGGACAAAAACCTGTAAGAATACGCCCCGTCGTACAGGCCAGCGCTTTCCAGAAGGAAGGACGTACCAGAAGCTCCAAAAGCTTTCGGAAGGTCGCAAGAGGAGAAGCAAAAAAGATACCGTATCCGATCCGCTCGCTGCAGATCTGCCAGACGACAAGCCAGAACGCCAGTATCCCGATCCGCAGCATCATTTCAGAAAAGCGGCCGGAGAAATTTCCGGCCGCTTTTCCTTTTAAAAACCGAAGCATAAAAAACTACCTCTGTTATTCCGCGCCATAATAGAAATCATCCCCCGGAAGAGCATTGCCTACCGCCGCGGGATTCTGCTCAAACAGAACCTCCAGATAGCCGGAAAGCTTCTCTTTCATCTCCTGTCCGGAAACGAAAGTAATGTTGCAGGCAGGCAGAGCCTTCTTTGCGACTTCCTCGGGAACGATATCATAAGCCCCTGTCATAGCCGCCGCTTCGTCCATATTCTCATTTACAAAGGAAACGGAAGCCTCATAATTGCGAAGGAAAGCCTCAACCTCATCCGGATGCTCCTGTGCATAAGCGGTACGCACAACCGTAACGCCCGTAATCAGGCCGGAAGCCGTCTCGGCGTCCGCCTGCAGCTTATCCCACTCTTCGGTGAGATCCAGCAGGACCTTGATCTGGTCATTCTTCATCTGCGCCGTCGTCACAAAGGGCTGGGGAAGAAGGGCGATCCCCTCCGGATCTGCCAGGAGAGCTGCCAGGCATTCCGAATGCTCGCTCTTCCATTCAATCGTCACATCCGTCTCCGGATCAATCCCGTTTTCGCGGAGAATATAGGAAAGCGCATACTCCGGAGTCGCGCCTTTTCCGGACGCGTAAATGGTTTTTCCCTTCAGATCCTCTGCCGAAGCCACGCCGTCGCCGGTACCGACAATATAAAGAACTCCAAGCGTATTGATTGCCAGAACCTTTACGCCTCCCTCGGTATTGTTGTACAGAACACTGGCGAGATTTGCCGGAAGCGCCGCAATATCCGTATTTCCCTGGACAACCTCCGGGGTAACAAGATCAATTGCCGCCGCAATGTTAAAGGAATATTCTCCCTCTTCCAGCACTCCCTTATCCGAATCATCCATCAGCTTTACCAGTCCCATGGCTGTCGGTCCCTTCAGGGCCGTAACGCGGGTCTCCTCGGCCATCGCTGTCACTGCCCCTGCACTGAGAACGGAAAAAGTCAAAGCCATTGCCAGAACACGTTTCACAATATTTTTCATTATACCAGCTGCTCCTTTCAAATCTTTCCTTGCGCGCCTTCGCGCGATGATCATTCCGACCGGCTGCACCCCTGTGCGCCTCGTCGCTTAAACCCGGTTTATTTTAACACCATGTACAGGCAAACGCAAGAAAAAGAACTCCGGACGCGAATTGCAGGGCGATTTTGGTGTCAAGAAATTAACAAATCCCCTGTTTCGCCTATTGCTATTTTGACATTTATCAGATATAATAGATTAACATTTTATGTTATCAGGTAGCGTGGAGAGATGTCTAACATCTGTTAGCTAAACCTAACATTCTGTGTATCATGTCAACCTTTCCACTGAGCATTCAGGCAAACATGCTCATCTATCGGAAACTCAACGCTTACCTCATGCTCAAACGCAGCCGCTCCGGTACTGCGTTTTATTTAAGGAAGGAGGATTTTCACTCTTATGGGCAAATTAAATGAAGCTGCTGAACGTCAGATTCGTGAAATCTGTCAGCGCCACAAGGATGACAACACCCCATTGATGATGATCTTGAGCGATATTCAGAATGAATATGGCTACATCCCGCTGGAAGTACAGGAGGTCGTTTCCCAGGAAACCGGCATCTCTGTCGCTGAGATTTATGGTGTCGTCACCTTCTACTCTTTCTTCTCCCTTACTCCAAAGGGAAAATACGTCATTGGCTGCTGCCTTGGTACCGCCTGCTATGTTAAGGGCGGACAGCAGGTTATTGACAAATTCTCGGAGCTTCTGCATATCGAGCCAGGCCAGACATCGGAAGACGGATTGTTCACTTTGGACGCCCTCCGCTGCATCGGCGCCTGTGGTATTGCTCCTGCCGTCACAATCAACGGTACCGTCTATCCTAAGGTAACCGCCTCCCAGGTAAATGAAATCGTTGCCAAGTACCTGCTCGCAGAGGAGAAGTTGAAGAAAGAAGGTGTTCCTGCATGATCAAGACAGTAGAACAGCTCAACGAACGTATTAATGAGTGTACACAGAATTTTGATGCCAAGCTTGCCGGCCAGGACGGAAAACGCCATATCGTGCTTTGCGGCGGTACCGGCTGTCTCTCCAACCATTCCCATGAGATCCGCGAGCGTTTTGAGGAAGTCCTTGTGGAAAAAGGCGCCGACAGCAAGGCGACTGTCAACCAGGTTGGCTGCTTCGGCTTCTGCTCTCAGGGACCGTTTGTAAAAATCTATCCGGAGGATACTCTCTATCGTCTGGTTCAGATTGAAGATGTGGAAGAGATCGTTGAGAAAGATATCCTCGGCGGCCAGATCGTAGAGCGTCTGCTCTATGAGGATCCTGCGACAGGCGAAAAGGTCAGCAAGCAGGATGAAATCAACTTCTATAAGAAACAGCGCCGTGTCGCTCTGCACGGCTGCGGCGTCATCGATCCGGAAAACATCCAGGAAGCTCTCGGCTTCGGCGCTTTCCAGGGTCTGAAGCGCGCCTTGTCCATGTCCTCCCAGGAAGTCATTGACGAAGTTCTCGCCTCCGGTCTTCGCGGCCGCGGCGGCGCCGGCTTCCCCACCGGACGTAAATGGCAGTTCGCTTACAATTCTGTCAGCGAAGAAAAATATGTCGTCTGTAACGGTGACGAGGGCGACCCCGGCGCATTTATGGACCGTAGTATCCTCGAGGGAAATCCGCTCGCAGTCATCGAAGGCATGGTCATTGCCGGCTACGCCATCGGCGCACAGAACGGTTATTTCTATGTCCGTGCCGAGTACCCGATCGCCGTCAACAGACTCCGTATCGCCATCAGGCAGGCGCGTGAGATCGGCCTTCTGGGCGAGCATATTCTGGGAACAGATTTCAGCTTTGACTGCCACCTCCGCCTTGGCGCCGGTGCCTTCGTCTGCGGCGAAGAAACAGCCCTGTTGAATTCTATCGAAGGCAAGCGCGGCATGCCTCGTCCGAGACCGCCGTTCCCGGCAGTTAAGGGTCTTTGGGGCAAACCCACCATTATCAACAACGTTGAGACTCTCGCATGCGTACCTTATGTCCTCAGGGAAGGCGCTGTCGAGTTCGCTAAAGTCGGTACCGAAAAGTCTAAAGGTACGAAGGTATTTGCTCTCGGCGGCAAGGTCAACAATGTCGGTCTTGTAGAGGTTCCCATGGGCACCACGCTCCGCGAGCTGATCTATGACATCGGCGGCGGCATCCCGAACGGCAAGAAGTTCAAAGCCATCCAGACCGGCGGACCTTCCGGCGGCTGTCTGACAGAAGAGTTCCTTGATGAGCCGATCGACTTCGACAACCTTGTTGCCAAAGGATCCATGATGGGTTCCGGCGGAGCCATCGTTATGGACGAAGACAACTGTATGGTCGACGTTGCCAAGTTCTACATGGGCTTTATCTGTGATGAGTCCTGCGGCAAGTGCTCACCCTGCCGTATCGGTACCATGCGTATGCTGGAAATCCTTACCCGCATCACCGAAGGCAGAGGCACCATGGAGGATCTGGACGAACTGGAAACTCTCAGCGATACCGTAAAGACAAACTCCCTGTGCGCATTAGGTCAGACAGCGGCAAACCCTGTCAATTCTACCCTGACGCATTTCAAGGATGAATACCTTGCACATATCGTGGACAAGAAATGTCCTGCTCACGTATGTAAGAAGCTTATGGAATACTATATCGATCCCGACAAGTGTATCGGCTGCGGCAAGTGCCGTAGAGGATGTCCGGTGGATTGTATCCATCCGACGGATTATATCGCCCCGGGTCACAAGCTTGTTTCGTTGAAGATCGATTCGACACAATGCGTCAAGTGCGGCTCCTGTATTACTGTATGCCGGATGGATGCCATCGAAAAGAAATAAGCGAGGAGGGTTAGATATGTCAGTCGTAAACATTAAAATCGAAGGGATTTCCTATCAGGTGGAAGCTGGATTGACCATCCTCGAAGCCGCAAAAGCATGCGGATATGAGATTCCTTCTCTGTGCGCGTTTAATCACGGCGAATGCAACCAGGGTTCCTGCCGTGTCTGCCTTGTCGAGGCAACCGGTGCCAGAGGCCTGGTAGCCAGCTGCGTATATCCCGTTGCCGAAGGCATGGAGATCCGCATCAATACGCCAAAAGCTGTTGAAGCCCGCCGCCGCAGCGTAGAGCTTCTCCTTTCCAATCATAATCAGAATTGCCAGCAGTGTGACAAGAACGGCCACTGCGAGCTTCTCCATGTCGCCCAGCTCGTCGGCGCAAGGGAAGGCGCTTATGTCGGAAGCCACTCCGAGACCTTTATCGACCAGCTGGCTCCCGGCCTTGTCCGTGATACCTCCAAGTGTATTCTTTGCGGACGCTGCATCGCAAGATGTACCAACGCTCACGGACTTGGCATCCTTGGCTTTGAGAACAGAGGTTTCAACACCATCGTTTCTCCTGCCGAGAACCGCAGCTTTGCGAATTCACCCTGTATCCAGTGCGGTCAGTGCGTCACCGTATGTCCGACAGGCGCTTTGATGGAGCATTCTGAGATCGACAAGATCGACGAAGCTTTCCGCGCCGGCAAGCATGTCATCGCGCAGGCAGCTCCTGCCGTTCGTGCCGCCCTGGGCGAAGAGTTTGGTTATCCGATCGGCACGCCGGTTACCGGCAAGATGGCAGCCGCTCTGCGCCGTCTTGGCTTTGAGCGCGTCTATGATGTCAACTTCGGCGCCGACCTTACCATCATGGAAGAGGGTACCGAGCTGCTTCATCGCCTCACAAGCAATGGCGTACTTCCGATGATCACCTCCTGTTCACCGGGCTGGGTCAACTATGCGGAATTCAACTACAGCGATCTGCTCCCGCATCTGTCCACCTGCAAGTCCCCGCATCAGATGCAGGGCGCTATCATCAAGTCCTACTGGGCTGAAGAGCACGGGATTGATCCGAAAGACATTTTCGTTGTTTCCATCATGCCTTGTACCGCAAAGAAGTACGAGAAAGAGCGTGAGCAGGAGAAGGTCAACGGACTTCCGGATGTCGATGCCGTCCTTACCACCAGAGAGCTTGCACGTCTCATCCGCCGCAGCGGTATGCTGTTCAGGAAGCTTCCGGATGAAGACTGGGATCAGGATATCATGGGCGATTACTCCGGCGCAGGCGTCATCTTCGGCGTCACCGGCGGCGTAATGGAGGCTGCCCTTCGTACCGTATACTTCAAGCTGACCGGCAAGGAAAAACAGGACATCGTCTTCACAGAGGTCAGAGGCCATGACGCCGGTATCCGCGAGGCTTCTCTTGATATTAACGGCACAGTCGTTAATGTGGCCATCGCTTCCGGCATGCGTTCCGCAAAGGTTCTGCTCGATGAAATCCGTGAAGGAAAGAGCAAATATCACTTCATCGAGATCATGGGCTGCCCGGGCGGCTGCATCAACGGCGGCGGCCAGCCATATGTCCGTCCTGTCTTCCTTCCGAATGAGGATGATGACATCCTTGACACCTACAAGGAAAAGAGAGCAAACGCTCTGTACAGCGAAGATGAGCGCCAGGTGATCCGCCAGTCCCATAACAACCCGCAGATCATCTCCCTCTATGAGAAGTTCCTGGCTTCCCCGAACTCTCATATGGCTCACGAGCTGCTGCATACCTCCTACGCAGGCAAGGAAGGCTTCCCGCAGCTGTAAAAAAGAATACTGCCATATAAAGAATATGAAGAGGGTCCGAAAACCAATCGGTTTTCGGACCCTCTTTTTCACGTTGCTTTATAGTATGCGCACGAATTTACTACAGACAGATGCCGCTTACGCGTCCGTAAATCCGGCGCCGCTAATGAATCATTATGGAGGTTTTTTATTCGTTTACCATGATTCAGCGAATGAATGACTCCAGCGTCTGAAACAGCAGATCCGGATCCACCGGCTTAGAAAGATGCGCATCCAGACCTGCCTGCATGCTGCGCTGCACATCCTCGTCAAAGGCATTGGCGGTAAGCGCGATAATCGGTATTTTTTTTGCATCCTCGCGATCCATAGCCCGGATAGTGGAGGTTGCCGTCAGACCGTCCATCTCCGGCATCCGCATATCCATCAGGATGGCGTCAAAATACCCCGCGGGATTCGAAGCAAACATCTCCACGGCAATTTTCCCGTTTTCTGCTCTTTCCGTCTCCATCTCCCGCATGCTTAAAACCATCTGCATGATTTCCGCATTCACGTCCACATCCTCTGCCAGCAGGATTCTTCTGCCCCTCAGATCTGGCTTATGCGCTTCTTTTTCCTCCAGCTTCTTTCTGAAAGCCATCTGAAATTCATCCATCACGGTAGACACGAAAAGCGGTTTCCCCACAAAGCTGTCCACTCCCGCCGAAATCGCTTCTTCCAGGATGTCATCCCAGTTATAGGAAGTTAAAATGATAATCGCGGTATCATAACCGACAATCTCCCGGATCCTTTTCGTAGTCTCGATACCATCCAGTTCAGGCATCTTCCAGTCAACCAGGATCAGATTATAGGGTTCTCTCCTGACATGCCGTACCTGTACCATATCAATCGCCTGAATTCCTGAGAGCGCAATCTCGCACTCAATTCCGACCTGCTGCAAAACCACTTTCGCGTGTTCGCAGGCTACCGGATCATCATCAATGACCAGAACACACATCTCTTCCGGTTTGAGATCCCCGGCATTACTCTCCTTCTTCTTCCTATGATAATCCTTCAGCGTAATGGTAACAACAAACGTTGTGCCCACGCCTTTTTCACTGTCCACTTCAATCCTGCCGTTCATCAGCTCCACAATGCTCTTTGTAATCGGCATGCCAAGGCCGGTACTCCCGTATTTATTTGTACTGGAGGAATCCTCCTGGCTGAAAGCATCAAAGAGCTTTGGAATAAACTCCTTGCTCATGCCGATTCCGGTATCCCTGATCGTAAAGCGCAAGGTGGACTTCCCGTCAAATCTGGCCATTTCCTCCACAAGGAATGTCACCGAGCCGCCTTCCGGCGTAAACTTCACCGCATTCCCCAGGATATTGATCATGACCTGCCGCAGCTTCATATCATCTCCGATATAATAATCCGAGATATCTCCCTGCATGCGGCATTCATACTGAAGTCCCTTATCCCGGCACTGCCCGCTGATAATCGTATTGACCTGCTCCAGCATTTTCGAGAAAGAGAACTCTTCGCTCTTTATGACCATACGGCCGGATTCAATTCGTGACATATCCAGGATATCATTGATAATACTTAATAAATGCTGTGCCGAAGTACCGATTTTCTCCAGATATCCCCTCGTTTTTTCCGGTACCCCCGGATCATTCAGAGCAATATTGTCCAGACCGATGATCGCGTTCATCGGTGTGCGGATTTCGTGGCTCATGTTCGACAGGAAAGCGGTTTTTGCCTTGTTTGCCATCTCAGCCGCCGTAAGCGCCTCGCTTAATGTCTGGCTTTGCTGCATGGTCTTTCTGGTTTCCGCATCCACATCCGTGAAGCACGCTCCTACGGCGTGTACTGCCTCCTCTGAGTCGCTTTCTTCCCGGTTTCCGTGCCAGACGCCGGCAAAACGCAGCATCTCATAGGATTCTCTGCCATTCTGATTGACCAGGTAACGGTAAGAAGCAACCGGCCCTTCCGCCAATGCCGCCTGTATGGCAGACGGTTCAATAAACCGTAAAAACTCTTCACGATATTGCTCCACCACATATTTTTGCGCATAGTCGGCAAAAATCTCATGGAAGGCAAATCTCTCGCCCTCCTTCAGTCCCTTCTCCAGGTCCTGATACGCCTGATAGCAGACTCCTTCATCCTTATCAAGGTCAATGTAGTAAACACTCAGGTAATCCGCGGAAAGCGCTGTAATCATCCGTTCCTGCTGCGCCCGCTGCTTTTCCTGTTCCAGCAGCTTCTCCTGCAGGGAAAGGCGCCTTTCCAATTCACGCTGACGTATACGGCTCTCTGCCTCAGAGGTTTCCTTTTCCAGCGCCAGCGCCGCATTCTTTCTTGTCTGGATCATAATGAGTCCAAACAGAATAAAAAGAATCAAAGCAATGATTCCGGTCTGAATCAGGCTTCTCCGGATAATGCCGGCAGATATGGAGCTGATCTGTTCACTGATCAGGCTCTCACGGATCAGATAAGTAAGAAGCCATTCTGTTCCCTCTACCGGTTTGTAGTACAATGTTTCCCGGATATCATTATAAACAAAGGAAACAACCCCCTCTGTGCCGGTTTTAAAATCATTCAGCACTTTTTCGTAGGAATACCCGGGTTCATATTGCGCGATTCCAAGCGCATCCAGCAGATTATCTTCGCTCGCCAGGCCTCCGAGCACGGCTTCGGTAAGAGAAATCCCTTCTCTGGTGTAGATATTACAGAAGGTCATTTTATTCTCGCTTACCTGCAGGGATACGCCGGCCAGCATGCGGCTCATATCTATTTCCATAAAGCAGACGTTGAGCTTTTTGCCTGAAAAGGTCAACCCGTCAATTGGAACCGCTATGATCACTTTTTTTTCTTTCGTAAATAGATTCTTTACCGATATCTCCGGTTTTGCAAGATTCAGATAATCAAAGCTGTAATCATCGATATCCTGCTTCGTGCCTTGTGATGTATAGACCAGCCCGTCTGTGTCAACGAAAGCAAAGCGTTCCAGTCCATAGAGCTGCTTCATTCTTCTCTGATAAGCCTGTAAATGCGCCAGATCGCTTAAGTCATCCTCATCCATCAGACCGATCGCGGCGTAAATATTATCGATGCTCGAACGTAAATTGGAGGCTACAACCTGCTCCCGCCGTCCGGCCAGCTCATCCAGGTAAAAGAGGCTGACCGAACGAACCGCTTTTTCCGTATCCTGGCTTGCCCTTCGCCCCGTCCACAGCGTCCCCACAACGAGGCTGATCAGCAGAATGATGCTTCCCAAAACGGCAATCTGCATAAAGCCGCTTTTTTGCTTTAGATTCTCCATGCACAGTCCTCCGATAAACACTTCTGCTTGCCGGCAGAAAATAATCTGCCGCGGTATACGCTATCGGGAATCGAAAATGATCTTTACCGATTCCTAAAGGTTCTCAGGATGCAAGCACTTCTTCCTTCTTAGGAATGGAGGACGCCGCGCCGGGACGTGAAACAGCTATCGCCGCAGCCTTTGCAGCCATGCGAAGTCCTTCCTTCGGATCCATGCCGTCGATAATGGATGAAATAAAATATCCCGTAAAGGTATCTCCCGCCGCCGTTGTATCGACAGCCTTGACCGGGAATATCTCCTGCCTGTAAATACCTGCATTGTCCTGATAAACAGAACCGTCTCCGCCAAGAGTAAGCAGAATATCAGAATGCGGGAATTTCTCTTTTGCCTTGGCCAGAATCTGCTCCGGCTCCTTTTCTCCTGTCAGCTGCCAGCCTTCGATCTCATTCATCAAAAAGAGAGAGATTTTGCTCATATCGCACGCATCCAGATACGCGTCAAAGGGAGACGGATTCAGCATCACGCGCATCCCCTTCCCATAAGCCTGATCAATCAGATAAGGCAGATCGTTGATTTCGTTCTGCAAAAGAAGGATATCCCCCTCGTCAAAGAACGAAAGCACTTCATCCATAAATTCCTTAGATATGCTGCGGTTCGCTCCCGGATAAAGAAGGATGCAGTTTTGCGCATTTTTATCCACCTGGATAATCGTATGGCCGCTCCTGCCTGAAACCGGACGGACAAAACGGGCGTCCACGCCGTTTTCCTGACAGACGTCCTTGAGCATCTGGCCGTCCTCGCCGATCTGGCCGGCATGATAGACCTCTACTCCTGCCTTAGCCAGAGCGATCGACTGATTCAGGCCCTTGCCTCCGGGAAATATCTGCATAGAAGTGGAAGTCTGTGTTTCCCCTCCCATCAGAATATGATCCACAGTATACACATAATCAAGATTTAATGACCCAAAATTCAAAACCTTCATACCCTGCTCCTTCCTTAAACCTGTAAATAATTCATCTGATCCTTTCGGCCTGTCAGCATTTCATCCGATTCTTCAGGCCTGTCAGCATTTCATCTGAGCCTGCGGTTACTCACACACATCGGCATAAGTGTAGCGAAAAACTTTGTCCAGGTCTCCGGGATTCACCTCCACCTGATAACCCACCTTTCCGGCCGAAAAGCAGATTGTCTCATAGTCTTTTGCCGTTTCATGGATAAAGGTCGGAAAGAATTTCTTCATCCCAATCGGAGAACAGCCTCCATGCACATATCCGGTCAAAGGAAGCAGCTCCTTTTGCGGAATCATCTGTATGGACTTCTCTCCGGCAGCCTTAGCCGCCTTTTTCAGATCCAGCTCACGATCCACCGGGATCACGAAGACATAATGCTGTTTTGTCTTTCCTTCCGTGACCAGGGTTTTAAAAGCTCTCCCGGGCTCCTCCCCGAGGACAGCCGCGATCTCGGTTCCACTCATTGTGGGATCCTGCTCGTAGGTGTGGCTTACAAACGCGACCTTCTTCTGCTGGAGCACCCGCATGACATTTGTCTTTTCTTCATTTCCCAAAGTATTGTCCTGTCCCTTCTGCAGCCGGTAAAGCGGTGCATCTTTTTATTTTACTCGTGAACGCAATGAACCGCCGTTTCGGATTGGACCGGGAGCGCGTTCACTCGTTATACGTTGATTTTACCGGCAGTCGTTCAGGATAGCTGCGAAAATTGATCCATTTATTTACGTGGCAATCCTTACGTTACCGGGTATAAGTTATCCGGTAATAAGTATATCCCGAATTCACTGAAATGTCCAGCGCAATAGGGCAGAGAGAGGCAAAGCCCCACCTCCTGTTCCCGGCGAAGCGTCAGTCACCGCCAGGTGACAGATATCCGGTCGGCGCCCCTCCCATAACAAAAGGAGCCGTTTCAAAAACAGCCCCTTTCTTTTCGTTTCTTATCAGCCTTTCACGCCTCCGCTGGTCAGCCCGCTGGTCAGATGCTTCTCGATCGCCATGAAGAGAATTACGACCGGAATTGTCGCAAGCAGGGACGCCGCAAACAGATACTGCCACTCAATCATATTAAAGGATGAGAACTGTGTAATGCCTACCGTAATAGGCCGGTTGGAGGCGGTTGAGATCAGAACGGTCGATATCGTATACTCATTCCAGGCATTTATAAAGACAAAAATCAGAGTCGTCACAATTCCCGGCGCAGCCATGGGAAGCAGAATCCGTATGAGGGAACTTACCGTGGAGCAGCCGTCTATTTTAGCCGCCTGCTCCATTTCCGGGGAAATAGCGATAAAGGTCCCCCTCAGCAGCCATACTGCAAAGGCCTGATTAAAGGCCGCATTGACAAAAATCAGTCCCAGCAGGGTATCATTAAGCCGGATCGTGTTCATCAGCTGTGAAATACCGATCAAAAGCACAACAGGCGAGAACATCTGGCTCATAATGACAAAACCCAGAAAAAGCTTTTTTCCCTTAAAGTCCATCCGCGCCATCGCATAGGCGGCAGGTATCCCGCAAAGCATGGCAAGGGCTGTCGCGCCGCCCGCAACAATCAGGGAATTCATCAGATATCTGGGCACTCCCCTGCTGATAATATCTGTCAGATTACTCCAAAGCCATTTTGTCGGCACCAGGTGAAGGAAGTACATGTCCAGAGTCTCCGCATTCGAGCGGAAGCCTGTGATAAACATGACGTAATAGGGATAAATGGTTACCACACACACTGCAATGATAAATACGTAAAGGAATGTCTTCAGCAGAGATTTTTTAACCCTGCCATGCCGCAGCAGTACGGCGCCGGCAAAGGAGATAAAAAAACACGCCAGCAAAAGCCACACCAGCGGCGAATGCGACATATCCAGATTGTTCACAGCCGCCTCGATCTTCTCTCCCATATTGCCGCCAAAAAGAAAACCGTCCAGAGCGGCGTAAAATTGATCCTTCCCTTCGCTCAGCAGATCATTTCGGTATAAGCGGAGTCTTCGCCAGAACGTATAGTTGTTCAGAAGAATCAGAACCGGAACACGAAGCATATCGAGCATCAGAAAGACCATCGCCGCCCCTCTGAACAACCTGCTCTTTTTCGGAAGGTATCTTGCCTCCGCCTCCTCCCAAAGCGAAATTCTGTACGTTGACTCAATGTCTTCGGATGACGATTCTGTTTCTCCGGCAGCCGGACTGCCGAAGACAGAATCCGTCTTCCCGCTTTCATCCGGAAGCCTCAATTCATCGGGGGACGAAGAAGCTCCGTCGATATGACTGCCGGCGCACCCGATCACCCCGCAGATAACTGCCAGCAGGCTGCAGGCGGTTATCAGCCGCAGCACCCAGGCGGAGGGCAGAGCGCTTCCGATCAGAGACCAGAGGTTCTTATGAAAGGATTCCTCCAGTGTAAAAGCCACCAGCGACGTTGTCTCACCCTTGGAATTGGTTCGTTCCGTAACACTTTCGGATCGCTTTACGTCCATTCCCTGGTCACGGAATTCCTTTGCGGCCGCTTCTACCTCTGCCAGAACCTCCTGATATTTCTCATCTCCCACAAAGGTATTCGCTGACTTCTTTGTGTAAACAACAGCCCGAAATGTATAAAGGGGCAGAGCCATCACGATTCCGGCCAGAATAAGTCCTGACAGAAGAAGCAGGATTGCCGGCTTCTGATGATGTGTCTTCAGTTTTTTCCCAATCATATCCCCGCTATCCTCAGCTTTCCTCTTTTCTCATTACCGTCAACATATAGACGGAGGCACAGATACACAAAATCAAAAATCCGATCACGGATAACGCATTTGCAGGTCCTTTCTTTCTGTCGTAAAAATTCAGCATATAGAGATATGTGATCATCGTATCCGTTTTATTCGCCGGAGCACCTTTCGTGATGGTATAGACGATCGGAAAGGAATTGAACACATAAATGATATTCAGAACCGTGCTGACGGAAAGAGACGGCCGCACCAAAGGCAATGTGATCGTAAACAGCTTGCTCCAGAAGCCCGCCCCGTCCACGGTGGCGGATTCATATAAAGCTTCGTCAATCGACTGCAGACCGGAAAGGACACAGAAGGTAACAAAAGGGATGGTGACGAAAATACCCACGGCACATTCCCATACAAACTCAATCTGATACGAAGAACGCCAGTTGATTGCATCTTTGATGATCCCGAGATTCAAAAGCACATTGTTCAGGCTTCCATATTCATATTTGATAATATAGTTCCACACCGACGCCTGAATAACCAGAGACGTCGCCCAGGGGAAAATCAGGATGGATCTGGCAATTTTCCTGCCATGGAATTTCCGGTTCAATACCATGGCAAGGATAAATCCGATCAGGGTGGATAAGCCGACCACGGAAAGCACCCACCAGAAGGTATTTTTCATGACTATGCCAAAAGCCGGAAGCTTCAGTGCATCGGTGTAATTCTTCATGCCGATGAAGCCTCCGACAACGCCTGCCTTGGAGATTTCACTGAATGACAGGCGAAATACAATTCCGATCGGAAACACTACAAAAACCGCTATTAACAACATGCTCGGCAGAAGCCATAGATAAGGCTTCCACCTTTGTTTTCCTCCATATGAATTCATCCGTTTTTCTCCTTCTCCCCCCTCTGCCTTCAACGAGGCGCCCGGCATCTGCCTTTGGGCAGCTCCGGCATAATAGAAAAACGAGCCTGACGCAGCTGTCAGACCCGTTACTCATGCACACAAGGGATATCCCGGTACAGCCGGGCACAGGCCTCGCGGCGGACAGGAGACACAGATCAGCCTGCTGCCTCCTGCCCGATTTTGCTTTTACACGTCTTCAGAGTGGTATCTTATCCAACCAGGGATTCCTGTAAAGCATCCAGCTCCGCCTGGATGTCCGCACCTGTCAGAGCACTCTGCTCTGCCGCGATCACGCCCTGCTTCACCTGATCCCACTCAGCCTTTGCCGTCGGATAGAACTTGCAGCTTCCCAAAACATCCAGCCAGGCTTCGAAAGAAGGATCAGAAGCTACCAATGCTTCTACAGCAGAGTTCACTGCCGGCAGGAAGCCTTCCATGCTTACCCAGCCAACATAGTTTTCCGGATCGTAGAAAAACTTCAGGAACTTGCCGATTGCTTCGTTTCTCGCTTCCTGATCTTCTGCCGCGTCATCTTTGAAAGCCATCACACGGTCCATAACACCAACGGAGGAAGAAGCTTTGCCTGCGTTTGCAGGGATCCCTGCCGTCGCCATGTTGATCTCGCCGCCCTTGTCAGCCACATAAGTAGGAAGGGAATTCGGAGCGATAACCATCGCAAGCTTGCCTGCCGCAAACATATCCTGCAGATCATATCTGGTCTGCGTCGCCGGATTCGGGTTCGTGTAGCCTGCGTCTACGAGACCCAGCGCAAAATTGATGGCTTCCGCGTTCTCAGAAGAATTCACAGCCCATTCGCCGTTTTCATCCACAAAGCCACCGTCGTTGCCCCAGGTATAGTACGCAAAGGCAGCCTGGCCTTCATCTGTGGTCATATCAATGCCCCACGGATAAACTTCGCCATCATAAAAATCGATGATCGCCTGGCAGGCATCCTCCAGCTCCGCCCAGGTCGTCGGCGGTTCGATCCCGACTTCCTCAAACATATCTACGTTATAATACAGCGCACGGGCAGAAGCCAGATCCGGTACCGCCCATACCGTATCGTCAATCACAGACTGATCAATAAAGGATGGGAAGAAATCCTCAAACAGATCCTCCGGACAGTAGTCCGAAACCGGAAGCAGCAGTCCTTCATTCGCGTAATTCGCAAATACATCGATATTCAGAATATCAGGGGCGTTGTTGTTTGCGATACGTGTGTCTACTTCCGTATAGACATCATTCCAGGAAACAACATCCAGGTTCAGCTTGATGCCCGGATTCGCTTCCTCAAACTTCGCGACAAAACTGGAACCGTCCATGCCGCTGCCCAGGAACCATTCATTCGTATTCGGCCCATACTGGCAGATAATGACATCCAGTGTAATATCTGCATCCGCTGCCTGCACGGCAACAGCCGGCGTCACCATCATCGCACATGCCAGTGACAGAGAAAGAAGCAATGACATCACTTTTCCTGACTTTTTCATCATCCTGCACCTCTCTTTCTTCCTTTCAAAACTCACATTCTCCCACGTCTCTTTCTCAGAGGCTCTTGTTACTTTTCAACAAATCCATTTTATAAAATCTACTGCCTATTGTCAACTACTACTTTGCAATTCTGCCCCGGCTTCTGCTTTCAGTGTAACAACCCGAAAAGCAAAAGATTTCCGTTTCATGTACAGCGGAGCTTCCGCTCCATATCTGCCGCAAGTTTCATCTGTGTCCTGCACCGGTCCAGGTTCTGTCCCGGATAGACGGTTCTGTAATAAACATCCCCGTTTAAATAATCCGTCAGGAAACGTGCCGCCTGTTCCAGGGTGATCGTCAGAGCTCCCAGAGGCAGCAGTTCCATCTCCTTCGGCGTCAGTCCCGGACACGCTTCCAGATATCCATCCAGATAAACCTCATACTTATGCAGATCCAGTTCCATTTTTGAAAGATCCTTTTCATCCTCCCGCGCTGTCGCGGCGCCAAAACGGATCGAATCTCCAAAATCATAAAGGGACAGTCCCGGCATGACCGTATCAAGGTCGATCACGCACAAAGCTTTTCGTGTTTTCCGGTCAAACAGGACATTATCCAGCTTCGTATCATTATGTGTCACACGTACCGGAAGCTCTCCGGCGTCCCGCATACGCTGCAGGATACCCATCCGCTCTTCTCTTTCAAAAATAAAACGGATTTCTTTTTCGACCTTATCCTTCCGGCCGGCCGGATCCTTCTCCACGGCATCCGCGAGCTGCCGGACCCTCATGGGTGTATTGTGGAAGTCCGGAATCGTATCGATCAGCTGTCCGGCCGGAAAATCTCCAAGCAGCTCTGAAAAACGTCCAAAAGCTATGGCGCTCTGGCGGAAATCTTCATCGCTTTCGGGAGCCTGCAGGCAAATCGTATCTTCAATATAAGCATACGCCCGCCAGTTCCCGCTTGCCAGAGAAACAAAAGGCTTTTGGTCTTTTGCCTCATACAGCTCCATCACCCTGCGCGGATCCGGCTCTCTCTCCCGCAGGTATGAAGTCACCAGGGAAATATTATGCATCAGTCCGGCCGCGTCCTTCGTCAGCCGCTCACTGATCCTCTGCACAATCACCTTTTTCCCGTCGGCAAGCTCAGCCAGATATGTCTCGTTAATATGTCCACTCCCATACGGACTGCAGGAAATAACCTGCTCTTCAAAGCCAAAGCTTCTCAAAACCTCCGTCAGTCTCTCGTCCATCTCTAACCTCACGACCCGGAAGATCCGGAAGAACCCGACGAGGATGCAGCCGCCCGGTCACTCATCATATGCTGCAGCGTCACCAGAATGGCAATGACGATCTGCTCCACCTCCGGCTTATAAATATCAATGCAGTACTTATCATGCAAAGAAATCAGCTTCTGGCCTATCACGGCGATGACGCTTCCATCCGTATCATACAATTCAAAATTTAAGCCGAGAATATTCCCCTGCAGCTGCCACCCCAGGCCTTCAATATTCGTAACATCCCTGATAATGTGCAGCAGCTCATTGGAAATCTCAAACCGCAGTCCATCCGCCATCGTCACAAAATGACGTTCATGCAGACTCAGAAGCTTCCTCTCTATATGCGCGATATGATTTCCGGATGCATCCGTGATATCCGTCTTATCATGCAGAGAAAGGAATTTTGAATTTGCCTCATAGACAACGCGCTCCCGGTCGTCCGTAATATCAATATGATGGTGAAGGGTAAAAACCTTTGTTGAAGTAAATAAAGAATACGCCGGTTCTCCAAACCGGCCGACATTATTGATATTTGCCTCCTCGCCCACTTCACGATAGCGATGATATCTTGAAAAAATCCCCATAAACGGCCCTCCTTAGGAATCATCTGCTTTTACAGGCAGTCCTTTGTTCCCGCCGCTATTGTATCATAGTTCTATTTCCATTGCAATTTGCAAGTATTTATGAGTCAGAGGGACAGGTTCCTTGACTCAATTCATGAGTCAAGGAACCTGTCCCCCTGACTCAAAAGCGTGACAGCGCAGTCTCTCGATATCAGCGAACGGAATATCACGGTCTTTCCCGTCCTGCGCCGTGCGAATGCAGACCGTCTGTGAAATCAGATCCAGCTGCCGCACGACCCCGGAAATGGTTTCATAAAAACCATAGACAGAATCTCCGTCATTCCGCACGTCCTGAATCGGAAGCTCTACCTGGCAGAAACAGGTAATATCCACATGGACCTGATTGATCCTGCAGTCTCTCTGGGTACGGCACAGCGGCTCAAGGCGGGTCAGCACACGGTTCACCTGCTGCTGCCGCAGTTCCGAATGTTCCGAGCGTTTCAGATATACGATGTTTTTTTCCGCAATCGCTTCGTCAAAGCCATTAAGCGCCGCAAACGGCTTGAACAGCTTTGCCCGGTGGGAAATCGTCATCGATGGATGACGGACAGAAAAATCATCCGAATCATGGCGGGGGCGATCGCAGGCAATAATGTCAGAATATTTCCCGTGATAACTTAAAAGGGCCTCCTCATTTGCCGATGTATTGCTATTTGGGGAAGCCGCTTCCTGTTTCATCATATTTCTCCCCCTCCTACGCGCGGTGACCGCCGATCTGTCCGTTGCGTGCGATCGCGGTCCCGCCCTTCAGCAGATTCATTCCACGCAAAACCGCGTTATTTCCGTATTTTTTCCGAATTTCTATCAGAGCCTGCTGTATGCCGGCCTGTTTTTCCCATTCGCTGTAATCTGTAAATAAATCAAATTGGAACGCCCTGCTGCCTGGCCTTGTATTATTCGCGGCAACGCCAAGCCGTCTGACCAGAAGGCTCCGATCTACCTTGCTGTCAAATGCGGTCAGCAGACCGTCCAGAATCGTCTGTGCCAGAAAAGTGCGGTTACGCAGCCGCACCGTTCCTCCTGTATGAACCGGATGCAGTCTTCCGTAAAAATCAATCGCAACCGGCCCCTGATACGTCCCGCTGTCCAAAGACTTTGGATCAAAGCTGACCCAGAAGGTGAGGCAATCCGTATCCAATTCCTTTTTCAAAAGGTCACAGGCAAGCTGATCTGCCATTTCCGCAAATACCAGTCTGGCTTCATCAAAGGCATAAGGCCGGGGAAGAACCTGCCCGACCGAACGGGAATGGGAATAAGACTGATAATGCTTGATCGCGGACATCGTGCAGGGCTCCTGTCCCCAGGCATGATCGATCATAAGTTCCGCGTCAATGCCAAACTCCCGGTAAAGGATTTCTTCATTCTGCATGGAAACCTGCGCCAGGTCTCCCATCGTCAGAATGCCAAGCCGATGTAAATGACGTGCCGTTCCCGGGCCGATCATCCAGAAATCCGTGAGGCGCCTGTGTTCCCAAAGAAGGACACGATAATCCCACTCGTTCAGACTGGCGATCCGGACGCCATCCTGATCCGCGGGAGATTTTTTAGCCACAATATCCATGGCGACCTTCGCCAGATACAGGTTCGTCCCGATCCCTGCGGTCGCCGTAATCCCGGTTGTTTTCAACACGTCGCGGATCATCTGGATCGCCATAAAATGCGCCGGGGCAAGCCCGGCCCTATCCGCACGCTCCCGATAGAGGTGCAGATAGGGCGTGGCATCGATAAAACATTCGTCAATACTGTAGGCATGAATGTCCTCCGGTGCCACGTACTTCAGGTAAATAGAGTAGATAAGCGAAGAGATGCGGATGTACTCGGCCATACGTGGGGGAGCCACATAATAATAAATCCGGGTCCGATGCAGCACCTCATAGTCCCGGATCTGCTGCTTCGCCTCAAACAAACGGGGGCGGGAGCTGACACCGATTGCCTTCAGTGCCGGGGAGACGGCCAGGCAGATGGTCTTGTCAGAACGGGACTCGTCTGCAACAAGCAGGTTCGCCTTCAGAGGATCAATGCCTCGGTAAACACACTCGACGGAGGCATAATAGGACTTCAGATCAATGGCTATGTAGGTGCGCGCGTTACCCAAAGAAGGGGAAAACCGGGTATCCGCGTACGTTGTCTGATGGGATAAATCAACCGTCAAGCCAGCTGTCTCCATCCAATCACTTCCTCTCAAAGATATCCTGCGGAATTTGTTGTCAGGCGATGATTGAATCATAATACGAATTTATTCTTCTGTCAAGATATTTATTTCGAAATATTTTATCATTTATTTGTAACAATATCCCTTCCCCGATGCTTCCTCTCCCATAACAAAGTGTTGTACATTAACTCATCATTTACAAACCGGTCTCCCTCCCCTTAATTTTTAGACAATTCCTCCTTTTGCAATTGACAATATTATTCGCATAAGCTACAATAAAACACACAAAATTTCGAAGACTCATTTTTGCACCATGTCCATCAGACAGGAGGCCGCCATGAGCGTAGTAAAATTCAAACCAGAAGACCAGCCCTGCTTCCAGGCAGATCAGGCAAAGAGAGACAACACCGTCGGTCAGATGCTGCGTCTGGCACGGATCGGGGCAAAGATGAAGCAGTCCGACGTCGCCCGTGAGATGGAAAAACGCGGACTGCATACGATCTCAAGATCCGTAGGCAACTGGGAAACAGGCATCGCCGTGCCAAATGCTTATCAGCTGCTCGCCCTGAGCCAGATTTTAGGCATCAAAGATATGTATTCCGCCTTCAGCGGAGAGGAGGCAAAGGTCGAGCTGAACGCAGAAGGGCTCGCACTGATCAGAGAGTTCTCCAATTATCTTGTTGCCTCAGGACGTTTCATCAAAGGTACGGATGAAGAAGAGGATGAAGGAACGATCGAGCTGAACCACTCGATCTATAAACCCGCTGCCGGCTTCGGAAATTTCTTTGCCGAAGAATGCATGGAGAAGCTTTCCTATCCCAGGACCATCGTTCCGAGAGGAACCGATTTCACGGTGACGATCTCCGGCGAAAGCATGGAGCCCAGGTTCCAGAACGGCCAGGACGTCTTTGTCCAAAAGACAGAATCCTTAGAGCCCGGTGATATCGGGATCTTTGCCTTAAATGACGAACTCTACATAAAGAAATATACCGAGCAGACACCCGCCGGAGGCGAAGCAGAGAGCTTTACGGACAGCTATGGCACCGTACACCCACAGCCCGTCTTAATCTCCCTGAACCCCGATCAGGATACCTACCGGCCGATCGTGACCCATCCTGACGATAAGCTGATGATCTTCGGCAAGGTATTGGGATAACATCCATCAGACACCTAAAAGGCCGGGCCGTGCAAAAATGAGCAAATTCATTTTTGCACGGCCCGGCCTTCTGCCGCCTCATTATCTTTCAGTTTTCCGCGCTTTCATCCCTTCGCCTTTATCGTAAGACCGCAGGGCTGTATGCCTCATTATCTTCCGATTTTCCGCGCTTTCATCCGGCTGTGCCTTTCCCGAAGGCTTCACACAATTACATGACAAGATTATCCGCGCAGACCCTTTCCAGCATTTCCTTCTGCTCCGCTGTCAATTCTCTGAACGGGCGCCGGGCTTTTCCGACATCAATGCCCATCACGGAAAGAAGATATTTGATCGCGGGGATCAGGCCGACATCACACAAGGCATTCATAATATTGTTCGCCTTGATCTGCAGCTTCAGCGCTTCCTCATGGCGATGCTCCAGGAACAGGTCATAAATCTGCTTATAATGCGGATACATAAAATTAAACGTGCTGCCGATGGAACCGTCTGCGCCCAAAGCCAGACCGGCCGTCATCGTCTCATCAAAGCCATTCATCATAATCAGCTTCGGATTCAGGTTTTTGATCCGTTCCATCTGATAGACTACCTGGTTTGTGTGCTTGACGCCCAGAATAAAATCGCTCTGAAACAGCCGCTTCGTAGCAGGATTGGCCAGATCGAAAGGTTTCCCGGTGTTTCCCGGAAAATTATAAATCAATACAGGTTTGCCTGCCGCCTGAGAAATATCCGCGTAATAACCGTATATTTCCTCCGCGTTAAATCCATAATAAAACGGCGGCGTCGCCGCAATCGCGTCAAACCCGAGATCTCTGGCACGGCATGCATACAGCTTCGCCTCTTTCGTGGAAATAGCTCCCACATGAGCGACCAGATATACCCGGTCAGCCAATTCTGCCGCCGCTTCAAAAATCTCCATACGCTCGTCCTGGCTGAGCAGAAAACACTCCGCGGAACTTCCGCCGATAAAAAAGCTGTCCGCCCCCTGACCGATATTCCAGTTCATCAGTTTTTGCAATGCCTCTGTATCAACGCTCTCATCCTGCCGGAACGGCGTAACGCTGGCCGGAACAATACCCTTCAGTGTTCTTGGTTTATTCATCTCTACTCCTCCCAAATCAAAGTCCTGTACATTGCTCAATGTCCTCGGATAACGATTTTGCTGTTTCTTTCGGCAGCCGGACGTCCGAAGACAGAATCAGTCTCTTTCCTCTTAAAACAGAAATTGCGGTCTCACCAAACCCGGTCAGGCGCCGATTCCACAGCCCATTGCCGCGCGGCCTCAAACGGGATCCGGCTCCCTTCAGAACCATCCGTCGGAAAACACTTCGTGCAAAAAGCCTCTTCCGTTTATTTCCGGCATGATTCCGGCATGAATTTCGTCAAGGCAGCCGTATGAAAATTGTGCAGTATTGCCGTTCCATTAAAACGATCTGACAAACAATGTTTTTAAGTTTATCATCCGGATTGCCATTACACAAAAAGTGTAACACATATTTCACGACAGCGCAATCATTGCAGCCTCCGCCTGGTTTCATACGCTCATCTTATTCTTGTAAGGAAGGAAAAAATGTGGTATAATAAGGTTCTCACAACACTTATTCCTTATTTATATATTATTTATCCGGTTACAGGTTTCATCGTTTTCATTTCAGGTCATTCACAGAATATAAACCATTTATGCATTTTACCGAAAACTGCTTTCAAAAACCCGGAGGTGGTAGCTATGCACCATGCAGATAAAAAACAAGTATCTATATCCAAAGCAGCAAAGCGTATGACGCTGCTGCTGTCCTGCTCATTGCTTCTGACGACCGCTCAGCCGGCAGTTTACGCTCAGCCGCAGGACATCGCCGCGCAGGCAGAGCCCGGCGTCTCCGTTTCGGAAAAGGCAGCCGTCAGGAACGGCCTTTATCTGATCAAGGGAAAATATTATTATTTTAAGAACGGAAAAAAAGCCAGAAACAGATGGGTAGTGGTTCCCGTCACCGAAAACGGCACCACAACCAAATATCGTTACTATTTCCAGGCCGCGGGAGACGCATGTACGACCACGATCGCGCTGAACGGAAATACATATTGCTTCACTCCCAAAGGACGGCTTATAAAAGGCAACGGCAAAAAATTTTACACGATTGATTCTATAATTTATTGCCCCACAAATATGGGAATCGCCAGGACCGGCTGGTTTAAAGTCGGAAGCAATACCTATTACGCCGCAGCTGACGGCGCGGTTCAGACAAACTGCGTGGTCAAAAGGAACGGAAAAACCGCCTGCCTCGGCGCGAAAGGCGCGCTTCTTAAGTCGGACGGCCTGACGCTTTACAGGCTGGGAAAATATAAATATTGTCCCGACACAGAAGGATATGCCAAAACCGGCTGGCTGGAAATTAACCAAAAGCTCTATTATGCCGATTCTGTCGGGCGGATCCTCCGCAACAGAACCGTACACGGTATCCCTCTCACCAGCTCCGGCGCAGCAGCAGCCAACTCTATCCGGACCCAGGCCAAGATGGCGGCCCGCCTGTCTATTGCAGAAGCCACACTTCCGACTCAGAGCAGCTCCGAAAAGCTGAGATCCTGCTGGGAGTATCTGACGGGAAGTCGTTTTCGTTATTCCTCCCGCAGCCATGACTTCAATGATACCTCCTGGGTCGTGGAGGACGGACTTCTTATGCATCAGACGCACCGGGGAGACTGCGTCAGCTTTGCCTGCGCTTTCGCATCGATAGCCTATGAGCTCGGCTACAAGGTCATCGTCCTTTACGGCATGGTTCCCAGCGCGTCAGGCGGCTTTACCAGTCACTGCTGGGTTACGGTCAATGGTAAGTTCTATGACCCGGAAGCCCAGTTCAGCGGATGGTACCGTGGTATTTACGGATATTCCTCCTACCCCATGGAACATCAGGTTAAATTAAAGGTCAACTACGGATCCGCCTTTTCAAAAGGCTGATTCCAGACAACTATCCTGACCGGCTCATCGATCTGCCGGCATAACTGTTTCAATTGCATTACCATGGGAAAGGAATTCACATGTATCAAATCAAAAAATGGAAAAAGCTCCTGTTGTACGTGCTGCTTGTCTGCATGATCCAGACCACAGCCCTCCCCTTCATTCCCTCCGTGACTGTCGAGGCCGCGGTTAAAAACGGTCTGAAAACAGAAAACGGGAAACTCTACTACTACAAAAACGGCGTAAAGGTAACAAAGCAGCTCATCAGGATCAATGCTGCAAAGATTTACTTTTTCGGAAGCAACGGCAGTGCCGTTACAAATACCTTCAAAAAGATCGTTGACCTCGACGGCAGGAAATACGGCTTTTATTTCGGAGCAACAGGCAAGGCAATTGTCGCTCCCAAGGTTTTAGGACAGGAAAAGAATTTTGTCGTCAAAAAAATCAACGGCGTCTACTACGGCTTCGATACTCTCGGACACCTGATCAGAGGGATGTGGGTTGACTCAGAAAAAGGAACCCTCTCCTTCTTTGACACGAACGGAGCCTATAACGCTGCGCAGACAAAAACTCTGCGCGCGGCAATCAGAAAATTCTACGGAAAGAAACCGGCTTCGGAAACAGGATATAAAAATGTATATACCTATCTGAAAACCGCGCTCGGAAAGCACAAAGTGATCAAAACCTCCAGCTGTATGATCTGGGGAAAGCCCACTGACGGATATACGGACGTCACGATGCAGTTTACGAATTTCTGCATCCTGTTGATCAGGAACAACCGCACAAAGCAGTACTATTTTTATGATATCTACTCACGATGAAAGGAAACGCCGCCCATGAAGAAGATGAAAAAACTGTTTTTCGTGTTTTTTGCAGTCAGCCTTCTGACCGCCGCCTGGCCAGTCAACGCAGCCGCTTCCTTTTCCTATATGCCTTCTGCCTCCGGCAAAGTCCTGAATGGCTGGAACGGAAATTACTATTATGTAAACGGCAGGAAAGTGACCGGACTTAAAAAAATCGATGGCAGGTTCTACTATTTCAACGCAAAAGGCGTTCTTCAAAAAAATAAAGCTGCTTTCAAGATTACCGTGGGCAGTACCGTCCGCTATTACAACATCAATGCCAAAGGCATCGCGATCCGTCTGACAGGCACCCAGGAGCTTGCGGCTGCCCGTCTTGTCGCGCTCGGCGCGAATTTAAATACGATCACGCCTGCCAAACAGCTTGCCGCTCTCAAAAAAGCCTTTCTTTGGTCTGCCCAGATCAAATACCGGTCTATGACAGGCAGTGTCAGCGCTGCCGACGCTCCGGCTTACTATGGCAATTACGGTTTCAAAACCGGCAGAGGCGACTGCAGAGTTCAGGCCTATACCTTCTATTGGATGGCAAAGGTCCTCGGCTACAAACCGGCCTACATATATGGCTATGTGCCCCGCGCCAAGGTCAATGGCCGGTATACGAATTTTGCCACGCATGCGTGGTGTACAATTAAGTTCGACGGTGTGAAATATGTGTTCGATCCGAACTTCAATACCTCCAGCGACGCGGCTAAATATCGTGTCCAAAATCAATATATCGGCTTTAAGTTCCGCTATGGAGCCAAACACACCTATGCTTACCACAACGCAAACAAAAGACTTCTGACTGCCTGATCTCAGGTCAGGCAAAAAAGAAAGGAAACCATATATGAAAGCCAGTTCCATAAGGTTTTTTACATTTGCCGCAGCAGCTGTGCTTGCCGCGGGCATCACACTGACCTGCCCGGCTGCGGAAGAGACAGCCGCAGATGCCGCAAATTCCACTCAGGACATTTCCTCCGACGGCAGTCTGCCTGATGAGGCTGCGACGATCGGAACCTTCACAGGCGAAAATGATACGGTTATCTCCCTGACCAATTCCACCGGAAAGGATATCAGCGGTATTTCCTATCGTCTTGCCGGTGAAAAAAAATACGGGGAAAATCTTCTTACGGACGGTGATCTACTTGCAGACGGCGAAACCAGGCCGCTTGCAGTATCCCTGGAGGATGAGACGGAGAACGAACAGGAAGCTTCCTATGAGCTGAAGATCACCTTCACAGATGACAAATCCCTGCAGCTCCATGCCTTCCCCTTTGACGATGCCAAAGCCGTGGAAATACTTTTAAAAGGCAGGCTTGCATATATCAGATATGAAAGCCTCTCTACAAAAGAAGAAGTCAATACGTTAGCGGATGAAAAAGCATTCCGGGAAGCAAAAAACAACGAAAAATCCGACGATGCCGAAGAGACATCCGCACAGCCGGATACAGCAGAGTATGCGCAGGAGACTGCAGATCCTTCCCATCAGGAAGAATCCGGATACATTCCCGACAATGCAGCTCATGACTACGCCGGGGAGGCTGAAGATAATCTTTCATACCAGGAAGAACCGGCTTATTATGAAGAAGATGCATCTGACGAACCGGCATATTATTATGAAGAGGATGATGAGGAGGAATACACCTTCCTCACAGCCGACGAAACCGGCGAGGAAGGCGAAGACGATCCCGATGATGAATGTCTGAACGGCGGATTGCTGAACTGATTCCGAACGTTGCCTGATTTTGCAGGCCTATACGTGCAAAATGGGCGGATTCCGAGCAGCTGCAGAATCGAGAGAGCAGTCCGCCGGAAAAAGCGATTTGCAGAATCAGGCTTTTGTCGATGCAATCCTTATCTTTCAGTCTGAAACGGCAGTTCATTGCGTTCACGAGTATAACCGCTGTCCGACTACAAATTTGGGAATACTGTTCTTTGCTGATAAAGCAGTTTCCCGGTCTGTGCCGGACAGCGATTTCGTGTACGGCGCTATTCCGGAGAGGCTGATTTTGCTGCTTTTAAGAGGAAACTGATTTTGTTGTTTCGTCAGCCCAACTGGCGAAGCAGCAAAAACGTCATCCAGACATTGAGTCAACCTGCAAAACTTTGTTTTTAGGAAGAGGAGTTTAATTATGTCGTTGGTATCCAACGCTTTCCTGATCTTCGTCCTGACTGCAGTCGTCCTGTATTATCTGATACCCGGACGATATCAATGGATCCTGCTGCTTTTATCCGGCTATGTCTATTACCTTTCCGGAAACGCCTCCTGCCTGGTCTACATCCTGTTTTCCACCCTGGTCACCTATATGGCCGCGCTTTTGATTGAGTCCCGGCAAAAAGCCGGAAAGCCCGGGGAGCAGCAGAAGGCAGCTCTTTGCATCGGCCTGATCCTTAATTTCGGCATGCTCTTTTCCGTAAAATACCTTGGTTTTATCACCGGGAATCTGAATCAGCTGTTTCATCTGGAAATTCCGGGAATCTCCATTCTTCTGCCTCTCGGCATTTCCTTCTACACCTTTCAGACCTCCGGATATCTCCTGGACGTATACTGGAATAAAATTGAGCCCGAGAAAAACCTTTTAAAGTTTTCCTTGTTTGTGTCTTTTTTTCCTCAGCTTCTGCAGGGTCCCATCGGAAGATACGATCGTCTGGCTCCGCAGCTGACACAGCCTCACCAGCTTGACTGGAACCATATTGCCAGAGGAGTCGAGCGAATGATCTATGGATTTTGCAAAAAACTGATCATCGCAGACTGGGCGGCGGTATTCACGGATGCGATCTGGGGCAATCTGGACAAATATAACGGGCTTGCCCTGTTTGGATTGCTGTTCTATGGGATTCAGCTGTATGCGGATTTCTCCGGAGCGATGGATGTCGTACTTGGCGTCGCGGAATTGTTCGGCATACATCTGGATGAAAACTTCAGACGGCCATATCTGGCAGTCTCCATGGCTGACTACTGGAAACGCTGGCATATTACGCTTGGCGAATGGATGATGGATTATATATTTTATCCTGTCTCTTTGTCAAAATTCATGAAGTGGCTGTCCGGGCACACCAGGCGGATTTTCGGAAAGAAAACCGGCCGTCTTGTTCCCACTGCTTTATGTGACCTTATTGTATTCTTCTTTGTGGGCATCTGGCATGGCGCAAGCTGGAAATATGTGTTCTATGGCTTCCTGAACGGCGGCATCATCGCCTTCAGCGTTCTTATGGGCAATCAGTACCGTAAATGGAAAAAGGCCCTCCACATCAGCGGCAGCGAAGCCTGGTATCATGTTTTTTGCATCGTCCGGACCTTCATCATCGTAAATCTGCGATGGTTTCTCGACCGATCCGAGGACATGAAGCAAGGCTTCCGGGTACTGAAGCTTGCTTTTACACGTTTTTCACCTGCCCAGCTGTTCCTGATTCCCGCCGGAAGGGAAGGAAAAGCCTTTACCCTGCCGGCTTTGGCAATCATCTGCGCAGGCTGTATCATCATGCTGGCCCTAGGCATCATGGAAGAAAAAGGAATTGACATCCGCAGCCGGATCAATTCCCTTCGTTTTCCGGTCGCCGCAGCAATCTGTTTCCTCCTGTTTCTGATGATTGGTCTGTTCGGCTGCACAGCCGCGCCGAGAGGGTTTATTTATGCACAGTTTTAAGACATTGATAAGAGCTGCCCTTGCAGCCGCGGCGGCAGTTCTTCTTTTGCTTCTTCTGGATTTTGCTTTATATCCCTGCACCTTCATCCGAAACGATATCCATGCCGTTACGACCCGGACATATGACGACATTTATCTTGGCTCCTCTCACGGCAAGATGGGAATAGACCCTGCCGCGATCCGGGAAGAAACCGGCCGGAACGGTCATAATCTCTGTGTCGGCGGAGAATACGGCATTGACGCCTTTTATTTAACGAAACTGATGATCGAGACCGGGCACAGACCCGAGCGAATTATTTATGATATTTCCCCCGCATACTTTTGCATGGAAAAAGAAGAGGGAAATAACTATCTTCTTTTTTATCATGAGTTTCCGCTCACCAAAGCGAAAGCAGAGTATTTCGCGCACTCTATTGCAAAATGCAACCTTCGCACATTGTTTTTCCCATGGTACGAATATCCCCTGGATTACGAACTCAGGAATCTGAAGGATACCGTATCGCGAAAATGGCGTCAGGATTACGGCATTGAGTCCTTAAAAACATCCAGCCAGGAATACCACGCGGATGGATTTATCCATCGTTATCCGACGGATCCGAATACATTCTCGTTTTCCGGAATGTCAGAGCCGGATCCATCCCTTATCCTCCAGAAAAATCTCGACCATCTTTCCCGTCTGATCGCGCTCTGCAAAGAAAATGACATTTCCTTTGCGGCAACAGTCCTCCCGATCCCTGCCGCCACCCTGAAACAGTTCTCTGCCGGCTTCGAAGCGATGTGGGTGCTGTTTGCGGAGTATTTTGAACAGGAAAACGTTCCTTTCCTGAATTTTAACGATCAGGAACATTATCAGTCAGTCAGCCACAAAGTCGACCGTTTTACGGATCTTGACGGCCACTTAAACGGAGAAGCAGCCTCTGATTTTTCCAGGGTGTTTGCGCACCAGTTAGAGGACCTGTTCTCCTGAAACAACAGGAGACTGATTCTGCTTTAGGCTGCCCGACAGCCGAAGCAGCAAAATCGTTCTCCGAAGACATTGCGTCACCATACAAAACTTCGTTATGGGAGGAGTTTTCTCATGCGAGAATTAGAATACCCATTTGACAGCAAACGGATCATCACCAAAAAGCTGAGATACAGGCGTTTGCTTCTTCATGACGGATCACAAAGGATCCCCAAAAAAATCGCGATCCTGGGCGGCTCCACCACAAATGACGTCAGAAACTGCATCGAACTGTTTTTGCTGAATTATGGCATTGAGCCCGAGTTTTATGAATCCGAGTATAACCAGTTTTATGAAGACGCCCTTTTCCCGCCGCAGGAGCTTTTGGATTTTCATCCGGATATCATATATATTTACACGACATCCAGAAACATACTTGGTTTTCCTTCCCTGAATGATTCAGCGGAAAAAATCGTACGGCAGAACCTTTCTGATGAAATCCACAGATTTACGTCTGTATGGCAGAATCTGAAACAGGTTTTCAACTGTCCCATTATCCAGAATAATTTTGAAAAACCCCCTTACAGATTGATGGGCAATAAAGATGTCAGTGACATTCACGGAAAGCTGCATTTTATTTCCTGCCTCAATCAGAAGATTTACGAATACAGTCAGCAGAATGCAGATTTTTATGTCTGCGACATCGATTATATATCGGCGGATTACGGTCTTACCAGGTGGCATGACGCGCAGAACTGGTACATGTACAAATATGCCATGAGCCTGCCCGCCATTCCTTACCTCGCCTTTAACGTCGCGAACATCATAAAATCCATTTTCGGAAAGAACAAAAAAGGCTTTGTCCTGGATCTTGACAATACCCTCTGGGGCGGCGTGATCGGGGAGCGCGGGCCGGACCGTATCGTTCTGGGACCTGAGAATGCAGAAGGACAGGCTTACCTCGAGTTTCAGCAATATCTCAAGGAGCACAAACAGCTTGGCGTGCTCCTGAATATCGATTCGAAAAATGATATGGAAAATGCCATAGCAGGCCTGAAGCACCCGGACGGAGTATTAAAGCCGGAAGACATGATTGTCATAGAAGCAAACTGGGAACCCAAAGACCGGAATTTTGTCGAGATTGCCAATGATCTCTCCCTTCTTCCGGAAAGCCTGGTATTCATCGATGACAATCCGGCTGAGAGAGAGATCGTCAGGCAGCAGCTCCCCGGCGTGGTGGCTCCGGAGATCGGCCATGTGGAGGATTACATCAGAGTCATCGACCGCTCCGGATTTTTTGAGGCAACGACGCTCTCCGCCGATGATGAAAAGCGCAATCAAATGTACAAAGAAAATATTGCGCGGGCTTCTCTGCAGGCAAAATTCGAAAACTATGCGGAATATCTCATGAGCCTCGAGATGAAGAGCACGATTCACCCATTTGAGCCGGTCCTGATCCCCAGAATTGCCCAGCTCACGAATAAAAGCAACCAGTTTAACCTCACGACCAGACGCTATACCCAGGAAGAAATCGAAAACGTCAGCCATGATCCTTCCTACATTGATCTTTATGCCCGTCTCGTGGACCGTTTTGGCGACAACGGCGTCGTCTCCGTCATCATCGGACACCAGCACGGCCCGCTCTGCGAGATCGACCTGTGGCTGATGAGCTGCCGGGTTCTGAAACGCGATCTCGAATACGCCTGCATGGACGAATTTATGCGCCTTTGCTCAGAACGCGGCATTCAGATCGTAAGAGGGTATTACTACCCCACCGCCAAAAACGCAATGGTCAGGGATTTCTATGGCCTTCATGGATTCAGACGGGTGAAAAGAGGAACTTTTTACACAGTCTGGGAAATAAAAGTAAAAGAATATGTACCGAAAAATAAAGTGATTTCGGTAAATGAATGATCCCGGTGCAAAAATCTCTGCCCCGGCTGCCTCACCCGCAGCAGAGAAACAGGTTTATCTGCTGCGGAATCATAAGGATTGCCCCATATTAGATGGTAGAAAGGAAACAGTATGGAACGATCGGAAGTCTACAATCAGTTAAATGAGATTTTTCAGGATGTATTTGATAACGAAGAAATCACTGTAGATGATTCCACGACGGCAGAAGACGTGGAAGGCTGGGACAGCAATATGCACATCACTCTGATCGCGGAAGTCGAGGATTCCTTCGATATCCATTTCGAAATGAGAGACGTTGCGAAAATGCATAATGTCGGAGAGATGGTGGATAAAATCATCGAGCTGATACAGCAGAACTGATTGACAAAAGGTCATGCAAAAGTGAGCGCAAGCCCATTTTTGCATGACCTTTTGTCATCTCAGATCCTTTCCTGTCTACGCCGGAATCCCTTTCTTCGAGTTTTTCAAAACCGGGATCGGCGTATCGGCAATATAAATCCAACAGGAACATCTCCGGAATTACACCGATACCGATCTTTTTTTACATTACCAGAAATAATGATTGAAAAAACAAAATCAATATGATACTATTGAACAAATAAAGTTGTTTATATGCGCACATCCGGATGGTGCATTTGCATATATTGCACGTAAAGCGTAACATTATGGCAGGTATTTAAGGATCATATCCAAAATTGCGGCATTCATTTATGACCTGATCCTGAATCACCTTCACCATAAAGAGAAGCCCAAAAACAACGTCACAACAAAAGGAGGTTCTTTTATGACCAGAAAAACTGTCGCTTCATTGATCGCCGGCGCAATGGTTCTTTCTTCTTTCGGAGCCATGAATGTGATGGCAGATGATCTGTTCTTCGTAACAGGCGGCCCTATGGGCACCTACTATGCCGTAGGCGGCACCATGGCTGATGTACTTAATCCTGTTTTGACAGAATCAAAACTGACTCTGGAGTCCAGCGGAGCTTCCAGAGCGAACCTCGAGATGATCGAGGAAGGAGATGCACAGCTTGCTACCGTCCAGAATGACGTCATGTACTATGCCTATACAGGCACCAGCCTTTTTGAAGGTGAAGAAGCCTTTAAAAATTTCTCCGCCGTTGCAGGTCTGTATGATGAGACCATCCAGATTATTACCTGCGACGAAAACATAAAGTCTGTTGCGGATCTTGCGGGAAAGACCGTATCCGTAGGTGATGAAGGCTCAGGTGTTGAGTTTAATGCCAGACAGATTCTGGAGGCATACGACCTGTCCTTCGATGATATCAACGTTGTAAATGCCTCCTTCGGTGATTCCACCTACGGTATGGAAAGAGGCGAAATCGACGCCGCATTCATCGTCGCAGGTATCCCCACGACAGCAGTCGAGGAGCTTGCCGGCTCTTATCAGATCGGCCTGGTTCAGCTGGATGAAGAGCACATCGCAGCCCTGCAGAGCAAATATGATTTCTATACGGAAACTGTCATTCCTGCCGGTACCTATGCAGGCGTAGATGAAGATGCGGTCTCCATCTCCGTCCGTGCATCGCTGGTTGCCTCTAACGATGTCAGTGAAGCAGCGGTTTATGAACTTTTGAAGGCACTTTTCGACAACAAGGATGCGCTTACTGCAGGCAACGCCAAGTTTGAATCCCTGAATGCGGAAGACGCCGTCAAAGGTATGAGCGTACCGTTCCACGCCGGCGCAAAGAAGTATTATGAGGAACAGGGAATTACCGTCGAGTAATCGATATCCCCACCGCCATCTCTTTTCTGTGGCAGTCCTGACAGGCATTTGTCTGATCATGGCTGCCACAGTTTTCTGTTTTTTGCCTTCCGCGGCTGCTGACGATACCTCCTCCTGCGCCGGAGAGGAAGAGGGTACCGGCCCGGAGAATCAGCAGGGCAAAAGCAGTAATCAGGAGAAACCGGCGTGTGGCATGCTGATCTTGGAAGATCCGGGTGAAAAAACCCGATATGCAGAATACGAGATGGCTGTCGGCGACAGCTTTTCCGTCACCTTCATCCACTCTGTCAACCAAAGCCCGGTGACCGATTATTTTGAAATACGGGAAGATGGGATCTATGGCGTAAAGACAGTTTATTATGGTTTTGGGGCAGGCGTCCCCACCGAACTGGAAGACGGACAGACACTGACGTACGGAGAGGACGGAAGCATGATCATCTCCGGATTCGATGTGAAAATGAACAATCTGATCTACCGGGTCGGTACCGTCTCCGACCACACTCTGACCCTGGAAGACGGCACTGAAATCAGCCTTCGCACGCTCTGCGGACGAAGCGCCAGAGTCGGATTTCGCTACGAAACACAGGAATAGCAGCTATGTATAGATTCAGGCGGCAAATAAGATGATTCAGGCGGCAAAAGGTCATGCAGAAATGAGCGGATTCCGAGTGGCTGCAGAATCGCGAAAGCAGCTCCGCTGCGAAGCGATTCGCAGAATCAGGCAATCATAAGATAAGAAACGGGCAGGAGACAGGGAAAATCCCCGTCTCCTGCCCGTTTCTTATGAATGACCGGCCGGAGCTACCCATCCATCCTGCGCAGTATATTCGCCAGGATAGCTCCTGAGATATTGTGCCACACAGAAAAGATCGCTCCCGGTACCGTCGCCATCGCAAGGCCAGGAAATGCCGTTCCTGCCAGAGAGGTCGCAAGGCCGGAATTTTGCATGCCGATTTCGATGGACAGTGCTTTTTTCTTAGGAAGACTCAGTCTGAGAATACTTCCCAGAAGGTAACCTGCCGCATACCCGATCAGATTATGCAGGATCACCACCACAAAAATAACCAAGCCGGTCTCACGGATTCTTCCGGAATTATGGGATACAACTGCCGCGACAATCATGGTGATGGCCGTCACGGAAACTAAAGGAAGAGCTTCTTTCGCCTTTGCCGTATATTTACCCAGAAACCGGTTGATCACAAAGCCAAGCGCGATCGGAATAATTACGACTTTTATAATCGAAAAAAACATCCCCCACGCATCGACTCTCAATGTGGTTCTCAGGAAAAGCCACGTAATGGCCGGGGTAAGCACCGGCGCAAGCAGCGTATTCACACTTGTCATGCCCACTGAAAGGGGCACGTCCCCTTTACTGAGATATGTGATGACATTACTGGATGTACCTCCGGGACAGGTTCCTACCAGAATCACACCCGCCAGAAGTCCCGCGTCCAGGCCAAACACCTTTCCCAGGCCAAACGCCAGGAGCGGCATGATCGTAAACTGGGCGGCGCATCCAAGAAAAATATCCTTCGGATGCTTAAAAACCATCAGGAAATCATCCGGCTTCAACGTCAGTCCCATGCCAAACATGACAACCATCAGCAGATAATTCACCCATGACGTCTGAATCCAGAGACATGTCCCGGGAAAAAACAGTGCAAGGGCGGCTATCGCCAGAACAATCACGGCCATGTATTTTCCCGTATAATCACTTATCTTTTTCATTATGTCTTACCGTTTATCTTTATCTATAAATTCCAGAGTGATTGTAGAAAGTAAGGCAAATACAAGGACGAACCTGATCAGCGTTGCCCAATGCTCCAGAATATTTGATCTGGAATACTCATAAACCGCATTATAACCGGCTTTGCCGGCCAGGGTTTCGATCCGTTCCTTCAGGGCTTCTTCCCCTGCCAGATCAAATACCTTGCCAATGGTAGTGGTAATACTGATCTCTTTGTCACGCAGCGCCTGGATATCCTTGCTTGCGGCTGCCTCATCCGCAAGCGCTCCTATGGTAACCGTTCCGCCAAGGGGCATTTCTCTGTTTTCCTTCAGGAAGCCGCTTTCTTCGTAGGCATCCATCAGGTCTCCTACCGTAAATCCTATCATACATGGAGTCTGGAGCCAGGCCTCGTTCTCACTGTCGGACAGAACAGCATCAATGAGCATCCCCAGCGTATAGTCGGTATCCTCCAGTTTTATGTTCCGCGTCTCTTCAAACTCTTCCTCCTGGCGGATGATCGTCAGAAGGTCTTTGAAGGTCGTCTCCTTAAGAACCGTTTCTTCTCTTTTTTCCGCAAGAAGCCTGGACCCCAGCACCAGATCCGAAGCCTGCCCAAGTGTGAAGCTGGCATTGATTTCCTTTTCACGTATCTCGGCAACCGTCTCATTATCTTTGTTCTCAAGGAGATCCAGGATCTGTCCTGCCGTGATGCTGCCGCTGATCTCGTAGTCCCTCATTTTCTCAAGCGTGTTCCACAGAGTTTTTACCTTCAGTGAATTATAATCCGCCTGCGCTGCCAGGACCTTGATACCCGGATTAGAGATGGTAAAGTGCGTAAGAGGCTCCGTACTTTTCGGCAAGGTAAGCATGCTGCCGGAAAAAACCAGCTGGAAAATCAATACAAAAGGCATGATGGTCATAGCAGTCGTCGTGTTGTTGGCTATGCTGGAGACCCATAAGGACATCATGTCGGACGCGTATGTGATAAGGAGCATGGAAATCGCAAAGTCTACGATGAACCATGGCGTAAACAAAGGCTTGCCAAGCCCATACTTCACCCCCGTCAGCTTGGTGATGTACATGGTGATACCCGTCTGAGCGCTGCAGAGCAGCAGCTGGTATATCATGTGCGAGAATACATAGGAGGAGATGTGCATTCCGGAACGATGCTGCCGCTTAATGATGTCCCGCTCCCGGCAGACTACCTGGATAGAGTTAAAACAGCCATTCCAGATTCCCACACAGGCCAGCGCCAGGCACCCCATCACTGTTCCTTCCATACTGTCAAACATCCTGTTACGGATAACCATGCCGACAAGGCCCGCAATCAGGGCTGCCATGGGAAGAACCTTCCAGTCGTTCTGATAGATAAACATCCTGAGCTGCTTTCCAAGATAGATCCCCACCTGGCCGAATCTGCCTCGATGACGCACTGTCATCTGACGTTTACTTGTTTTATTCATATCATGATCCATGCTGCACCTCCGCGAATTTCATTACGAATTCATCAGCAAGGCCGTCTCCTCCCTCTTCCTTGCGATTGACAGACTTGACAATCTGTTCCATACGGTCACGCCCGAAGAACGCCTTTGCTTCCTCAATGCTGCCATAGAAGGCCAGCCTGCCGGTGCGGGCGGAATCCTTGGCCAGGACAATCACGTCGTCGAAAAGGTCGATCACGCGGTCAGGCGTATGAGTGATGACGATAACAATCTTGCCTGTGTCGGCAATTTTGCGCAGCTGCACGAACAGTTCTCTTGCCATGACGCCATCCAGACCGGAATCCGGTTCGTCCAGGATAAATAAAGAAGGGTTGGAAATAAACTCCATGGAAATAGACAGACGCTTTTTCTGTCCGCCAGAAAGCTTTTCCACCAGATTGCTCTTGACCGGTAAGAGCCCGAAAATCTCCATGACTTCCATAACGCGCTTTTTCCGGTCTTCTGCGGAAATATCCTTGGAGAGACGCAGCTTAGCCGCGTCCATCAGGGTATTGTACACAGTGTCTTTTCCGCACATTGTCTCAGACTGCGGCACGAAACCTACTTCATACTGCATCTTCTTGTACTGCTTATACATATTCTTGCCGTTCAGCATGACTTCGGCTTTTGCCTTTTCATAGCCGTTGACCGCGTTTAAATAGGTGGTTTTTCCCGCGCCGGAGCCGCCCAGCAGCAAAACCATGTGCCCTAAAGGAATAGACATATGAATATCCCTGAGCAGATATTTTTTCTGGAAAAATTCCGTTACCGTGCGTTCTTTTAAGTTGATCGTCAGGCCTTCATCCATTACAGACGCGCTGCCGGAAGACGCCAGCCTTTTAAGCGCTGCATTAATGTCTTCCACCTGCCATTCAGGCTGATAATTTTTATTAAATCCCCAGATCAGCGCCGGAATAAAGGCAGAGGTGTCTATAATCCACAACCACATCCATCGTTTTCTTACTCCATAGACCTCGATCAGGCCGCTGATGACGCGAATATGGTAAACCAGATTTACCATAACAAGGACAATGACCAAAATCAGTATTGTCAGATCTCCGCCCGGCAGCCTGTTTATGGGAAGCACTCCAAGATCCCCCAGATACTCGGCGAGATTAAAAATGATCATTCCTACTGTGGACAGGCTGTATCCTCTGCCTTCGCTCTCACGCCCCGCGCATCGTGCAAGCTGATACTGCCGGGCTCCCGGCAATAAAGTCCATGCTCCTTTTATCCCGGATTTCTCAAATAGTTTCCACAGGCCGATAATATACAGAAGCGTAAAAAAAAGCGTATAATTCAAACCCGTATCTAAAAAAATTATGACTAATATGTGAAGAATTATCAACGCGACACCAGCTCCTTTCTCAAAAACCATAAAAACGTTTACGGATTGGCCGACTGTTCAGCCGGTATGATTTATTATACTTATGAAAGCAAAAGTCTGCAAGGATAATCATCCGTATCTCAGGATACTTTCTTACCACAGTCCCCGATAGAATCTCAGAAATTCCAAAAAAACAGCGTCCTCCTCTTCCTGCGGCCGGGTTCCTTTGACAAAGGAAGGCTCAAACCGGTAAAAAGCCCGATATCCTCCGCGATACGTCGGCAGCGGGAAGTCTCTTCGCATGAGAACCCATGCGGCGGAAGCCATTGAGCATTTACCGCAGCCATCGCTGAAGAAATGCCCGCGGAAATTGAGATAAAACTCCGTAAACGCAGCCTCCTCCACCGGTTCCCCCGGCTCCACGGTAAGCTTATCAAACAAAGACCGGTAAAACCAGTCCATGTCCTCCTCCAGCTTTTCGACAGGAAGATAGGTGTGCTTTGCGGAATTCTCCTCCCGGATCAGATGTCCCTCTTTTAAGATTCCCCGGTTGACCATCCGGGCCAGGGTTTCCACAATCCTGCGGATATCTCCGGGTTCCCGAAGCTGTACGTTCCTCTGCTCCCAGGCAAATTCTATTGCGGCGTCAAAATTACGGCGAGCGGCAGAGGCAGCGTCATTTCCTTCGGTCACCAAAAGCAAGCCGGATTTTCCCTGGCTTGAAGAAGTGTCTACATTCCCGTTTGCGGTACGTGACATCAGAAGCAGGTTCTCCCGGGCTTTATTCAGAACCTGTCCCGGTATTTTATCCTGCGGCTCGTTCCCCTGCCTTCCCTCAGCCTGCATATCTGCCATCCTTTCCTCCGGCTTCCCACCAGGCAAACGCTTCCGCTTCCAGTTCGTCAATGAGCGAAACCTTGGCTGCATGATATTGTTTCCGCTCTCCGGCCAGCGTTTCTGCAAGGCTGCGTTTCAGGTTCCCATAACGTTCTGCCGCAGCCGGTACGGCATTCAGGTAATCACGGAATGACACATATTTGATCCAGCGAGCTGACCCGGCCGTCACAAAATGAAGATGGTGGGTGCGGTCATTCCTGCCAGGATGTCCGATATGATACATCCAGTCATCATCCGTTACTTTCCCCAGATACTGAAATCCTTCCGCTTCCAGTCTGTCCCTCCAGCGCTCCACCACACTGTAGTCACGGATTGCCGCGGCAATATCCACAATCGGCTTGGCCAGAATCCCGCGGATCGCCGTGCTGCCTACGTGCTGATATTCCAGAATATCCGGATCTCTCAGAATCTCCTGCAGGTGCGCGATCATACGAGCCGCTTCCTCCGCCCATGCAGGGTCGTGTTCCGCCAGACGGACGGTTCCGTTTACCACTCCCAGCTCCATATTTTCCTCCTCTCTACAATGCTAATTGTAAATCGACATACCGTCCGGATGGCTATTTTGTTGCCTATCGCGCTTCGCTCTCCAGGACAAAATATGTCTCCTTAAAACATAATTTATATAGAAAAATCATGTTGTTTCGACAGCTGAAAACTGCCTTAGGCAAAATCATTCCCTCTTAGCCATGAGTATTTGCCAGAGCCGACAAACCGGTGGTTCTTGGTGTCATCCCTGCCGGACTTCACACTTCATCCGCGTGAAGCAGCCGGTAATAGTACCCCTTGCGCCGAATCAGTTCCCCCGGAGTTCCGCATTCCGCAATCTTTCCGCCGTCCAGAATAACGATGCGGTCGGCGTTCTGTACCGTGGACAGACGGTGGGCGATCACCAGAACCGTCCGACCGGACATCAGCCGGTCAAAGGCCTGGCTGATCTTTCGCTCCGTGTACGTATCGATGGAACTGGTCGCCTCATCTAAAATCAGAATCGGCGCGTCAGATGCCGCTGCCCTCGCGATGGACAAAAGCTGTCTCTCGCCCTGGCTGAGATTTTCCCCGCCTCTATCCAGCATGGTATCCAAACCCCGGGGCAGATGTTCGACAAAGAAATCCGCTCCAACCAGGCGAAGGATTTTCCACAGCTCTTCCTGATTGGCGTCAGGTTTTCCGTAACGCAGATTTTCCGCCACAGTGCCGGTGAAAAGGCTGGTATCCTGGGGCACCGTTGTCACGGCATGCCGAAGGCTCTCCTTCCGGATCCTTGTAACGGGAATGCCATCCAGCCTGATGCTTCCGCCTTCCGGCTCATAAAGACGATTAATCAGACTGATGACCGTTGTCTTTCCTGCACCGGTGGTTCCCAAAAGAGCAACCGTCTCTCCGGGTTGGATCGTCAGAGAAATGCCGCGGAGCACCTGTTTCCCGGGAATGTAGCCGAATACCAGCTCCTCCAGGGTAAGCTCACCTCGAAGCGGGACCATCCCATCCTCCGTTTTCCAGGCCGGACTCCCGCTGCCGTCCGACTCCGCGGAAAGTGTATTTCCTCCGGAAACAGGCTTTTCCCAACCCGTCAGTACAATATCTCCGTCATCTTTCTCGGGTTCCACATCCAGCACCCGGAAAATACGCTCAGCACCGGCAAGCGCGCTCAGCACATTGCTGATCTGCTTCGTCATATCCGTCAGAGGTTTATAAAAAGAATTATAATACTGCATAAACACAGCGACGGTACCGATATCTGTACTCCCGGAAAGCGCCATCGCGCTTCCCGCCATCAGCACCACCGCATATCCGATCCGGCTGAGCCCGTTCGTCACACAGAAAATGCCATGGCTGAAAGCATCGGCCCGGAAGGCGTGTTCAAACAGACGTGCGTTTTTTTCGGAAAACTGCTGCCGGGCAGTATCCTCCATCCCAAGAGTCCGGATCAGCTCCTGACTCTGTGTGTATTCCCTGGCTTTACTGGTGAGCTCCATCATACAGACCTGGCGGGCTGCCGCATGCTTCATGCTTCTTTTTGCAAGCCAGCTCATAACCGGCAGCATCAGACAGGTACATGCCAGCATAACCAGCGTCAGGCGGACATGAAGCCCGATCATGGTCGCCAGGATCGTCAGACAGGTCACCGTGCCATTGATCAGATAGGGCAGACTCCGGCGAATCATATTGTTAAGGGAATCCATGTCATTGGTAAAGCTGCTGATCAAAGCCCCGGCAGGCTGGGACAAAACAGCATCAAGCGGCTGGCTGAGCACACGGTCATACAGCTCTGTCCGCAGATCAAACATAACCTGATTTCCCAGCGACACCATCAGCTGGCTTTCGATCAGAGAGGCCGCCGAGCTGACCAGATAAAAGCCTGCCATCAGAATCAGAATCCGGGCGGCACCCGAGAGCAGATGATCTCCGCCTTTGACCGCAGCGGACAAAGCCTTCACAAAACTGGCATCCTTTATCGTCTGTCCGATAAGAGGGACAAAATAATTGTTCACCATCGGTTTCAGGTAGTAGGTTCCCCTCACAACCGCAGCGGAACTTACCATCATACACAGGCACGCTGTGATCAGCCGGATTTTGTACTTCCATGTCATACGCAGCAGTCGGCGCGCGGTGCCGGACAAATTCTCCGGACGGTTACTTTTCTTAGACATCCCCCACGCTCCTTTTCTGTGTATCCGCAATCTCCGCGTAAAGCGGACATTCTTCCAGCAGCTGTTCATGGGTTCCCAGTCCGGCAATCCGGCCCCGGTCCAGGACCAGAATCCGCTGCGCGTCCCGGATCGTGGAGATCCGGTCACTGATCACAATCCGGGTTGTCCCGGAATAGCCTTCCCGCAGATTCCGACAGATTCTCTCCTCCGTGACACGATCCACGGCACTGGTCATATTGTCCAGAACCAGGATCGGAGCGTTTCCTGCCAGCCCCCGCGCAAGGCACAGACGCTGCCTTTGTCCTCCGGACAGATTTCCTCCGCCTTCCTGCAGAAGATATTCATATCTTTCCGGCTGACTTTCAATGAACTCCGAAATACAGGCAGTCCGGCAGGCTTTCTCCAGAATCGCTTCCTCCGAGATCTCTTTGCCTCCCGACAGGTTTTCCCTGATCGTCCCCGCAAAAAGCCCGGCTTTTTGCGGTACATATCCAAACAGGCTTCGCAGGGCAGCATACGGGAAATCCAGGCAATTCCGGGATCCGATCTTCACCGTTCCCTGATCCGGAGAATACAGCCCCATAAGAAGCCTGGCCAGAGTGGTCTTTCCGGATCCGCCGGGTCCTATGATTCCGAAGAATTCCCCGGAATGAATCTTAAAATTCAAATCACAAAGCAGAGGATCGGAAGAGTCCCCGCCGTAGCTGAAGCTGACATTTTCAAAGGAAATCTCAGGCGGGACTGCCATCGCATCGTCCGCAGCTGTATGCGCGTTTCCTTCCTGTCCGCCTCTTCTCGGCCCGTCCTCATACTCCAGCATTTCTCTGATCCGTTCCAGACTGACCTGGCTGGTGATCATCGGAACCAGAATCATGGAAATGATCAGCATCTGTGCCAGGATCTGATTGGTATACGTGATCAGGCAGAAAAGACTGCCTACCGACAGACTGCCGCCTATGATGTTTTTTCCTCCCAGCCATGTCAGAGCCAGGATAGACAGGTTCACCATCATTTTGGAAAGCGGGTTGTTTAACGCCGCAAGCCTTTCCTCGGCCTGATTTTCATTACGCAGGGCGTTCGTGATCCTGTAAAAAACAGTTTTTCTTTCCGTCTCTGCAGCGAAGGATTTTACCGTCCGCATCCCCTGGAACGTCTCTGAAAGAGTCTGATTCATATCATCATACTCTGCCAGCATTTTCCGATAATGCGCACGGCTGCGCCATATGATAAAAAACAGCAGCCCCCCGAACAACGGGATCACCAATATAAAGATCATGGACAAACCAAAGTGAACCTGAAACGCGACAGCTGCTGTAAGAACAACCAGAAGCGGACACAGCAGCAGACTTCCGATCATATTCAGGGCATGGCGCAGCGTCGTAATATCTGTTGTCAGCCTGGTAAGCGCTGTGGCGGAACCGAAGCGGTCCATAGACCAGCTTTCAAAAGACAGGATGCGGTCAAACAAAGCATCCGCAAGATTTCTTGTAACTCCGGCTGACCATCGGCTGGAAAAATATCCTTCCACGATTCCCTCTGCAACCAGTATAATGGAAAGAATCCCGATCCTGCCGCATAAACGGGCAAGATCGCTTATGGGCAGAGACATATATGCGCCGTCCAATACCTCGGACATAATATGCGGAATCCGGATCTCCAGGTACGCCGCCACGAAAACGCTCAGAAAAAGCAGGAAAAAACAGTGCCGGTATCCGGCAGAATAGCGCCAAAGGCTTTGTACATTTTTCATGATTGTTTACCCGCATCTATTGATAGACGAAGCCGGGTCTTCAGCTTATCCTGCAATTCCTCTTCAAAATGATGGCGAGCCGCGTAATTCAACACTCCCGCAAGAGAAATGACAGAAGCAGTTCTCCCGGTCTGTTTCCTGTCCATATTTTGGGACGCAATCCATTCATCAAATACTTTTTCCCATAATACAGGATAGGTTTCAATGTTTTCCATATGCATGACATCTTCCCGGTTAATGATCTGAAAGCCGATCATCGTACTGTATAATGCTGCTAAATCCCATATCTCATCTCCGCGGGCTGCCGTATCCAGATCTACCAGCAGAAAGCCGTCTTCTGACAGGAAAAGATTTGCAAAATGAGGATCGCAATGAACAAATCCGTTTCCCTCAGGTATCTGTTCATATATTCGGACAACAGATTCCCAGTATTCCGGTTCCAGAATCTCCCGCAGAGGATCTATAACCTTGTTTCTATATATGTCTTTCATATCAGGCATATCCGGAGCGGGAATGGAATGAATCTGTTTCATAAACCGGACATAATTACGGATATATAAATCGATTTTTTCCGGTTCTTTACGGAAAAGCTCGCTCAGCGTATAGGAATTCAGAAGCTCATAAACCACCCCAAAGCTGTTGTCTGTACGGACCACCTGAAAGCTGAGAGCTGTGGGGATTCCCATCCGCAATGCCATCCGGCTCATTCTTTTTTCCCGTATCACATCCTCCAGGGTATTTTTGGGTTCAAAAACTTTGCATACTTTATCCTCATCCATACGGTAGAGTCTGCTGTTTCTGCCTCGCCCGATCTCTTCACAGCCTTCAAGAGAAATGGTTCTGAACGGCGGGAAAACATTGCCTATCTGGTCAAGTCCTGTCATAGCCAGAATCTCATAAAGAGAAGTCTGTACATTTATGACGGCAACATTCTTTACCCTTTTCTGCACTAAGATAATAATGCGTAAACCTACACTGGACATATACTCTGTTTCTTCCGCGTCAAGATAAAGAAAGAGCTCCTTCCCATCTGCCTCTGCCTGGTCCAGCGCCGCCATAATCGCGTCTCTCACCTCTTTATGATTTTCCCCTGTTACCTTTTTCGGCAAAGTTACCGTTAAAGTGGAGTTTTCCGGATCATAGCGTATTTCCATGTTTCACCACTTCCTTTCACTCCAGTAAAAATGCTATGTCAACCTAAGAAACTTTGTGTGTCCCACTCCCGGTTTTTTTAATGCCCCGGGTTTTATATTCTTTCCCTACTATACGCTAAAATCACGGCAACGGCAAGTTTTACCTCATCTCTTTTATCCTGACTGTCATCTGAAAGAAAAAAACCCGCGATTCCTTGATCGCAGGTTTTTTAATCGTGTACTCTCTTCTAAACAGGAGTTTTTAAGACTTCAGTCATGTCCGCCATGTGAGAATTGCATCGGTAGCGGATCTCTCCGCAGCGGTCTTCTCCCGCGATCCTACAGCCGCTCGGAGTCAGCATGCAGGATGCTTTCCGCCATCCTGATCCATGCGCCGGGAACTCCTTCCGCGGCGGCGACTCTCCTGGACGGCTATCCCATGTGCCAGAAGGGTCAGGCGGGAAAGGCTCTGTCCGTCGCCCTGTTCTCTTCCTTCTGCGGAGGCGTGCTTGGGCATTAATCATGACCTTCCTCTCTCCCGCCGTCGCAAAGGTCGCGATGAAGTTCACCAGCGCGGAAATGCTGATGCTCGCCGTCTTCGGCTTGTCCGTCATCGTCTCCATTTCCGGGAAATCGATCTCCAAAGGGCTGATTTCCGCGTTCTTCGGACTTTTACTTGCAACGGTTGGCCAGGATCCCACCTATGGGGCGAAGCGCTTCGTCTTCAACTTCCGCCCCCTTCTTTCCGGCTTTGCCTTCATCCCGGTCCTGATCGGGCTTTTTGCGGTGTCGGAAGTCATCGCTGGCGTGGAGCGCATCGTCAATGACAAGGAGAAACAGGAAGCCTCCCATGAGAAGATCACGAGGGTGCTTCCCGACGGAAAAACGATTCGAACGATCTGGCCGAACATCCTTTTTGGCGGCATCATCGGAACCTTCATCGGGGCCATCCCAGGCGCGGGCGGCGATATCGCCGTATTCGTCTCCTACGGCTTTAACAAAAGCTTTTCCCGGCATCCGGAAAAATGGGGTACCGGGATCCCGAACGGAATTGCCGCCACGGAATCCGCGAACAACGGCTGCTCCGGCGGGGCGATGATCCCCCTGCTCTCCCTCGGCGTCCCGGGGGATGCCGTTACGGCGGTTCTTTTGGGAGCCTTTATCATGAAGGGAATCCAGCCAGGTCCCATGATGTACGTCAACGAGTTTCCGACCGTGTACAAAGTCTTTGCCGCCCTGATGTTGGCCAACCTTGCGATGCTCCTGATCGGCTGCCTCGGTGTTCGCTTCTTCGCGAAAATCGTCTCCGTGGAAAAGAAGATGCTCTATCCGATCATCCTCGTCGTCTCGCTGCTCGGCGCGTTCGCCATTAACAAGAACGTCTTCGATATCGGAGTCTGCGTCCTCTTCGGCGTAATAGGATGGCTGATGAACAAATACGAATTCCCTCTCTCCCCCATCCTCCTTGCCCTGATTTTGGGTCCGATGTGCGAACAGAACTTCGTGCGCTTCGTCGATGTGAATAATGGGAATTTCCTTGAGATCCTCCACCGCCCCATCGCGATGGGCTTCTTCATCGTGAGTGTCGCGACGATCCTGTTCTCCATCCATAACCAGAAAAAGATCAACCGTAGGATAGCGGAACAGGAGAGCGCGGGAAAAGATGATTGATATTTCCCATTGGAGATTTAAAAATTCGTGATTTTGAAGCATTCTCCAATCAAATCATAATCGGCAGACACGATATCAGGTTGTGGTATCATGTCTGCCGATTATCCTCTTTCCCATAATGTATACGTCCTTTAAGAGAGTGAGGAAGAATATTATTTAACCCATTCCATAGAAGGCGAAGCGGCCAGAGCCGAAATACCCTCTTTTGATAATGTCTCCTGGTTTGGGAGCAGCGATAAATCGGTTGTTTGATTCTGAAATCATCTTCTGTAACGTTACTGTAGAATCGCTTGATTCTACTCAAAACGCTTGATTTCTTTCCTGCTTTCGTATATCATATGACCAGAAAGACCAGCTTAGTCTTTCTGGTCATTTCGTTGGAGGTGATAATGATGATACAGGTCAATATACTCGAAGCAAAAACCGATTTCTCCAAACTGATCCGTCTTCTTGAAACAAAGAAGGAAGATTTCATCACAGTAGCAAGAAACGGCAAACCCGTAGCCAAGATCACGCTCATCAATGAGACTCCCGTTTCCAAACGCATCGGCATCGCCAAGGGCAAATTCACCATGAAAGGCGATTTTGACGCAGATAACGGAGAAATCGCCGATATGCTGATGGGAGAAAAGCTATGAATCTTCTGCTCGACACGCACATTGCTATCTGGGCGCTAAATGATGACCCGGCGCTGTCAGAGAAAGCGCGGGAACTGATTCTTAATCCGGACAACACGATCTATTATAGCACTGTATCCGTCTGGGAGGTGCTCCTAAAGCATTCCCGTCGACCCAGCAATATTCCTTTCGATGAATCAGATTTCTCCGAGGGATGCCGGGAAGCGGGATTTATCCCCCTGAGTCTTGCCGATAAGCACGTTCTCGCCGTACACACGCTGTTCAGACCGAATAACATCAAAGAACACAATGATCCGTTTGACAGACTACTTCTCGCGCAAGCGAAAGTGGAAAACCTGTCATTCCTCACGCACGATGAACTGATTCCCGGCTACGGGGAAAAGTGCGTGATCCCCGTATAGTATAATGGGGTCTGACCCCTGGAGGTCGCTGAATCCTTGCCGTCCCCTGTCTTACTTGAGCTTTTTCACCATAGCGCTCTTTTGATAAAAGGCTATGCCATAGCAGGATACATCATAATCCTCAAGCCCTTTTACATATTGGTTGTCCACGATCTGCTTCAGAGCTTCGTCACAGTCACGATCCATCTGTTCCTTGCTCTTCGACTTCTTTGCCTCAATAATCAGCGCGCGCCGATTGTCATCGTCCTTCAGCTTGATGTCTGGCCTACCGAGACCGTTTTCTTTATTACTCTCGACCTCATATCCTCTGCCGACAAAGACACCGGTAAGGAATGCATGATAATAATCCTCGTGATAATCCATATAGCTGATGGTCTGCCACAGCAGTTTTGAAATACTCTCTGATGCAGCTGCCTCGTCTCCAGCCCAAAGCGCGAACATCAACTTTCGTTGCTCATCGCCGCTCACATGATCAGAGAAGTATTTTGCCACTGTGTCTTGAAAAATGCTGGCGATCTCAGCGTTGGGGATCCTAAGATCTGCCGGGTTTCCCTTTGACTTTGGATCAGATTTGGTAAGGTATCCGGTCATCAATAGGACACTCCAGAGATTGTCCTCTGTTTCATGGAGCGAATCATAGGTCAGCTCGTCCGAGATCGTTTGCGTGATCGTGCCACTGTTCATCAGAATTTCAATCTTTCCCTTAACGCGAAAATCTGTGCGCTCAACAAAATCACGGATGATACCATTACTGCTGGTATTTTTCCAATAGTTTTTCGGGCCCGTTTCAGGATCATCCAGCGCATCCGCAACATAATTGATTACGTCCCAAGGACAAAAAACCCTGGTGTTCCCGAACACATACCCATCATACCAGGCACACAGCAGTTCTTTTCGATCTGATAGCCCAGCTTGTGACAGCAACTCAACAACCTCGTCATCTGTAAATCCGTAATAATTACTGAAGCGGCGATCCAGCACAGAATATGACGCGAAATTGTTAACGCCGGTAAAGATGCTCTCCTTGGCGATGCGCAGGCAACCTGTCACCACACCGAATTTCAGGTAGTCGTTGGACTTTAGCGCTGTGCTCATGATTCCGCGAATCACATCGAGCATCTGTGGGTAATACCGTTCTCCAGCCTGCTTCTCCTCGTTGGCTTTAGCCAGCGGCACGTCGTATTCGTCGATTAGAAGGATCACGGGCTTGCCGAAATGCGCGTTCATCATGCGGGTGAGAGTGAGGAGAGAGCTCTTAATGTCTTGATCAGTTGCCCTTTGCGCTTTGTACCTTAAAAACGTTGAGAGGTCATCTGCGTCCGCCCGCTCAGAATCAGCAAGATACGAATGCTTCTTGCATACATCTGCAATGATATTCTTAAGCATTCCATACGCGCCTTCAAATGTCAGTCCTTCAGCATCCTTTAAGCTCACGAACAAAACAGGATACTGATTCATCCACTCCCGGCAGAACTCCTCATGCTTCATGATATCAAGCCCGTGGAAAAGAGCCTTGCTATCCCGTCTGATATCGAAGAAGCTCTCCATCGTGCTCATGGTAAGGGTTTTACCAAAACGGCGCGGGCGGGTAAACAGAGATACAGTATTTTCAGAACTGGCCAGATCATAAATCAACTCCGTCTTATCCACATAATAGCAGCCAGCTTTCCTAAGCACTTCGAAAAACTCACCGCCGACTTTCACTTTAATCGCCATAGATCCAGCCTCCTATTAATCACTATCTTGACAGATTCATCCCCGATTTTCAGGTTTTATCATAGCATATTCATTTTCTCTTCAGCTGAACTGTAATGGTTGAGATCCGCTTGGTCGTTATGCTGGAAAGAAAGCAGATCAGTTCGATATCAGACATGACATGCTCGCTATCTGCAGTGGCAACCTTATATTCATTCACTCGGGGGCAAACCCCGCTCCGTACTGGTTCAGGCGCTTCCTGTCCTTGCCGGGATAATCATCCTGAGGATAATAGTCGATCAGCTTTCCATTTTCATCACACGCGGGGATGCCTGCAATTCTACATCCCCATCTGAAGCCAATCCTAGTATACGTCTTTCGTAATACCCATGCAAGAAAAAAACGCCCTGTAATCGTTTTTTGGATGCTCAGCCGTAGAAATTTGTAAGACAGGCTCTCCTTAAAAACAATCACAGGGGATTTATTCTTTTCACACCATCAGTGGGAGTGTTGATACTACTTCACCTTGACCTTCACTTTCGAAGACCATTTGGAATAATAATTCTTTCCGCCGTAAGTTTTATAGCTCCTAATCTGAAAATAATAAGCTTTCTTTGACTTTAATCCCGACAACGTCTTCTTTAGCGTTGTGTTTTTCGTTACATTAAAGCTTTTTGCTCCGGACATGCTTGATTTCAAGGAATAGCGTACCTGGTAGCCTTTAGCACCAGAATTCCGTTTCCAAGTAACAACCGCTTTCTTCGCCTTCGAAGATATTACTTTCAAGCCTTTCGGAGCTGTAATAAACACTACCTTTGTGGCGGCACTCTTCTTACTTGCCTTGTAGATTGCATTAGATGTAGAGTACTTTACCGCCTGGATTTGATAGCTATATGCCTTCCCATTCTGAACGGTTTTATCTGTGAATTTCAGTTTAGTAGTTGTTCCCAGAGCTGCTGTTTCTCCGTTGAAAGTTCTGTAAATTTTATATTTCTTTGCTTTTGAGACCTTTTTCCAGGTTACCGTCACCGATGAAGCATTGACCTTCACAGAGGGAGCGGCTGGTTTTGCCAAGGTGATGGTTTGCAGATCCAGTGAGATAAATGGAATATTGTTTGCTTTGGCATAGGTCTGGGCTATGGAATTTGTATATCCATAGATGGTAAGGTCAGTGCATCCCTCAAATGCCTCAGCCCCTATGCTCGTAACACTTGATGGGATTGTTATTTTTGTTAGACTGCTACAATAGTAAAATGCCCCATTCCCTATGCTCATCACACTGTCTGGGATTGTTATGCTTATTAGGCTTCTGCAATCCTCAAATGCGTAATTCCCTATGCTCGTCACGCTCGAAGGAAGCTCTATGCTTGTTAGGCTGCTGCACCCTAATAATGCAGAATCCCCTATCCTCGTCACGCTCGAAGGGAGCTCTATGCTTGTTAGGCTGCTGCATTTGTAAAATGCGTCATCACCTATGCTTGTCACACCATTTTCGATAATAACTGTCTTTATTTTTTCGATTGAATTATTCCATGGATGATTATCGTCCTCCATCTCCCCTTCACCACTGATAGTCAGCGTTCCCTCACTATCCAGTGTCCAGGTAAGATGATCCCCACAAGTTCCGGCGTCTACAATTTCTAGCCGTGCAGCATCTACGGCAACGAACGGGATGCTGTTTTCGTTTGCATATTCTTCTGCGTAGGAACCTGAATAGCCATAGATGGTAAGGTCAGAGCATCCCTCAAATACGTCATCTCCTATACTTGTCACACTATCCGGAATTGTTATGCTTGTTAGGCTGGTACAATAGTAAAATGCCCAATTCCCTACACTCGTAACACTTTCCGGGATGGTTATTTCAGTTAGGCTACGGCATTCGTAAAATGCATAATCTCCTATGCTCGTTATGCCCGACGGGATCGTAATGCTTGTAAGACTGATGCAAAGCTCAAATGCGTAATCCCCTATGCTTGTCACACTAGAAGGGATGGTTATTTCTGTTAGGCTACTGCAACCGTAAAATGCATAATCTTCTATGCTCGTCACGCCTGGTTGAATTGTTATGTTTGTTAGGCTGCTATGGAAAAACGCACCCCACCCTATGTTCGTCACACTTAACGGGATTGTATAGACTCCCGCTATTCCTCCTGGGCAACAAATCAAATGTGTTTTATCAATGTTAAAAAGCACGCCATCCTGAGATGAGTAATTAGTATTTCCGCTATCAACATTAATGGCTTCAAGGTTGGTGCAATCTTCAAATGCCAAATCCCCTATGCTCGTCACGCTCAAAGGAATCTCTATGCTTGTTAGGCTGCTGCAATTAGAAAATGCCCAATTTCCTATATTTGTCACACTGTCCGGGAATGTTATACTTGATAAGTTAATGCAATTTTCAAATGCATTAGCTCCTATGCTTGTCACACCATTTTCGATAATAACTGTTTTAATGTTTTCGACTAAATTATTCCAAGGCTGATTGCCGTAGAAATCCTCCATCTCTCCTTCACCGCTAATAGTCAGCGTTCCCTCACTATCCAGTGTCCAGGTAAGATGATCCCCACAAGTTCCGGAGTCCACTATGCTTGCCCCAACAGCAGTAATCTCATCATCTGACGGAAAAAGCACTGTTTCATCACTCATTATACTTGTAAACAAGCCCTCATCTCCTGAGGAAATGTCATCTATGTCTTGGGATATCGTTCCAACTAAAGAAATCCCGTCATCTTCTACGTAAGTAAACAAATCTTCTGCTTCATCAGCAGATTCAAAGTTTTCACTTTCTCCGACCGCATCAATCGACGTTCCTTCTTCGTTTGATGTGAATATGTCTTCCTCTACTTCCTCGAAAGTTCCCTCTACCATTTCAACAACAGAAGCAGCAACTTCCTCATTTAATGGAATAACATTTCCCGCTGTAAACAGCTCATCCGCCCCCACATTTCCGGCAATCAAAACAATAGCCATCGTAGCGGCTAAATACCTACGGAACATATGAATAGATCCCCTTTCTCCCTCTCTATCTGTTTTCAGCTCCCTCAACATTACTTTTTCTGCCGTTTCCGACATTACTTTTGTGTTCTAATATCTGTAATCTTGGTTCCTAAAGTAGGAATTAGACACTGCCCTTGACAAAAAAAGAAAGATTCGTCACTTTTGACGAAAACTTCCGAAGAGGAGCACAATCCTATTTATTAATTTTATGGTAACATTTGCTAAAATAGCTGTCAAGATTAGATGGCAGAAAAATACTACTTTTCTAGTCAATGACGGACAGCTACATCAGCCTCTCCTAGGCTTTTACCCTCCCTCACCCACTTTTAAGAACGTGGTGTGACTGACACCAGCCGCCGCCCAGCTTCTCTTGCGCTTTCATAGGCGGGATCGGCAAAAAAAGAAGCTCACCGAGTAGCCGCAGGAAATTGGCAAGCTTCTCAGTGGGCTGTTCCATGTGAATCTTGTTTCAACATATGCCGGGCCGTGTCATCCTGGCATGTTCCACGATCATTTTCGCAAAATCATGCAGGTTATTACCGCCAGACTTTTTCATCAGAAACTGAATATAGATTGGAAGATTAGCATCGCTCTTTCTACATATCCTGTCAAGGGCTGACATTAGTTCCTGGTCTTTCAGCAAAGCATCCAGCTCGTTTTCTCTTTCCTCTGTATACTGTATCTGTGATTTAAAGCAGGTATAGTCCTTCATCAATCTCCCTCCGGATATTTTCTAATATAAGCCTGTGCTTTCCGAAGCGTGTCGAAACAGGCGTCAACATGTTTTCCAATCACAGTGCATTCAGAATCCCCGTCACCGACCTTCACGTCACCGTCTTTGGTGAATAAGATGTAGGTGTAATACTCCTCAAAGATCTCCCATCCGTGTCTATCAAACCAGTCGTACTCGCAGTAATAGAATGTTGTCCCAGGTTTGTATGGAAGATCCAGTTCATCGTAATCCACAACACCATAGTCCTCATCAGGCTCTGCCCCGTTGCTGAAAGCCTCTGCATCTGCTCTCGAAAGGAACGGCCGGTCTTCCGTCCCGACTTCATACTCTTGGTCATTGCATGCAATCAGAATAATTCCATCCTCATTGATGCCAACCGCGGCAGCAATGTCTTCTTCAATGCTCCCGTCTTCCAGGACGAAGAACACGGTATCTCCCGGGCGGACCGGCAGTGGGAGTTTTTTGACATCATAGGTTTTTGGTTTTTTTTCAGCCATTGTTGTTTTCCTTTTTAATGATCTCTTTCGTGGCGGCCCGATCCGGGGTCTGACCCCACGCTCAGAATCCTTGCCATCCCCAGTGTACACCTTATCTTTATGCTCCCCGTATCCTGTCTTAAGTGAGCTTTTCCTCCATAGCGCTCTTTTGATAAAATGCTACACCATATATTCATTTCTCATCCTTCACAATTCTCGTACTCAGCCACAGTGTTAACACCAATACAAGCACAAACGTTATCAGCATACCCATCTCACTCCAAATGCCCATTACGGCACTGATTGCGGGGGCAAGGGCAACCAGGGCTATAGCCTTTGCAAGTTTTCCCAGATAGGCTTCTTTCTTCTTTCGTGATAAATGTTTTATGGATGCCTGGGCGATTAGAGGCAGCATGTGTTCATCCTTTGTAAATGCAAGGATGAGGGCATAGAACAGTATGGCTGCGGCGAAGATCAGCATGAATGTTGCATATGGGGGCATATGATTGTTCCTCCAGTATAATTGTCAGAGTGTGGGGGAGAAAGTTTTCAAGTTGAAATAATAGACAACATGGTGGTCCTAATCTCTTGAAAACTTATACCGCCTCCCCCGATTCTTCGAGTCTTTTTCTTAAATATTCTATCTCTTTTTCTTTATTTTCGATTTCCCTCTCTTTATTCTCAAGCCTCTTGTCCTTATCCTCGAGCTCTCTGTCTTTATCCTCAAGCTTCTTGTCCTTATCCTCGAGCTCTCTGTCTTTATCCTCAAGCTTCTTGTCCTTATCTTCGAGCTCCCTGTCCTTATCTTCAAGCTCCCTGTCCTTATCTTCGAGCTCCTTAGACTTTTCCTCGATCTCTCTATCCTTTTTCCTTAAAACAATGCCATATTGTTCTTCAATATACTGCTCTACTCCTTTTACCACATTCGTACCTTCCTTTCCCGGTGTAATTGGGATATTCCAGCTTGTCACCTCGTTGATAATATTTATAGCACTATTTGACATATGAAGCAACCTATCTGACTGATCATTCAAGATTTCCTGGATTCTGGCGCTGTCTCTTTCGGCGGCAACTACTTGCATCGTTGCTCCAAGCTCAGTGGAAAACATACTAAAGTCATGGATTTCAGAGGGAGTAATCAAGTTCACTGTGTAGTCCTGAATTTTCTGCATTATTTCCTTTGGATAGCCATCAGCAAACATCTCTGACAGTTTTCTGGAGCCTGTCCAGGGATCGCTTCCCCAGTGGACAAAGACTGTCACTACCGGAACCAGCCGGTCTTGTTTATGGAACTTAGAAAGCCATTCTCCTTGAGAGAGTTTCCTGTTTTCCCCATTTGCAGAATGTTTATTCCAAATATGTGTTCTCTGCCGCCAGTAGTCGAGGCTATCATAAAGCATCGCCGTAGGCGGTGCAAAGCAAGAAACATCTGTCTGATTTTCAATTCCAAGTATGATAAAAACGCTTTTCACACAATCTGCTACCATCACGGGTGCATACTTTATTAAATCCCGGAAGCGTTCTGCTGTCAGGACAATTTTTCCACTTGCATCCTCAATCACAACATCTTCCCTGGAATCAAGCGGGGTAAGATCCTCCGGGCGCAAAACCTTCCTGCCGCCGAATACATTATAGTTAATCGCGTCGGCAAAGTGAACAGGATTTCTCATGTAATCATTCGTGAGCGTATTTGCTCTCCTCATGTAAAAACCTTTCCGCAGCCCCAGCCTCCATTGAGGCTGCTTGGATTTGGAGACTGCGAACAGTTTACACTAAAGCAAAGCAAATGTCAATTATATTTTCAGTATTGCTTTATTTGTCAGATATTATTAGTTTATATCATTTTTTGTCGGTTTTTAGCAAATGATTAGAATGTCAAAGCTTTCCAAATCTAAAAGCACGTTGGATTGACTCTCATAGTTTATCCATCTGTGGGGTCAGACCCCTGCTCCGTATTCTTTTCAGATGGAGGAAAAGATATCCGCAAGTGCGTTGATGATGTTTTTGCCTTTTGCCCGCACACTGTCGTATTAGACTGGTTTCATTTAAAGAAGCATTGTCTTGAATTATTATCAATGACACTATACGGGGGCAAGGAAAACCGTCCTATGCAGTATGAAGTCCGACGAAGGTTGTTTCATATTATGTGGGCAGGAAACACAGACGGTGCAATAAACTTCCTGAACACATTGGGTTCAGATAAAGTCAGAAATTCCAGAAAGCTCCAGGAACTGATAGATTATCTGAAAAATAACGCAGCAAGGAATGTCATTGCCTGTTATACGTTTAGAAGAAAACTCGGGCTTCATGTTTCCAGCAATCCCGTCGAAAAGGCAAACGACCTTATCGTTGCGTCCCGGTAAAAAGGAGACTCCATGAGCTGGTCGCGGTCAGGGTCATGGGGGTTAGCGGCTATTACATGTATGTATCTTAATCATGAGGCTGATTATTTCCATACACACCACACAGTTCAACCAGAGATGTATACAGACTATGGGATCATTTTTGATTTAGAAAAAGCAGCCGCCTGAATATTCCGAGCCTGTTTGCAAAGGCAGGCTCGATATATTATCGGTTATAATATCGGACACTTTTCTAACCGCACAGGTCGAAAAAATGGAACATCTTTCGCGTCTGAATCGTCGTCTGCTGCGTTGTCGTCAGTCGTCGATGCCCGCATCGACTCCATCCTACGCCTTGCATACGGCGATTTATCCTGCGAAATCTTGTTCCATTTATTTACGTTGCAATCCTTACTGCTTCAATCTGTATGAATGCCCATCTCTTCCAATATTTTCTTAGCAGCAGCGTAGACCTGATCCGGAACATAGATATGTAATCCGGATTCTCCGAACATACCCAAATAGGAACCGTAAAGGCTTCCAAGGCCATATTCTTTTATGAACGTCGGTATGCCGCTTTCTTTCAGGATTTCCGCAATATGCTCGGCTTCTATTCTGTTGTTCAGAATAATCAGCCTTCTGGGTTCAGAATCTTCCTGTCCCTGTTCTGTCCTCTCGGAAAGGAACTGAGAGAGAATCTTCAGTCCTCCTGTCGGCACGCAATATTCCGGATCACGAGGCTCTGTGCACTTTTGAATCGTTTCTTCCAGGTCATACCAGCCCACACTTTCGATTTCTTCCTTCTGAAGAACCAGATCGGCAAGATGGACCGGCTTTCTGTATACATAAATATTCGTCACCTCATCATCCCGGAATGGTTTTCCATGAAACTCCAGTTCATATTGATCGTGGAACTGACCCGCGTAAACCAGATCCTCCGGCTCTGCTTTTATTCCCAATTCTTCATGCAGCTCGCGGATCGCAGAATCCAGCGGCTCCGCTCCCGCAGGGATATGTCCTGCCGAAGAAGTATCCAGCATCCCCGGAAAGCTGTCCTTGTCCCGGCTCCTGCGCTGGAGCAGCACCTGATATCTCCCGTCTTTTTTCCTGACGATCCAGACATGAGAAGTCCGATGACGTATACCCTTGTTGTGCGCCATCTCCCTTGATACGGTCTCTCCTGTAGGAACGCCGTATTCGTCACAAACATCAAAATATTCCATACTATTTAACGCTCCTGATAACCTATAACCTAATGCTGTTTTTTCTGCTTCTCATACCTTTCCTGTTTTTTGCATTTTATAATGACAAAGTTTTTACACTGCGCAAAAGCAAAAGGTCACAATAACTTATTCACTATTTTTTGTAATTCAGAAATACATCTCCCTGTGTTGCTCTCGCTTCTGCCCTTTCCAAAATCAGCCCCTTCAGTCGATCTGCATCCTTCCATTTTACAGTACGCCGTGCCGTATCCATACCATGCCTTCTGATCAACTTATGAAGCTCTTCTACCGTCAATGTATCCAGAATTTCTTTAAGCTTATCGATGCCTTCTCTGCTGTATATCCTGACGGGATTAATCTCATCTACATTATATTTCTTTATCTCAACGGGCATTTCCGCTTCAGAAACTGCCACTGTTTCTTTAGCCGCAGCTGTTGGCTCGATTGTTTCCGTCTTTGTGCCGTTATTTGAAGCGGTCTCGGTTTCAGCTCCCGTATTCTCCGCTTTCTTGCTTCCTGTGATCTCTCCTGCATGGGTCTTTTCAGCTGTCTCCTTTGCAGCCTCAATAAGAGCTTTCACATAGTCAGCTTTTTTCCATTTTGATTTTACTTCAATCCCATTCTGTTGACACAAACCCTGTAATTTATCCTTTGAATATTTTCTGTCACCCAACAAAGTCTGAAGAGAAACACCTTCATCCTTTCGATAAACCACAGCCAAATCCAGTTCAACCGGTTTATATTCTGGCAGATCCGGTTTCTCTCCAGACCCTGGATAACCAAGAATTACCTTTTCCAGTTTCTTCCGGAATCCAGCATTCTTCTCGGCTTCTTCTGCAACTACAATAGCCAGATTGATTAATAATTCTCTGATCTCAGCGCTCATTTCTCTCTATCCTTTCCATTATTTCCCTCGAAAATTGCAGAAATAAATCTGCCTGCTTCTGATAACCCCATTTTTGGCGGAACGTCATAGATTCCCGATATTCTGCCGCCTCAGCAAACCGTGCGTTTTCCGGAAAAACCGTATGAAACGGCTGAATGCTTTCGTTGTCTTCCAGCTCTTCCAGCTTCCTCTTATGCAGAGGATTGCTGTTTTTTACCTTTGTAGCGACAATACCCAGAAGAATAATCTCTTCCTTTTTTTGCGCCTTCCACAGTTCTTTCTCTTTCCATTCATTGGAAAAATCAATTATCTGATCAATTACCTCAGGAAATCCATATGTAGAAAGTATATCCGGAATAGCAGGAATGATATAATAATCAGAAATATACAAAGCGTTCTTGGTCAATATCCCCATATTCGGAGGGCAATCAATAAAAACATAATCATAGTATGGCACAACCGGATTAACTGCAAGCGCCAGTACTTCGTATGGCTGCACCCCATAATCGGTCTTTTTTCCGATCTCATACAGCTGATCCTGAATCCTAAGCAGTTTCAGACTGGATGGCAAAAGATCCAGACCTTTTACCCTGTCCAGATTTCCCACGTCGCGCTGCAGAGTCTCCTCCAAAGAAAAGGGAACTTTACTTCGTGAGAACAGTTTTTCCTGAAATGCAGTATAAAGGGTGAGGTCTTTTTCATTGAGCTCCGCCCATTTATTGTCACCGATCAGCATGACGGTAGCATTGGTCTGGGGATCCATATCGATCACCAGAACCCGTTTTCCAAAGTATCCTGCCATCGCGCTCGCCGTTCCAACCGTCGTAGTCGTCTTGGCGACTCCCCCCTTCATATTGATAAAGGAGATCACTTTCGCCCGCATTTGCACCACCTCCAGTGATTTATCTGACCCGTTCCATCAGTTCCTGACAGAAATCGTAATACGGTTGTACGCCATCAGATCCTCCCCATTTCTGGCGGAAAGTCAAAGGTTCCATATATTCCGCTGCCTCTGCATATCTGGAATTTTCGTAAAAAACTGTCTTGAAGCAAGGTGCGTCTGATCTGTTTCTGAAATCTTCCTGTATACGCGTGTGGAGAGCTGCCGTTTTTTTCGTCTTGGTAAATACAATTCCCAGAAGCTTTACTTTCAGTTTTTTATTATGCGCAAAAATGGAAATTCTGTTCTGAATCTGGGAGATTCCATATGTAGAAAGAATATCCGGTATACAGGGGATGACATAACCATCACTGATCTGTATCCCATTCAGTGAAAGGATTCCGAGATTCGGAGGACAGTCAATCAGAATGTAATCGTAATCATTCATCACCGGACCGATAGTTATGTCCAGCACCATGTATGGATCATTAAATGTTCTATTATTATACTGTATATCATAGATTTCGTCCTGAAGATAAATCATTTTGAGACCGGAAGGAAGCAGATCCACTCCCGGCGCATCCTTAATGTTTCCTACGTTTTTCTGAATCGACCGACGAAGAGAAAAATCACGGCTTCCGTCTACAGCATCCAGAAACAGATTGTAAAGTGTACTGTTTTCCTCATCCAGTTCTGCCCATCTTTCCTCCCCGATCAGCATGGATGTGGCGTTAGTCTGAGGATCCAGATCAATCACCAATACCTTTTTATGAAAATGCTCTGCCAACGCAAAAGCTGTTCCTACAGTCGTGGTTGTTTTGGCAACCCCGCCTTTCAGATTGATAAAAGATATCACCTTTGCCGCCATTTCTTTATCCTTCCTCTCCTCCAAATAATGAAATCTGTTTGTACATTGACTTAATGTCTTCGGATGACGATTTTGTTGCTGTGGCAGTTAGACTACTGAAGCAATAAATCGCCTCTCTTCTGCCATAATTTCCTGTTCCGGGATTATCTGAAAACCTGAATCAATAATACATGTCAAACCCGGTTTCCAGACGTTCCGCGTAGGTTTCTCCTGCCGTGATCAGGGCGGGCAGGATGTACTCCCTGTTATACCGTACTACAGAAATCCGGTCATAAGCGCGCATCCTCATATGAGTCAGCCCTCTTTCCATCTGCTGCAGACATTCCAGCGCACCTCCCCCTGTACCGCCGGCACAGGCAATCAGCACACACCGTTTTCCTGCAAGGAAATGATTGTGTGCGGCATCGCAGCGGCGCAGCCTGTCAAAGAATGCCTTGAAACACTCAGTCATTTCAGCCCAGTAGACAGCACTGATCCAGACAATGCCGTCTGCTTCTGTCAATGAATGGTATATTTCAGAAAAGTCGTCCCCGATTACGCAGGACCCGGTTTTATTACAGCTGCCCCAGCCATTTCCACACGCCCTGCAATGCTCCAGCTTTTTGCTGTTCAGGTGGATCTCCTCCACCTGGACTCCTTTCTCGGCCAGTCCATGAACAAACTGATTCTTCGCTGATGCTGTAAGACCGTCTTTATTCGGGCTTGACCATAGTATAACCACTTTTTTCATAATTTTCAGCCTCCATTTCTCTGTCCAAAGCGTCAAAGCCTACGTCTGTAACCGGCATCGTTCACACCCCACCCTATTTGGTATCATTTGATCCCATTATGCATTAAAGGTAAGCCTGTCAAGCAATTCGGTATCAATTGATACTTTTCAGTGTGTAATATCTGTCACTCATCCTTCTTCGCTTCAGCAGGCGTCTTCAGATAAGCATCTATCTTCTCTATGATTTCAGGGGTTTTATATTCAGAGTTATCTGTTCCCCGTATGATTGTGTAGCTGAAATTGTCTGCCAGCGTTTCTTCAGGGTCGATTACATATTCTGTGTTTCTGCCGAACACATCCCAGAAATCAGCCGCATTGTCTGAGGTGTACGCCGTGCTCAGGTCATCGATCGGAACAAGTCCGGTTAACCCACTGTCGAAAAAGTTGTCTCCCGGCTCCCGGAAAGGGCTGTCGGTCATGAAGATCACCGCGCAGTCAAGCATCTGTCCGCCGATGTCGAAGGATGCATAGGAATTGTGGTGCTCCACATCCGGGTTTGAAATGATCTTTTCCTGAATCGCCGGGGCAAATTCATAGTCCGTTTCCGTCACAGTGAACCCGAGAATGCTATACATTGCCTCGCGAAAGTCCGGGTGGCTCCTCGTAAGACAGTGGAAGAGTTCATGTGCAGCAGCCTGACGGAAAAACTGCAGATATACCGGCTCTTCCTTTAAGGCATACTCCAGCAAGGTCTGGCCTAAGTAGATCTGAGTGCCGTGAGTATATGCGCCTGCATCGCATTCCTCTAACATTGTTGTCTTGGCAAAAACGATATCATCAGTGGGCGGAAGAACATATCCCCGTTCCCGACAGGTCTTTTCGATAAATCCCATCGTATCGTCTATAGCTGCCTTCTCCTCTTCCGTAAAGTCCCGTGTCTGTGCGGCAGCGAACGCTTCCATCTCCTCAAGTGTGGCGTCCTGTTTCTGCAGTCTGAAATTCAGGTCATTCTGGTTCATTCCTTCATAATAAGCACGGTTCCCCGTCAGCAATTCGGCCGCTTCGTCAGCCTCCGCAAAGCGGTAACGGAACATTCTGTTTCCGGCATCCCCCGCCGCTGAATACCCCCGTTCATATAAGATTTCCTCTCCATAAGACCATCTGCCATCCCCCCCTTTTTCCAGCACAGGAATTTGGATGGGCAGTCTGCCCGGCATACCGCCATCTCCGAAAATTGCGCATAAAGCGGCCGGTATATTTGCGTTAAAGGCTCCGACATTTTCTGATCCGCTCGTGTGAGCTGTCGGATCAATTCCATATCCTGCTGAAAGATACGCGCAGACAATCGCGTCCGCGCTCCGGAAACGCGCTGTATCTACCGGCAGATTCGCGCTCAGCAGGATAAATTTGGCTCCGGATTCTTTCGCTTCCGAAAGAGCACGGTCAACCCCCTGCATGAACAGGCTGTCATCCTGCAAGAGATCCAGCCCGGCTCCTACGGCGCTGAGGCAGATCACCGCATCCGCCTCCCTGATGGCTTTCGAAAGCTCGTCAGAATAAACCAGCTTTCCGCCGTCGGCAGTATCATAATAGCGGTCGATCACAATCTTCCTGTCGGCATTTTCATTGCCTTTTGTCTCTCCGCTGATCAGGTCGATGATCCTGGTATTCTCATCGATAAAGCCATTTGCCGTCAGCCTGTCCATCGCATAAGACACCGGCGTATGATCCAATGCCGTGCGGCTTAAGATAACTATGTTTTTATTCTCTGCAGACAGAGGCAAGGCAGCATCGTTTTTCAGCAAAGTAACCGACTGCTCTGCAATATCCTGCTCCACGGCGTGGTGCGCGGCAGACCCTACCGCTTCGAGAGCGGCTTCAACCTTCTGTTCCACATCAGACCCGCTGATATCCAGATCCAGTATACCATGGCGTTCTTTCAGCGAAAGAATCCGTTCAACGGACTCATCAATACGGCTTTCCGTAATGCTTCCGTTTTCTGCAAGCTGTACCAGGCCGCTGATATATTCCTCGTAATACTCCGCCGCCTCGTTATCATTCAGATCCGTTGAGATCAGAAGAATATCGCAGCCGGCGTTTATGGCTTTTTCCGCCACCTGAAGATCATGCTCCACCGTCCATGCTTCTCCGGAAAACAGATCCGTCCCATTGTCGGGTTCTGTAATAAACTGATCCATTTCCAGGGCATCCGTAATGACCACGCCATCAAACCCAAGCTCCTCCCTCAGCATCCGGGTGACAAACAGGGGCGAGAGGGTAGCCGGATAAAATCCTTTCGTCTTTCCGTCCGCCATAAGCATCTCTTCATCAATCAGAGGAAATGTAGCAGCAGATGTCATCAGCATTTCGGCACCGTTATCGATTACGCGGCGATACGCAAGAAGACCTCCGCTTTCCAGATCTTCAGGGCTCAGCCAGATGGATGTCGGATAATCGCTTCCGTCTCCCGCACCTGGAAAATGCTTGTAGCAGGTAATGACATTGCTTTCTCCGACCCCTTCTCCAAAAGCCTGTCCCAATTTTGACGCAGTCTCGGGATCATCTGAGAATACGCGGGTGCTCATTCCCTGATCTGCCGGGTCTGTGATGACATCGATGCAGGGACCCAGATTCACATTGATGCCCAGAGCCGCCATTTCCTCTCCGAGCACCTGTCCGGTAGCCCGCGCATTCTCCTCGGCCTTCTCCCAGGAGGCACCGATTGCCATGCTGCCCGTTCCCCTTGTTCCCATGATCAGCCGGTTCACGGAACCGCCTTCCACATCTGCAGCTATCAGATACGGAATGATTTCTGTATCCTGCGCATCCATGCTCAAGGCATTGTTGGCCTGCAGATCATTGATCAGGTGAACCGTCTGTTCTGTGTCCTCAATGTTTGAGCCAAACAGGATCAGGCCTCCATACTGATGCCGCCGCAGCGCTTCCGCCAGGGCAGGCAGCCCGGAAAGCTCCGTAACCCCCTCTCCTTCCCAGGCACGGATCGCCGGCATGAGCATCTGGGCAATCTTCTGTTCAGTAGTCATAGCTTCCATGATCTGTGCCGCGCGGCTCATATCGCCTTCCGCTTCCTGCTTTTCCGCAGAGATAAAATCAGAAGCCGGCACAATTCTGCATAGCATGAGTACAGACAGCAGCAACGCAGATAATTTTTTCATTCTCATCGTTTTTCTCCTCTTACAATGATAATTGTAAACCGACATATCGTCCTGATGACTATTTTGCTGCCTGTCAGGCTTCGCGCTCCATGACAAAATATGTCTCCACTTTGTGTTCATTATATGCAGGATTTACAGCATTTTCAAGACTTACCGCGGCAGATGCTTTGTCTTAGTCGTATCGATCCGCAGACAATATACCCGAGAAGTTACTCCAGTTATGTTTTTCCTGAAGTTGTTTCCGCGAAAGCAATTAAAAGTATATAAAACGATATGATTGACAATGAAACCATACAATGGTAAGATAAATTAAAAGCAAATAAAATCAAATAAAAGAAGCGAGATATGTTTCTTGTTCATAATGCAGACGCAGCCCTTCAAAGCACGCTATTTAAGAGGAGGATTTTTAAAATGGAGCTTACGGTAAAACAGGTCGCGGCAATGGTAGATCATACGAATCTGAAAGCATATGCAACGAAAGAGGATTTTCGGATTCTCTGCGACGAGGCTGTTACATATGGATTTAAATCCGTCGCGATCAATACATACCCGGTAGCTATGTGCCGGGAGATGCTGGAGGGTACAGAGGTGCTTACCGGGGCGGCTGTCGGTTTTCCTTTGGGACAGATGACCATCGAGGCAAAGGTCGCGGAGGCAGAGGATGCCGTAAAGAACGGCTGTCAGGAATTTGACTATGTCTGTAATGTAGGCAAAGTAAAAGAGCATGATTATGAATATATTGAAAGAGAAATGTCTGCGCTGGTGTCTGTGGCAAGGAAAGCCGGCATCTGCTGCAAGGTGATCTTCGAGACCTGCTATCTGACAGAAGAAGAGATCATTGAGACAGCAAAGGTTGCCTCTAAAGTGAAACCGGATTTTGTAAAGACCAGCACAGGCTTCGGAACCGACGGGGCGAAGCCGGAGCACGTCCGTATCATGAAGCAATACGCGGGAGATGATGTGCAGGTAAAAGCGGCAGGCGGGATCCGCAGCTTTGAAGCGGCAAAGGCCATGATCGAAGCAGGAGCGACAAGGCTCGGAACTTCCAGCGGGATTAAGATCGTAGAAGAAATGAAAGCCGCCGGGTACAGGTAACCGGGGAGGAAAGCGGATATGAAAAAAGTAAGAGTATGCCTGATCGGATGCGGCCGGGCGGGCATGATCCACGCGAGGAGTTATGCCGGCAAAGTAAAACATGCGGAACTGATCGCGCTTTGCGATCCGTTCGAGGAAAATCTTAAGCTTGCCGGAGAAGAAATCGACGTACCGTATACGTACACAGACTATAAAGAAGCCCTGCAGAATCCGGAGATCGACGCTGTAATCGTAGTGACGCCTACGAAATTTCACCATGACATTGTGATCGCCGCCGCAAAAGCAGGGAAGCACATTTTCTGCGAAAAACCGATGGCGGAAAGCGCGAAGGAATGTGACGAGATGATCGAAGCATGCAAAGCGAACGGCGTGAAACTGCAGCTGGGTTTTATGCGCCGGTTTGACAGGAACTTCCGCCGCGGAAAAGATCTGATCGAAAGCGGAATCATCGGGCAGGTGACATCCCTTCGTTCCAACACGCATGGCCCCAGCGAACCGAAGGAATGGATGTTTGACGTCCGGAACAGCTATGGCCCGATCGGCGAAGTAAACAGTCATGATTTCGACACGCTCCGCTGGTACGCCGGAAGCGAGGTAAAAAGCCTGTACGCTGTCGGCCACAACTTCCGCAGCCCCGAGATGGCAGAGAAATATCCGGAGTACTATGACACCTGCCAGACGATACTGGAATTTGAAAACGGCATTGTGGGAACGATTTCCGGCGCCCAATATGTGAAATACGGATATGATTCCAGAGCAGAGATCCTGGGAACGGAGGGCATCATCAAGGTGGGAAGCCAGCATGCCGATCAGGTAGAGGTAACGGTTTCCGACCAGAAAAATCTTTCCGATTCCGTTGTCTCCTGGAGAACACTTTTTGCGGATGCGTACATTGCGGAGGCAAACGCGTTTGCAGACTGTATCATTCTGGATGAAGAACCACCGGTCAGCGGTCATGACGGAAAAATGGCGCTGATGCTGGTGAAAGCCGGTCTGAAATCGATTCTGGAAAAAAGACCGGTGCAAATTTCTGAAGTGGAAGGAGAAGAGGAATGAAAGCCATCAGACTGCTCGGGAAAGACAATATTCAGATACAGGAAATACCTGTCCCGGAGATCAGCGACGATGAGATGCTGATCAAGGTGAAAGCAGCCTCTATCTGCGGAACAGATGTGAGGATGTTCCGGAACGGCTATACCGGCGTGTCGGAGGAACATCCTCTTACACTGGGACATGAATTTGCGGGAGACATCGAGAAAATCGGAAAAAATGTTCGGAATTATCATGTGGGTCAGAAGGTATCCGTAGCGCCGAACTTCGGATGCGGAACCTGTAACCAGTGTGTAAGCGGAAGAACGCATCTGTGTAAAGATCTTCATGCCTTCGGGGTAACCATGGACGGCGGATTTGCCGAGTATGTCAGGATTCCTGCCGCCGCCATTGCCCAGGGAAACGTTTCCCCGCTGGACAAGGAGATCTCCTATCAGGCAGCCGCGCTGGTAGAACCGCTGAGCTGTGTCTACAACGGCCAGCTGCTTCTTCATGCGGAAAAAGGCAGCGACGTGCTGGTGATCGGCATGGGGCCGATCGGCATCATGCATATCATGGTGGCCAAAGTATTCGGAGCAGGAAAAATCTTTGTCAATGATCTGGATCATGACAGACTGATGAAGGCAAAGGAATTATTCCCTGACGTGACCGTCATCGAAGGGGACGTCATGGAAGGCCTTCGGGCAAACGGTGTGGAAGGCGTGGATGTGTGCATTATTGCCGCCCCGGCAGGCGCCGCGCAAACAGCTTCTCTCAATTATATGAATATGAACGGCAAAATCCTCTTCTTCGGCGGCCTGCCCAAAGACAGGGAAAACATTTCCATTAATTCCAACCTGATCCATTACAGACAGCTGACTATCCAGGGCTGCACCAAACAAAGCATCTCCGAATATCGTCTTTGCGCCAAGCTGGTCAATGACGGCAGAATCCCGCTGGAAAAGATCCTCTCCGACACGTACACGGCAGAACAGTTCTTCGAGGCGATGGATAACGCTGCTAAGGCAAAAGGCCTGAAGCATGTGATAACGTTTTAAGAACAGGATCCGAAGCCGGATTCCGTTCGAAAAAGTTATACTCATGAACGCAATTAACTGCCGTTTCATATTGAACACACCGAACGTTTACTCGTTATATGGTAATCGTATCGGCAGACATTTACGTTACCAGGTATAAACAGCATCGTATAAAACAACGTTTCTGGAGGAGGGAACCATGAATCCAATATATCTTCTGGCGGTGGATCTGGGCACCAGCTTTATCAAGGCGGCAGCTTATGATACGGAAGGAAACTGCCTGGAACTGAAAAAGACGGAAGTCCATTCCGACAGTTCCGTTCCCGGGATTTTTGTACAGCATGGGGAAGAGATTTTTGAAAGTGTGCTCTCCTGCATCCGCGGCGTGACGGATGCTCTTGGCAAAAACAGCACACGGATTGCAGCCATCGGTTTTACCGGTCAGATGGCGGGATTCATGGGGGTTGATGAAGCATGGCGGGATATCACGACATGGTCCTGCTCTCTGGATACCCGGTATCTTCCCTATGCGGACAGGCAGATGAAGGAACTGTCCAGTCAGTTTCTGGAAATCGGCGGGACAAATTCACCCTTGATGGCGCCTAAATGCCGATGGTTCTTAACTGAATTTCCGAAAGAAGCCGCGGCTGTAAAAAAATACATGCTCATCAGCAGTTACGTGATCGGCCGGCTGGGAAACTGCCGGATCGAGGACGCGTCTCTGGCCGGCTCCTATATCACCTGGACAGGCCTGGCGGACATCCGGAACCAGACCTGGTCCGAAGAGCTGTGCGGAAAATCGGGAATATCGCCGGAGCTGCTTCCGAGGATCGCCAAAGCCGCAGAGATCAGCGGTTATCTGGACGAAGCGTACGCAAAGGAGCTTGGCCTTCCGGCGGGGATTCCGCTGGTCGCAGGAGCCGGGGACAAGATCGCTGGCTGTGTGGGAACCGGCATCGTAAATGAGGGAGATGTGATCTTCGAAACCTCTTCTTATGGCGCCGTAAGCTGCCTGCAAAAGGAATACCGCCCCAACCTGATACGAAAAGATTACGATGCCATCCCGGACTGCGGCGGAGAGATGTTCTATCTCCACCGTTATTTTCCGGGATCGGGAATCACACTGAAATGGTTCGTGGACACCTTCGGCACTTCCTTCGGGGAAATGGATCGGCTGATGGAAAACGTACCCTGCGGCAGCGAAGGACTTCTGGCCGTCGGACTCCTTGGAGGCAATGCCATGCCGCTGGACGGTTCCATACGCGGAAGCTGGACCGGCCATACCTGGAGCCATCGGAAGGAACATTTCTACCGCGCGCTTCTGGAAAGCTACGCATACGAACTGGCAGCGACACTGGACAGTATTGCTTCCCTTTATCCCGAATGGAACCGTTATACGCCGATCCATGTCATCGGGGGAGGAACAGGTTCCGGCATATGGATGCAGATCCTGGCGGACGTGACCGGATCAGAAATCCTCTGCCATGCGGGCGATGATAAAGCTCTGTGGGGCGCAGCCATACTGGCAGGAATGGGAAGCGGCACGTTTGTAAAGCGTGAGAACGTGAAACGCGGATCGGAACAAAAGGTCACACGGGTGATTCCGGCAGAAGAAAATCACCAGAAATACGCTTCTTACCTGCAGATATATGAACAGCTGAAATTGAATCTGAAGGATACCTATCAGACACTGACCGGAAAGGAAATCTTATGAGTGAATTAAAAGCAAGGATCGTTCCCCTTCAGTTCGTGGAAACAAATGAGAGAGAACGCGGGGAATATGAGGAGCAGATGGGAAAGCTGCGGGAATTTTACGGGAGCGTCGCTGATTTTCTGGATACCGTTCCGGTTGGAGAAGAGATACCGGATTGCGATGCCATCGTCTTTCCCCAGCTGATCGGCGCGGCGTATCATTACACCGAAACGCTGACAAAATACAACAGACCGATCGTAGTGATCACTTCTCAGTTCGGAACGGTTGACATGTGGGACTGGGAGCTCATCGCTTATATGCGCAGCCATGGCCTGAACGTTTTTTCTCCCTACAATATCGAACTCGGAAAGGTGGTTCTCAGGGCAATCGCGGCCAAAACGCATCTGCAGGGAGCCAGATTCCTGATGTTTCAGGATGACCCCGGCGAGGGCATGCAGGCGTATATTTTCAAACGCTTTTACTGGTGGGAGCAGGAATGCACGGAACAGATCGAGAAGGCTTTCGGCGCCAGAATGATCTACCGCAGCTGGAAGGAAGTGAATGCCAGGGCCGAAAGCATTGATCCGGATCTGGCCCTGAAGGAATTTGAAAGCTGGAACATCCCCTGTGAACATATTTCGGACGAGCAGAAGGTTCTGGTTTCCCGGCTGTATCTTGCCATTTATGAAACCATACAGGAACTCGGAGGCGTGGACGGCATCGGCGCAAACTGCCTGAACGAATCCATGTACTGCAAAACAACGCCCTGCCTGATCTGGAACATGCTGTTTGAGAAATTCGGCATTATCTGGTGCTGTGAAGGAGATACCTTGACATTGATCAGCACCTATGTGCTGTACCATTCTCTGAAAGCGCCTGTCATGATGACCAACATCTATCCCTTCCTTGTAGGAAAAGCAGCGATCCACCATGAAAAGATTGATGATTTTCCAAAGACAGAGGAACCGGAAAATCACGCGCTGGGAGTTCACTGCGGCTATGCAGGTTTCGCCCCCAGACCGTTCTGTTCCCGATGGAAAATGGTGCCGAAGGTACTGGAAATCGTTAACGAGAAAGCATATATGATCGACTGTGAGCTTCCAACAGGGGATATGGTGCTCGCCAAGATCAATCCATCCTTTGACAGGATAACGGTGATTCCGGGAGAGATCGAAAAATACGTGGGATTCCCCGGTACAGACGCGAGAAACGCGTCGCTGCTTCGCTACAAAAAGGGTGAGATGGTAATGGAAGAGCTTCCCAGCCATCATCAGATGATCATTACCGGAAAGCAAAAAGCGGCCATCCTGCAGATCGCTAAGGTATTCGGATGGGAATGCCAGGTGATTGAATAAGCTTCCTGCCAGAAAAAACGCAAACCGCAGCAGTTTAGGGCCTTTGCCTTAAGCTGCTGCGGTTTTTTTATGACTGAGGTCGGACGAGCCTCCCTCTGCCCGATTGGTAACTCTGTCGTATTTCTTCTAATAGCAGAATACCTTTACTCCATGCGCGGGAACCATGCAGGCCAGAGCTCCTGTACTGAAAGCAGCCGCAGAGTCCGTCCAGATTTCGCGGATCGGTCCTCCCTCATAGGCTTTCATACCCCGGTCGACTGCCTGCGCGATCCAGCAATGGATCGCCCGCTCTTCATCCGAAAGGTTAAACATGGCGATATATCCCGTCCCTTCCTCCGGATCCCCGGACAGCCAGATCGCGTGGTCTTCTGTACGTTCCAGCTGCATGGCGTTTCTTCCGTTTTTATGCATCCGGAGCAGATCACGGTTTGTCAGCAATGACAGAGAGAGCGGATCCATTTTCGTCAGTTCTCCTCCGATCATCAGCGGAGAACCGAAGATTCCCCACAGGCTCAGCATCGTTTTGAGTTCATCCCCGGTGAAAGCGCTCTGCCGTTCGATCCTGCTGCCAAAGCAGCCTCCGATGACCCCAATGGGAAGCATATCGCAGTCCGGCCAGCAGCCTGGCTGTACTTTTCCCTGCCACAGCTCACATCGGCGGAACATATCCTTGAGGAGAGGCCAGGAATCCCAGAAATCATCCGTAATGCGCCACATATTTGCATTTTCGGCATAATACGCCGCCTCGGAAATCTTTGCGGGTCCCGGAGACAGGGAAAGTACGATCGGCCTGCCGCAGGCCTGGATGGCGTTATAAAGCAGGTTGATTTCTCTGTGGGCTGTCACCGCGTCTTCCCGGCAGATATCATCACATTTGATAAAATCGACTCCCCAGGAAGCATAAAGCTCCATAATGGAATTGTAATAAAGCTGCGCTTCCGGCAGATTTGCCCGGAGTCCGTACATGTCAGGATTCCAGGAACAGATATTTGCCGGATCCGCGAGTCTGTCGGCAGTCAGCGCAGTACCCAAAATGGCGCTGTGATTATGCGCCGCGGCGCGCGGGATGCCTCTCATGATATGGATGCCGAACTTCAGTCCGAGCGAATGAATGTAATCGGCCAGCGGGCCGAAGCCTTTCCCGCCGGCTGAGGACGGAAAACGGGCAGGATCCGGAATCAGCCGTGAGTATTCATCCATCATCACCTCACCAAACGGGATATACTGATAGACTGCGCTCTCGGATCCGGCCCCGACGGAATACCATTCGATATCAACTACGATGTATTCCCATCCGGACTCCTTCAGATGAGAAGCCATGTACTCCGCATTCGCCCGGATCTGTTCCTCATTCACTTCCGTATTGTAATAGTCATAGCTGTTCCATCCCATCGGAGGCGTCTGAGCAAATGTATTCTTGTCCATAACTTATCTCCTGTAATCTGCTGCACGGCATTGCTGCCATGCATTTATATTTCTAACCTTAAGCTTCCGTTCATGAATTAGTATCTCACCCAGACTGTCATCTCACCGATCCCCCGGTTTGCCCAGGCGTAATAAGGAATCCATCTGAGACGGACCGCTTCCGTTTCCGGTTTTCTTTCCGCGTATAGTTCAGTCCCCCATTCATTCCTGCTTTCCCTGAGCCCGTCTGTATCCAATGACACGATACCGCCCAGCTTTTCAGGCTCAGATTTGGTTTCGGCATTGAGTTTGGGAGCATGACGCAAAGTATGCAGATCCGGACCGTTGTCCGCTTCTTCCAGGCAGTACACAATCGGTCCCCGCATCAGCGCGGCCTTGCCGGCATCCTCTCTCACGGCGGGATTCGCATAGATCATCCGCACAGGCATATCAAGATTCAGGGAAATCCGGTCCCCCTGGCACCAGCTGCGCTTCAGGTAAATATAACCGTCGGAAGGCCGGATATCGATCGCTTCTTCATTGACCTGAAGCGTCCATGTATGACACCAGGCCGGTATCCGCAATGCGAGAACGGCTTCCTTCGTAGATGCCTCTTCCACCGTCAGACAGACATTGCCCGACCATGGATATCCGGTTTCTGCGCGAAGGGTCATAAGATCAGAATGAATGACGCCGCCAATGTACAGATGCAGATACAGGGTATCCTTCTCCGTATCGCAGACATAATCCTCAAGAGAAGCAAGAAGACGAATGATATTGGGCGGACAGCAGGCACAGCCAAACCATTTCTGCCGTTCCGGTTTTACATGCCGCTTATGATAGTCTTCACGGCAGGCTTCCGGAACTACTTCCAGGGGATTGACATAGAAGAAGCGTTTCCCGTCCAGCTGCATGCCGCTGATGACGCCATTGTAAAGCGCTTGCTCCATGACATCCGCGTATTTTCCCAGTTTTTCCAGCTTCAGCATACGCCGTGCAAAGAAGACAAGACCGATCGCCGCGCAGGTCTCACCGTAAACGGTATCGTTCGGCAGATCATAGTCAAAGGTAAAGGCCTCTCCGTATTCGCTGGATCCGATCGCGCCGGTAATATACAGTCTTCTTTGCGTGATGCTGTTCCACATTCTGCGGCATGATTCCGCCAGCTCCTGATCCCCTGTTTCCCTTGACACGTCTGCCATGCCGCTGTACAGATAAACGGCTCTTACGGCATGTCCCTGTGCTTCCGTCTGATCACGCACCGGTTTCTCTGCCTGATAATATTTCCAGCGGAGAGGTCCTTCATGCCAGAAATTCGTCCATCCGCCTCGTCCGGCCTCCTCCTCAAAATATAATGGAGCCTGTCCCCTCTGATCTATGAAATATTTTGCCAGCCGCAGATATTTTTCCTCTCCTGTGAGCGCATACAGACGCATCAGTGCCATTTCGATCACAGGATGGCCCGGGTAGCCGTGAAGCTTGCCCGGCTCCGGACCGAGGACGCTGTCAATATGATCCACGAAACGTATGGCTGTATCCAGCAGCGTCCTTTTACCGGTTGCCTGATAGTAAGCAACCGCAGCTTCAATCAGGTGTCCCGCGCAGTACAGCTCATGATGATCCTGCAGGTTGGTCCAGCGCTTGTCAAGACCATGGATGGTATAGTAAGTATTCAGATATCCATCCGGCTGCTGCGCATCTGTGACGATGGTAATGGCACTGTCTGCGAGGGCTTCCAGCTCAGGATCCGGATGCCATCTGAGACTGAAGGCGGTTCCCTCCAGCCATTTGTACACGTCGCTGTCCTGAAAAACAAAGCCCTGATGAGTGCCTTCCTCTTTGCCGGCAGCGATACGGAAGTTGCGGAGGCAATGGCTGGGTTCGGTATCCTCGGGAAGCGCGTCATTTAAGGCCTTCCATTGATAGGGAATCCCTTCCTGTACGATACAGTCACGGAACCGGTTCCAGAACGCGTCATCCATCGACAGGCCGGTTCCTTCATAAGAATTATTTGAAAGCATATGTAACTGACTCCCTGTTTGAAAAAATGAGTATAGCATGATTAGCCGAATACAGTCGAACAAAAAGCCCAGCGAGATATAACAGCATTTTAAATCTGTGGCCTTTCACTCACATGTATTATAAACATCTCCCATCAATCTGTACACCTGAAAATGTCAGGTTTCATCAGAAACCTGACATTTTCTGTTTTCATCCTTTGACGGCTCCGATTGTGACGCCTTTTTCGAAGTATTTTTGTACAAATGGGTAAACAAGAAGAATCGGTACGGTGGAAACAATGATCACGGCATACTTGATCTGATCTGCCGATGACTGCGCGTAACCGCCCTGCACGCCCCCGCTTCCGCCGGCAAAAGCCTCGTTTTGAAGCAAAATACGGCGAAGAACCATCTGCAGCGGCTGTACCTTCGGACTGGAAGTATAGATCAAGGCATTGAAATAGTCGTTCCAGTGGAAAACCGCATAGTACAGGACTTCAACCGCAATGATTGCCTTGCATAAAGGCAGCACAACACTCAGGAAGATCCGAAAATGACCGGCGCCGTCCAGCATGGCTGATTCGTAAAGCTCATTCGGTACCGTATTCTGGATAAAGGTCCGGGCAATGATAAGGTTATAGGTGTTTAATGCGCCGATGATGATCAGAATATAAGGACTGTCAATCAGTCCCAGCTTGTTGACCACCATGTAGGTTGGAACCAGGCCGCCGGAGAAGTACATCGTGAATACAAAATAGAACATCACCGTATTCCGGGCTTTGAAATCCCTGCGGGACAAAGCGTAAGCGGCCGGCATCGTGATCGCCATGTTCAAAAGAGTGCCGACCACTACATAGAGAATCGTATTGAGATAGCCGACCCATATCCGGCTGTCTTTCATGATCTGCTGAAAACCATAAAAGCGGATATCCTTCGGAAACAGGATCACCTTTCCCTGATTGACCAGATCCGAATTACTGATAGAAGCAATCACCACAAACCACAGCGGATAGGTAATGACGATAAATGTAGTGATTGTCAGTATCAGTACGATGCCATAGAAGATGCGGTCGGAAAGGGATTGCTGCATGTGATGACGATGTGTCACCCTGGTTGATCCGTTCTTAGACATTTACACTTCCCTCCTTACAACAAGCCTGAGCCGGTGGTTTTCTTGCTGAACCAGTTTGTTACCATCAGGAACGCAAAGTTCACCACATTTGTGAACAGACCCACTGCTGTTGCCAGACTGAACTGCGGAGCACCGGTGGTAGGAGCCATCAAATGGTACACATATGTCGAAATAACCTCAGAGACCCCCTTGTTCAGCGTATTCTGCATCAGGAATACCTTGTCAAATCCAACGTTCAGAATACTTCCCATGTTCATGATCAGAAGAATCATAATCGTAGGCATCAAAACCGGGAGTTCAATGTGAATCACCCGCTTCATCGCATTAGCCCCATCGATTTTTGCCGCTTCATAAAGGCTGGGATCAACCCCGGAAAGCGCGGCCAGATAAATGATGCTGTTCCACCCCATACTCTGCCAGACGCCGGAGAAGACATACAGCCATACAAAATACTGCTTCTGGCCAAGCAGGTTGGCGTTTTCCGCTACAAGCCCCAGATGCTTCAGCAGATCACTGAGTACGCCGCCGTTCTGGGCAAACATGACATTCAGCATGGAAACCAGCACGACCGTTGAGATAAAGTACGGGATATAGACAACTGTCTGCACGGTACGTTTCCAGCGTTCCTGCCTGACCTGATTAATGATCAAGGCAAGGACAATCGGTGCCGGGAAGGAAAAAATAATCGAGACAACAGCGATTATGAAGGTATTCGATACAGTGGTCTTGAACATCGGACTGGTAAAATACTGTATGAAATACTTGAACCCGACCCACTCGCCTCCAAAGATCCCCTTAGAAAAATCAAATTTTCGAAAAGCAAGCTGCACTCCGTACATAGGCATATAGCAGAAAATGAAGATGTATATAATCCCCGGAAGCAGCATTACCCACAACTGCCAGTCATGCAAAATCTGCGCAAAAAAGCCGCGCTTCTTTGACTCTGTAGTCGTTGTTCCGTTCTTTTTCATCATTTTTCGCTCCTGGAAAACAATCTGTAATGATACAGTCCCCGCATCTTCACAGCAATGAGGACAGATGCGGGGAGCCATTTCTATTCATTCATCATTCATGTCAGGTAATAAATATGCCTGAAGTATCATCTCATGTTGAATAACGGTTTATTCTCCCAGATATTTGTCAAAGGCAGCCTGCCGGATTGCAAGATTTTCCTGAAGTCCGGCTCCGTCAAGCTCTGCCAGATAGTCCTCCCAGGTGTCCTCGATCGGAGCTTCTCCTGTCAGCCAGATACCCCAATAGCTCTCAGCCACGTTAGAGATGGCGGCCTGCGTGATGGCAATGGTATTCTGGTCATCTGCGCTGTAGCGCATGAACATCTGTGGATAGTATTCCTTCTTCATATCGATGCGGGCGATCGCTTCCTTGTACTGCTCACGTTCCTCCAGCGCATAGGTCATATCCTGCGCCATATCGATCTGTGTAGCTCTGCGGATGTACATCGGACCATTGTCCGCGAAGGTAGATGTCCACTTCCAGGTACCGGAATCCGTATTCGGATCAAGCGGATCCTCTACTTTAAAATGGTTTTCGTCAATCTGTGATACACACCCGTCCGAGATACCGCCGAAGAGAACCTGCACAGAGACTTCCGGACGGTAGAATTGATCGATAAAACGCATGGCGGCTTCAGGATCTGCGCAGGAAGCGCTCATGCAGATACGGTTGGAGCTCATATTCAAGCCGGAAAAATCATATGTCCAACGGGGTTCGGAAGTGGCAAGATCATCCACATCATCCGTAAACGGGCCGATCGGGATGTACTGATCAAAAAGTGTCGGTCCGAATTTATCCGTTGCTTCCCAGCCGAATACAACGCCTACCAGCGCGTTGCCGTCGGCGTCGCCGCGCGAAAGGGACTGGAACATGGAATAGTCGTTTGTAATTGCGTTTTTGTTGATAAGCCCTTCAGAGTAGAGATCATTCAGATAGATCATCAAAGCCTTGTAACGATCATCCGCTGCATAGTTCTTCACCACGCCGTCCTCTGCAAAGTAGCCGTCCGTTCCCCAGTTTGTCAGCTGTATGCCCCATGACCCGATCAGGTTGGTTACTGAGTAGGCGCTTCCGAACCATCCATTGAAATCCATCGGAATTTCATCACTCGGATCCGAATTTCCATTAGCGTCATTATCCCGGAACGCGATCAGAACATCCTTCAGCTCTGACAGGGTAGTCGGTGCTTCCAGCCCGAGATTGTCAAGCCATACTTTGTTGATAAACAATACGCCGTTGCAGTCCGGCCACTTTCCCTGGAATTTCGGCAGGGCATAAATCTCCCCTTCTTCGGTTCGCGCCAGGGCCAGTGTATCCGGTTCCTCTTCAAACATTGCTTTTACATTAGGAGCGTATTGGTTCACAAGGTCTGTCAGTTCCATAAACAGACCGCTGTATGTGGTGTAATCACTGTCGGCAGTCGCATTGATCATGATATCCGGGATATTTCCCGCGGAAAGACGTGTGGACTTCAGCTGATTCCAGTCTGTATAGATCTGTTCCCATTTCACGTCTACACCCGCAGCTTCCTCGATTTCTGCCAGCCACTGCATCTCATCTACGCTCTTCGTCAGCGGATGCGCAACAAACAGACCAGTCAGTTCTACCTTATCCTGCGCATGGCATACGGAACACATTCCGGCCAGCAAAGTTACCGCAAGAGCCAATACCATTCGTTTCTTCATATGTGCAGCCTCCATACCCTATGAATTGTCTGTCAGTTTCGTTATAAAACCGGTTTATAATGACTATTATTATAAAGAAACTCCTGTCCAAATAAAATGGTTTTAACAGTAATAAAATGGAAAATCAGGCAGACTTGTCACAGCTTGTTTCATTTCCGTACTGCGTCCCTGCGCCTGTTTTCCAGAGTCTCTGCGTTATTCTTGACATCCTGTGTACTTTGTTGTAGGATGATCTTTGCAAAAACGCATTTTTTCATGTGTTTTTCGGCAAAAACATGACTATTGAGGATTCCTTATGGAAAAATATGATATTCTCCCCCTTACACTGGATCGCCGTGTTACACTTTGCGGTACCAACGTTTATCCAAAGCCGTCTATTCATGATGACCGTGTAATGGAGGAACACAATCTTCTCTATATTTTCAGCGGAGAATGGGAAATCGGGCAGGACGGCATTGCATATCAGTTAAGGAGCGGGGATATGATGCTCATGCGCGCAGGCAGTCATCATTACGGCATTTCCCCCTGCACGGTCAATATGCGCAATATGTTTTTTCATTTTACACATATGAATGCGGATCAATATGCGGTACCGCTTTCTCCTGCAGAAGTGCAGTCCTTTGCGGATGGTCTGACCGTCTGTCTGCCAACGGTGATTCATTGCGGTTCCAACAATGCAGTCGATGTCATTGCGAGGAATATCATCAACGTTTTCTGGTCTCATCGCGAGGACTGCGAACGTACACTATCACTGAATCTGAACTGTCTGCTGAGTGAGCTTTCCTATATGGCCAGAAACAATATATCACCGGCGGAAGAATGGATTACCAGACTGCTTCAGGAAATCCGGATGAATCCCTCCCGGTTCATAACTCCGGAAGAGGCGGCCAGGGAAGCTCATATGAGCGTCCGTACCATGTCGTCCCGCTTCAAAAAGATCACGGGAAAGACGCTGCATGAATATCAGCTTTCAGTCAAGCTGGAGATGTCCTACAACGCATTGTGCACCGGTCATTACACTGTCAAGGAAGTCGCCCGTAATTTCGGCTTCTGTGACCAGTATTATTTCAGCCGCATTTTCAAAAAAGTCTATGGCCATTCGCCCAGTGAAATAAAAACCGGCCCCCCAAGTGCAAATGTGCAAAGGAGAACCGGTCTGTTTTGAGTGTGAAACTGTTTTTTTTATTGAACTTTTCAAACAAGCTGCCCGTCGCCGCCAGACGGCATCTTCCTCCGTAATAAAAAACTCCTGACATCCGCTAATTCTTCAGCGGTTGTCAGGAGTCTCCTGTTATTTAACACAATTTCCTGAATTTTGAAGCCAGGAAGGATTCCGGTCATATAAGCTAATGCTATATATTCCTTGTCCTTCAGCCAGTCACGCAGAAAATTCAGATATCTCTTCTGGCCTTCTTTATCTTTTTTATATTCTCTAAAAAAAGCGTCCCATTCGTCAATTATTACCACAAACTGTACCTGTTTTTCAGCATAAATATCCTGCATGGACTGTTGTAAATCATCTCTGTCAAAGAAATCCACCTCTGGAAATGCTTTCACAAGATCCCTGATCACAAGCCTGCTTAATCTTTCCAACGCCTGATGAATGGAACAGCCATTTTTAATGAAATCCGTCATTACCAGTCGGATCACATGAAAACTGCCAAGATACTCATCCCAGTTTAGCGCGTCCTGGCCACATTTTATTTTGCTGATTTTGCATTTATCGAAAATAGATCTGCTCTCGGCTTCCCGGTCATAATAAGCGCAAAGCATTTTTACTGCCATAGACTTTCCGAAACGACGCGGACGTGAAACGCAGACATATTTCTGTTCTGTCCTGACCATTCGGTTCAAACAGGAGATCATCTCGGTTTTATCAATAAAGATCTCGGAATTAACTGCTTCTTCAAAAGCATTATTACCAGGATTCAGATATATTCCCATGATTATCGGTCATTCCCTCCGCTTTTTTCAAAGAATATTGGCAGCTCATGGAATCGCGAACAGATCCGGATTTCATTCCTGCCATCTTTCAATCATGCAGCTGTACTGCCTGTCTCCGGATGTGGTGTCTTTATTGTAATTCAGTCCTACAAGGAGGAGCTCTCCGCCATAACCCTGTAAGACTTCCGGATACTTTTTCTCCTTAATCTGATCAATGGCAGTTTTTGCCGAGTGGTTCCATTTCAGTTCCACCAACAGTGCAGGTACGGATTTTCCCCGTTTGGGAAGATATACGATATCCGCATATCCCAATCCCGTGGGAAGCTCCTCCATCTTCAGGTAATAGTCTTTATAGCTGAAATAAGCAAGCTGAATAACAGCGCGGAGCGAGTTTTCATTATTCGCATTCAGAGGATTTGTTGCCTCCATGTGGATCTTTTCAATCTGTGCGGCAACTGCTTCACAATTCTGATGAATGGTATCCATGATGAGCCGGTCGCTTTCTGCCACACGCTTTATCGTATCCGGACTTCTGTCTTCACGGATCGTTCTCGCAAATTCGAGACGAACTTCCTCGTTAGGGATATGTGCTTTCTTTTCCTGTTCATCATAAGCAAGGTAACCAAGATGAATCAGCAATGTCAGAACATCATCCTGATTCGTAAAAGTGATCAGGTCATTGGAAAAGCTCTTCGTATCTACATCGACCTTCACACCACCTGTCAATTCCGCAATGGTTTTTCCGAGTCCGTCCACATCCCTGTTGATATAACGCAGCAGGCTTCCCGCAGCTGAAGTTTCCGTCCAATAAGAATCGAAGTCCTTAAACCGGATGGCCTTCATCACTGAGTTTGGATTATAGACAGAGCCGACATTGCGAAGAGTATAACCATCATACCATCTCTTCATTTCGGTAAAGTCAACAGAGAATTCTTTACACAGGCGTATGACTTCTTCTTCAGTAAATCCGACAAATTCAGCGAAATCCGCAGGCTTCAGCATGGAATATTCCATGAAATCAGATATGGCCGATTGCGACCCATCCTTTTTAATTGGAAGAATGCCGGTCATATAAGCGGCAGCAAAGGTTTTGGCTGTAGTTGCGCTGCTCTTGAACAGGGTTCGCAAAAATTCAAGATATTCCTGATGGATCTCAGGATTCTCACGAATAGGTGCATCCCATTCGTCAATGATCATGATAAATTTGCTGCCGGCAGCCTGTACGGCGTTCGCAAGCGTTGCCCCAAACGCCTCAACAACCAAAAGCGAAGGATATGCTTCCAGCAATTCCCTCACAACATTCCTCTTGATAAAGCCGATGAGATCCCGGGCGGATGTTTCCCCGAGGACATCCGTCATATTCAGATAGATCACATCGTATTTATTCAGGTGTTCCTTATAGCACCCTGAATGCGCGATCGCGAGATCGTCAAACAAAGCGCCGGAATCACAGGTCTTATCATAATATGCGCAGAGCATCTGCGCTGCATAGGATTTTCCAAAGCGTCGTGGACGGCTGATACAGGTCAGCTTTTCCGGAGTTCCGATCGTTTCATTGATCCGTGCTATAAGATTGGTCTTATCAACATACCGGCCTCTTCGGATATCTGTAAATCCGCTGTTGCCCGGGTTCAGATACGTTCCCATTTGACCGCCCCCTTTCCTTTGTTCTTCACAGCTTACAAAGCATCATGAAAGCCATCCGTACTCACTGTATGATCAGGCCAGAATCAGGACTCTTTTTCAATTGCATCTATTACCAGAAGATCCGCCGGAAGCCAGTTCACCTGCCGCAGATCGTTCAGCGGGAGCCATTTTGCCGCCTCGTGCTCCAGGAGAGTAAGATGCCCTTCTGAAAGGCTGCACCAGAAACAATCCATGGAAAGATGAAAGCCGGGATAGTCATACTCCACTGTGGTCAGATACCTCTCCACGATGATGCCCGCAGCCAGTTCCTCACGGATCTCCCGCACCAGCGCTTCCTCCGGGGTTTCACCGCTTTCGATCTTTCCTCCGGGAAATTCCCACCAGTCCTTATACTCTCCATAGCCCCGCTGCGTCGCGAATACCACGGAATTTTCTTTTTCATCCATTGATTTGATAACCGCTGCCACTACCTTAATCGACTTCATCCTGCCTTCTCCAAAAAACTGCAGCCCGGGCGTGTCCTCTCTTGCCGGTCAAAAGCCCTCATGGCTAATCATATGCTCTTCGTCGTCTGTCAGAAAATCTGCCCTTTCAGAAGGGAAAATCCGGTCAGGACAGCATGCTCTAATGTTAAAATTTCAGAATGTACAGTTCCTTGTAATCGCCTATATCTACAAGTTTCGCGCCGTTTGCTTCCAGATCCTGCATAATCGAATCAGCATCAAACAGCTTTTCTTCCGTCAGCTGCTCTTCATCGTTTTTTAAATAAAGAAATCCGTAGTCAACCATTTCCTGAGAGTTTTTTAATTCATCAAGATCTCGAAATACCAGTATCAGACTTACCGTATCTTCATTTTCTGTGACAATCTCTCTCGAACAAGACATGCTGCTGAAACCGGGATAAATCTCATCAATGTCCATCTCATCCAGCATTTCTTTTGTGTAACCGGCGGATTTGTCGAACTGTGTTTCAAGTGTCAGGGCACTCAGAATTCTTTTTTTATCCCCATAATAAACCGCTGTGTATTCTGTATATTCATCACCGGAAGCGGTCTCATAAACGGTATGCCCGATAATGGGATCCAGATTGTTTAAAGCCTCTTCCAACTGCAATAACGGATTGTCCGCAGTCTTTGCAGCCACTGAAGCGCTGCATGTAAGGATCGCAGAAATGATGCCGCACACAATCAGAAACGCCGACGCTTTTTTATTCATATTTATTCCGGTATTCATAACCATTGTAATTGATCCCCCTTTTTTGTTTCATAAACCTTCCTTCGGATGACACAAGAGCCTGCCGTGAAATGATCGTCAGTGATCCGCTGAAACGCTCCGCAGTATCAATGCTTTATTCCCTTATCACTCCTGAGCCAGCTCTCCGGACAGTGCTTTTATCTCAATACTGCCTTTATGCTCCGATGTATACTCTTCAAAAAAATCCAGATAATCAATCACATCCGGGTCAGAAATGTTTTCGCTTAAGCCTGAAACCACACTGGACAAAACATCACCGGACGCCGCATATTCTTCTGCGGTATCCGCACAGACGGAAAGAATTACATCTGCGATCGGATTGCCTGTGTGAACTTTTTTCAATACCACGGATATCAGCATGATGCTTCTTGGATCAGAAACAATGTGGATCAGTTTTTGCAGATAATCTTTCTTTTCTCCCTCCTGTACCTCCTGTGCAGACACCTCCCCATCCTGATCGATCGTGAGGTATACCATATCGCCGGATAACATCTCACTTAATTCTGCCGCGGTATATCCAAAGAATACGTTCATTTCAGAATTGTACCGGAGCTCTTCGAGATATTCTTTCGAGAGATATTTCGTTTCAACGGATACAACCTCCATGTCTTCAGAAAGCGTGTCTCCCAACAGCAAGGTGATCTTCTCCGAAAGGTAATCCCGCAGTGCAGGGTCGTTAATGCCTGTAAAGGTTATGTTTTCTGCATATGACAATACCGGTATAAGGGAAAGCAGAATTCCCAGCGCCAAAGCAATGGTTCGTCGATACATATTCACCTCCTGCTTCATAACCAGGTTTTTTTATTGTAATCCTTATTTGCGCAGTGTTGGTGAGACTACCGCGAATATAGGAATCCTGCGGATTTTAACCTGATACTCAGGTTTTGGACACACGATAATCGCCATACGGGAGCTTACATCCCTTGTATTTGCTGAACCGAATGACCAACAACGTGCAAGTAAGGACTAAATTTACCATGGTTTTATGCATGCTGCTCTATTTTGTGTACGTCGCTCTCATCAAGGGGCAGTCCCATCCGTGTTTTTCATCTGTGCGTACATATCCAGTAATCCTTTATCTCCTACAAAGATTCTCTTCTGGGTTGATTCTCCTGTGTACTCGTTATAAACCGTGAAGGTATAGATCCCCTCTTCCGTGTACTGCTCTCCATCCCTTGCCGGACGGTTATATCGTTCGTCCTCCCCGACATTGCCAAATGCGTTTACAGCAAGGACAGATCTGCGGACGTTTATCTTGAGATATCTGGACCTGGCCATATCAAGGTAAAAGCCGTCCGGCGTAAAGGATTCATTGCTCAGCTCAGATCCTGTCTTTATATCGATCGGGAATACCGCACAGTTGCCGTTCCTGATATAGAACTTAAAACGAATACTGTAATTCCATTCCCGATCGAAGGGCCAGGTCCTGTTCGCGTCTCCGATTTTGTAATCCAGGGCTATTTCATAATCCCCTTCTTCCTTTAAGATGACGTCTCTGTTGGAAATGGCTTTTGGATCGTTTGATAGATAATTCCGGAAGACAAGAGGTTTATGAATATTGCCGGCGTAATCTGTCTGCCGGATGATCAAGGTGCCGCGGCCTCCAAATTCAGGCCTTTTTATCTGCATCTCCTTATCGAAACCATCATTATCTTCTATAATCGAAAGCCCCGTTTCCCTGTTCAGGTAATCAACGTCCTGCTCCAGATCAAAGGAAAACAGTACCTCATCCCCTACGTTTTTCAAAAACACAGGCTCGTCTTCAATAATCTTTTCGGTAAAGCCGCTGATTGTAAAGCGTCCAAGCCTCCAGCCAAAATGGACATCCTTCCGGTCGGTTATTTCCTTATCCGAATCTGATCTTTTCGCTGTTTTATCATCAAAAAAATAGGTCCTCAGCCCATGTCTTGCTTCCACCAGTAATTCGGAGCTGTCCTTATATACACCGACATAACGCAGGAGATTGACAGCTCCAGGATAGCAGCCTTCCTTCAGCAAAACCATCGCCGTCTGATAACAGGATTCCTTCATACTGCCGCCAAAGGACTTCCACATCTGAAAAAGCTCGTCTGCATGTTCCGCAAAAACATTCCTTGCCAGTTCCGTAAAATCTCCGTCTGCTTTCCTATATTCCGGGTCATCTGTATTCTGGCCATAGTAATAGAACACCTCCCGGACAGCGCTTTCCACCGCATAAAAGCTGCTGTTGTACAGATTGTCGCCCGGAATGCTCTCAAAACCGGATTTTGCGTCTAAATACCTGCCCTCTTCCAAAGCCTTCATCGCATTCTGATACCGCTCATATGGAAAAACGGCGGAATCCGCATTCAGATCCAGCCAGCATGCAGGCCTGACACCGCATTCCGGAAAATCTGCCTTCTTTGAGTCAATTAAGGGCAGTCCGCCCTCCAATACCACCATGGCCGCCTGATCCTGAGCCCTTCCGGAGGAACGGAGCCACCACTTTTCATATCCGTTATCATCGCCGGGCTTTATTTCCATACCGGATTCCGGGTCAGAAAAAAAGGTCCGGACCTGATCCACGCTGAGCAGAAACAAGTAGTCCGTGGTATTTGCGCCGCAGTCGGAAATCCATGACGGATTTCCTTCGCTTTGATTATCCTGTTGCGAAAAAAGAATCGCGGACTTTTCTTCCTCAGTAAAGCATGCTTCCAGAAACCTGCTGTTCAGGCAGGCACGAAGGCTGCAGTTCTCCCAATCCGTCGGCTCTGCCGTTTCGTTGTATTTCATGCCCGACAGTATATTTCTGGAAAACAACAATGCCTTGTTATCATCCCTCTTCAGGACAACCCATTCGATCGGCACGGCTTCATTTTCAAGATTGCTTCCATTTTTGTCATAATGTCCCAGATATACTACGTCTCCCGTTTCCAGATCTGACAAGGACTTAGCCAGCGAAAGATGCGCCGTAATAATCAGACAAAAGATGCAGCCGGCCAGTATGGCCGGAAGCTTGTGTTTTCCCATTTGGAGCCCCCTTCTTCTGTCACCGATCCTCTTCCAGATATCCTGCAGCGTAAGCCCAGAACTCATCCAGATGCTCCAGGTTCCAGGTATGGAGACTGGAATGGACGGAATATTCGAGTTTGTTCAGATTCAGGCTGACAATCGTATTGGTTCCGTCTTCCCATGTGAGATTGATCCAGTTGTAGTTATCTGTAACCCACTCCCCGGATTCCTCGCCTATTCTGATATCACAAAACAACTCCATTGCCCTGTCGAGTCCGCTCCCCTGTCTGAATACGGCAGTCCTTCCGTATCCGCTCTGATCCACATGAAACGAAAGCTCCACAGGAGGTTCGGCTTTCATATTGGCCAGTTTCGGATCATCCAGTGTCTGGTAGAGATAATCGCCTTCCCTGGGAACATGTGCCGGGGGCAGCTCCGTTTCTGTTTTCACGTCCCTGATCCCCAGTGATATGGACGCAGGCACGGACTGTGGTCCCCACCTGATGTCATCGTGGGAAAACCCGATTTTTCCATGAGGAGGAATCGCGGTATCCTCCCCATCATATACCTCCGCGAACGACCGGAATTCCTCCCCGGCTGTATCGATGAAGGTTAAGGTGTAAACCACTTCCATAATTCCTTCATCTGAATTGTTTTCTATGGTGCCGCTGAATGAATATGTAAACCCTCCAGTGTCGGATCTTCCCGCCGCTGCCTTCTCCAGAGCAACAGCCACGCCGTCCATCTCGGCCGGGCTTCCCAGAATTTCAAGATCAAAAGGCTCCCGCTCTTTGGCTTTATACTCGTCCGATGATTCTTCCAGAGCCGATCGTTTCACGGCTTCATATTCACCTTCCGTTGTTTTCGTTAAATACAAGGTGCCGCAATTATAAAACGAGTCCTCTTCCGTCTCCACCTCTCCACAGAGAAAGACTTTTTTCAACCCTCTGCAATATTCAAAGGCTTCTGTTTCCAGCCGGCTCCCCCCTGCGCAGACCACATGCTCAAGCTTGTCGCAATAACCGAAAGCCCGGCTTTTGAGCGACGTACCTGACTCAAGGAAAACATTCTCCAGCGTATCGCAATAACTGAAAGCGCATTTTTCCACTACCGACCCGGCAGGAATTGTCAGTTCAGGCGGCAGGACGGCATAGCTGAAGGCGTCGTTTTTAATTATGACATTTTCAGGCAGCTGTATCATTTCGGATATGGTGCTATACTCAAAAGCCTGTTCCCCAATGCAGCTGACACCGGCCGGGACAGACAGGCTCTTCATCTTTCTGTATCGGAAGGCTTCTGCTCCGATCTGAGAAACCTGATATCCGTCAATCTCAGAAGGAATCTCTATGACCTCTTCATCCCCCGTGTATTTCACAAAAGTGATCGTTTCTCCATCCTTATTGACTGTATACTGATAATATCCGGAAGTGATGACCCCGGCCGAGGTGTCATCAGAAGGTGAATTCGAAGGCCTGTGGGGTTTTCTGCGCTTCAATCTGCCCCTCTCCAGCATATGAGCGATCCACTCTTCTACTCTGCTCCACAGTCCGTCTTCTCCCGTCAGGATTGCTGCACTGCCCATATTTGCTGCCCGCACGTTTGTGGAACCATAGACATATTCGCCATCCGACAGTCCGAACTCCCGAAATCCGTCAGATGTGCCAGCCCACACGCATGCACCTGAAAGCACGGCTGATACTATAACAAACAAACTGATCCATCGTTTCTTCATTTGGGTCACCTCCAGCATAAAACGAAGATTTGTACTCTGACTCAATGACCACGGATGACTATTTTGAAGCCACGCCTGAAAAAACACAGCAGTGGACAAAATATATCTCCTTCATAATAAACCCGGATTCAAAACAGGCTGACGCTCACGATTTCATTCCGTTCAATTTTGCCATTGACGCAAGCGTCGGTATTTTCATGGGACAAACATCCATGCAGGATAACGACTTTGAGCAGTCTTTCCCGAAGTGATCCGCATAGAGTTCCCTGATCTGTTCAGCCTTCGAGCGATTTCTGGAGGCAGCCAGATAGCAGTCATTGGCGAAAGCAGCGCCGAAAAAGGTATGGCCGTTCACATAATTCGGGCATACCTCCAGGCAAAGGCCGCATTTCAGGCATTTTGCCGCGGCGCATTGATGTGCGTGATCAGTATCTTCGGAAGGCTGATATTCCCCGATACATACATTTGCCTGCTTCAGGTTCTCATGGATGGATGATCTGTCCACAACCAGATCATGAATGACCATGAACTTCCGCAGAGGCCGGATCTCTATGTCCTTCCCCTTCAGATCCCGCACAAAGGTCTCACAGGCAAGCGCCGGGTTTTCGTTGATCACCATCGCGCAGGAGCCGCAGATGCCCTGCAGGCAGGAGCATTCCCAGCCGATCCGCGTCGTCTTCCTCCCGTTGATATCGACGATATCATCATGATAATTCAGGTAGTCCAATACGCCGGCCACGGAATTGTCCTCCGGGCCATCATATTCAAAGGTCTCCCAATATGGGGTGCTGACGGGTGACACTTGCCTCAAAACTCTAACTCTCATAGGATCTCCCCCTGTCCAGCCGCACGCTGTAATTTCCACTGTCATAAGAGATGATCGTCGCCGAACGATACGCTTCCTCAGTCTTTGGAAAATCACTCCGATCATGTGCTCCCCGGCTTTCCCTGCGTGACAAAGCGCAGGACACCGTCGCCCGTGCCAGCGTCAGGATCCCTGTCAGGCTGTAGTTGAAATAAGGCATCACACTGGGATCATAGTTGAGACGCTCGGCAATCGAAAGATAATACTCGATATCCTCCAGACCTTGTTTCAGGTTATCCTCGTTTCTCACGATTCCCAGCCGCTTCTGCATCGTTTCCGCCAGCATATCCCGGATGTACATAACGGGGAACTGGCTCTGCGTATCCCGGCGTCCGGCAAGGGCTTTTCGTTCCCGTTCCAATTCCATGTCAAAATCAGGATGTCCCGATACGCCGGCCCTGTCCGCAATCTCTGCCGCGGCAATATTTCCGCTGTAGACTGCCGCAAGCAAAGAATTGCCGCCCAGACGGTTCGCGCCATGATACATGGATGCGCATTCGCCGATTGCAAAAAGATTACGGATATTCGTCTCATGATTCAGGTGAACCGCCAGTCCGCCCATAAAAAAATGCACGGATGGCTGAACGGGAATCGGATCCCGATACACATCGATTCCCCCGTATTTTGCGCAGAGATCCCGAACCTCCGGGAGCCGGTCGTCAATCTCACGTCGATCCAGGAACGATATATCCAGAAACACAGCCCTTCCGGCTGCGTCGATTTCACGGGACACGACATCCCGGGTCATCAGGTTGCCTTTCGGACCGTATCGATCCTCCATGAAATAAACCCTTTTGCCGTCCTCCTCATAAAACAGCCTGCCGCCCTCGCCGCGGACGGCTTCGGAGACCAGCATTCGCTTTTGCGGCGTTTCCAGCGTGGTGGGATGGTACTGTATGAACTCCAGGTTTTTGAGCTCCGCTCCCTGCATGAACAGCCGGCCTGCCGCATAGCCGTCGCACTGGGTAGAGCCTGTGGTCTTGCCGAAGAGCGCGTTCTGTCCGCCGGAAGCCATCACCAGCGCATCTCCGTACACCATCTCCAGCTGCCCGGTGGTCTCGTCAAACAGCAGAGCCCCATGACACACTCCTTCGTGGATCAGTGCGGAATGAAAACAGCACCACAGCCGCCGCGAAACCAGCCCTGCGGCCTCATAGCGGCGTGTCTCCATTACCAGGGCAGAGACGATCTGCTTCCCTGTGGAAGCGCCGCAGTAATAGGTCCGCTTATGGGACTGCCCGCCGAAGGCACGGCGTGCAGGCTTACCCGAAGCATCTACGGAAAAGACCGTGCCGATCTTTTCCAGATAACGAATGATTTCCCCTCCGCTCCTGCACAGCCCGGCTACTGCCTGCTGACCGCCTATGCCGCAGCCTCCCATAAGTGTATCCTCGATGTGGCTTTCCACGGAATCGCCCGGTTCCGCTTCGTCTGTTACCGCATTGATGCCGCCGGAGGCCATGACCGACTGGGATCTCTCAGAGGGAAAGGGCGAAACCAGCGTGGCGTGAACGCCAAGCTCTGCGCACCGCACCGCACAGGCCATGCCGGAGATACCGCTGCCGATGATGATAACTTCTTTCATGGGATCACCTCATCACTCAAAAACATCATAACCTGCCCCTTCACGATGGCGTAAACCATCACGGCAAAGATAACCGCTCCAAGTATGTAAACCATCCTGTCCAGCTTCTTCTGCTTTTCCACGGAGATCAGCCAGCCCAGTGTGATGAACGCCTTCGTCAACGATGTCGCCACATGAGTGACAATCACAGCGAAAAACAGGATTTCCCCGAAAAACAGCAGGAACACAAAGCCCTTCTGCCCCCGTTCCGCGCAGTCCTTCATCAACGCAAAGTTTTTGATGTGCAGAATCAGCAGCGGAAAGATCAGCGCGGCGGACACCCTTTGCAGGATCGTGCGCAGGTTCTTTTTAGGATACAGGTCCAGCCGGGTTCCGTCTGCATGAAGAAACACCGTCAGTATACCGCACACCGCATGCAGGCAGGCCGTTATCATAAAAGGCCACGCAAATACCAGTGTCAGTATGGGGTTGTAATACATCGTCAGATACGCGAACACGCTGAAACCCACATGGGCCAGCAACAGCAGGATTGACAGCAGCGCCAGTGCCGCGTTGATTTTTTTCAGTTTCATAGTACCACCTTTCTCCAATACTGCATCATCAATGCAGTGCTTTCACCGGACAGGATTTCACGCACTCATAACACAGGATACAATCCGTGCCGTTCACCCGTTTTCTGCTCTCCTTATTCACTTCCACATCCATCGGGCATACCTTCAGGCATTTCCGGCATCCGATGCATTTGCTTTCATCGCAGTGCACCCTCACGAGTGAAAAATAGCTCATTGGTTTCAGGAATATGGTCACAGGACAGATATACTTGCAGAAAGCCCGATTATCCTTCCATATCAGAGCCAGACCTATTCCAACGAGATAATATGCCGCGTTTCCGATCAGAAAAGCCCAGAACATAATCCGCTCCATATGGCCGGCCTTCAGCAAAAAGAGAACGGCGACAAACACAAGGGAAGCGGAAAAGGTAACATACCGAACCCAGCCGATTCTCTTTCTTGGCGAAACCGGATGCTTATATGGCAGGAAATCGAGAACCATGGCCGTCCAGCATGCATATCCGCACCATCCTCTTCCAAAAATAAGCGGTCCGAAGATTTTCGCAACGGCATAATGAATCGTAGCCGCTTCAAAGGTTCCGGTAAATAAGTAATACCAGAAGCCCTCGATCTGCATGTTCTCCCGGGATATCACCCCCAGATATATGAGCATGTAAGAGCCGACTGCCAGCTGCACAAAACGCCTCGCGTATTTATTTCCGGAAACCATCAGGATACTGCCGGCAAAGATGCATATCCCGATATAAGAGAAATTAAAAAGATAGAAAATATTGCCTTTGGTCAGCCATAATGTAATGGCAACAGCCTCAAAGATGGCAAGCATCATAAAAGAAAACAGATATTTTTTCAAAGCTCGTATACCTCGTCCTTATCTTTGCTTCTAATTTTAAGTAAACGAATAAAATGCCTGCATTTTGATTCGTTTACTGTGCCGAATTTACGCTGCTGCAAGCGGCATGATTCCGCAGTAAATCCGTGCCTATGCTATATCGGATGCGCACGGATTTTCCGCGGAAAGTCGTATCGCCGGAAGCCTGATACTACAGATCGATCCGGGATTCCCCGGTAATGGAAGCCGCATCTGCTCCGATGTCACGGGAACCGAAAGAAATGCTGCCGGTACGGAGCATGAGGCGTTCCTTCAAAAGCTCATACCTCTCCTTTTTCTCGGTTTTTCTGAAATGGATCTCCCTATGCTGCTCCGGACAGTTTTCATAATCAAGCGTTCTGTCGCCGAACTGCTCACGGGTCAGGTCAAACACACAATCGCCCACCACATTGAAGCAGTGTACATTACCGTCGCCCAGCGGTACGCCATAGACTTTTCCCCCATAGATATCCTGCATAAGGAAAGCCGTGATGGAACACTGACCCAGCGTTTTGTTTTCCGGAGTCCAGTTCATCCTCATCCTGGGCGCGCAGGTATCCGCGCACCAGATCTCCGAAAGCAGATCATAATAGTCCCTCGGGGTCAGTCCGAGAGAATCCTTTATATCAGCCGTCTGCCAGCCATAAAACTTATATTCCATGATATCACCCTTTCAGTCAAAAATCACAACGACAAAAACTGCCTTCTGCAAATCGCTTACGTTTTGGTTCATTTCCCGCGCTGAAACTGACACGCAGCAGCACCGGGTGCGGAAACAGGCAAGAAGGATGTGCAGTTTCTGAAGACATGAAGCATTTACCTACAGTATATGTGAATGTAAAAGGAAAAACAAGATATACATTGACAATAGATCATACTTCAGATATGGCAGGTTTAACATTAAAATGACTGCATCGGCAAAAGCCTGAATCATGGTATTTCGATGCAGAAAAAAGAGTCCGGCTGCACACGTTGTTCCTTTCCCGAAAGGGAACGACTGATTCGTGTGCGCCGGGCTTTTTATTATGAGGCCTTTGTCTTATTTTGCTTCGGGATATTTTGTTTCAAATTCTTTTACCGGAATCGGACGTGAGAAATAATAGCCCTGAAAATGACTGCAGCCCATGGCTGTAAGAGTCTGAAGCTGCTGTTTCGTTTCCACGCCCTCGGTAATCACATCCATCCCAAGCGACTCTGCAAGGTTGATTACGGACTGCAGAATAACGCTGTTGCGTTCGCTTCGTTCAATCTCCCGCAGGAATTCCATATCAATCTTAAGCACATCAGCCTGGATCGTCTTCAGCAGACTGAGCGAAGAATAGCCCTTCCCGAAATCATCAATTTCCACAAGAAAGCCCCTTCGACGCAGCCTGGATATAACGTCATTGATCTGATCCGGCTCGACCAGCAGGGCGGTTTCCGTGATTTCCAGACGGAGCAGACGGCTGTCCACGTCATATTGTTCAATCAGATCCGTCAAAATCTGATATACGTCGAGACTGTAAAAGTCTTTTGCGGACATATTGACAGAGATGGCCGTGTTTCTGTTTTTCGTATTTTTCCATGCGCTCAGCTGTCTTACCGCGCATTCCCACATGTACAAATCGAGTTCCTGGATCAGGCCTACGCGTTCCAATGTCTCTATGAAATCGCCCGGCATAACGATCGTGCCGTCAGGCTTACACCACCGAACCAGTGCCTCTGCTCCGTAGATATCCCCGTTCTTCGATGCAAACGGGTGGAGATACATCTTGAACTCACCGTTTTTCAGCGCATCTTCAAATCCTCCGATGACATTCTGTTCAAACCGGATCTTATGCCTGATGGTATCGTTAAAATAAGCTGTCGTAGTTGAAAGATCCTCGCGTATTGTCCGAAGAGCCGAATTTGCCCTTCCGCACATGACGGATACAGGAAGGGACGGATCATCAATCTGATATACGCCGAAATGGATACAAAAAATGAATGCGCCGCTGTGAAAGATCTTTGACAGGGTCTGTGCGGCATCCAGCAAAGATTCCTCCCTGTACATTTTCTTCGGAATCAGAAGAGCAAACTGGTCTCCTCCGAGCCTTCCGCACAGTCCCTTTGATCCTTCTGAGATTTCACGCAGCATCGAAGCAGTCTTTACAAGCACTTCATTTCCCCTCAAAACACCAAAAAGCGTATTGATCAGGCGGAAATTCATAATGTTGGTGGTGATCATCACCCAGGATTCTGTCGTGCTGTTCATGATGATTTCACGGGAAAGCTCATAGAAGGCATCAGCAGTGAGCACATTTGTAAGTGTGTCGTGGTGGGCGAGATAATGATCGGCTCTGTTTCCGATGTTTTCTGCCTCCCTGTTGTTGGCAGAGCTGTTACTGTCCTTTTCTACATTTACCAGTTCAACGACGGCATCAAACGTACTTCCGTCATTCAGCTTCAGAGTGACAGGATTTGACTGAATAAAATAAAACTGATCCCTGAAATGCTCGGCCTTCTCCTGATGACATCCGGTCCTGCAAGCTATGGCGCTTGAACAGTTGATGCACTTCTGTTCTGCGTTCCATATCCCGTAACAGGCTTCGTTCATACTGACAGATCCATTCTCCCGAAACTCCAGTATGCGGCATTCAATAGGATCAACAACCCGGGCCAGATCATATTTCTCTGACATTTCCTCCAGAAACGTTCTCATTTCTTCCACTGTATATTCGGAGGTTGTCCCGATGGATTCTCTGGTCTGACGGGAAGCAGTGAAAATGTTTTCTTTATCCCTTTTGACTTCATACATCTTTTCATCCGCAATGGCGATAAGATCCCTCAGTCTTTGAGGATCATCCAGCATTGCGCGCGCATATCCAGCGGAGAACTCCGCATGATTCTTACTGTCAATCAAGGGGGCTGCGTTTATCATTGCGGCATGCTTTTTCTGAAATTCTTCTTCTGACAGATCCGGGATGATGACCAGAAATTCATCACCGCCATAGCGGTAGCAATGATCCATGCCGAAGCTATCCGCCAGAAGCCTTCCGGTTTCTCTCAAAACACGGTCTCCTTCTTCATGCCCATATGTGTCATTGATTTTCTTGAAATCATTCAGGTCCACCATCATGACTGTGACCTCATGTCCTTCATATAATGCACAGTCCCGGTCCAGAGCCATACGATTCTGAATTCCTGTCAGGGCATCCGTAAAGGATACCTGCATCAGTTTCTCATTTTCCCGGTGAAGATCGGCTGTCAGATTTTCTATTTCGCGGAAGAACTCCATTTCTGTCTGCTTCAGGAGACACACAAACAGCATATCCGCAGTTATGCCAATGAACGCTACGACAACTTTTTTTAAGTTTTCCGGAGTGAAATGAACAAAGCTGTGATCGGAAGAAAAGAAGAACAGGGAATACCCGAGCATGATCACTGCGGCAGCTATTCCTCCTCCAAACCCGAACAGCGCCGAACAAAGGACAAGACCTGCGATCAAAACCATGTTGGGGTTGGGGATATTAAAGAAATAAACAAACAAAATCAGCGCGGACATGATGAAAACCGTCAACGCAATTTTCTTAGGCAGGCTTACCTGCAGCTGCATCAACGTACTTTTTCTCGATTCATCCATAATCCCGCTCCTTTTCTGCATAACATTCCGGCACCTGAATCATATTATGATTGCCTCGACAAATCCCTGATTCTACGGACCCGATCTCATGCAAAAATGAGCGAGCTCATTTTCTGCATGACCTTTTGCCGCCCGAATCATATTATACCCAACCTCGCGGAAAACATCAAGAAAATTCAGTCTCTTCGCTGCCTTGCCCTTTTTGCTTACAATGATCATCATAAAACGGCATACCATCCGGATGACTGTCTATTGCCATCTCACATCGCGCTCCAGAGCAAAATATGTCTCCCGTAACGAAGTTTTTATACGATGCTCAATTTCTTCGGATGACGATTTTGCTGCTTCGTCAGCCAGCCAGCCCGGACAAAGTCAGCCCCATCATACAGATAGACATTTCTTTTTATTGGTGTTATAATTTTCACAGTTTCCTATCCGTACTCCCGGATCAGATGCCGGATCAGGACACGGAAAAAACCAGAAAAGAAAAGGAGAATACTTTATGGACATTCAGTATTTGCTTTGGCTGCAGGATTTTCGAAACAGCATCAATGATGCGCTCACTCCGTTTATGGAATGGGTATCCATGTTTGCGACGACGTATCTGATTCTGTTTGCGGTTTTCTACTATTGGAACAAGGACAAGAGAGACGGGCTGTATACTCTTGTCGCTTATTATTTCTGCATGGTTTTTACGCCGCTGATCAAGCTGACGGCCTGTATCTATCGTCCGTGGATTCGTGACAGCCGCATTTTGCCGGCAGGCGACGCCATCCGGACCGCCACGGGATATTCGTTCCCGAGCGGACACACGACGACAGCGGGACCGCTGGCCGGAGGCATGGCAGTCAACACATGGAAGAACAGGCGCACAAGAATCGTCTCCGTTATCTTTGTCCTGTTCATTCTGCTGACAGCTTTTTCCAGAAATTACCTTGGCGTACATACCCCGCAGGATGTCTGCGTGGCTCTTCTCATCAGCGTATTGAGTTTGTTCCTTGCAGGCAGGCTCTTTGCTTACCTGGATGAACATCCGGAAAAGGAAAATATGCTGCTGCTGTGCGGTTTGATTTTCTGCTGCCTGGCTCTTGTATATATCACCTTAAAGCCATATCCGATGACTCTGAATGAGGAAGGAAAGCTGATTGTAGATCCTCAGAAAATGATGAATGACGGATACGGAGATCTGGGAAAGATGATCGGCTTTATCATCGCCCGTTTCGTTGAGAAGACCTGGGTGAAGTTCAAGCCCCTCAAGCAGGGATGGAAGAGCGTCCTGCTTTGCCTGATCGGTCTGATTCCGATGGTACTCCTGAAAAAATACTTCAGCCCGGTAATGACCGCCACATTTGGTTCTCATTGGGGAAAACTGTTTTTCTCCATCATCTATGCGTTCTATTATATAGCGCTGTACCCGGTTGTCCTGAAGCTCTTCGACAGAGAATGAAGATAATGAGTCAACGTACAAAACTCCGTTTTTAAGAGGAGGTACTCTGCAATGACAATCTCGATGGAAGATATCACCCAGTCCTATGACGGAAAAGTTGTGGTGGACCATTTCAATCTGGACATAGAAGACAGAAAATCCTACGCACTGGTAGGACCGGCCGGATGCGGAAAAACCACGATATTGAAGATTTTCATGGGACAGATCAGACCGACAGGCGGAGCCGTCCATCGCATGGGCGACTATAAATACCCGACCCTGCAGAGCGGATATGTCTCGCAGGAGGGACAGCTGAACGAGAAAAAGAATGCGATATGGAATGTAAAAAAAGTATATCGCCGCACCTCCAAGGAGATGGTTGCAGAAGAACTGCACAGATTTTTGCCCGAAGAACGGCTGACCCTTCCTGTCAGCGAACTGACTCCGGGCGAACGTAAGCTGGTGGAAATCGTCAGGGCTTTTACCATCCCCGCTGATTTTCTTGTCATGGACGAGCCTTTTGAAGGCCTGTCGGAAGAGTCCATCCGCAAAGTCATAGCCTATATTCAGGAAAAGCAGGGAAGCCGTTCCCTGCTTATGGCCTCCAGGACGGAAGACCACCTTGACTTCGCGAGAATCATCCATCTTAAATAAAAAAAGACTTAAAATAAGAAAGAACCCGGAAACATAAAAAAGTACCCGGACGGCGAATATTCTCAGCTGTCATGCTGACCCTTGCCGTTTGGGTACTTTTTTTTTGCTGTCCCAATTGCCATGATAATCTGTTCCGTTCCGGCAATACACAAAGTATGGTTATAAATTATATTGAATATATTAAATTATAGCTGTTAATATGACTAAATATATGGTATAATAACCTCGTCAGGAGGTATCTGCCATGCGTTCCAAAGAGGTACTTAATCTTTTACGTGTTACCCGGCCTACGCT
>JAFVGK010000153.1 GCA_017475035.1 Blautia sp.
CCGGGAACGCGCCGACTGGATCGTCGGAATGAACGCAACCCGGCTTTATTCATGCCTCTATGGCTCTACTCTGAATGTCGGCAGGGTCATGACACCCACACTGGCCATGCTGGTGGAGCGGGAACAGTCGATCCGGGACTTTGTGCCAGAGACATTTTATACGGTGCAGCTGCAGTCCGATGGTCTGAAGGCTTCCGGCAGGAAATATAAGGACAGGACTGAAGCTGAGGAACTGGCTGAGCGCTGCAGGAGTGAGGGACAGATGAGCGTAACGAAGGTTGTGACGAAGGAAAAGTCAGAAAAGCCGCCGCTCCTGTATGATCTTACTTCCCTGCAGAGAGATGCCAATAAGATACTGGGATATTCGGCGCAGCAGACACTGGATTATCTGCAGAGCCTGTATGAGAAAAAACTGGTCACATATCCGAGAACGGACAGCCGGTATCTGACAGAAGATATGGCTGCAGGTCTTCCGCAGCTTGCAAAGACAGCAGCTGGTGCTTTGGAGTATCCGGACCTGGTTTCAGTCAACGCAAAACAGGTGATCAATAACGCCAGGGTTTCTGATCATCATGCGGTGATCCCGACAAAGGAAGTAAGTACTACAAAGATCCGTGAACTGCCGAAGGGCGAAGCAGAGATCCTGAAGCTGGTAACAGTCCGGCTTCTATGCGCAGTAGGTCTTCCCTGCCGGTTTACGGAAACAACGGTCACGATCACCTGTGCTGGAGAAACCTTCTCCATCCGGGGAAAACAGATCCTGGATTCCGGATGGAAGGCCGTTATGAATCATTACTATCCAGCCAAAGAGAAGGAAGAGACGGTTCCGGATGTACAGGAGGGCCAGGTACTCACAATCAATAATGCCGAAGTGAAAGAAGGCAAGACAAAGCCTGTCCAGCACTATACGGAAGGATCGCTTCTTCGTGCAATGGAAACCGCCGGTGCGGAAGACATTCCTGAGGAAGCAGAACGCAAAGGCCTGGGCACCCCGGCAACCAGGGCAGGCACAATTGAGAAGCTGATTCAGAAGGGCTTTGTCATCCGCTCCGGAGACAAGAAAACAAAGATCCTGCTTCCGACGAAAAAGGGCACTTCCCTGATCGCTGTCATGCCTGAAAAGCTGAAATCACCGATGATGACGGCAGAATGGGAACAGAAGCTTCTGGATATGGAGCATCATTCCTATGATTCAGGCCGTTTTATGGGAGAAATCAGCGCATTTGTGCAGGATCTGATCGATACACAGAAGGCAGAACAGAATATACCGGGACTGGCTTCCGGTGGAGAAAAGCTGGGCATTTGCCCGGTCTGCGGCGCGGATATCACCGAACGGAAGCAGAGCTATTCCTGCTCAAATCAAAACTGCCGGTTTGTCTTATGGAAGGACAACCGGTTCCTGCAGAGCATCGGCAAGACCCTGACCAGGGATCTTGCGGTGAAGTTGATCTCCGGAGAAAAGGTGAAGCTCAAAAAGTGCGTCTCCAGAAAGAGCGGAAAGACATTTGACGCAGTGATCTCGGTGACGGCAGATGCGGAAGGAAAAGCATCCTTTTCCATGGAGCTTCCGCAGAAAGACGGCAGGAAATGAAGAGATACCGCTATACGCTCTCTGAGCAGGAGACGATCATCAACTGGGACAATGAGCTGGATACCGCCTCGGTCTATACCTTTGACCGCAGGATCGTGAAGAAACTGAAGGAGCTTTCACAGAAATACCCGGATCAGTTCATATTGCTGGAGAAGGGGCCGCAGCATTCGGTTACCTACCGGATCCCGAAGAAATGCGTCAGCATCCGGCCTCCCTACAGCGCAAAAAGACGAAAACAGCAGGCTGAGGACGCAAGGATCCATAGCCTGCCTTTTGATGAAAAGGAGAAGAACGACGATGAAGATTTTTAAATGGGACGAGATCAACGGCCAGGACCACGAAGTGAAGATGGAAGCCTTTCTGACGGCCATCAATGATACCTATGCGATCCTGCAGCTGAAGGATGAAGAAGAGACCAGGCCGATGCACTTTATATCCTATGCCGCCCTGCAGAAAAGCGGGGATACGCCGGATATCGATCACTATGAGGTGGTCTATGTGGCACCGCTTCTTCCCTATAAGGATCAGAACACATTGCTGGATGAGATCTATGAGAAGTTCAATATCGCGCATCCGGCAGACTTTCGTGGACACAGCCTTTCGGTCAGCGACATCGTAGCAATCCGCACCAATGGTCAGGTATCCTGTCATTACGTGGATACCATCGGTTTTGTCACGCTGCCGGAATTCCTGAAGCCGGAGAATTATCTGAAGAATGCGGAAATGGCAATGGAGGATGATTACGGCATGATCGACGGGATCATCAATAACGGAAAAGCACCGGCCATGGAGGTGACAGAGAAACCGAAGGAAGAACGGGAATCCATTCTGGAAAAGCTGAAGGCTGCCAAAGAGCCTGGACATAAACCGCCGGCATGGTTCGGAGAAAGGAATCTGGAATGAAGAAGTTTACCAAAGAAGAAACCATGCTGATGATGCTGTATAATCCGGGATCCAGGGAAGGTCTGATCCGGGAGCTTGCCGGGATGAAGGTACAGCTGCAGCCGGAGGAAAAGAAGCTGGCAAAACTGACGGACCGGGTGATCAACAAGCTCAAGGGTATGGATGATGAAGCCTTTCAGCAGCTGGATCTGTATCCGGATTAACAGGAGCAGGCCTATGAGTATCCAGAAGACCGACATGATCTATCTGCGGGTCACGCCGCAGGAGCGCAAGCGGATCGAAGAGAAAATGGCAGAGCTCGGCATTCATAACATGAGCGCCTATATCCGGAAAATGGCACTGGACGGCCTGTGTATCTGTCTGGATCTGAAGGATATCCGTTCCCTTACGGAACAGGTCGCCCGGTGCGGCAACAATCTGAACCAGTATGCCAAACGGGCCAATGAAAACGGCAGCATCTACGCGGCGGATATCATGGATCTGCAGGAACAGTTTCAGGAGATCCTGGATACGGAACGCAGCATTTTCCTGAAGCTGGCAGCGCTGAAATGATCGAAAAAGGCATCGGGATCTCCGGTGCCGATACATGAAAAAATATCTGCGACATCGTTGTGGTATCCGATTGACATATCTACAATGAAGTCAGAAACAGTAAAGGAGGCAATGAAAATGTTCGTGATTCGTCTGATCGGCAAGATAGCAGCACTGCCGTTGATCGTTCTGACTGCCATCGCGGGATTCCTCTTCAATCTCGCAACGGATCTGTCGGGATACGTGATCGGTCCGGCACTTCTGCTCATCCTTGGCTTTGATATCTATTTCCTGATCACTACCCAGTGGATCCATGTCGCGATCCTCACGATGCTTGGGGCCGGATGCTTTGCTATCCTGTTTGGCCAGGCCGTGGTCATCGTTGCGCTGGAAGGAGCGAGAGACGGTCTGATCCGTTTCATGAGATCATAACATCAGAATACTGAAGAACCTTACGGGGACTGTCTACGGCAGAAGATGCTGCGGGCAGTCCCCTTATTTTTGTGCATGGAGGAAGAAATGGCAGCGACAAGACTGATTGCATTACACGTGAACAAAGGAAAAACCGTGGCCCAGTGCCTGAATGAACGCCTGAACTACTCTCAGAACCCGGTGAAGACAGAAAAAGGCGAACTGATCTCATCCTATGCCTGTGATCCGGAGACAGCAGCGATGGAATTCCTGCTTTCCAAACGGCAGTACCAGCAGGTCACCGGGCAGGAATACAAAGGAAATATCATTGCCTATCAGATCCGGCAGTCCTTCAAGCCGGGAGAGATTACGCCGGAGGAAGCAAACAGACTCGGCTATGAGCTGGCTATGCGCTTCACCAAAGGGAATCACGCCTTTACGGTATCCACCCATACAGACAGAGCCCACATCCATAACCACATCATTTTCAATTCCACCACGCTGGATTGCAACAGGAAGTTCAAGAACTTTTTTTTCTCCGGAATCGCACTGCAGAGGCTCAGCGATATCGTCTGCTTTGAACACGGTTATTCCATCATCGAGAGAAAACCCTATGCTGACCGGACCAAGAGAACGGAGTATCCCAAACGGCATACGGTCCGCAATGAGATCCGCTCTGTCCTGGATGATCTGATTCGCAGAAAACCGAAGGATTGGGAAGACTTCCTGCGGCTACTTGCAGAAGAGGGATATGAAATCAAGCGAGGAAAGAATATCGCCATTAGAGGCCGTGCACAGCAGAGATTTGTCCGGATCAAATCCCTGGGAGAGGATTATACCGAGGATGCCCTGAAAGAAAAAATATCCCGTGCAAATGTACGGGATCCTCAACGTCAGGCACAGCAGCCGGGCATTGATCTGCTGATCGATATCCAGAACCGTGCTTTAGGCAAAGGAGCAGGCTATGAACGCTGGGCGAAGGGCTTCAATCTGAAGCAGACAGCCAAGACGCTTCTTTTCCTGCAGCAGCATGACATTCACAGCTACGAAGATCTGGAACGCATGACCAATGAAGCTGTAACCGGCGCTGATCAGCTGCTTGCGTCTATCAAAGAAAAGGATGCCAAAATCAAAGAGATCGAAGCACTCCGACAGCACATCTTTGATTACAGCAAGACCAGGAAGATCTACCTGGAATATAAGCGTCTGCCGACAGCAAAGAAGGCAGAATTTTATGAACTGCATCGGGCAGAGATTGAACTGCAGGAGGCCGCAAGAGCTGCCTTTGACCAGCTGCAGGAAGGAACGAAACTGCCAACTGTGAAGAAACTGAATGCAGAGCGGACTAGGCTGATCCGGGAGCGCCAGGAGGAATATGCAGAGTACCGGAAGGTCAGGGCAGACCGTACGGAATTCATCCGGGCGAAGCAGAATGCGGATGTGATTCTGAGCAGGCATGATGCAGAAAGAGCCGATCAAGATCGAATGAAATGACATTCCTTTTATCTTGCAAAACGCAAGAATTTCTTGAGAGTATATTGGCTTGTGTGGTATAGTAATATCAGTATTTTAGCTTTGTCTTTCTCTAACGGCATGCTTCGGAAAGAAGGAGGTTATCCATGGCGGTAAGTTATAACAAGCTTTGGAAGCTGATGATAGATAAAAAACTTAGCAAAACAGATTTAACTCATATGGCTGGTATCAGCACAAATGCCATGGCTAAACTGGGAAGAGATGAAGATGTTCGAGTAAATATCCTTGAGAAACTATGCTCGGCACTGGATTGCAAATTCGATGATATTGTTGAAATTCTTCCTGATAAGCAGTCCGAGTAAAATTCACTGAAGGAGAGATACTATGCCTGATTTCAAGGATGGCTTTGTCGGCAATATCAATAATAGTTTTAGCGCGGATCCTGACGAATCAGTCTTGGATGCATTATTTCGTGAGTACGAGCATGTAATTTTCAGAAGTATTATTACATCATTTGGGTTAGATATCTTTATAAAGGATCAGTATGGCGGCGATGTAGATACTCTTCATAATGTGCGAGCCATGGACAGTGATCCCCAGCTTAAATATAAGAGCGGTGAAAACGAAGCGGCATATGATTCAAGAGGTGTTTATTCTCACAAAGATGTAGAAGGCCTTGGGACTAATTTCCAAACCATCAAACACGATGCCCGTGCTCATTACGTAGAAGATCCTCGTAATAATACTGTACAGGATGCGTATGAAGATCGGCCGTTACATTTTTTGGGCGGCAGCAAAGGAAGGCCAACAGATAAATCTGCCGAGCTTGATCATGTGATTTCTGCAAAATCCATTCATGATGACAGAGGGAGAGTATTGGCAGGACTTAGCACTGCAGAACTTGCAGATGCTGAGGATAACTTAAAGTGGACAAACGAACATCTTAACAAGTCTATGGGGGCTGATGAAATACCGGACTATATTGAAAAGCATCCGGAGCTTCCGGCGGATGTCAAAGCTCGCATGATGGATGCGTATGCCCAATCAAAAGCCACTTATGAGAAGACCATTATTACTGCGTATTATTTTGACTTTTCTAATCCACATTGCCGCCAGTTTTATAAACAAGCTGCAGAATCTGCCGCAAATCGAGGCATACAAATGGGAATCCGGCAGGCGGCGGGCTTCCTTATTACTGAGTTATGGTTTTCGGTGAAAGATGCAATTAGAAACAGTGATGGGACATTTGGCGGAATATGCACAGCAATAGTAGATGGCTTAAAGGTTGGAGTCATAGAAGCTGGTAAGAACTACAAAGCTCTTTTTGGAATGTTCGGAGAAGGTGTTCTTAGCGGGATTCTTTCCTCAATTACCTCAACTGTCACAAATATGTTTGTAACAACAGGTGCTAATGCGGGGAGAATAATCCGTCAAGGTTGGGCTTCAACGGTAGAAGCAACTGCGATTCTGTTTTTCAATGATAAAGATCAATATCTGTGTGACAGGATGACTTCTGCTGCAAAAGTATTGGCTACAGGGGCTAGTGTTATAACCGGGACCGTTGTCCAGGAGCAAGTTTCTATCAAACTAAGTGAGATTAATCTGCCTTCTGATTTGAAAGATGTCATTTCAGTATTTTCTGGCACATTATGCACGGGGTTAATGTCAGTGTCCCTTATGTTTTATATAGATAATGGACCGTTTACCAAGTTCCTCACGGATGTATATGGTGAAAACACTCGACGACTTCAGGAACAAGGGATGTTGTTTAAGCGCTATTGCGCAGAGCTTGAAAAGATTGATATCGGTAGGCTATCTTGGGAAGCTGACTACATTTACGGTCTATATTTACGGCTTGATTCCGCTGATAATCAGCAAGACATCAATACCTTATTAAGGACAGCAGTTACTGATCTAGGACTACCATCAGTATTCGGCGGATATACGATTGATGAGCGGATGCAGGATAAGACTTGGGTATTGAAATTCTAAAGGGGGTTATAAAATGCTCATACTTCCAACAATACTATTGACTCTCAGTGGAATAAGCGGCGCAGGTGGTATCGCCTTGTCTGTGAAAAGTGTTGTCGATTCAATGCAAGCTGCGTCTACAAATCGCTATGTTCAGGAGCGGAACGAAAGGAACCTTCTACGCTTTGAAGCAGTATCTGGAAAACTAGATAAAGCTCTTGAAATGCTCGGTGAACAGAGAATGGTAATTGCAAAGAACTTCAGCGTATTCATTAAAGCGTTTGAGCAAATACATAACAGACCGGAATTCTCAACGAAGGAGAATAAGGCATTTCCATCATTTAGCTTTGATGAAATAAAGAATGTTTCAGTTGTAGCCAATGCTGTAGTTGGCACTGCAGGAGGAGCTGTCGTCGGATCCGCTTTAGGAGCAGCAGCGGCCAGTGGAACGACCTCTGCAATAATTGCCCTCGGAAAAGCATCTACTGGAGCGAAGATCGCTGAATTGCATGGAGCAGCACAAACAAAAGCCGCCATTGCAGCTCTAGGCGGTGGAGCGAAGGCAGCTGGCGGTGGAGGTATCGCCCTTGGAACAGTGGTTCTAAACGCGGCCACATTGGGAGTAGCAACACTTGTTGAAGGAATTGCTATGGCCTATGCAAGTTCGGTTGCAAAAAAGGAAGCAGATAAGGCAAAATCCGCCATGGAGGAGAATGAAAGAATAATCTCCGATGCAATCCAGACGCAAATTACGATAACCGTTTCCTGCGATGAGATGCGTAATGCATCCGTAAAGATCAGCAATGGGATTTATAAAAAACTTGTATTCCAACTAAAGGAATTAGTCAGTAGGAAAAATGATTGGAATGAATTCTCTGCTGAAGAGAAAAAGCTTGTGGAGAACTGCATTTTAGTTGTTCAGATTCTGCATTACCTGATCAATGAGCCCATGTATATTGTAAAAAGCTGTAATGATAAAGGTGAGATAGAAGAAGTTGAACCAAACACCGAGATTCATAATGCAATTATGAAATCAAGAAAAACTATCTCAGAGGTCACACAATAATGCCAAAGAATTATAAACAACGTACAAAAGATAAAAGACTAGAGTCAGGCAAACTGATGACGAAAAAGCAAAGAAATTCCAGTATTATCACAATAGCAGTTTCGTGCCTTCTGGCTCTCTTTGTCTGCTTACTTCCCACATTAATCACAGATGCCATTCTTTTGATGATTATACAGGTTCTTATGGTTTTAAGATTGGGGAAAATATTTAAGCAGTCCAGTGTACTGAAAGGATTGGTTGTGGCAATGGCAGCTACATTTATAGGCAGGACACTCGTTGAATTCATCCCAATACTTGGTTGGGCAGTGTCAGCGATTGTTGGACCTGTCGTTACTGGGACATTGGGATGGGGAGTTGCTTGTGACCTGGCCGATCGTTCCAGAAAAGAGTGGGAGCGCCGTATTAATGCTGAAGATGCAGCAAATGCTTATGCGGAAGCAGAATATTACAAAAAGGCTGCAAGCGTATCGCTGATAGACATCGATAGTAAGGCGGAGGATTTTAGCCATGAGTAAAACAGATTATAAAAAAATAATCAAGGATAAACGCCTTGAAGCCGGAAAACTTATGACCGAGGACCAAATTGTGAAATGTAACGTTGCCATTCATACAGCAGCTGTAGCAGCCGGTGCTTCTGGCGCGATTCCTATTCCAGTAGCAGATGCAATACCTATGTCTGCCGCTCAGGTAACTATGGTTATTGCTCTTGGTAAAATCTTTGGACAAAAGATTACAGATAGCACTGCAAAAGGTTTATTAGGTGCGGCTGCATCAACATTCGTCGGAAGAGAACTATTCAAATTTATTCCTGTAGTAGGCTGGATTACTTCTGCAGGAATAGCTGCAGGTGTTACTGAAGCAGTCGGATGGACAGTAGCTGTTGATTTTGCCAAAACGTATCGTACGGAATATGAACGAAAAAAGAATGCTGCAGATGCGGCAAGTGCTTATGCTGAGGCAGAATACTATAAAGAATCTGCAAAACACTCTGATGAGACTGCAGAAGACTTTGGAGATGAGGAATAATCTATCAGAGTAGTAATTAATCTAACTGTGGATTTAGCGCCTGATGGTTTAAAAGTCGCCGGGCAAGCGACCACTTCCTAGTTTTGATTAAGTACACTATAGCTGTGGAGGTGACGAGCGATGATGATCAGTCCAGAAGGATATTACGAGGTTAACCTGAAAGGGAAATCACAGCAGGATATTCTGAAAGAAATAAGATCTCTGAAGAGGGAAATCAACCAGTTAAAGCGGTATATGGAGGAGCATTCACTGGAACCGGAAGAAATGTTTCCGACCCGATTGACCCGACTGAAGTGTAACCGCGAATATCTGGAGCGTGCTATTCAGGCATACCAGGAGGCCGGAGGCCAATACATCCCTACGAAGGCTGAACAGAAAAGCCAGGACTTTGATGCCGCATTAGATTCTATCCAGAAACTGATGTTTTCTATTGGTGGATTTTTCGGCGGGTATGAAACAAGAACGTATACAGTGTCGGGTGAAAAGATGATCATGGATGTTGATCACACCTTGATCCTGAAACCCAGCAATCTGCTGGTCTACTATCCATTCACAAAAGACGAGTTTATTGCCGGTCTTAAGGAGATTCACATCGGTGAATGGAAGAAAAACTATATTGATCCGTATGTGCTTGATGGCACGCAGTGGGAGCTGGAAATCTTTTTTGGAAATGAAAGAAAGCCGTTAAAGATTTCTGGAAGTAACGCCTTCCCATACAACTTTAGTGATTTGACAGAGTTTTTGGGATTTGACGAGGAGAATGATGAAGATGAGCAAGATCAGGATTGAGAAAGTCAGCATTACCGACGCTGGTACCGACTGTATTGTTAATGCTGCAAATGAACAGCTTATGGGCGGGAGCGGTGTTTGCGGAGCAATCTTTAAAGCCGCCGGCTGGAATCAGCTTCAGAACGCCTGCAATGCAATTGGACATTGTGATACCGGTTCTGCAGTCATTACACCGGCTTTTAATCTCAAAGCGAAATATATTATCCATGCGGTTGGCCCGGTATGGCACGATGGAAAGCAAAAGGAGCCGCAGAAACTGTACGGATGCTACAAGGCTTCTTTAGATCTGGCTAAGGAAAACGGCTGCCATTCAATAGCATTTCCTCTTATCTCAGCAGGAATCTTTGGATATCCAAAAGACAAGGCGTGGAGGAAAGCAATTCAGGCATGCAATGATTTTATTCAGAAGAATCCTGACTACGATATCGACATTCTTTTTGCGGTGCTGGATGGTAAGATCCTCCAGCTTGGGCTGGATGAACTTGAGCGCCAGAGTAAGGAAAATAAACAGAATGAGAAGTCTTCAGAGGCTGACCTTTTACTGGAGAAGCTGGATGGGCAGAAGCTTCGTAATGGAATCGAAGCTGTCCGTACTGCAGGAAAGGTGAAGTGGCATGGAGGAGTAAAGAAAGATGGCGTAATACAGATGCCTTTCCCTGATTATCCGGATGGCGTCTGGGAAAGTTTGTTTGTCATGGACATGGACAAGAACTACTCCGAAAACTATGAGAATAGTTGCAACGGAGTGCTGCCATCTGAAATGAACGTCCAACAGATTAGGACAGTGCTCACATACATAAGCCGGGGAGAACATTTCTGCGATGGTTTTCTCGGAGGGTATCTCGAAGATAAGACATTATTAAAGTAAAAGTTTCCCAAAATAACGTACTATAGATTGCCGATATCCATCGGACTTTTGATCGTGTTGTCTGAAACCAATACCACAGAATCGCATATAATAAATCTTTTTGTCTTCTCTCTTTTGAAACAGATGGCAAAAAACCTCTGGAATTAAATAAAATAAATTGACATAAATGCAGAAAAATGCTTGACAATAGTACATAAATGTTGTATAATGTACTATATTTGATGAGCCTTTCGAGGCGTTTTATTTTATTTTTTTTCATTTTAAAGGATTGATTTACATGCCAGTTCCAGAGGATATAAGAAAGGTGCCCAGGCCGGTAAATACGGTTGTTCAGGATTCGGGAAGGGATGGTCCCAAACGGTACAGTGTAAGAGAACGAACAGGAACCCGTTATATTTCCGGAGGAAACCCTCAACCCATCAACGGAAAAACCATCGGCTATATTATTAACCACAGATTTGTTCCTGTGTGTGAGAAAACAGTGAATCCGGGACCGACGATGCTGTCGTATGGCGCAGCGTCACTGGTGGATACATTGTCAAAAGATCTCCTTGCAGACCTTCTGGACGTGTATCCGCCAAACGATGCCTATTCCATCATGGCATTAGCCTCTATTAAGGTGACGAAGCCCGGAGTTTCCGGAACCCGCGCAGGCAGCATTTATAATATGTCTTTCACTAACGTATTCCTGCCGGGTGCTGGCCTTTCCAAAAATTCAATTGTATCACTATACCAGCGTATTGGAGCAGACGGCACAAAACGCGCCGAGTTTTTCGAACACAGGGTTTCACGTGTATGCGATGAGGATCATATCCTCATTGACGGAACACTGAAACAGGATACCAGCCGAATCAATGACCTTTCGGCATTTTCATATAAGGCAAGGCTTAAAGGCTGTGAAGACATTTCCATACTATATGCCTACGACCTTGAGAAAATGGAACCCATATGTGCCCAGGTTTTTCCCGGCAACAGCATTGATGCCGTGTCATACCGGTCATTTGTCAGCGACAACAACCTGAGAAAAGGTATCATTATCTCGGATAAGGGCTTTCCACCCAATGAAATCAGAGAGATCCTTGCGAGAAATCCACTCCTTCACTACATTACTCCGATTAAGCGAAATGACGCCAGGATTGCTAAATTCCAGCTGACCAATTTTGATGATATTCTCACCGGCATTGACGGAATCGTACAGTATAAGAAGGTCAACACTGCGCCAGGTGTGTATCTGTATGCCTTCAGAGACGCAGGAAGGGCTGCAGCCGAAGAAAAATCATATCTTGATCAAGCCAGAAAAAAGGGCACCTATGATGATTCCAAATACCTTGAGAAGAAAAAAACATTTGGTCTCATTGTTTTCGAGTCAGACCGGAACCTTGAACCTAAAGTCGCATATCTGAGTTATGAGGAACGCTGGAAGCTCGAACTCGTTTTTAAGGCCTACAAAAGTGACGACTGTCTGGACCATACTTCTGTTCAAGGGGACTTCTCAGTCATTGGAAGTGAGTTTGTTAATTTTATCAGTTCTGTAATTACCTGCAGAATCATTACCAGGGCTACGAAAGCCGGCTTGTTCGATGAGATGACATACAGGGATATGATAGATGACCTGAACTCTGCATGGAGGCTTACATCTGCGCCGCGAGAAAGTCTTCCTGTAGCCGGTGATGAGTATTGGGTTCATACAATTCCAAAAGTTTCTGAGATTCTCGAAAAGCTCGGACTATGTCTGCCGGCCGAGAAGCCTGAGCCGAAAAAAAGAGGCCGGAAGCCATCCGGGCAAGACAAAACCGGATTAAACGGCGGTAATGGAGCAAATACATCGAAATCAGGAACACCGGATTCCCAAGGCAAAGGTTCCTCCAATGAAGAACAGACATTGAGAGAAATAGCGTCAGAACCTGAAAATACTGACGGAGAAACGATAAACAACGCGCCAAAACACGGGAAGCGGCCTGTTGGAAGACCAAGAACCAGACCGATTCCGGATCCCAATGCACCAAAACGGCCTGTTGGAAGACCAAGAACCAGACCGGTTCCGGATCCCAATGCGCCAAAGCGGCCTGTTGGGAGGCCAAGAACCAGACCGGTTCCGGATCCCAATACACCAAAGCGACCTGTTGGAAGACCAAGGACAAAATCAATTCCAGATCTCCAAGTTTCAGAGTGACACCTGGAAGAACCTGGAAAGATGGATTCTCTCACGTGACAATATCCAATGACGAAGGCGGTAATCTGGTGAGCATCCTTAGATTACCGTCTTGTATAGTACAGAAATTTGGGAAACTTTTA
>JAFVGK010000154.1 GCA_017475035.1 Blautia sp.
AACTTTTCGACTCTGCTTGCAATGATCAACGCCATGGAAGTTAGAGAAGACGATGAAGACTTTAAAAACGCAGTGGATCTGCTGTTTGAAGAGCTCGAAGAAACGGACCCGGAACACTTTGCGGTAAGGCAATATAGTAAATTTAAATTAGCTGCCGGTGTGGCAACATGTAATTAGTTTCTTGTACCGAGACGATACAAGAGGCGTAGGCAGGGGATTTTAAGGCATCCCCGAATACGAGAAACTAATCATGTGTTGCCATTTTTGTATGGCGGAAAGGAGCATTATGAAAAAAGAGCAACGGTACACGGCACTTTATGAGAGACTGAGCCATGATGACGAACTTCAGGGAGAATCCAACAGTATCTCAAATCAGAAGAAGCTACTTATGGAGTACGCTGAATCACACGAATTACCGAGTCCCCGGCATTTCGCAGACGATGGAATATCCGGTACACGCTTTGATCGTCCGGCATTCCTTGAAATGATGGGTGAGATTGAGAACGGAAATATCGGAGCAGTCCTTGTGAAAGACATGTCTCGTCTGGGCAGGGATTATCTGAAGGTCGGGCAGATCGTGGAGATGTTCAGACAGAAAGATGTGCGTCTGATCGCGGTTAATGACGGAACCGATACTTTGCAGGGGGATGATGATTTCCTGCCGTTTCGCAATATCATGAACGAGTGGTATGCCAAGGATACAAGCAAGAAAATCCGCTCCACTTTTAAGGCGAAGGGCGAAGCAGGAAAGCACGTTGCAAGCTCTCCGCCATACGGATATATGAAGGATCCCGATGATAAGACCAAGTGGATCAAGGACGAGGAGGCGGCAGAGGTTGTACAGCGTATATTTAAGCTCACACTTGAAGGAAAAGGCCCGTTCCAGATATGCAAGATACTGGAAGCGGACAAAGTGGAGATACCGGCATATCATCAGCAGAAGATGGGAATGGGCTTATGGCAGAACAGGGAATTAAAGCATCCCTACCGCTGGACAAGTTCAAGTGTAGCTTCAATACTTACGAGAAAGGAATACCTGGGACACACGGTCAACTTCAAGACCAGAAAGCATTTTAAGGATAAAAAGAGCCATTATGTGGCACAGAAATACTGGCAGGTCTTTGAAGATACGCAGGAGCCGATCATTGACGAGGAGACCTTCTATAATGCGCAGAAATGCAGGACGGGCATTAAGCGTTATCCGAACGGCTGGGGAGAACCGCATCCGCTTGACGGGAAAATGATCTGCCATGATTGCGGGAGCCTCATGTACTGTCACAGGACGAGCAATGGAAAGAAGGTCGCACAGTATGTATGCGCCAAGTACGGCAAGCAGCCTGTAGGAACCTATTGCAGTTCCGGTCATAGGATAAACGCCGATGCGGTTATGGAAATCGTAAGGGATACGCTCAGATACCTCAAAACCACTATTGAAGACAATCCGGAGGAGTTCATTGAGCATATCACCCAGACGGAAGCGGACAATCGCTGTGCCGAAGCCAAGAAGAAGCAGGATCGTATTAAGCAGTGCAGGAAGCGTGTGGACGAGCTTGAAAGGCTTATCTGCAAGATTTATGAGGATAACGCACTTGGGAAGATGCCTGAAAGCAGATATGAAACGCTTATCAGGCAGTATTCCAAGGAGCAGGGTGAGCTTAACGAAGAGGTTGAGAGTATCGAGGCTTTTCTGTCAGAGGTCGAGGAAAATCGCAAGAGCGGAAAGAGGTTTGTCGATCTTATGGCAAGGTACAATGATTTTGACGAAATCACGCCTTTTATGGTCAGTGAGTTCATTGATCATATCGAAGTGCATGAGAGGGACAGGAAGGGATCCGTGCAGACCACGCAGAAGATTGATATCTACTTCAATTTCATCGGCAATTACAGTATGCCGGAGAAGGAGCTTACCGAGGTGGAAAAGGCTGAGATCGAGCGCATGAATGCCATTAAAGATAAGCGTCATGAGCAGTATCTGGCACGCAAGGCAAGGGGGTCACAGCAGAAGTGGGAGAAAGCATACGAGCCGAGAAGAAAAGCGAGGATTGCACAGCTCAAGGCAGATAATACCAACACCTACGGTATCCCTGCCGAGGAATATGATCAGGAGCATTATTCAAAGGTAAGTGTGGTACTTGCCGACTCTGTAGTACCTGATTTTTAACAAGTTCATACGATAGTTATCGGGATAACGGCATATGAAAGAGTGCGGATGGAAGATATATGTCCATCAGCACTTTTTCTTTTCTCCCAACAATAACCGTCTTTCTCCCAAATCGATAGTTAATTTGGGAGAAATGGAGGGACTGTTGGGAGAAAGAATCAGTCCTGTCCGTCAGTCCATCCATCAATCAATCATATCTTACAGCCTACATGGGCAGAAAGGAGCAATCTTGAAACTATCACGCTATGAACGAGAAACAATTATAAACTTTAATGCCGAGGAACCAACCGCCAGCCTTTACACCCGTGATCCTACCGTTATGAGGAAACTTGACCAGTTAGTTATCAGCTTCCCGGAGGTCTATAAGTGCATAGGCGTGACAGACATCGACAAGACCTATGAAATGCCTAAATCTGCTGTTAATTATCGTAAGCCGAGACGGCTATCAGCGGAGCAGAGACAGGCGGCGAGTGAACGGGCAAATAATCTGCATAATAAGGGTGATAAGTCAGTGAGCTAACGGCAGAGTTATGTCAACGATTTTGGTTGAAAATTTGACGGTTATATGGTACTATAATAAACGGATTATTATGCAAATTTGAGGGTGATCTCAAGGCTGAAAGGAGGCACGCATATGGCTTTTACAGTAAGCGTTGGAGAAGCGGACTTTGCGGCTCTTCGTAATGAAAATGCATACTATGTGGATAAGACCGAGATCATGTATGAACTTGTGCATGATACGAATAATAAAGTTACGCTCTTTACCAGACCAAGAAGGTTTGGAAAAACTCTGATGATGAGTATGATGGAGAACTTCTTCAACATCAGAAAGGACAGTAAGAGCCTGTTCGAAAATCTTGCTATTGCGAAACATAAGACATTCTGCAAAGAGTGGATGAATCAGTATCCGGTGCTTTTTATTTCATTTAAGGATGCTGAATCAGAAACATATGAAGTTGCATATGCGAAATTGATGAATGTAATTGCAGACGTATGCAAGGGAATTTCAGACATAGCAAAAAAAGACATGGCAGATAAGGATGATTTGGATGTGTTCGCTCGATTGAAGGCGCAGAAGGGAAATGAAAGTGATGTTCAGAATTCCTTAAAAACCATGATGCGAATGCTATATAACGTATATGGCAAGCAAGTTATCCTGCTTATAGACGAATATGATGTGCCGCTGGCAAAGGCAAGCGAAAAGGATACTGCCAAGAATCATTATTACTCCAGAATGCTGGATGTTATCAAGGGAATTATGAGTACGGCGCTTAAGGATAATGAGTTCCTGAAGTTCGCCGTGGTTACAGGATGCCTGCGGATAGCTAAGGAAAGCATATTTACTGGTACTAATAATTTTGCATCGTATTCGGTGCTTGATGAAGATTTTTCACAGTATTTTGGTTTCTCAAAGAATGAAATCACAGCTATTCTTAAAGCGGCTGACAGATCCGAAACGGCTGATACGATCAAGGAATGGTATGACGGATATGTTTTTGGCAACAGTTATGTGTATTGCCCTTGGGATGTGATCAATTACCTTTCCGCATTAAAGAAGCGTAGGGATGCTAAGCCCAAAAACTACTGGAAGAATACCAGTCATAACGGCATTCTATTGACATTTGTGAAGCGTACAGACTTTGACGTCTCTGATAAATTCGAGGCGTTGTTGAACGGTGAAACAATCGTTCAGACAATTTCGGATGAATTGACCTATGATACGCTACATTCCACAGAGGATAACTTATGGAGTGTACTCCTGATGACAGGATACATTACGAAAGCTGATGCGGGGGAAGAGGGGGAAACGGTTTCATTAAAGATTCCCAACAGAGAGATTTCGTCAATATTTGAGGATACGGTAGTCCGTTTCTTCACGGAGACAGTCAGCAATGATACGGTAAAAGAACTGATCAATACTCTATGGGAGAAGGATGAAGTGCGTGCCACGGAAATTATATCAGGGCTCCTATGGGATACGATAAGTTATAATGATTATCATGAGGACTACTATCATGCTTTTCTTGCTGGAGTATTTGTTGGAAGGGGATACAGTGTAGATTCCAATAAGGAAAAGGGGCTTGGAAGACCCGATATTCTGCTTAAGGACAAGAAGAACAGACGCGCGATCATTATAGAAGCGAAAAAGTCGGATAAAGAATCTGATATGGACAAGGATTGCAAGGAAGCCATCAAGCAGATTGTTAAGGAAAAATATGCCGAAGGTCTAAAAGGATATGAGGAGATAATATGCTATGGGGCAGCATTTTTTCAGAAGCAGGTTAAGCTTAAGTTGGAGTAACTGGTTTATGCATAATTTCAAAAACATGATCAGTAGTCCATAGATGAACGAACAGTAATATAAAGATAAAGGCATTTAGGAGCAATCCCGAATGCCTTTTCTGATATAAAGAAGCCTACGGGTAGGAGGGAGGTTTAAAAAATTGAATATCGTTACCGCAGACGGCGGCGATTATCTTTTGAAGATTATCGTCACCGTCTTTTTTTAACCATAAATTGCCGGAAACGGCGCACAAAAGAAAGGAGATTTTCAAATGGAACAGAGAGCAATCACACAGATGGAGAAATCCAAGAAGATGGCGAAGGCGGATGAGAAGTTCCGGCAGGCTCAGGCACAGTATGCGAAGGCAGTAAAGGACGAAAATGATCGCATAAGAAAGATACAGGATCGTCACAAATATATGATGGGAGGATGTGTGCTGAAATACTTCCCCGAAGGTTTTAATGCGTATGAGTTTAATGAACCGGAAATGAACAGGATCATAGCTTGTGCGTTCAGCTTTGCCGGTGTCGCAAATCTGATCAAGACGGTTATCAAAGAAAGACCGAAGGAAGAGCAGGAAGCAGAAAAGACGGATGATCAAAATGAAACTGTCGAAACCGAGGGTAACGAAACAGAGGAGGCTGATTATGACGATGCTGATGGTGATGATACTGATTCCGAAAAAGAGGAAAATGACGAGGACGAAAACTGACCAGGTCTTTCACCCAGATTTTCTGGGTGCGCACAGATATACCACCGCGAGCGGTGGTATTGTGCGTCCTGCCGGAGGCGTCCTGCGGACAGCGGTTGTCTGCCGGTGGCAGCCAAGAGGGGACGCTACGCTTCCCCTCCGGTGTGCAAGGCACACCTACCCCTTAGTGTACTTTGCGTCTGATGAAGCTCTAAAGAGCAGAGCTTCACCATCCACAAAGTCTGCCCTGTTGCACCGTCAGCATCGCATATGCCTAATACGGCAGAAAGCGAGGTGCAGATATGGCAGTTAAAAACATAAGTACCCGCATGAAGATATGCGGCAGGACTGCGAAGTGTACCGGCGGTCATTCCGCAGTTGAGCAGTCAGGGTATATCTGCCGTGAGAAGATGTATTCCGAGTATGACGGACAGACATACTATCCAAAGTATGCAGAGGATCTTGTTCATAATGAGGTGCTTCTGCCGGGAAATGCACCACCGGAATATAAAGATCCGGCGAAGCTATGGAACTCTGTCGAGATGGCTGAAAAGGGAAAGAGTGCCCAGCTTGCGAGGACTTGGAGAATAGAGCTTCCAAACGAGTGGACTTATGAATATGCCATCATGTTTGTCAGGGAACTATGCAAGCGGCTATTTGTCTCTAAGGGTATGTGCGTGCAGTTTGCCATCCATGACTCTGAAAATGATAAGGGACAGCGCAACCTGCATTGTCATATTATGATGACATTACGGAGCCTTGACGAGCAGGGTAAGTGGATGCCGAAGCAGAAGAAAATATATCTCACGGACGAGAACGGCGAGCGTATTCCGGTCTTTGATAAAAAGACAGGTCAGCAGAAAGTCGATAAGCAGAACCGAAAGCAATGGAAATGCACCACCGAGAAAACCAACGATTGGGACAATCAGAAATACAGCAAGCTATGGAGAGCGGAGCTTGCAAATGCAATCAATGCCGCCAATGCCGAACTTGGTATGACGGAGAACTTCTGGGAGCATCGTTCTTTCAAGGAGCAGGGGCTTGAAATAGAGCCGCAGATACATCTTGGAGAGAAAGCCAGCGCATTGGAGCGAGCCGGCATTCATACTATCCGAGGTGATATTAACCGAGGGATCATTGAAAGAAATACCATTATTATGAACGCCAAGGCTATGCTTGAACAGGCAAGGAAAGAGCTTGAGGAGATCAAGGCTATTCCGGTCAAGGCAGTTGAAACCGTTAAGGCTATCAAGAATGAAATACTTGATATGATCCGAGAGGTGGCGAAGCGTAATAATGACCGCCTGAGCCTGCCCGTAAACAAGGGCAAATATATCTCAAAAGTCGCAGATCGAGCCGAACTTCAGAAGAAGGAGTTTATGGAGAAATTTGTGCATGATATGGGCTGGACTACTTTTGAAGAAATGAAGGCGGCAAAACAGTCGCTGGCAGAGGAATTTGATACTATTATGGAGTCAAGGACTACCAAGGCGGAGCGTATCAATTATCTTACCAAACTGCTTGAAGCGCATAAAGATGTGCCATATCAGGAAATCAATTCGGAGTATTGGAAACTGAAAAAAGCCGAGGAAAAGAATGCAGGAAGGGGCGGCTTCCTTGGTTTTGCAAAGAAAAGCGTGGCGCAGGAGTATAAAATGCAGCATCAGTCCGAGCTTAACACCTATAAATTCCACCGTGATATATTACGGGGCATGATAGAGGAGGACGATAAAAAGATTACCCCCAAGGCATGGCAGAAAGAGCTTGATACTCTCACGAAAGAATATGATGAAACCAAGATGCCCTATGCGCAATCAGTTTGGAGGCTTGCTTCTATCGAGGTATTAAGTCATAACCGCAGAGACCTTGAGCGTATGCTTGAAAACGAGAGCCACCAGCAGAACAGAGATATTTCCAGATCAAGAAATAATCAATCATTGTAGAGGAGGACACCTATGAAAAATGAGAACAATTTAATACCGGAGCAGAAGGGCGCAGTTGTCGAAAATGATATCTGCGCTTTCTCTTTGCCCGAAAGCAGAATTACACGCACCATCGGCAAGACTACCTATATTGCAAATTTGCATTTTAAGGAGCAGGGACAGACCTTTTCCGAGAAGCTGAAAAGGGTGATGAAAGCCGATGCAAATATGTCATGAGCTATGTCTATGTAAACCCCTTTTTATGTCGATATAATAAAAAGATGAAAATAACTATTGACTCTCACGCTCCGTCATAGGCTACGATATCTCCATCAAGAGACAGGAGGATGATCATAATGAGAACAGTTAAAGAAGTATCAGAGCTTACGGGTATCTCAGTGCGCACGCTTCATTACTATGATGAAATAGGGCTTTTTAAGCCTACGGAGGTAACGGAAGCAGGATACCGGCTTTATGACGATAAAGCCATAGAAAGGCTTGGACAGATACTGGTGTTTCGTGAGTTGGAACTTCCGCTTGCGGACATTAAACTTATCATGGATAATCCTGATCTTGATCGCAACAGTGTTTTGGCAAAGCAGCGTGAAATGCTCTGTCTTAAAAAACAGAGATTGGAGCGCATTATTGCCAACATAGACAATATGTTGAAAGGAGATCAGAACATGGACTTTACAGTATTTGATGAAGCGGAATTGAAAGACTTATTCACCGATATGCTTCAGAATATGAATGAGTCTCAGAAACAGATTTTTATTGATTATTATGGAAGCATGAACGCATGGGAGAGGCATTTGATTGAGAGTGCGTCCGATGAAAAGACCCAAAGGAATTATTCAAAAATGGTAGAGTGGTATGGTGGTAAGGAGGCGTTTAGAGAGTCACTCAAAAATCCACCGAAATCTGAAGTGTATACTGCATATCAAAAGAGGATCGTAGATATTCAGAAGAGGCTGTCTAAGTTGCGGGGGACAGATGTCGCCGCTTTCGAGGTTAGACAGTTGATCGGTGAATATGATTTTGTTATTAAGCAGCTTTATCAGCTTAATGATGCACAAACCGTTATGATGGAAGTCGCTAAGTGCTATCAGAACAATGAAGATATGATAAAAGACATAGATTCGGTTATGGGCGATGGCTCCGCAAAATACATTGGAGAAGCGATAGAAGCGTTTTATACATCCCCGGGATTTTATGAATAACACATAAGGAATTGATAAAGGGGTCGTTAAACCGACCTCTTTATGCTATAAAAAACATTTAGCCAAAACATTGGCATAATGAAAATTATCATTGCGTTTTTGGGAAGAAAGTGATAATCTATGACCAACGAGAGGAAAGGCGCACGCTTAGTGTGTAGGTGAGAAAATGAAGAATAGATAATTTGATTTGGTGAACGCGAACGAAAATAGTATGGCCTGAAAAGGTCTGTTTGTGTATGCCGAATTGGATTATCGTATTCATTTTGAAGCCATCCTGAAGTGATGCTCTCTTTCGGCATATATTGGGTCTTCATTTGTACGTGTAATCTGCTTTCGGCTTGGAGCAGATTTTTTTGTGCCATTAAAAATATCGGAGGTGATGTGTATGGCACAGATACAAGTGACTGACCTGACATTTTCCTATGACGGAAGTGCGGATGATGTTCTTAAAAATGTGACTTTTAATATTGATACGGACTGGAAGCTGGGGCTTATCGGGAGAAATGGTAAGGGAAAGACAACTCTGCTGAATCTTTTTATGGGAAGATATGATTATCGTGGCAGCATAAAAACAGCTACCGGCTTTGACTATTTTCCATATATGGTATCCGATTTGGATTTGACGAAAAATGCGGTCGATCTCATAGAGAGCTGGAAACCACAGATTGAAATCTGGCAGGTACTTATCCAGATGAATGAACTTAGGATGGATTCGGAATGCTTGTACAGACCGTTTGGGACGCTTAGTTTTGGGGAGCGGACCAGGGTGATGCTGGCAGTGCTATTTGCGGCTGAGAATGAGTTCCTACTGATCGATGAGCCTACGAACCATCTTGACACTAAGGCGCGTGACATTGTAAAGGAATATCTGGCTTCAAAAAAGGGATTTATCCTTGTATCACATGACAGGGATCTGCTGGATGGTGTGTGTGATCATGTGCTTGTCTTGAACAGGTCTACGATCGAGGTACAGGCAGGAAATTTTTCGACATGGTGGGAGAATAAGGAAAAGAAGGACGCATTCCAGCAAGCAGAAAACGAAAAGCATCTCAAAGAGATCGGCAAACTGAGGGCTGCAGCCGATAGGAGCAGCCGATGGGCAGATAAGAATGAGAATTCCAAGATAGGATTTGATCCCGTTAAGGAACATGACAGAAGTATCGCTACCAGATCCTTTATTGGTGCAAAAACCAAAAAGATGCAGGCACGGGTCAAGTCTTATGAGCAGCGCATTGACAGAGAGATAAAAGAAAAAGAGGGGTTGCTGCAAGATATTGAGAGAGTATCTGAGCTGAAAATAGAATCGCTCAGATTTCATAAGGAAGTGCTTATTAATGCAAATGACCTTTCCCTCGGATATGAAGATGCCGGAGAGCCTTTATTTGAAGGTCTGCGTTTTCAGGTAAAGCGTGGCGAGAGAATAATTCTTTCTGGAGAGAACGGATGCGGGAAATCGAGTATTCTGAAAGCGATAATGCAGAAGGCAGATCATCGTGAGCAGAGAGATGATACGAGGCTGATCATATCCGGTAATCTGGATGTTGCATCTGGTATGACGATATCATATATCAATCAGGATACATCCTTTCTGTCAGGGACTTTACGGAAATACTGTGAGAAGAAGGGGCTTAATGAAAGTCTTTTTCTTGCGGTATTAAGACAGCTTGATCTTGGACGGGAGCAGTTCGTGAAGAATATGGAGGATTTCTCGGAGGGTCAGAAGAAAAAGGTATTGATCGCTGCAAGTTTGATCACGCCTGCCCATTTATATATCTGGGATGAACCGCTCAACTTTATTGATGTGTTCTCTCGGATGCAGATTGAAAAACTGATCCTGCAATATGAGCCTACTATGCTTTTGGTAGAGCATGATATCAGGTTTCAGGAAAAGGTTGGCACAGGAATTATCCATATCAAATAAGCATCAAATTATTATTCATGTGAAGGATCGGAGCATAATCCGGTCCTTTTTTCTTGCCCATATTTAGAGCGGTTTCTGGGCATTTCCACAAGAAAAAGTACAAGATACTATTGACAATTAGCAACAGGCAAAACTTCTAAGAGCATTTTAGTCAGCTGTGGTGCGCGTCTTGCGCCCTTTGATATCAAGGATCTTCGTGAGATAACTGCTTACGACGAACTTGAACTTGATAAGCTGGGAGATAAGAAGACAGCTTTGTTTCTTATCATGTCGGATACGGATGCTACATTCAATTTCCTTATCAGTATGATCTACACCCAGTTATTCAACCTGCTTTGTGAAAAGGCTGATGATCATTACGGAGGACGGCTTCCGGTACATGTAAGGTGCCTTATTGATGAGGCTGCTAACATCGGACAGATTCCGAATCTCGAAAAACTCATGGCCACAATACGAAGCAGAGAAATCTCAGCGATGCTTGTTTTACAGGCCACATCACAGCTGAAAGCTATTTACAAAGATAATGCAGATACCATCATCGGTAACTGCGACTCTCAGATTTTCCTGGGAGGTTCAGAGCAGACGACCCTTAAGGATCTCAACGCCACACTCGGTAAAGAGACGATCGATATGTATAACACAGGTGAGACCAGGGGCACGACTCAAAGCTACAACATGAATTACCAGAAGCTTGGAAAGGATTTAATGAGCGTAGATGAACTGGCGGTCATGGACGGTGGTAAGTGTATTATCCAGGTCCGTGGTGTAAGACCGTTCTTGTCGGATAAATACGACTTAACGCAGCATCCCAAGTACAGGCTGACAGCGGACTTTGACAAGAAGAACTGGTTCGATATTGAAAAGTTCTTAAAGTCCAGAAAAAACTTCATATTGAAACCTGATGACAAATACAAAGTCATCAAAAGCACAGAGAACTAAGGCTTTCTCCTGAATGGGAGAGGGCCTTTTTCTATACGGCCGTATTGCAGGAGTCAGTCGACGGGCTCTTGCAAAAGAACACTTAAACCAACAAAACAAACATTTAAAACGGAGGATTTAATCTATGGCATTTTTTCAGAGC
>JAFVGK010000155.1 GCA_017475035.1 Blautia sp.
ATAAAGTCACGGCATCCTTTGCTTCTGATTATCTGAAAAGAAATACGGATTCAGTTAAATGTGCAATGGAGAATGATGTTTTCGGTTCATTACCCGATGAGTCTCCGCTGGATGAACTGGAGGCAGTGGATGGATAACAAATGCTTTGACGCTTCAAAGCATGATAATGTCCATGCAAAAAAGCGAAAATAAAGGGTGTTTTTTCATGGCTAATCTATTTGACTATATGGACTGGCGCGGAGATCTGAGTTTTGGAACCAGCCCTGCCAATGAAGCGGATTACTACCTCATATCCAAAATCGGGTGTCCGGATCTGACAGGCCTCGTTCCTCCTGATGAGCAGGAGGCTGCTCTTGTTGAAGTCGTCGAAGCCTATCGCGCACATGTCGGAGACGATAAGATCTCCCTTGGAGTCGCAACATCTCCACAGGTCCTCGATAGTTTTTATCGGCTGCCGACAGTTCCGCGCTTTCGTTCTCTAATGCTTTCCGGCTTCAGAAGGATCGATGACCTTGACCATGCCGAACAGTTTTCAGCACTGACAGTCCGAATTCCGGACAGTACTCGATATATTACATTCCGCGGTACTGACGACAATATCTTTGCCTGGAAAGAGAATTTCCGCATGTCCATCATCGACACGATCCCGGCTCAGGAAGATGCTTTACGCTATCTTCGCTGGGCAATGGACGCCTATGACGGCAATTTTATCGTATGTGGTCACTCCAAAGGCGGAAATCTTGCCGTGTACGCTTCTTCAATGCTACCACAAGATCTCCAAGATCGAATCATCAGCGTTTACAGCTTTGACGGACCCGGATTTCGGGAAGACTTTCTAAATCAGGATGGATACCTCCGAATTCTGCCGAAATTACATTCGCTGATTCCTCAGAACTCCATTGTCGGTTTATTGCTCTCAACAGGAAAAGACCCTGAAATAGTCACAAGCACTTGCTTTGGTGCCAGAGCACATGACGGCTTTACATGGGAAGTGCTCGGTACTGGTTTTGTGCGTTCCGAGTCACTGAGTTCGAGCAGCGCGATGTTTAAAGAAGCCATAAGTGAGACGCTTTCAGGAATGAGCCGGGAGGAGCGGGAGACGTTTATCGAAGATTTTTTCCAGATCATGACGTCTACCGGAGCCTTTACTCTTACAGATTTGACGGAGATCAAACTCCGTCACGCTTTAGAGATCGCCCAGTCTCTGAGGCAGGACAAAGAAGTGCAGAAATTCGCGCTCAGTTTGATCTCAAACTACTTTGCTGATTTCCGTAGTAAAAGGAAAAGATGACGTATGTTCTGGAGGCAGTTGCTTTACGAGTTTGAAGTTTTCTTTTCAGGAAGTGAACGGATATGTGGCTGTTATTTGCAATTCTATCATCGGTCTTCGCGGCACTGACATCCATATTGGCAAAGGTCGGCATTGAAGGGGTCAATTCCAATCTCGCCACTGCCATCCGCACGGCGGTCGTGCTGGTCATGTCATGGGGAATGGTGTTCCTGACGAATGCGCAGAAAGGTTTTGGGGATATATCGCAGAAGAGTTGGCTTTTCCTGATCCTCTCCGGGCTTGCCACAGGAGCCTCCTGGCTGTGCTACTACAAGGCTCTTCAGATGGGGGAGGCTTCAAAGGTCGTTCCAATCGACAAGTTGAGCGTAGTGATTACACTGGTGTTGGCGTTTGTGTTCCTTCATGAACAGTTTACGACGAAATCCCTCATCGGCTGTGTCTTGATCGGCGCGGGAACACTGCTAATGGTACTGTGATCTGGGAAAGCAATGCAAAGTAGTTCAGATAATGACGGCAGTAAATCTGATAAATGTGATATTGCTGTTCTTCGCATGTACTATTCCTGGCTGTTTTATATTGGTACTATAGCCCGGGGCAAACTGCTCCCGGGCTTTTTTCCCCGTGTGGGCGGAAAATTGACATTACAACAAGATTAACATATAATCTCAATATAAGTTTGGAATTAGTTTTACGGTGCGGGGAATCACCGGGAAACTGGATCCGTTTATATAAAGTTACTCTTTTTTACGAGCCAACGTCATCCAAAGTGATGAAACAGGCTCTTTTTATATTTTCAGACTACAATCAAGAAGGAGAAAACACACAATGGAGGATTTCAACATTTATTTCAGTGACCTGAAGGAAGAATCACAGCGTCGTCTTATGGAGGCGGTGGGCATCACCGATCCACGTGAAATGAACTGGGATTTTGATCTGCTGCCGCTTGCAACGTATCCGATTCCGATCAACGAAGAAGAATAAAAGAGCGTTATGGATGAGATGAAAATCAAAACGCAAATTCTTTTTCTGCCGCAGATGACGCGCTGGAAGAGGAATGCGTTATGTCTGCAAGCGGATGAATTCTCAGATATCTGTGTCAAAATCTATGGTGTATTTGTAAACGTACACTATCAGATGGATGGAATTTGGATCGACATCGGCGATCAGACCATTGAGGATGAAAGCCTTTGCAAGGAACTGAGCGGCTATTTGGGGCTGAAAGTGGAGTCTGTCCATATTGACGATGATGAGAATGTTCAAGTATGGATTATCTACGAAGGGGAGAAAAATGGTCAAAACTTATGAGGAATGGAAGGCAGCCTGTGAAAATGAGCATTTCAGGTTGTCAGAAATGAGCTACTACCTGAATCCAAACGGAAAAGAGCGGATGCTTGCCTTTGGACTTCTGCTGAATCTTACCGGATACTGCGACTCTGGCAAAGAACTTCTGGATTGGATTGACACAAAGGATGGACTGCAGAAAGAAGATATAAAGCTTCTGGAAACTGGCCATGCGAGTCACCTGATTCATTCTCTGCGGAGAGTCGTAGAGCAGGAGAACGAGGTAGAAATACTGGAGAAACCGCATTTCTGGGTAACTTTTAGAGTAGACGCAAGATATGTTGCGGAGGTAGAAGCGGAAACCAAGGATGAAGCGCTCCAAGTCGCACAGGTAAAATTCTGCGATGCAAATTTTGGGGAGGCTTCAGATGTTGATGGTGAAGCCATCATTGTCGAAGATGAGAACGGAGTTTTTGTCTGGGAGAATTAAGACACCGCGATGATGACTCGGTAAAAAAATCTTCAACGACCTCAAAATTGACATTGCACCAAATCAAACTTATAATAGCGGGAGAGCATCGGAATTAGTTTTACGGTGGCACAAAACCGCCGCAAGACTTCTTTTTATGAAAGCTCTTACTCAGTAACAAGACTCATGAATGTTCAAAACGAACAGGCATGGGTCTTTTTTATATAAACAGAAAACTGAAAAGAAAAGAGGAGCATGACAATGAACGAAATGAATGTGCAGGAACGGAAACAGAAGGATTCGTGGGAGGAGTATTTCCCGAGAGACAACGAAAACAGCCTGATCCAAAGCGTAATTGAGATGGAGAAGAACTCCGAATGGATTCCCGGAATCACAGCCAGAGAGATCCGGCTTGAGGCTATTGATGATCGTCCACTGTTTCTGCAGACACAGATCCAGCAGTATCATCTGGACAATATCAGCCTCGTTGAAGAGACTGCCCAGTTTGGGACAAAGCTCCTGATCTATACGGGAGTGTACCGGAACGGACAGAGCTTCGAACTTGTTCGTGATACGGCAGTCAGCGGACTCCACCGGGTAGCCAGACTGAACGGAAACTCTCTAGGGCAGATGACCAGGTTGAAGTACTGCGAGACGATGAACAACGGATTTGAAACCTCCAGAGGTACCGCGCTC
>JAFVGK010000156.1 GCA_017475035.1 Blautia sp.
CTAAACCATGTGTTAAAAGAGGCAGGGAACAACCATAAAGGAAAGAATCTGCTCACATCCTACACAGTCAGAGTCCTGCTGGAACTGATGCAGTCTGTGACAGCCAAAGCAGCCAAAAACTATCCGACCGTACAAATGGAGGCGATAAAAGTGGTGACAAGAGGGATTTTTATAACTGAAACAATGAAAGAGATGATGGCGGCGGAAGCGAGAGGAGAAGCGAGAGGAGAAGCAAGAGGAGAGGCGAGAGGAGAAACCAAAGGCGAAAATAAAAAAATATTATCCTTGGTTTGTAAAAAGCTCCGTAAGCACCAGTCTGTCGAGATGATCGCGGATGCGCTGGAAGAGGACGTGACCGTTATCCAGAAGATCTGTAATATGATAGCTCCGCTGGCTCCGGATTATGATGAAAAGAAAGCCTATGAACTCCTGCACCCTTCAGATGATGAGGCGATCAATGCCTGAAGCAGATGAGGACCTTTAGATTTGATCCAGAGGGAAATGCATTCTGACGATATGAGGAAAGCCGTTCAGGAAACGATACGAATCTGCCGGGAAAAGGATGTTTTGAGAGATTACCTTAAGGGAGAGGAGGCGGCTGCGGTTATGTTTGCATTTGCAGATCAGGAAAAGGAATTTAACAAAGCACTGAGGACTGAGAGGAGAGAAGGTATCTCTATCGGAGAAGCCAGAGGAGAAGCCAGAGGTGCAATCAAAGAAGCAATCCGCATGTATACGGAAGAGCTGGAATTGATGCCTTCTGAGATTGTCAAACGGATTATGACTCGTTTTAGCCTGAAGAAAGATGAGGCTGAGAATTATCTCAAAGAAGTGACCGGACTTTCGCCGAAGTGAAAACTATATATCACATTTGATAGAATGTCATTTAAAAGAATTGTTATATAATAATCGTTTCACTCCTTTTAGAATCGGTAAACAACTACATTGCAGCTGATCGCCTGTTCCACTATGATCACGTGATAGCCATTTACCAGAACACGTTTATGGAGAAGAATATCCTCCACATAAAACAAGAGGGGTTTTTTTATAACTGAAACAATGAAAGAGATGATGGCGGCAGGAGCGAGAGGAAAAGAGATAGGAGAAGTGATAGGCGAAAATAGAAAACTGTTGTCGCAGATATGTAAAAAGCTTCGTAAGCACCAGTCTGTCGAGATGATCGCGGATGCACTGGAAGAGGACGTGACTGTCATCCAGAAGATCTGTAATATGATAGATCCTCTGGCTCCTGATTATGATGAAGAAAAAGTCTATGAAATCCTGCATCTTTCGGATGAAAAGGCGATCAGTGCCTGAACCCGATAAGAGCCTTTAGTTTTGATCCCAGAGGAAAATCTATTCTGACGATATGAGGAAAGCCGTTCAGGGAACGTTACGAATCTGCCGGGAAAAGGATGTTTTGAAGGATTACCTCAAGGAGCAGGAGACAGATTTTGCTGCTTCGGCAGCCCAACTGCCGAAGCAGCAAAATCGTCATCCGAAGATATTAAGCCGATCTACAAAACTGTGTTTTGAGAGGCGGCTGCAGCAGTTATGTTCGCATTTGCAGATCAGGAGAAGGGTTTTTATACTCGTGAACGCATTTAACTGCCGCTTTCGGATTGAAAAGGGAGCGCGTTCACTCGTTATACGTTGGGCAGATCGGCAGACATTTCCGTTACCGGGTATAACAAAGCGCTGAGGACAGAGAAATATATTATGGAAGTTGAAACAATGAGTTCCTTTAAAAGCTGTAATCAGTCGAAGTGTGAACAGACAATTATGTCTAACTGTGAATAAATGATATTGCTGTTGACGAACAAGATCAATACGGTTATAATCGTACCATGACATGTCTAATTGCGAAAAGAAAGGAGCTTCCATATGCCCATTTCTCAGAAAGATAAGGAATTCATGGAACAGGTAGCCATGTATTTTCGAAATACGAAGACTTCAAAAGACCCAAACGGGTCTATCCGCGATACAGCTATGAAGTTTCATATCAACCGCAATAAGGTCAGGAAGATCCTGGTCACAGTGGGAGAGATAAAATCGTCAATCACGGAAACGGTGCTTTTGATGCGGCGTCAGGGAATGAGTGTGAAAGAGATTGCAGATAACCTGGGATTGTCTGTCGCGACAATATCGACTGCGATACCTTATGAAGATAAAATAGACAATACACTGGAACCGACAAAACATGCTTCCGACGTAAGAGAATACCGTGCATATGAGAAGAAACAGTTAAAACGGCAGGTTGGCCGCACTTTAAAAATGCAGGCTGAGCCCTCTGTCCGGAAAGGAGATAGGATGACCGATCAGGAAACAAAAGAGAAGGAATGGCAGAAGGATATCAAAATGTCCTACACAGAAACCTCTTACAGACCGCACAGGAATACATGGGAGGATTTGGATAAAATACGTGAAATTCTGGCAGGGAAGATGACAGAGGATGCTCCGGAGGAATTGAAAGAATTATTCGCAGCCCTGGAATCCATGAAAGAGAGTCATGAAGACGAAGACAAGGAATTTGAGATCCTTTTAAAGAAGAAAAAGCTTTCTGAGAAAGAAAAAGACAGGCTTCAGGTCCTTATGTTCTTGACGGGACAATTTCCGGGAGCGCTGAATGACAGAAACAGGAAAGCGCTGGAGCAGATTTCGGGGAATCGCCTTCCTCCGGAACCGATGGAAGTTCTCCGCCTTCACCTGGAACTATACGATGAGTATTCGGATGGCGTGATAGAGAATGAAGATGCGAAGGTTTTCAGAACCTACGGGAAAGTGGAATTTGGAAACAGTATCAGCAGGGATATCATAGTCCCCGCCGACATACCGCTTTATGCCCTGCATTATGTGATCCAGAGGGTGTTCGGATGGCAGAATTCCCACCTGCGGAAATTTGAGCTTCCTGAGGACAGATTCCAGATAGTCACAAATGGGAAAACTTCCATGTGGAGCCGTATGGTTGGCGTGCTGTTTCGTTCGCCTTTTATGGGAGAGGATGATGAATTCTGGGCAGATGACTATAACGGCGGCAGCTTTAAGAACTGGATGCGTAAGAAGTATACCGGTCCTTATCAATCCCAGTGTCAAGGGGAAGGCATTTTCTCATGCCGGCAGGATATGATGAAATTAGATATGAATGCGGATTATTATGTCATGTATTCCAGAGCTTATAATCGGAGAACGCAGAAGTATGACGGGGAAGAGTACGTTCTAGCTGTTTCACCTGTCCATGGTACAAATGGGGAAAAAAGACCGGAGCCCAGACCATGGCAGGGTGATGATATTCCCTACAGGATAGAGATTGTCAGATTTTCCGAGGTTCCTTCAGAAGGTCTTCGGCGTTTCTTTGAACGAAACCCTGAGACATTGCTTGAGAGGCTCCCGATAAACACCGTTTTAGCAGCAGGTAAATTCAGTTTGCCAGAAAACTGTACAGAGGAAGAACGAAAGTATATTGATGAACAGATGGCAGAATCCGGAGACGAAGTATATCAGCAGTCGGAAGAATATATTACGAGAATTATAAGTGAACAGATCGACTCGCCGGATATGCAGGTGCTGCCGATTCCCGTGACAGATGTACTGCTGTATACTTACGACTTTGGAGATAACTGGAAGATCAGGATCACAGCCAGCGAGAACTGTACAGATCTCGTAGAGTCCGGCAGGATCACGCAGACCGGACTCGACCGGGCGAATGTAAAGTGCAGAGAAGTGTATCGCCCTGTACTGATTGCCAGGGATGGAGAAATGCTGGTAGATGATGTCGGAGGGATACACGGCTTTGCCGACTTTTTGGAAAAGATAAATCCGGAACTGAAAGGTATGGATCCGGAAGAGAAAGAAGATGCAAGGAGGGAAAAGAAGGAATACCTCGAATGGGCGAAAAGCCTCGGGTGGCATAGAGAAAAAATATCAGATTTCAGCTTACTGTAACATACTTCAGGATACGCATTAACAGGAATCGATAGATTCTATTTTGATTTGTTCTATTCTTTAGTGTGCTGATTTCCCTTTCGGATTGGAAAGGGAGCGCACTCATTCGTTACACGTTGAGTAGATTGGCAAACATCTATGTTACCGAATATATAGATTGTATACGTTTATGTCACTGAGTATAAATTGGTCAAGAACGTAAGATAAGATAAGATATTTTTCTTCAACACTACAGAGCTTCGGGTTACATATCAACTTTCATTATACAGCTCGGTTCATATATTATGAGAGGCGGACAGGTCGATGTCACAATGAGCGACGCATTAGAAAAATAATTGACGAGACTGAAACCGATGGGAGACTTGAGGTCTGAGGTGGCTCCGGCTCTTCCGGAGACACCTCAGACCTTTAGTCTCCCACGGGAGATGGCTCGGCTGTTATTTTTCTGCTGAGCGAATGTGACATCGGCCTGGGAGCCATTGTAAACCCTGAAGCCGAGCGTCAAGATGTCACATAAAACTCTATTCCACCATATCCTGACGTCAAAGACTTACCTCAACCTTTAGTTTCCCGCTGGAAATGGCTCGGCTGTTGCTATACAGTAAGCAGGGTAACATAAAAGGTAACATAAAATCTGACAAAGGTTTTGTAGATAAACGCCTCATGTTATGGTATACTTAGTCGGTAACTGCTTCGTTTTTTTGAACGCAGGAAAAAGCCTGAAAGAAATGCGCAGAGCCCAAAGAAGCCTCTCGCTTAAATATATAAAGAACTGAAAGAAAGGAGGAGCCGCTCATAATATTAGAGCGGCGTTGAGCGATTAGGATGAAGAAACAACTGTTCAGACCACTTCTCTTAGCTGTATGCGCCTGTATCTGCATCCAGGCAAGAAGCGCCCCTGCTTATGCGGGTCAGACGATCGTGGTGGAGAAAAATGACGCCGATCTGCCTACCCTTGAAAACATCGTCAATGAAGAAAACGAATTAATTCTTGGAGACGACGGGTATGCGGTGATCCGTAAAGAATACAATGCGCAAAATCAGATCATAAAAGAATCCTATTACGATCTGGAGGACGCGCCTGTCATCTCCCCGACAAAGGGTTATGCTTCTATAGAAAAGGAGTACGACGATTCCGGGAGAGTGACTTACGAAGCCTATTATGACGCTGACGGCAGCCTGCTGTCTCTGCCTGAAAAAAACTATGCTGCAGTTGCGAGGGAGTATGATGACTCCGGAAGAGTGATTTACGAAGCCTGGTATGGCACCGACGGCAAACCGCTGCTCCTGTCCGGAAAAGACTATGCCGCAGTTGCGAGGGAGTATGATGAAGCCGGTAAAGTGAGCTATGAAGCATATTTTGACACGGAAGGAAAGCCCCTCTTTCTTCCGGGAAAAGGCTACGCCGCACTCTCAAGGAAATATGACGAGAATGACCGTGTTTCCTATGAATGTTATTACGACGGAGAAAGAAACCGTATCATAGCCATGGCAGGTTATTCCGGGATCCGCCGTGAATACGAAGACCATGGCTGGGTGACCCTGGAAGCCTACTTCGATACCGAAGACCAACCCATGCTTCTGGCGTCAAAGAAATATGCTTCTGTCAAGAAAGAATACAACGAAGCCGGTAAGGTGACGAAAGAATTCTACTTCGGCGTTACAGGTGAACCGGTAAAATCCAGCTCGAACTATGCCTCCGTAGAAAGAGAATATAACGAAGCCGGGCTGGCGATTCAGGAAGCCTATTTTGACGAGGAGGGGAATCCCCAGTACCTGTCTTCCGGTTACTGTGCACTTTCCCGGGAATATAACGAGGCAGGAAAGACCAGCCGGGAAGCCTACTTTGACGCGGAGGGACAGCCCGTCCTGCTGACAGATGGCTATCATGCCTGGACGAGAGAATATGACGAAGCCGGGCAGATCATCAGGGAAGCCTATTATGGACTGGACGGGGAACCGATTCTCAGAAACGGCAATTATGCTTCCTTAACCAGAGATTACAACGATGAAGGCAAGGTGTCACGGGAAGCTTACTATGGCCTCGATGAAAAGCCGATTATGCGGACGGGAGACTATGCTTCCCTGACCAGAGAATACAACGAGGCAGGCCAGATTATTCAGGAATCGTATTACGGGCTCGACGGAGAGCCGATCCTCCGAAGCGGAGCTTATGCTTCCCTGACGAGGGAGTACAACGAAGCAGGCCAGGTAAGTAAGGAAGCTTATTATGACCAGGAAGGCAAGCCGGTTATCAACGCCAGCGGCTACGCAGCGATTGAAAAGGAATATAACAAAGCCGGGAAAGTCACCCGCGAAGCGTATTTCGATGTCACAGATTCCCCGCTCCTGGTTGAAGCACTCGGGTATGCCATAGTAGAGCGGGAATATGACGACAGACAGCTGATCACCCGTGAGGCTTACTTTGATACTGCCGGAGCCCCGCTCCTGGTCGAGTCCAAGGGCTATGCCATTGTAGAACGGGAATATAATGAGAATCAACTGGTAAGCCGCGAGGCGTACTTTGACATTAACGGAGCTCCGCTCCTGGTCGCGTCCAAAGGTTATGCCAGCGTGGAACGAGATTATAACGAAAACCAGCTGATAAAAAAAGAAGCCTATTTCGATGAAGAGGGCAGTCCGGTCCGCATTGCGGCAGGCTATGCCAGCGTGGAACGGGAATATAACGACAATAAGCTGATCATAAAGGAAGCCTATTTCGACGAAGAAGGCAATCCTGTCCGCATCCCCGCAGGCTACGCTTCCGTTGCCCGTGACTACAATGAAGCATCGAAGCTCATTCGTGAAGCTTATTTCGATGAAGCCGGAGATCCCGTCCTGCTTCCGGGAAAAGATTACGCCGCCCTGTCAAGAGAGTATGACGACAACGGCTATATAACCTATGAATGCTATGATGACGGGGAAGGAAACCCTGTTCTGGCACAGATGGGGTATTCAGGCATCCGGAAGGAATACGAGGACCATGGCTGGGTCATTCTGGAAGCCTACTACGATACCGAAGACCAGCCCATGATTCTGGCGTCCAGGAAATGTGCTTCCATCACAAGAGAATACAACGAAGCCGGTAAGGTGACGAAAGAATCCTACTTCGGCATTACAGGTGAGCCGGTAAAATCCAGCTCGAATTATGCCTCCGTAGAAAGAGAGTACAACGAAGCCGGGCTGGCGATTCATGAAGCCTACTTTGACGAGGAGGGGAATCCCCAGTACATGTCTTCCGGTTACTGTGCACTTGCCCGGGAATATAATGAGGCAGGAAAAACCAGCCGGGAAGCTTACTTTGACGCGGAGGGACAGCCCGTTCTTCTGACGGACGGCTATCATGCCCTGACGAGAGAATATGACGAAGCCGGGCAGATCATCGAGGAAGAGTATTACGGCCCGGACGGGGAGCCGATCCTCAGAAGCGGCGGCTATGCCTCCATAACCAGAGAATATAATGTAGCGGGCAAGGTGTCACGGGAAGCTTACTATGGCCTCAACGAAGAGCCGATCCTGCGGACGGGAGACTATGCTTCCCTGACCAGAGAATACAACGAGGCAGGCCAGATTATTCAGGAAGCATATTACGATCTCGATGGAGAGCCGACCCTTCGGAGTGGAGCTTACGCTTCCCTGACGAGGGAGTACAACGAAGCGGGCCAGGTGAGCAAAGAAGCTTACTATGACGAGGAAGGCCAGCCGGTTATCACTGCCAACGGCTACGCAGCGATTGAAAAGGAATATAACAAAGCCGGAAAAGTCACCCGCGAAGCCTATTTTGATGTCACAGGTTCACCGCTTCTGGTTGAGGCACTCGGGTATGCCATTGTAGAGAGGGAATATGACGACAGACAGCTGATCACCCGTGAGGCTTACTTTAATACTGCCGGAGCCCCTCTCCTGGCTGCGACGAAAGGGTACGCCATTGTAGAACGGGAATATAACGAGAATCAGCTGATGAACCGCGAAGCCTACTTTGATGTAACAGGAGCCCCGCTTATGGTTGCGTCGAAAGGCTATGCCATTCTTGAAAGGGAATATACCGAAAACCAGCTGATAAAAAAGGAAGCCTACTTTGATGAAGAAGGCAATCCGGTCCGCATTTCGGCAGGCTATGCCATCGTGGAACGGGAATACAACGATAAAAAACTGATTGCAAAAGAGTATTATTTCGATGAAAAAGGCAGTCCGGTCCGCATTCCCGCAGGCTATGCTTCCGTTACCCGCGACTATAATGAAGCATCGAAGCTCATTCGCGAGGCGTATTTCGATGAAGCCGGGGATCCCGTCCTGCTTCCGGGAAAAGACTATGCCGCCCTGTCAAGGGAGTATGACGAAAACGGCTTTGTCTCCGGGGAATACTATTATGACGGGGAAGGAAACCGTGTTCTGACCAAAATGGGATATTCCGGAGTCCGGAAGGAAAATGAAGAGCATGGCTGGCCAGTCAAGGAAGCTTACTATGACGCGAAGGATCAGCTCATGATTGTCGATTCCAGGAAGTATGCCAGAGTAGAGAAAGAATACAACGAAGCCGGCAAGGTGACCAGGGAAGCCTATTTCGGGCTCTCCGGGGAGCCTGTGAAATCCTCTTCAAATTTTGCTTCCGTGGAGAGGGAGTATGACGAAGCGGGCCAGATGATCCATGAAGCCTACTTTGACGAGGAAGGAGAGCCTTTGGCCCTTCCAGCCGGTTACGCGGCTCTGACCAGGGAGTATAACGAGGAAGGAAAAATATCCCGCGAGTCTTATTTCGACGGAGAAGGGAATCCCGCCTATACGACTGCCGGCTATACGTCCCTGACCAGGGAGTACAATGAGGCCGGACTGGTTTCCCGTGAGTACTACTTTGATGAGGAAGGGAATCCGATCCTGAATGCCACTGGCTATGCTTCCGTTTCCAGGAAGTACGATGACAAGGGAAGAGTCAGCTATGAGGGTTACTATGACAGCTTCGGAACGCCGCTCTACCTGCCTGGAAAAGGCTATTCCGCGGTTGCCAGAGAGTATGATGAAGACGGGAATGTCACGCTGGAGTCTTATTATGGAACAGGCGGAGAGCTGACGATGCTTCCTGCCGGATATGCCGCGATCGGAAAAGAGTATAATGAAAACGGCAAGGTGACGCAGGAGCGGTATTACAATGCAAATCTGGATCCTGTCATGCTGTTCAATAAAGGCTATGCTTCTTTACAGAGGGTATATGATGAGCATGGATATCTGATCCGGGAATCCTATTACAACCGGAACGGTGAGCTGACCATCAATACAGGCCGCTATGCCTATCTGGAACGAAAGAATGACAAAGACGGCCGGGTTCTTCGGGAAACCTATTATGACCTGACCGGAACCATTACGCTGAACGCAACCGGTTACGCCGGTCTCGTGCGCGAGTATTATGAAGACGGAAAGATGCGGAAGGAGGATTATCTGGATGAAGACGGGAACAAGATGATTGTCCCGATCTTTGGCTATGCCTCCCTCACCCGCGAATATGACGGGGATTTTGTTGTCAAAGAAAACTATTTTGACATAGAGGGCAACGCCTGCATCAACAGAAGAGGTTTTGCATCCCTTACGAGGGAGTATGACGACCATGGCTGGATGGTGAAGGAAGCGTATTTAGATCTTGCGGGAGAGCCCGTCATGAATGCCCAGGATTACGCAGCCTTTATCAATACCTTCGATGAGTACGGAAGGGTCCTGTACCAGACGTTCCTTGATACGGAAGGAAACGTTCATCTGGCTGCATCCGATGATTATGGCTATGCCATCATGAAACGGGATTACAACGAAAACGGACAGATCAGTCTGGAAACCTATCTGGACGAGAAGGAGCAGCCGGTACTGCGTCCGGTTGGCTATGCAGCCGTAGCCCGCGGCTATGATTATAACGGGCGCATGACGGAGGAAACCTACCTGGATACAGAGGGGAATCCTATCCTGATTTCCTTAAAGAACTATGCTTCTCTGAAGAGGGTTTACGATCAGGCCGGACGTCTGATGGAGGAGAGCTATTTCGATGAAAAGGGAAATCCCATCTGTTCCGTATCCGGCTACGCGAAGATTGAGAGGCAATATGATGACAACGGCTGTGTCATAAGGGAAAGCTATTTTGATGAGACCGGGAAATACCTCGTGGTTCCGGAAAAAGGCTATGCGATTGTCCACAGGGAGTACGATGATGATGGGAAGGTCGCGTATGAATATTATGATGACGAAAAGGAAAACCGGATCCTCTCGACACCAGGGTATTCAGGGATAGCCAGAGACTATGATGTCTACGGCCAGATCACCAGGGAAGTGTATTATGACACCGATGATACGGTAATGCTTCTTACCACGAAAAATTACGCGATCATTGAGAAGGAGTATAATAAAGAAGGAAAGATCACCAAAGAAGCCTATTTCGGAATTGACGGCGAGCCGGTACGCTCTGTCTCCGATTATGCCTCTATCGAGCGGGAGTACAATGATGAAGGCCTGGTATGCTATGAAGCTTATTTTGATGAGGATGGCGCTCCTCTTGCCAACGCTTCCGGCTATGCCGCCGTTTCAAAGGAGTATACGGAAGCGGGAAAGGTGGATCATGAGGTCTACTTTGGTGAGGACGGCAGGGCGGTCCTGACGGTAAACGGTTATGCTTCTCTCACAAGAGAATATAATGACATTAACCTGGCGACCGCGGAAGCCTACTTTGACGAGGCCGGTCATCCTGTTCTGTCAGCCAAGGGCTATGCATCCCTGACGAGGGAATATAATGAGACAGGCCAGGTGACAGGCGAAGCTTATTTTGATACCAAAGGACAGCCGGTGCTTTCCACGGGCGGTTATGCTTCTGTGACCAGGGAATATCATGAAGGCGGAGGGATTACCCATGAAGCCTACTTTGATGAGGCCGGCAAGCCGGTGATCATTCCAGCCGGCTATGCTTCCCTGGAAAGAGAGTATGATGAAAACAACTATATGGTGCGGGAAGCCTATTATGGGACGGAGGGAGAACCCATCTTCCTTGCTGCCAAGGGCTATGCTTCTCTTAGAAGAGCGTATGACGAGGAAGGCCATATGGTTCATGAGTCTTATTATGACCTGGAAGAGATGCCCTCTGAGGTTCCCGCGGGCTATTGCGCTTTGTATCGGGAGTACGACGGAGGCAGCCAGTTCAGCGCGGAAGGGTATGAGGATGCCCAGGGGTATCCGGTGCTGAATACTTCCGGCTATGCACGGATAGAACGAAAATACAACATATCCGGAAGAGTCACCTGGGAAGCTTACTACGGAACGGACGGTTCTCCGGTTCTGCTTCCCGGAAAAGGCTATTCCGCCCTGACCAGGCAGTATGATGAGAGAGATCTGCCGATCCATGAGGATTATTTTGACGTTGAGACCCCGGTCATGACAAAAATGGGTTATGCGGCGGTCGCGAGACGCTACGACGAATCGAAACGGATCTCCTGGGAAGGCTATTATGATACTGCCGGGAATCGGATCATGGTCGAAGGAAAAGGCTATTCCGCTCTGTCCAGGCTCTATGATGAAGGCGGCAGGGTGGCGAAGGAAAGCTATTATGATACCAAAGACAAGCCTGTGATCGCGACGGCAGGCTATGCCGTGGTGACGAAGCTTTACGATGAGAACGGCAAGGTTACCCTGGAGTCTTATTACGACACGGAGGGCAATCCCATGATAGCCGTTGGCAGAACCTATGCGGCGGTCGCCAGAACCTATGATGAGAACGGTTATGTTGCCACAGAAACCTATCTGGGCATCGACGGTGTACCCGCTCCGAATGCCAATGGCTACGCAGGGATCAAATATGCGCGGGATGCGGAAGGCCATATCCTGGATACCTGGTATACCAACGGGAAGGATCAGCCGGTAGCCGTCAGCGGCAAGGCGCATATTACGAAAACCTACGACGCCTACGGCCAGGTTACCCGGGAGATCGCCTATGATGGGGATGGCCAGGTGGTTCCGGGAAGCGGCGGCTATGCGTATGTTGACAGACAGTATGACGAGAATGGAAAATCCATTCTGGAGACCTACAAAAACGCCAAGGGTGAGCCGATGACGATCAACGGTTATGCCCAGACGCGCAAAGCCTACAATGAAAAAGGCAATGTCATCTGGCAGGGCTATTATGACGCAGAAGGCGGGATTGCGGTACAGGCAAAGGGCTATGCCTTTGTCCGCAAGGAGTATAATGACAACGGAAATGTCGTGAAAACCGCGTACTATGATGCGGAAGGAGCGCCGGTTATCATCACGGACGGTTATCATGCGCTGGTAAACGCCTATGATCAGGACGGAAACAATATCCTGGAAGCCAGATATGATACGGCCGGCAGCGTGATGGTGCAGACCAGGGGTTATGCCTATATCCAAAAAGCCTACAGCCTGGATAAGAAGGTTGTGCGCACGGATTATCTGGATGCGCAGGGACTTCCGGTTATGACGACGGATGGATACGCGTCCATTGTCTATGCCCAGGACGCGGACGGGAATAATATTCTGGAGAAATATTATGACACGTCCGGGAATCCGGTTTCGCTCAAGGCCGGATATGCCGCGATCCGTAAGACGTACAATGATAATAAAAAGGTGATTCTGACGGAATACTTTAACGCGGACGGCGGCCGTGTTGCTTCGACATCCGGGTATGCGGTGCTGGCAAACGGGTACGATATGTATGGCAATAAGGTTTATGACGCGTATTATTCGACGGCTCTGGAACGTGTGGCAGTGAAACAGGGATACTCCGTGATCCGCTACATCTACAACGACCAGAACAAGGTGCAGCGTACAACGTATTACAACAGTTCCGGTCAGATCATCGCCAGCACCGACGGGTACGCGATGTTCGTCAATGAGTATAATGATGACGGCAAGGTTGTCTACACCGCGTGGTATGACACCGGGGGCAGCCGGATCACAAAAAAGGATTATTCTTCCTTCCTGACGAAGGAGTATCTGCCTGACGGGACTGTCCGCACCAGGTATTACGACAGCAGCGGCAATCCGGTTTCGATTTCCTCCGGTTACGCTGTCCTGGAGGAAACCTTTAACGCTGCAAACCAGAAGACGGGCGAAGCCTATTTCAATTCGAGCCTTACACCGGTTAACAAAAGCAAACAAAGCTACAATCGCTATACGATCACGTATGAAGCAAACGGTGACAAGACATACAATTATTATTCCGGGAACATCCTGGTAAAAACGGAGGTAAAATGATGCGCAGATCAGCATGGATGAAGTTTGCAACAGCAGCAGCAGTAGTGTGTGGTTTGTTTCTGTGCCAGACAGGAGTTCTGGCTGCGCAGGTCACGGTGTCCGGTAAGGCAGTGCCGCTTCCGGTAAGGCCTGCTTTTACAGAAACGGCTCCTGCGGCAGAAGGGGAGACCGGTGAGACAGGAACTACGGTAGTCAAACTGAAAAAATTCACGCTTTACGGCCTGGCCGGCCCGGATCTGGTGGCTGTGGGCTATGACGGAAATAACTACGGGTTTGTGGATCGGACAGAGTTCCAGATGCTGCTGCCTAAGATTCAGCTGGCAGATCTGCCGGCTCTTACATCGGATGCAGCGCTGGCGGTCGGCAGCGGGGGAACAGATGTGGTTTCCATGCAGCAGCAGCTGATTAACCTTGGCATCCTTGCCGGCATTGCGGACGGCGCCTACGGGAACGGTACAGCCAGCGCGGTACGTGCCTTCCAGGAAGCCAACGGTCTTGCTGCCACCGGCACCGCAGACGTGATTACCCGTCTGTCGATCGCCGCGTCGGCAGATGGCTCACTGGATCAGAAAATCAGGACAGAATATCCGGCCGTGTTTTCGGTCGAGGATAAATTTGCCTTGATCATGGATGACGCTTCGGCCAGTCTGGATCCCTTTGTGAATCCGGAGTGGAACTTCACCTATGATAAAATGGAGGGAATCGGAAGCATTGACAATGGGGTTTCTGCCGGTACACCGGCTGTGGACAGCCCGGCGATTGATCAGATCGTCCTGAATACCGCTTTTAAGGTTGTCGTCAAAAGAAATGACACCGAAGGCACCGTTGACATCATCCCCGCGATGACCATTGATTCCACAGGCGCCTGCCGTCCTTATGTACAGTCTGTGATCTTTTCCTCAGGCAATGATATCTGTGAGATCGAAGATGCGGTGAACACAGGCGGCGTGGACGGGATCACTTTATATGAACATGCGTATGTGCCGCTGACCAAGGAAGCCGTTTCCTTCCTGACGGAACATGATGCGGTTACGGTACGGATCAAAGGCCGCAATAATTCCTATGATTATGGTATGGGCGTCAACCGCGACAGCCTGATCGCATTCCTGACAGCAGTGGATACAATTCTTCCGTGAGAAAGAAACTGCCGTTTTACTGGAAGCACTGATTATCCGGAACGGATATTCAGTGCTTCCGCATATACCGCGGCACAAAAGTGGAAAATTCCATTTAATTGTTCCCGCGAGTATAAAAACTGTTGAAAAAGGGTTCTCCTGTATTTCCGGAGGACAGAAGGATTTACCCCCTTCTGTCCTCATAAAGGGTGGCAGGAGAGCCCTTTTTGTGGTATGATAGACAAGCATAAAACATTTCTTCTGGTATTCATGGTAAAAGATACAGAGTCTCTGCCGTTCTGGTTATCCAACAGGATCATAATTATTTAAGATTTGCTCATCTATGAAAGGTGGTTTTCTGCCTGTAATTATTTGACTTACAGGCGCCTGTCTGATTGACTTTAAAGAAAAAGGTATTTTCGCATGCTGCAGATAAGCATGATTCTTGCGGCAGAAGGTTATCGCAAGAATGAATCCGTTCTAATAAAGCTAAAGCGTTTTTCGATGCATTCGTGACAATAGAAAGAAAGGTTTAGTTATGTCAAAACAAAAGATCGATTTGAATGGAAAGAATATCCTCGTCACCGGGTCCCCGGGCTTCATCGGCGCGAACCTGGTGCTGCGGCTTCTTAAGGAGCTTAGTTCCGGCACAGTTGTCTCCCTTGACAACATGAACGATTACTATGATGTCAGCCTGAAGGAATGGAGGCTTGAGCAGATCAACCATGCAGCGGCTGCTTCGGAGGTAAAACATATATTTATGAAGGGTTCCATCGCAGACCCGGTTTTCCTGGACGAAGTATTCGGAACCTGGCACTTTGATATTGTCGTGAACCTGGCCGCCCAGGCCGGGGTTCGGTACAGTATTGACCATCCGGATACCTATATTCAATCCAACCTGATCGGTTTTTATAATATTCTGGAAGCCTGCCGCAAATATACGGTGGAGCACCTGGTATACGCCTCCAGTTCCTCCGTCTATGGGGGTAATAAAAAAGTGCCTTTCAGTACGGAGGATAAGGTGGACAATCCGGTTTCCCTGTATGCGGCGACGAAAAAATCAAACGAGCTGCTGGCCCATGCGTACAGTAAGCTCTACAATATTCCGTCCACAGGCCTGCGGTTCTTCACGGTCTATGGACCTGCCGGCCGTCCGGATATGTTTTATTATAGCGCGACCAGACGCCTTGCTGCCGGGCAGAAGATACAGATCTTTAACTACGGCGATATGAAACGGGATTTTACCTATATTGATGACATTGTGGAGGGTGTGTTCCGTGTCATGCAGGGAGCCCCGGAAAAAGCCGATGGCCCGGACGGCCTTCCGATCCCTCCCTATGCGGTTTATAACATCGGCGGAGGACAACCGGAGAATCTTCTGGATTATATCAGCACACTGCAGGAGGAGCTGGTCCGGGCAGGCGTTCTCCCACCGGACTATGATTTCGAAGGTCACAGAGAGCTGACAGGCATGCAGCCGGGAGACGTCCCGGTCACCTATGCGGATGCCCGGGCACTTGAGCTTGACTATGGCTTTACGCCGAAGATTGGCATCCGGGAAGGGCTTCGGGCCTTTGCGCAGTGGTATAAAGAGTATTATGAATGCTGATGATCCATGTATAGCTTGTACTGAGATTTACACGGCAATGAACCATGTGGTGTAATAATATAGGTGCTTGTATTTGATTATGTTTACAGCTCCGGACTTACACCGCGTAAGAGGCATCTGCAGTAAATTCGTGCGTATACTATTCATTCGTATTAAAGAGCGCGGTGAAGGCTTCATTTACTTACAAAACGCAATCTGGTTTCTGTATTCGGTGAAATAGGCAACGTTCCGGATGCTGAAATTATTTATAGTAGAAAAGAGCAAAATATGAAATGTGAAGAAGTATATTTAAATACCTATGGAAGGCTGCCTCAGGCGGTGGCTTTCTGTCCTTACCGGATCTCGCCGCTGGGCGCCCATATTGACCATCAATATGGAAAAATCAATGGTCTTGCGATCGACAAGGGGATTCATATTGCCTACAGCCGTAAAGAGAACGGCGTTGTGGAGCTGCAGAGTCTGAATTTCCCAAAGAGGGCGCAGTTCCATATTCATGGGATTCCGGATGAAAAGGTGGGAGACTGGGCGGATCACATGAGGGGCGCCGCGAGGCAGCTTCTGGAAAAATATCCTCTGCGGTACGGTATCTCCGCAGTGATCGAAGGAACCCTCCCGATCGGCGGCTTAAGCAGCAGCGCAGCCGTGATCATTGCTTTTATGACAGCCCTGGCGGCAGTCAACAATATCGAACTGGAACCGTGGGATACCATCATGATGGCGAAAGCTGCGGAAAACAAATATGTCGGCGTCAACTGCGGAAAGCTGGATCAGTCCTGTGAGATTCTGTGCCGGAAAGACCAGCTGCTGTATCTTGACTGTGCGGATGATTCGTATTCCCTGATTCCGAAAAATCCTGCGATGAAGCCTTTCAGGATCGCGGTTTTCTTCAGCGGCCTGGAAAGATCCCTCGCGTCTTCCGCATACAATCTCAGACAGGATGAGTGTAAGGCGGCTGCTTACAGCCTTCTGGCTTACGCCGGTCTGGAGTATGGGAAGTTCGCGGATACCCGCCTTCGCGATGTTCCGATTCCGGTGTTTGAAGAGTACAAAGAACGTTTGCCGGAAAACTTCCGCCGCCGGGCAACACATTACTTCGGAGAATTCCGGCGGGCAGAGGAAGGCGCGAAAGCCTGGGAAAACGGAGATCTGGATACCTATGGCCGCCTGATTTTCGAGAGCGGAAAGAGCAGCATCGAGAATTATGAATGCGGCTGTCCGGAGCTGATTACCCTCTATCATATCATGACCCAGACCGACGGGATCTATGGCGGCCGCTTCAGCGGAGCGGGCTTCAAGGGCTGCTGTATGTCACTGATTGATCCGGAAAAAGCAGACAAAGTGCTGGCTGAGGTGGAGGAGAAGTATTTGTCCGTTTATCCTCATCTGAAAGGAAAATATCTCGGCGCCCTTTGCGATTCTGCGGATGGGGTGAAACTATGAAGTGCATCATATTGGCAGCGGGATACGCGACACGCTTGTATCCGCTGACGGAAAATTTCCCGAAACCCTTGTTGATGGTAGGGGAGAAGACAATCCTGGACTGGCTGGTGGATGATCTTTCGCCTCTGATTGATGAATTTGTTGTCATTTCGAACCATAAATTTGCCGGACAGTTTCAGTCATGGGCGAAAGAAAAACCGCAAAAGATAACGGTTCTGGATGACGGCACGACCTCAAATGAAACCCGCCTTGGCGCGGTCAAGGATATCTGGTTTGCGGCGGATACTCTCGGAATCCATGACGATTGCGTGGTCATGGCGGGAGATAACGTGCTTGATTTCTCTTTGAAAGGGTTTGTGGAGTACAGCCGGAAAAGGAAGACCTCCTGTATCATGTGTCATGAGGAAAACCGCCTGGAAGCCTTGCAAAAAACCGCCGTGATTGAATTTGACGCGGATGGCCTGATCACAAGCTATGAAGAAAAGCCAAAGGTCCCAAAAGGGAACCATGCGGTTCCGCCCTTTTACTTTTATCTGGCGGAAGACCTGCTGAAAATCCCCACGGCATTGGAAGCCGGCTGCGGATATGATGCTCCCGGAAGCTTTGCCGCATGGCTCTCCTCACAGACAGCCATGCATGCGTACCTGATGCCGGGAAAAAGATATGATATTGGCGACAGGAAAAGCTATGACTTTATCAGGGAGAATTATCATGGCATAGTGGAACGATAAGTGTTCAAAGGATTGCTGGAGCTGCTCCACTGTGAATCGATCCTTGGAAGCAGGCTTTTTGTCGATGCATCATAGTATGATTCGGCAGACAAAAGAGCATATAGAGCATATAATGTAGGAAGACTTATTTTGTAACTTCGGCAGTTCAACCGTCGAAGCTGCAAAATCGTCATCCGAAGACATCGAGTCAACGCATAATACTGCGTTTAATAGAGGGGGAGTAATTGATATGAATATCGCAGTGGCGGGAACAGGATATGTAGGCTTATCGCTGGCTGTCCTGCTGTCGCAGCATCATCATGTTGTTGCAGTAGATATTGTCCCGGAAAAAGTAAAGAAAATTAATCAGTGGGAAAGTCCGATCCAGGATGAATATATCGAGAAATTTCTCAAGGAACACGAAGAACGCCATCTGGATTTAAGCGCGACCATGGATGGTGAAACAGCGTACGCTGCCGCGGATTATGTTATTATTGCCGCGCCGACCAACTATGATCCGCAAAAAAACTTTTTCGATACTTCTGCTGTAGAAGCGGTGATCGATCTGGTATTAAAGAGTTCGGATTCCGCCATTATGGTTATTAAATCCACGATTCCGGTAGGTTATACTCGAAAAATAAGGGAAAAATTCCATACAGACCGGATTCTATTCAGCCCTGAGTTCCTGCGTGAAAGCAAAGCGCTGTATGATAATCTCTATCCTTCCCGTATAATTGTGGGATGTGATGAGGCAAGCAAAGAGAAAGCTGAGATATTCGCCCATTTGCTTCAGGAAGGAGCCGAAAAACCGGATATCGACACCCTGCTGATGGACTTTACGGAAGCAGAGGCAGTCAAACTGTTTGCAAACACGTTTCTTGCCCTCCGTGTATCTTATTTCAATGAGCTTGACACCTATGCGGAGGTAAAGGGGCTGAATACGCAGAATATCATAAACGGCGTATGCCTGGATCCCAGGATCGGCAGTCATTACAATAATCCATCCTTTGGATATGGCGGTTACTGCCTTCCAAAGGATACGAAGCAGCTGCTGGCAAATTACGAAGATGTTCCGGAAAATCTGATAGAGGCAATTGTACAAAGCAACAGAACCAGAAAGGATTTCATAGCGGACCGTGTTTTGGAAAAGGCGGGTTATTATACAGCTAATTCCATGTGGAACGCTGAAAAAGAACGCCCTATCACAATAGGTGTGTATCGCCTGACAATGAAGGCAAACAGTGACAACTTCCGGCAAAGCTCCATACAAGGCGTCATGAAACGGATCAAAGCCAAAGGTGCCACGGTCATCATTTATGAGCCCACACTCCAGGACGGCTCCACCTTCTTCGGTTCCCTGGTCATCAACGATATTGAACGCTTTAAAAAATGCTGCGATGCCATCATCGCAAACAGATATGATAAGGTGCTGGATGATGTCGAAGAGAAGGTGTATACGAGAGACTTGTTCAGGCGGGATTAATGAATGCTTCGACAAAAGCCTGATTCTAAGGATCGCTTCGCAGTGGTGCTTCTCCCCCTGTCTCGCCTCTTGGGCTTCGCTTTCCGGTTCGCTCGTTTCTAAACGATGCCCACTGAGCACCAGAAATGCTCACGGCTATACGCAGGCTTTCACTGTACGTTGTTCTCACTGTAAGCATGTTTGGAGTCGGAACATAGCTTTTTTACTGTATCTCATTATAATTATGTAGTAAAGTGGGAATCCGATGGGATGCTCATATAGAAAAGGATTGTGAGAGCGGATCGCACGAAACAAACCGGAGGGTTTTAGTTTTGGTATTGGTATGGGTATTGGTATTCCGGCCACTTTTTTGTAGAGACTGTTCCATTACACCGTATATATTTATGAAGAATAAAAGGAGACACTAGCGCTTATCTTGTGATTTAGATATTGTTAACATAGGCGAATGGGCAATGCATAACATCACTCATTGCCCGTATAACAATATGCAAAATATTCGAAAATTAAAAAAATATGAGTAAACGAAAAACCCTCTAAAAATTTGATAAATGTTGCTACAAATATGACAGTGAAATTAAGGTAAAGGAGTGGTAAATTGCGCCTCAAATATCCTTATGAAATAATGGAAATCAGTGTCCAACATTATTTTTGGAAGGCTGTAGTGCATATACATTATAATAAATCGGAGGATTTTATTCATGGCAGATAGAAAAGTAATTGATGAAGAGAATCTGGAACATGTAGTCGGGGGTTTTTTTAATTTTAATGGAACAAATAACACAATGACATATTATCATCCAGACGGTACCGTTACCGTTCATAAGGTTTTAGATTTTAAACTTGCCTGGAAGATGAGCAATGATCTTCATGGTCAGAATGTTCCAGAGGATAATATTCTTTCACAAATGGTAAGCGCTGGGTATATTATTGACTGATTTTTTATTGAGGAGGTTGTCTTGAGGAAATCCCAAGAGTTCAGGCAGTGACAACGAACGTTTGGTATCTTTCTCATATGCGTGGTGTACTTGGCGGATCCAAACGTGAAATGCAGGATGAAATGAGTGCATCATCCTTTCATTTGATTAACATCGGAAAGAACCGTTCAGTTACCCTGAACGGTTCTTTTTGCATTTATTCTGATATATCACTTCATGCATATTATTCTTCTGAAGGACATAAAGAGTATCTGAATTATTTCGTACTGAGCGGTGAGAATGTACAGGTATGTGAAATAATGGATTCGCTAAGGTTATCTCGCAGCCCAGGCTTATGTGGTGTAAGAAACGGTAAAAATTCAGAATATATTGGCCTGTTCCAAATTCGCCTTGAATATCTTATCTTTATGATATAGAATTATTCTTAATCAGTGATAAAAGGTTACATTTGGATGATAGGCTAAAGCGGGCTGTTCTCGAGCAAGCTATGGCTCTCCCTCGGAAAGCGAGGAAGCTATTGTCATGATTCATGGCTAATTTTCAGGTTTTTACCTCGAGAATGACCAGGCCGTTGCAATCTGCCATAATGATCAGATAAACGATATGCGGAATGAGTTCGGCTTTCAGAAGCCGTTTCCAAAGATGTACATAGAAGAGTAAATCTGCATATTGGGAAATGAAATAGGAGCACATTTGAAGAAATCCTTTCCAAGGAGGGAAGGATCATTTATAAAACCAAAGGTGTCAGCATGCTCCCGCTGCTGCACCAGAATCAGGATATCGTCGTGATAGAACCTCCTCAGGGCAGGCTGAATAATTATGATGTAGCTTTATATAAACGCGGCGTTTCCTATGTGCTGCATCGTGTCAGTGAGGTAAAGGATCATTATTATCTGATCCGTGGGGATAATACCTTTGCCTTGGAATATGTTCCGGATAAAGCTGCGATCGGTGTCCTTAAAAGCTTTATTCGAAAAGGAAAAACCTGGAATACCGATGACCGCCGATACATACTCTATTCCCGGTTTTGGAATGCGATTTATCCGATCCGGAAATTGTGGGTTCTGGGATGGAGACTCATATACCGGGCGGCAAAAAAGCTGGGATTGAGAAGACCGGACTGGATGAGACGGAGAAGTTAAAAGCTTATGAGCTCTGAATCATATTCTATATCTTAGGATCTGTATAAAAATGAACTTTACATCTGGCGCGTCTAAATCCGCCCAGGCTGCCTCGCTGCGGCGACTGACAACAATGCGGCCTGGACGAATTTATCCAGCACTGTCTGTAGGGGTTATTTTTGCACAGCTCCTGAGGGGGGACATTGTGGAAACAAGAAAGAGGGTTGAAATAATGAACAGAAGAAAACTTCCGATCGGAATTCAGGGCTTTGAAAAACTGAGAACAGAAAATTTCCTCTATGTGGATAAAACGGAATATATCTACCAGCTTGTGCATAACAATGTCCCTTATTTCCTCAGCAGACCGAGAAGATTTGGGAAGAGCCTTCTTCTGTCGACAATGAAAGTATACTGGGAAGGCAAACGGGAATTATTTTCTGGTTTAGCTATCGAAAATCTGGAGAAAGGCAATGAAAATGCCTGGGAGAAATATCCGATCTTTTATTTTGACTTTAACGGAGAGAATTATATAGAAACTTCAATCGAAGCGGTTCTGGATGGCATGCTTTCTGACTGGGAAGATGTCTATGGCGATCAATATAAAAACCGTACACTGGGCGATCGTTTTCAGAAAATTATGGAGACGGCTGTACAAAAAACAGGAAGAAGATGTGTTGTTTTAATTGATGAATATGATAAGCCCTTATTAGACACAATAGATAACCCGGAATTGCAGAATCACATCAGAGAAGTGTTCAAAGGCTTCTTCAGCACGTTAAAGAAAGCAGACGAGTCGATACAATTCATTTTTATTACAGGCGTTTCCAAGTTCCATAAAATCAGCATATTCAGTGATCTGAATCAATTAAAAGATATTTCGCTTACAAAGCAATATGCATCCATATGTGGAATAACAGAAGATGAAATGAGACAGTATTTTGATCAGGAAATCAAACAACTGGCGAAATCACAGGATTTATCTTATGAAGAATGTCTGACCGGGCTGAGACAGATGTATGATGGCTATCATTTTCATCCGGCCGGAGGGGGAGTATATAATCCGTATAGTCTGCTCAGTGCTTTTGCAGATGGAGAATTAGGAGCCTATTGGTTTGAAACCGGGACACCGACAATGCTGATAAAGAAATTCCGGGATAACCACTTCGATGTTCAGAAAATCATTGATCAGAAGATATATACGGGGGAGTCTGTTTTGAAAGACTATGCTGGTGAAAGTCTGGATCCGGTTCCTCTGCTATATCAGACAGGATATCTTACCATTCAGGATTATGACACAAAACGAAAAAGATATTCGCTGGGTTTTCCAAATGAAGAAGTAAAGTACGGATTTCTTGAGAGCCTGATACCTTCTTATGTACCAAAAGCATCGGCCGGAAATGGAGCGGGGCGAAAACCTGATACAGGAGATCTCTTTAGGAAAAGCCTTCCCTAAGCTTCTGCGCCAGACGTATCTTCCGACTGAAAACACTGCAAAACAAAAAAGCCTTTATCTTTTGAAGACTATGTCCGGTAAACTGGATTTTTTTCGTTTTAGAAGTGAAGCTGCGCCGGAAGCGATTCATATGGCGTGGGAGAGGGTCAGACCCATTATATAAATTTTGCAAGTTGTTTCCAAAGATGGACATGGAAGAGTAAATAGCGTTGAATATAGAGAGTATTGTAAAATGTCAATCAAGATAGGTGTAGGCGAAGAGATTTTTGACAGGCTCAGAGAAGAGGGCTGCTACTATGTTGATAAAACGGAATTACTGTATGAACTGGTGAATTCATCAGATCATGTGGTTACGCTCTTTACCCGTCCGAGACGATTCGGGAAGACGCTGATGATGAGCATGATAGAAAGCTTCTTTGATATAAACAGAGACAGCAGATCCATATTTGCCGGACTTTCTGTCATGAAGCATGAAGAGTTCTGCAATAAGTGGATGAATCGATATCCGGTTTTATCTGTAAGCCTGAAGGATGTGGAAGGACTTCATTTTGGCAGTGCATATGAAATGCTTAAGGTGGTGTTGGCAGATCTTTGTAAAAAACATGTGAATCTGAGGGAAAGTCATAAAATTCTTGAAGAGGACAGGGATATTTTTAACAGATTGGCAGCCAGAGAACCAAATGAAGGAGATATTAAAGATTCTCTGAAAACCATGATGCGGATGATGTACATGGTTTATAACAAGCCCGTAATCCTGCTGATCGATGAGTACGATGTTCCCCTGGCGAAGGCCAACGAGAAGAAAGCAGGTGGGGAATGGTATTATCCACAGATGCTTGAAATGATCCGCGGCATCATGAGTACAGCTTTAAAGTACAATGATTACCTGAAGTTCGGAGTTGTTACGGGATGTCTTAAGATTGCGAAAGAAAGTATTTTTACCGGTGTGAATAATTTTACTTCCTATTCTGTTCTGGATGACAGGTTCGGCGGGTATTTCGGATTTACGCAGGAGGAGCTGGACACTCTGCTGAAAGCCGCTTGCCTGGAAGACAAACAAAAGATTTTTGAGGAATGGTATGATGGGTATGTATTCGGCTGTCATTCTATGTACTGTCCCTGGGATGTTATGAATTATGTTTCTGACCTTCTGTACCGAAAAACAGCAAAGCCGAAAAATTACTGGAAGAATACCAGTGGGAATGGAATCATCCGGGATTTTGTGGAACGAACGGATTTTCAGGTGAAGCGGAAATTTGAAACCTTGATGAACGGAGAGAGTATTATCCAGACGATCTCGGATGAATTGACATATGATTCTCTTCACGAGACCGAGGACAATCTGTGGAGTGTCCTGATGATGACGGGATATCTGACAAAGGCTGACCCGAATGAAGAGGGAAACACAATTGCCCTTGCAATTCCGAACAGGGAAATCTCCGGCATTTTCCGGGATACAGTCGTAAAATATTTTTCTGATCATGTGGACATGGCTGAACTGAAGGTCATGATGGAGGCTCTGTGGACCGGAGATGAGGCTGCCGCAAGTAAAGCAATTTTAAAGCTGCTTTGGCAGACCATCAGTTTCATGGATTACCATGAAGACTATTACCACGCATTTTTGGCCGGGATTTTTGTGGGCAGAGGCTATGAAGTTGAGAGCAATAAGGAACGCGGTCTTGGGAGACCGGATATCTTACTGATCGATGATGCACACCGTCGTGCTCTGGTTATCGAAGCAAAGAAATCTGACAGCAGGGATAAGATGGAGCATGACTGTCTTGAAGTATTGAATCAGATTGTGGATCAGGAATATGCAAAAGATCTGGATGCATATGATTTGACCTGTTACGGAGTCGCGTTTTATCAGAAAAGCGCATTGGTAAAAAAATATGATGCGGCAGGCATATGAGGGCTGGAAAAGCTTGAAAATATCTGCATATTGGGAAATGAAATATGAGCACATTTGAAGAAATCCTTTCCAGGGACGGAAGGATCGTTTATAAGACAAAAGGCGTCAGCATGCTCCCGCTGCTGCACCAGAATCAGGATATCGTCGTGATAGAACCTCCTCAGGGGAGACTGAATAAATATGATGTAGCTTTATATAAACGCGGCGTTTCCTATGTGCTGCATCGTGTCATTCAGGTGAAGGATCATTATTATCTGATCCGCGGGGATAATACCTATGCCTTGGAATATGTTCCGGATGAAGCTGTGATCGGCGTGCTTCGAAGCTTTATTCGAAATGGGAAAGCCTGGAATACTGATGACCGCTGTTACATACTCTATTCCCGGTTTTGGAATGCGATTTACCCGGTCCGTAAATTGTGGGTTCTGGGATGGAGACTCATATATCGTGTGGCAAAAAAGCTGGGATTGAGAAGACCGGACTGGATGAGACGGAGAAAGCTTTGAGGTCTGACAGGCTGCAGGTTACGAGGAGGGCGTGAATGGGAGGAATGGAACATGGGAGTTTATCTGAATCCGGGAAATGATGGCTTTGCCAGAATCATCAGTGACAATTATGTTGACAAGACCGGATTGATCAGCCTGATCAACAAGGCGATAGGCACCACAAAGAACCTGATCTGTATCAGCAGACCCCGCCGGTTCGGAAAGTCTTATGCCGCGCAGATGCTTTGTGCGTATTACGATAAGTCCTGTGACTCCCATGACTTGTTTGGGCAGTTTAACATAAGCAGGGATGCCGGATATGAAACACATTTAAACAGGTATCATGTCATTGATCTTGATCTGTCGGGCTTTGCTGCCGGTGCCAGAAAGAATGCCATTCCCCTGCAGAATATTCCGATGCTCATCGATGCCGCGATCATGGAAGAGGTCAAAAGCTATTATCCGGAGCTGTCATCACAGAAGGAACTTAACGATTGTCTCCTGGAGCTGGTGCGGATTACAGGGACAAAGATCGTTTTTGTGATTGATGAGTGGGATGCCGTGATTCGGGAAGCGAAGGATGACGAGGAGGCACAGGCGCGTTATCTGTATCTGCTCCGGGGATGGTTTAAAAATAATAACTTCACGCCGAAGGCAGTAGCCGCTGCATATCTGACGGGCATCCTTCCTATCAAAAAGGACAGATCACAGTCGGCGATTTCTGATTTTCAGGAATACTCCATGTTGGATCCGCTGGATTTTGCGGAATACGTAGGCTTTACGGAAGAGGAAGTAAAGAAGGTCTGTGAAACATCAGGCCGCGATTTTGCATACATGAAAATGTGGTATGACGGATATACTGTGGGAGACTGTCGCTCGATCTATAATCCTTATTCCGTGATGCAGGCCATCGAAAACGGAAAGTTTAAGTCTTATTGGAAAAAGACATCCGCTGCGGAAGCACTGATGACCTATATTGACATGGATCAGGACGGACTTCAGGAGGACATTGCAAGGTTAATCGCCGGAGAGAGTATTGAAGTGGATCCGGATTCATTCAATAATGATGTGGAGACTTTTACCTGTAAGGACGATGTATTGACGTTGCTGATTCATCTTGGATATCTGACTTATGAGGAAATAAAGGATTCTTATGGCGAGGATGAGGTGTTTACCGGGCTGGCCAGGATACCGAACGAGGAGATCAGGACCGGGTTCGAAAAACTCCTGCGGAAGGCAAGGCATAAAGATCTGATAAACCTGGTGCGCAGTTCAGACAGGCTGCTCGAAGATACACTTTCCGGAAATGAAGAAGCGGTAGCAGCGGCTATCCGGAAAGTGCATGATTCAGAATATGCGCCGACCTTTTACAATAATGAACAGAGCCTGCGCTATGTAGTAAAGATGGCTTACATTTCCTGTGTGGATCAGTATGCAAAAGTGGAGGAAGTGCCTTCCGGTCATGGTGTGGCGGATGTTATATTCCTGCCAAAGAGAAATTCACCGCTTCCGGCTATGGTCATAGAACTGAAGTGGGACAGGAGCGCGGAAGGAGCGATCCGACAGATTAAGGAAAAAGGTTACGGAAAGCTTCTGGAACAATATGGCGGGGAAGTGATTCTGGCAGGCATCAGTTATGATTCCAGATCAAAAGAGCATACCTGTGTGATTGAATTCATGAACAAAGGATGAATGCGATGTAGAACTTGCCGGGAAATATCTGGAATGAGATCTATCCGGTCTGCAGACTGTGGGTTCTGGGATAGAGATTCATATACCGTGTGGCAAATAACTGAGGTATGAAGATCGGACTGGATGAGATGGAAAAGGCCAGACGCTTATGATATCTGAATCATATTCTATTTCTATGGGGGGACATTGTGGGAACATATTTAAATCCGGGCAAAACCGCTTTCGAGGAAGTGATTCATTCAGAGATATATGTGGATAAAACAGAAATGATTCAGTTTATAAATTCTGTCGTGAAAACGGAGCAGAAATATATCTGTGTATCCCGGCCTCGGCGATTTGGGAAAACCGTAGCCGCAAAAATGCTTTGCGCATATTATGACAGGAAGGCTGACAGCCGTGAATTGTTTGAAACGCGGAAACTGGCAGGATGCCCGGAAGTGCATATTGGAGATAAGGTAATTTCCTGGGATACGTATCTCGGTCAGTTTGATGTGATCCGTCTTGTTATGACAGATTTCCTGGAAGACAGCGCAAATGTTGAAGAGATGCTGTCCTACCTTACCGAAGAAGTAACAGAAGAACTCATGAATGATTATCCTGAAATCAATTTTGGGAAGCGGATTAACCTGCGTACCGTTATGAATAAAATATATGGAACAACGGGTCGTCAGTTTGTCGTTATCATCGATGAATGGGACGCCGTGTTCCGGGTATGGAAGAATGACAGCAAAGGACAGACAAAATATCTTGACTTTTTACGGGATTGGCTGAAAAACAAAGATTATTTGTCACTCACATATATGACAGGAATTCTTCCCATAAAAAAATATGGAGAACATTCTGCTCTGAATATGTTTGACGAGTACTCTATGAATGCCCCCATGCAGTTGGCGGCATTTACCGGTTTTACAGAAAAAGAGGTAGAGGAGTTATGCCATGTTTACGAAATGGATTTTGAATCCGTTTCAAACTGGTATGACGGATACCGTTTGAGCGATATGATTCCGGTTGACATGCGTAGATTATTTCGCCAGGGAGACTATGAAGGACGTAAAATCTCAATTTATAACCCACTGTCAGTTGTCAAAGCTATGCGCAGTGGATCTGTGGATAATTATTGGAATAAAACAGAAACCTACGAAGCATTAGCAGACTATATCCGTCTGGATTATGACGGCTTGAAAGAAACCATTGCCTTATTGATGGACGGAGGACGCGTAAAGGTAAATTTAAAGGCTTATCAGAATGATATGATGACTTTTCACAGCAAGGATGACATCCTGGCCTTGCTGATTCATCTTGGATATCTTGGGTATGAAGGCAGACAAACGCAAAGAGGGATCGATTCCGAACACGGTGAAGTCTTTATTCCTAATAAAGAGATTTTGGATGAATTCAAAACCTCCACAAATTCACAAGAGTGGGTTTCCGCTTTCCAGGCATTTGATCTGTCTATGGAACTTTTAAAAGCAACCTGGGCAATGAAGGAAGATAAAGTGGCTGAACTGGTTGAGAATGCTCATAACCAGGTAGAGAGCAAAACATATAATGATGAAAAAGCGTTAAGCTTTTGTGTCCAGCTGGCATATTATGCGGCTCAAAAGTATTATACAACCATTCTTGAATTGGCTACGGGAAAAGGATACGCTGATATTGCGTATCTGCCATCACCGAAGTATCCGAATTTTCCGGCTTTGCTGTTAGAGCTTAAATATGATAAGGATGAAACCGAAGGGCTGGAGCAAATTTACCGCCAGAAGTACATGGATCGGCTTAAGCATTATAAAGGAAACTTACTTCTTATTGCAATTACGTATAGTAAAGATAGAAAGAATGATAGTCCGGAATTCAAGCATCATAGGTGCAGAATCGTTAAGGCATGATAGTTCAGCGCCTGACGGGAAGCAATAATGAGAAGAATTTTGCGGTACAGATGGAGGGCTGGAATATGGGAACTTATCTGAATTCATAGAATCAGACTTTTGCCGATGAAATTATTTGATGACTTTTCTTACCGGAGGCAGGGATAGATGTTGAACGATGTTAACTCTGACAGACAGGTTGAGCTAAGAAAACTGCCCTTAGGGATTCAGGGATTTGAGGGGCTTCGAAGGGATGGATATATTTATGTGGATAAAACATCATATATATACCGATTGATACATGAAGGAAAGCCTTATTTCCTCAGCCGCCCCAGAAGATTCGGAAAAAGTCTCCTGCTTTCTGCTATGAAAACATACTGGGAAGGGAAGCGGGAATTGTTTGCGGATCTGGCGATAGAAAAACTGGAGGAAAATAATCCTGAAGCATGGAAACCGCATCCTGTGTTTTATTTCGACTTTAACGGCGTAAACTATATGGAAACAGGGGCGTTGGAAGAATCGCTGAACATTCATTTAAAAAGATGGGAAAAGCAGTATTCATGCGGCACGCAAGGCACGTTAAGCGAACGCTTTCAGAATTTGCTGATAACTGCAAAAGAACAAACCGGCTTACGGTGTGTGGTTTTGGTGGATGAGTATGATAAGCCGCTATTGGACGTCATTGATAGTAAAGAACTGCAGGATCACAATAAGGGAGTAATCAAGGGCTTTTTCAGCACATTGAAAAGCTTTGACGAATATATCGGGTTTGTTTTCATCACAGGTGTTACAAAGTTTCATAAAGTAAGTATTTTCAGTGATCTGAACCAATTAAGGGACATCTCAATGACAGAGGACTATGCCGGCATTTGCGGGATTACAGAAGAGGAGATCAGGAGTTATTTCATGAACGAGGTTATTCTTCTTGCCGGCAAACAGAAAATGACAGTAGAAGAATGTCTGACTGCCCTGAAAAACCAGTATGATGGCTATCACTTTCATCCCGATGGAGCTGCCGTTTATAACCCGTACAGCTTATTTGGAGCTTTTCTTGATAAAGAATTCGGCTCTTATTGGTTCGAAACCGGAACACCGACTTTTTTAATCCATCAATTGAGAGATAATCATTTTGATGTTCGTAAATTTTCTGATCATACGATATATGCTGCGGAAGCTATGCTAAAGGATTATACAGGTGATTCGCCCGACCCGGTACCGCTTCTGTATCAGACGGGATATCTTACGATCTATGATTATGACAGAAAAAGAAAACGCTATACCCTTTGTTTTCCAAATGACGAAGTGAAGTACGGATTTCTTGAAAGCCTGATGCCTGCCTATGTGCCGAATGCTACGGTTGGAAATGGACTGGATATATTCAGTTTAGATGAATACATTGAAACAGGAAATCTGAATAAAGTAAGAGATGTTCTGACTGCATTATTTGCAGGAATTACGTATACCAGAGAAGCGGATCCTTTCGAGCACTATTTTCAATCCGTTATCTATGTTGTCTTTACTTTGTTGGGGAAGTTCGTCTTGTGTGAAATGCATACTTATTCGGGGAGGATCGACTGCAGGATACAGACAAAAGATTATATATACCTGTTTGAATTTAAACGTGACGAATCGGCAAAAGCGGCGCTGGCCCAGATTGACAGTAAAGACTATACCCTTCCTTTTATAGCGGATTCCAGGAGGTTATTTAAGATAGGGGTTTCCTTTGATACAGTGACAAGAAAGCTTACAGACTGGGAAGCCGCAGAAGTTGATGGCAATGGCATATCGGGATGACCCGCACTTTTCCCGTCCGGTGCAGGCAGGAGATGAATTCTGCATGATGCCGAAACAACCCTGTGAAATAAGCGTTATCTCTTGTAAATGCAACGACAGTATGGTAAAATCGACAACAGAAACATAATTGGCACCATGCGGTAACGTTATTGTACACGAATATGAAACGGAGGAGATCAATATGCTGTTGAAAAAATGGAATTCGCTGAGCCTGATCGTCAGAATCTGTATCGGACTTGTGATCGGAGCAATACTGGGACTGACGGTTCCCGGGTGGACATGGATCAGCGTCCTTGGAACCATGTTTGTCGGAGCCCTCAAAGCCATTGCGCCGATTCTGGTTTTCGTCCTTGTATCATCCTCTCTTGCCAATGCAAAGGGCGGAAATGCGTCAAAATTCAGGACAGTTATCTTTTTGTATCTGTTCAGCACCTTGTGCGCGGCAATTGTAGCCGTTGCGGTGAATTTTATTCATCCGGTTACCATATCCCTTGGCGGTCTGGAGGCTGCGGAAGGATATACGGCTCCGGACAGCATGGGAGTCATTATTCTCAACCTTCTGACTAGCGTCATCGCAAACCCTGTGGACGCCCTGGCGAAAGCAAACTATATCGGCATTCTTTTCTGGGCAGTGATCCTTGGAGTTGCCTTAAAAAGATCCGGCGATCAGACGAAAAAAGTTATGGGAGATCTGGCAGACGGCGTATCGGAGGTGGTTCGCTGGGTGATCAGCTGTGCTCCCTTTGGTATTCTCGGCCTTGTTTTTGACGCTGTATCCTCCAGCGGCCTTGAGATTTTCACGACCTATGGAGAACTGGTTATGGTGCTGGTAGTTTCCATGCTGCTGGTGGCGCTGGTTGTGAATCCGATTATTGTAGGAATCTCGCTGCGGCATAATCCGTATCCCCTGATCTTTAAGTGTATCCGGCAGAGCGGTGTGACAGCCTTCTTTACCAGAAGCTCTGCCGCGAATATTCCTGTGAATATGGAGCTTTGCAAAGAGCTGGGCCTGGATGAAGACATGTATTCTGTTTCTATTCCGTTGGGCTCCACCATCAATATGGACGGAGCCGCTGCGGTCATCACGACTTTCGCCCTTACAGCCGCTTTTTCGGTAGGCGCAAAGGTTACCTTCCCGATGGCAGTGCTTCTCAGCATCGTTTCTACTTTTTCCGCCTGCGGAACCTCCGGTGTGGCTGGCGGCTCCCTCCTGTTGGTTCCTCTCGGATGCTCTCTGTTTGGAATTTCAAATGATATCGCCATGCAGATCGTAGGAGTCGGCTTTATTGTCAGCGTAATCCAGGATTCACTGGAAACGGCACTGAATTCCTCCGGTGATGTGATCTTCACGGCAACGGCTGAATTCATGACCTGGAAAAAAGAGGGAAGAAAGCTTCCGATCTGATTGTAGCTTTGTCTTGTAAGCAGAAAGGAATCCGACATGAAAAGTATCACCAGTGTATATAAAATCGGAAATGGTCCTTCCAGTTCTCATACGGTTGGTCCTTTCCATGCGGCTCAGACCTTTGGCAATCGTTACCCGGACGCGGATGCCTATCAGGTGACTCTTTTTGGATCTCTGGCCTTTACAGGGGAAGGACATGGTACGGCAAAGGCGATCCGGGAGGGCCTTCCGGGTTCTCAGATCATCTTCAATACAGAAGAGACGGATCTTCCGCATCCGAATACCATGCTTTTCAAAGCCTTCAAGAAAGAGAAGGAGATAGCGTCCGTCCGGATTTTCAGTATCGGAGGAGGTTCCATCCGGATTGAAAACGAAGCCTCGGAGGAGGATAAGGAAGTATATCCGCAGAAGAATTTTACGGAGATTCTTTCTTTATGCAATCAGGAAAAAATAAATCTCCTGCAGCTGATCTATATTCTGGAGGGGGCGTCCCTTCGGGAATATCTGAAAAAGGTATGGAAGGCCATGCAGGATTCCGTGGAGCGTGGGTTATCGACGGAGGGAATCCTGCCCGGCGGTCTGGGACTCCTTCGGAAGGCGAAATTTCTCTATGAAAAGCGCTGTTATAATGAGAGCGCGGATGTGACCATGAACCGGCTGATTGCGGCCTACGCATATGCCGTGAGCGAGGAAAACGCGGCGGAAAACGTTGTAGTAACGGCTCCGACCTGCGGAAGCTGCGGCGTGCTTCCTTCCATCCTGTATTATATGTATCACGATAGAGGCTTTCCGGAAGAAGAGATCCTCAATGCCCTGGCTGTAGCCGGGATGATCGGCAATGTCATCCGCACCAACGCCAGTATTTCCGGGGCGGAATGCGGCTGTCAGGCAGAGATCGGAAGTGCCTGTTCCATGGCCGCAGCGGCTGTCGCTACACTGTACGGCCTGAATATCGATCAGATCGAATATGCTTCTGAGATTGCTATGGAGCATAATCTGGGATTAACCTGCGACCCGGTCAACGGACTTGTCCAGATCCCTTGTATCGAGCGGAATGCGGTAGCTGCCATGCGTGCGCTCAGCGCAGTCAATCTCTCCCGTTTTCTTTATACCACCCGGAAAATTTCCTTCGACGAAGTGGTCGCAACGATGTACCGTACCGGGCTGGATTTAAATGAGAAATATCGTGAAACTTCCCATGGCGGTTTGGCTCAGATCTACAGGGAATTTGAAAAGGAGAAGGCCGCGACTGGAGTTCTTGCGTAACACAGATATGCGTCTATCTTTGTAAAACAAAAAAACCGAGGTAAAACGGCCTGTTTAAGCTGTTTTACCTCGGTTTTTATCCTGAAAGCAAGATCTTCTTTATTCAATTTTATTTATAGTGAACGTCAAAGATATCTTTACTTTGATGTTTTACTTTACCGGAAAATCTATCATCATAATGGATCAAAATAAGAACTTCAATGTCGTTTACTATAATTCAGATTTATCCAAAGCTTAAGAATCGTGCGGAACAAGATGAAAAACAGAGCCTCGTCAGAGCGATAGGATAGCTTTGGTCAATTCTGATCCAGTATCCCTGCGGCTTCTTTCATCAGCTCAATAATCGGGAGGTGCTGCGGGCATACACTTTCGCATTGGCCGCAGGCAATGCAGTCGGATGCCTTGCCGCTTCTCTGGATCAGCCCGGAATAGAAATTCTTTGACCGCCAGTCGTCGGGATAGCGGCGCAGGGTATTGATTGTCCGGAAAACGTCAGGGATGCTGATCTGTGAAGGACATCCGTCACAGCAATACCGGCAGGCTGTACAGCCGATCTGCGGCATGCTCATCAGTTCGTCAGTTATCTCATTGACAATCGCGAACTCATCTTCCGCCAGAGGCTCAAAATGGGTAAAGGTATGAAGGTTGTCCTCCATCTGCTCATCATTGGACATGCCGGACAGAATCGTCATGATTCCGGGCATGGAGCCTACGAATCGAAGCGCCCAGGAGGCGATGGATTTTTCAGGCTGTCTTACCTTAAATCTCGCTTCGATTTCCGGGGGCATGCTGGAGAGCATACCACCTCGCACAGGTTCCATAACGATGATGGGGATATTTCTTTCATGAAGGATCTCATAAAGCATCTGGGAACGTACCACCGGATTGGTTCTGTCAAGATAATTGTACTGAATCTGGACAAATTCAACTTCCGGATGCGCATCAAGGATCGTTTCCAGCAGCTCCGGACTGCCGTGGAATGAGAAGCCAAAGTGCCTGATTTTGCCTTCTGCCTTACGCTGCATGCACCAGTCAAAGCAGTCATACTTCACATACGTCTCATAATTGGCTCCGTCCTCGACAGAATGGAGCAGATAAAAATCAAAATAATCCACACCGGCTCTTTCCAGCTGCTCCTGAAAGATCCTCTCTACATCCGACTGCTCTTTGATTTCCCATGCCGGCAGTTTTGTGGCCAGCATAAAGCTGTCCCGCGGATATCGTTTTACAAGCGCTTCTCTCGCGGCGATCTCAGAGGTTCCCTGATGATATACATAGGCGGTATCAAAGTAATTCAGGCCCGCTTCCATATACCGGTCTACCATGCTGCAGACCTGTTCCAGGTCAATCTTCTGATCAGTCTGGGGCAAGCGCATCATTCCAAAGCCGAGTTTTGGCATCTTACTTAAATCAATACTCATTTTCATCTTTCCTTTCTTCAATAGCCGATCCGGTCAAGGATGAGATCCATCAATGCAGCGTTTCTGACGGAAAACTCCGGAGTAATGTGCGGCTTTTCCCCATTTTCAATACATCTTCCAAGCTGTTCGATTTCCAGTGCGTAATTCTGTCCGGCCTGAACGGTTTTTACTGTTTCTTCTCCTTCCGTCGTTATCAATCGATAGCTTAGTTCGCCTGCCTGATTATATTCCACATCTGAGCGAATCATCCCCTTTGATCCGTGAACATATAATCTGTCCTGCCTTCCGTAAGAACCTGTCTGGAAAAGCATACCCACATTAAAAGCGGCTCTCGCTCCGTTTTGAAACCTGATCAGAGCAGCTGTAAAGACATCTACGCCAAAGCTGTTGAATTCGGCGCTGCCCATCACCAGCTCCGGTTCCGAATCCACCAGGGACAGGATCATCGTCGTACAATAGCAGCCCAGATCATACATGGCTCCGCCGCCGGTTTCCTTGTGAATTCGGATATCCTCTTCATAACCGGAGGTCAGAAAGGCGGTTTCGATATAATCGATCTCTCCGAGCGCCCCGCATGCAATCTCTTCTTTCAGTGAAGCGATATACGGACTGTGCAGATAAGCATAGGCCTCCATAAGAAGAACCTTGTTTTCTTCTGCGGCCCGGAACATCTCCCTGGCATCCTCTGCATTCAGGGCAAGCGGCTTTTCGCAAAGGACATGCTTCCCGGCCCGGAGCGCTTTGATCACCCATTCCTTATGCAGAGAATTCGGCAGAGGAATATAAACTGCCTGCACTTCCGGATCCTGAAGGAGCTTGTCATATCCGATATAGGATCTGGCAAATCCGAACTTCTCCTGAAAATCTTTGACCTTTTCTTCATTCCTTCCGGCAATCGCGTACAGTTCACAATTTGCCGCCTGCTTCATACCCGGAATCGTACAGCCCATTGCTATGTTCGCAGTACCCAAAACACCCCATTTAACCGCCATTTGCGTCTCCTTTCGTTTGAACTGTCATCGGCAGAATCTGGTTTTTGTCTATGCAGTCATAATCAATCGTGATAGTTCTTTTATACTATAACTTCTTTTTTTGTTTTTGACTTCTCATATTTTGCTCTGATGAAGGTACATTATTGTTGAGACCTGGGTTTTTTACCGGGATCTTTGAACTTGCTAATTTGAGTTATATCTCATATAATATAAATGAACACAGGAGGATAACGACGTGTTTCAGCTTGAATTTTACGAAACAAAAGACGGAAAACAACCGGTATCCGATTTCTTGGATTCGCTTGATGGAAAGATGGCTGCCAAGCTGATTGCATTGATGGAAATATTGGAAGAAAAAGGTACGAAGCTTCGTTTACCTTATTCCGGATCGTTAGGTGACGGAATATTCGAACTACGCTGTAAGCAGGGAAGTAATATTACAAGAGTTTTGTATTTCTTTTTCCACGGGGGAAGGATAATTGTCACGAACGGATTTACCAAAAAAACACAGAAGACACCACCGGGCGAGATCAAGCTTGCGAGAGACAGACGGGCTGATTGGATAAAACGCCACGAAGAATCAGACAAATAGGATTGAGAGGTGATTAATATGACATTGAAAGAGTATAAAGAAAAGAGAATGCAGGATCCTGAGTTTGCTGAGGCATATATTGAAATGCAGCCTGAGATGAATGTGATCCGTGCTATGATCGATGCCAGGATATCTCAGAACATGAGCCAGAAGGAATTGTCTGAGAGAACCGGCATCGCACAGACAGAGATCAGCAAGCTCGAAAACGGTACACGTAATCCATCCATCAGGCTGCTCCAACGTCTTGCTGACGGTATGGGGATGGTCCTAAATGTGACCTTTACTCCGAAGGAGCCTGCGATGATGGCTAAGAAGAAATGATAATCGACGATGAAAACGATACGGCTTCCGGTGAAATCCGGTTGCCGTATTTCATTTTGGAAATACCCGGAACATATACGAGGTTTTTCATCTTTGACTGCTCATATTTTGCTCTGATGAAGGTACAAAATTGTCGGGTTCTGAGTTATTGTCGGGTTCCGGGTTTCGTGAAGCCCAGGCAGGACAGGTTCCCTGTTTGTGTGGAATGAAGTGGGGCAGACTTACATTTACAGGAGAGGATCCATCTTTTGCTTCGCGATGGATTAGTTGAAAATAGACAAAAGAATCCATAAAAAGCATGGAGTAACTTGATATAAATATCCAAGATGTGATATAGTAAAGCGGTAAAGCATTCGAGTTTTACTGCTGTGTCCCTCTTCCACGACTTTTTTACGGATACTCACTTGGAAAAGAAGAGGAAAAAAATAAAAAGGAGGGAACGATATGCTTTTTCAGGCTTTAGACAAACTAAGGCAGCAAACGGTTATCTCAACGGTAGTGATGATGGTGCTTGGGCTCCTTATGCTCACCATACCAGCTCAATATGACATGACCCTGGTCAGCATCCTGGGCTATGTCATCATCCTGCTTGGAGCAGTCATGATCTGGGATTTTATCGCCGGAGACAAAAAGCTTTCCGACTGTATCCTGTTCACAGCCGCCATGCTCCTGATTCTTCTGGGCATTTTTATTCTGGTGTCCGGTGACAACATTCTCAGGATTCTCAGTGTTCTTTTCGGAATCCTGCTGATGGTTGACGGTCTGCACAGCGGTCTTCATGCATGGATGTATGCCCGCCGCTCCGGAAAGAAATGGTGGTGGATCCTGATGATCCTGAGCATTCTCCTGTTTGCGGCAGGCATCATCATTTTTAACAATCCCTGGTGGGATACGGCCCATTCCTTTGTAAAGGTGATCGGAGGAGTAATTCTGTGTGCGGCAGGCATCGGAATTGTCCGATTGATTCTTGTCTGGCCGATCAGAAAAGCATAAAGGAGGGCACTAAGATGAGTAAAAAATCGAAAAATAATAATCGGACAAAAAACACAAGGCCGATGACAAAAAGCAGGCAGGCAGATATCGTTGAAGAAACAACAGAGATAACCGCGATAGAAGAGGAAACAGAGCTTTCAGAAAATTATTCCTTTGAAAAAAAGGTGAATAACTGGATGGAGGAATTCCAGAAAAAACTGGAAAGTCTTGTAGAAAAAGCTAAAAAAGAAACAGGTGACGAGGACGGAGAGGAACCGGAGGCTGCGGTCTTTAACAAAGACGAACTGCAGCGCGCCCTCAAAAGCGTAAAAGAGCAGTTTGAGCACACTCCTATGGAAATGACTCCGAAGCTGAAAGAACTGTTGACCACTGACATCCAGTCCAAAGATAAGAAAAGCAAAACACGCGGGGCGCAGATGCTTGCAGTACTTGCGAAGCATAATTTTTACGCGAACGGGCTGACCCCTGAGGAGCTCCGGACGACGCTGGAGGATCTTGGACCTACATATGTCAAGATCGGCCAGATCATGTCCAGCCGTGTTGACCTTCTGCCGGAATCCTACTGCAGGGAACTGGAGAAGCTGAGACAGAACGTAAAGGAACTCGATCCTGCCGTAGTCCGCGCGATCATTGAAGCGGAAACAGGAAAGAAAATCAGTGAGATCTATTCGGAATTCAGGGACAGACCGATCGGTTCCGCTTCCATCGGACAGGTTCATTACGGCGTTCTGCGTGATGGAACGAAGGTCGTCACAAAGGTGCAGCGTCCGCTGATCGCGGAAATGATGGAGAAGGACTTCGAGCTGCTGAAAAAACTCGCCCCTCTGGTAGGCGGCGTGGCTCCCGCAGAAGACGGTGAGGATGCCATGGATCTGCTGACCATCGTCAAAGAGTTTGAAAAAGTCACGAAAGAAGAGCTGGACTTCCGGATTGAAGCGGCAAATACAAAGTTTTTCAAAGAAGTCATTCTTGCAGACGGAACGGTTACCTGCCCAACCGTGATAGAAGAGCTGACGACAGAGCGCATCTTCACGATGACCTTTGTGGATGGCTGCTCTGTATCCAAAGTGGATAAGCTCGCGGAGCAGGGGACAGATGCCTTGCAGGTCGGCAGGGATATTCTGGAAAGCTATCTGCATCAGGTGTTTGACACCGGCATTTTCCATGCGGATCCGCACCAGGGCAATATCATGGTCAGCAAAGGAAAGGTTCATTGGATCGATTTCGGTATGATCGGTGAGATCACGGAAACAGATATGAACGCTCTCCAGGATCTGATCGTAGGACTTCTGACCGGTGATATAGACGGGATGGCAAATGGCGTCATGGCCATCGGAACAAGCTCATCCGGCACAGACCGGAATAAGCTGAAGGAAGACCTGGAAGCCATGTCTTCAAAATACATGAATGTCAGCAGCCTGAACGATATTGATTTTTCGGCGCTGCTGGGCGAGGTATGCGATCTTGCAGATAAACATCATATTGTGCTTCCGGGGCGGTATACGATGCTGGTACGGTCCTTCCTGACGATTGAAGGCGTGATGGAGCAGCTTTGCCCGGAACTGGATCTGTTTGAACTGATTTCAGACAAGCTGATGGATCGGGTGAAAAGATCCTTCAGTCTGGAACAAGAGATTCTTTCCCTGGGCAAAGGCGCTTTGGACGTCGGAAAGAAAGTTTCCAGAATCCCGCAGATGGCTGCGGATACACTGTCCGACATCATGAAAGGAAGGCTGAAGGTCAATCTGGAGCTGACAGGATATGACGGACTGATCCGGGAACTGAAGGAACTGATCAATAACGTGATCCTGGTGATTGTCGGATGTGTCCTGTTTTCAGGCGGCTGTAAGCTCTGCCAGACCCAGATCAGGCCGTTAACGCCAAACGGAATGCCCCTTGTGGCGGTCATAGTGCTGATAATCGGTCTTTCCATGCTGATCTTTGCCTTGAAACGGATCTTTCAGAAGAAATAACAAACAGTCGAGGTCTGATTTTGCTTTCGACATCGAAGTTGCCGGGACTTCAGGATTTTCTTCGAAAACAATAATTCCTGTAAAGCCGTAAGCAAAGGCTATAGAACATATATACACGAGTTATTTAAGGGTGAGGAGGTTGAAAAAGAATGAGCAATATCGTACAGCTTGTACTGACGTTGTTGTTTGACTCCTACAAGATTTTTTTTATTGCCATGAGATCACTGTATATTCTCGGAGCCTGGTTGCTTCTGAGAAAATCCGGTCTGAAAGGCGCCTGGGCACTGGCTCCGTGGGTGAGGGATTATCAGCTTTCCCGCTGTGCTTCCCGTGAACCGGAAGGCCGTGTTTTCTGCCTGACCAGTATCGCAATCACTGCGTTGAAGGTATTGGATATTGTTTTTCGCTGGAATAAGGACAATGAAAAGCTCATTTCTTTTGCCCCGCTGATCATGGCAGTTCTCGTATCTGTAATGCTCATGCATTTTGTCTATAATATCCGTATTTTCAGGGGCTTCATCCATGTATACGGCGTCAGTAAATGGTGGCTTGTCCTGTGCGTGATTGACGAGCTGCGCTTTATTCCGATGCTGATCTGGGGAGGTGCGCAGAAGTATCAGCCTCGGTGGAAGGTTGAAGACCTGAAAGCAGAGATGAAACGTCTTGCGACCCATGGAAGCGTCTCTGTCATGGATCAGGGACTCACGATCAACCTGAAAGACCGCCATGTGAGGGAGCTCTTCCACAAAACCTACCTGCTGAAAGACATCCACATGGCAATTCCCCAGGGACACATGGTACTGCTGCTGGGCGGTTCCGGAGCAGGAAAATCCACCTTTTTAAATGCCGTTAACGGTTATGAGAAGGCAGACGCCACAGTCATGCTCAACGGCAGCGATGTCTATAAGCAATATAAAAAAATGCAGTATGAGGTCGGCTTTGTTCCGCAGCAGGAGATGATGCGGGGGAAAGATACCGTGGAGAGCACCCTTATGGACGCTTCCAAGCTTCGGCTCTCCCTCGATATTTCCGATGAAGACCGGAAGGCACGGGTCAAAGAGGTAATGGAAATCTTCGGGCTTACAGCGGTCGCCGGTCATCTGGTAGAGAAGCTCTCCGGCGGTCAGAAAAAGCGTCTGTCCATTTCCATGGAATATCTTTCGAATCCGTCCCTGTTTATCCTTGACGAGCCGGACTCCGGCCTGGACGGCGTGATGGCGAGAAAGCTGTTTGAGCGGCTTCGCGAGGTCGCGGACAGCGGTAAGATCGTAATTGTCATTACCCATACCCCGGACCGCGTGATCGACCTTTTTGACGATGTAATCGTACTGGCCAAGGACAGCTCCCGTACAGGACGGCTGGCATTCTATGGCAGTATTGCAGAAGCCAGGGAATTCTTCGGCAAAGAAAAGATGGAGGATATCGTGAAGTCCGTCAACCAGAAGGAAGAAGGCGGGGAAGGACGGGCAGATGAATTTGTTATGAAATATGCGGAGGTGAAGTATGTCTGAGATGATCGGAAATAGTTCTGAAGTACAATTAATGGTACGACATCGCGGCCGCATAAAGCAGATCGGCATTTTCTTCAGAAAATTTCTGCGTATGTTTGTGTACCAGAACGACTGGAAGGTTCTTCCTATGGCGGCTCTGATTGCCGGTCTTGTGGGCTTTGCGCTTGGCTCGGATTTTGGAAAAACCATGGAAGGAACCTTGATGGGCACCATCGCCATCGTGTGTGTATGTATCTGGAACGGATCCTTCAATTCCATCCAGGTAGTCTGTCGGGAGCGGGACGTTGTCAAGCGGGAACACCGTTCCGGTATGCATATCAGTTCGTATATCTTTGCCCATATGATGTATCAGCTTCTCTTATGCACGCTGCAGGTAATCGTGACATTGATCGTGCTGCATCTGGTGGGAATGGACTTTACCGGTAAGGGCCTGATCACACCCTGGCTGATTGCGGATGTCGGAATTACCATGCTTTTGGTAACGTATGCCGCGGATCTTCTGTCCCTGTGGATCTCAACCCTTGTGCATACAACCACAACGGCCATGACCATCATGCCCTTTGTGCTGATTTTTCAGCTCATCTTCTCTGGTGGTCTGTTTTCGCTTCCGTCCTCGGTGGATCCTATTGTGATGCTCACGATTTCCAGCCCCGGCATGAAAGCCATGGCCTCCCAGATGCAGATCAACTCTCTGCCCTATGACATGGTTTCGTCTATGCTGAATCTGGTAGACAACGTGGAAATAGGAGGAAGAGTAACGATAGGACAGGTGCTGGATGCGCTTGGCAGCACAGAGAATAAAACCATTGAGACGCTTCGCTCCACAAGCATAGGAAATATCATGACCATCCGGGAGATCGGCGAGGATCTGCTCGAGGAAGATGCCTACGAGGATCTGCGGAACCAGACCCTGATCGAAAACCTGACAGTGGGTACGGTTCTGAAAGCCCTCATGGATTTCGAACCGCTGAATGAGATCCTCGCGACGGAAGTAGGATATGTCACAACCTTTGGCGATGTCGTTGACTTCCTTGCTCAGGACGCAACAGTCCGGAGATTCCGGGATGAAGGACTTACCGTCTCAACGACCCTGGGAGACGTGCTCGATCTGGTCGGACGGGATCAGACCAAAGAAGTCATTCTCAACACCGTCTCGGAATCCATGTATGAACCGGACTATGAGTATTCAGCCGACAACGTCGTAAAAAACTGGATCCATATCCTGATCTTTGTCGTCGTATTTGCCGTCCTGTCGACGATCACCCTGGAGTTTATCGACAAAGACAAGAGATGAGGTAACTTATTGGCCGGCTCGGCTCATACCCTGAGAGGCGGACGGATCGATGTCACCATGAGCGACGTATCAGAAAAATAATTGACGGAAGATGGTTCGCCTGTTATTTCTCGGCAGAGTAAATGTGACATTGATCCGGGAGCCATCGTAAGCCCTGAAGCCGAGCGTCAAGTATTTAACACAGAAGGTGAAAGACATGCAAAATATTTTATTCCCTGATGGTACCCCGATTTCACCCTGGTTTTTTGATACCCCTTCCGTCACCCTGGATTTATTCGAGAGGCACTACCGTCTGGACGAGTACGGTATTTTCCCCGATTCTGCCGTACAGACCGAAAAAATACAGGCCCTGATCGACCGCGCTGCCGGGGAGGGCGGAGGCGTTCTGATCATACCAGCAGGATGCTATGTTTCCGGAGCCCTGACCTTCCGGCAGGGCGTACACCTCTATGTTTCCAAAGAAGGAATGCTGAAGGGAAGTGAGGATATCCGGGATTTCCCCTTATGCGATACCCGGATCGAAGGTCAAAGCTGCCGGTATTTTCCGGCATTGATCAACGCCGAAGGCCTGGACGGATTTTACATGTTCGGAGAAGGAATTATAGACGGGAACGGACAGAAGTACTGGGAAGAATTCTGGTTTCGAAGGGAGTGGAATCCCAACTGCACCAATAAGGATGAGCAGAGACCGAGGCTTGTCTTTCTTTCCCGCTGCAAAAATGTGCTGGTTCATGGGCTGACCTTTCAGAACGCGGCATTCTGGACCAACCACCTGTACAAATGTCAGTATGTGAAATATCTGAACTGTCGGATGCTTTCGCCTGTCTCTCCCGTAAAAGCGCCAAGCACGGACGCCATCGATATCGACGCCTGCCGGGATGTTCTCGTTAAAAACTGCTATATGGCAGTGAATGATGACGCTGTGGCTTTAAAAGGAGGAAAAGGTCCCTGGGCAGATGAAGCGCCGGAGAATGGTTCAAACGAAAGGATTATCATAGAAGACTGCGAATACGGCTTCTGCCATGGCTGTCTGACCTTTGGCTCAGAAGCTGTCCATTGCCGTAATATCATTCTCCGGAACATCAAGGTTGGTACCGGCTACAATCTGCTTTGGATGAAGCTGCGTCCTGACACGCCTCAGCATTATGAGTATGTCCTGATGGAAAATGTAAGCGGGAAAGCCGCAAATTTCCTGAACATCAATCCATGGTCTCAATTCTTTGATCTGCAGGGGCGGACAGACCTGCCCCGTTCCCGCTGTGATCATGTGACCATCCGTAACTGCCGGTTTGAATGTGATACCTTCTTTAACGTCCGTCCGGATGAAGAACACTATCATCTGTCGGATTTTACCATGCAGTCCGTCATGGTACGGGCGGCGGATCTGTCATTTCAGAAAGAAATCATAGAAAACATGAAAGCGGAAGATATACAGCTGACAAAAAAAGAAGGCATAGAATACGCCGACAGCGTGACGACCATCCTGGAACCGTCCATCCGTAAATAAGCGAAAGGAAGAAGAATGATGACCTATAACAGCGAATCTGTACCGTTTGAGCAGGAAGAGAAAACGTTTGCGGCAGCAGACACTCGTATCCCGGAGATTCCGGCATTTCCGGGGCATTACTGGCCGGGTGATCGTCCTGAGCTGCCGGATGAACTGGAAGACTGTGTGGTCGAGGCCATCCTGGGAAAAGGGGGCGTGGGAGATGTCTATCAACTGTCAAGAACCATCCGGTACGCCATAAAAGTGATTGAATGGAATGACAAAAGTTCCCGGCCCATGGCGCAGCATGAATATGAAACTGCTGCGATGTTTTCGGAATGCGATTATGTAATCAGGTATCATAAATATTATGAGAAAGGGAACAAGTCTTTTCTTCTGCAGGAATTAGGCCAGCCCTGGTATAACTGCAGAGGATTTCATAAGGTTCAGACAGGTGATGTTCTGAACATGATACTGGATGCATGCAGGGCTTTATCATTTATACACGCAAAAGGGTATCAGCATTTTGACGTGAAGCCTCAGAATATTCTGTTTGCCGGCAAGAATGCCAAACTCGGAGATTTTTCCCATACATACCCTTTTGAAAAAGGGAAACAGTTCATGCACCGTATGGGAACCTATCAGTTTATGGCCCCGGAGATGGCGTTGGAGAAGCTGTGCTCCGGCACTGAGGATATTTATTCACTTGGAATCACGATGTTTTTCATGCTGCGCGGCGGCCGGCTGCCTTATGATTACAGTAAACGGTTTCCTCATGTGAGACATGAGGAAGATGAGATATCCACATTATTTCTTCATGAGGATCTTCTGGAAATCGTAAAAAAGGCCACGGCTTTTGATCCGGATCAGCGTTATCAGGCCGTTGAAGAGATGCAGGAAGCGATTGAGCTGGTTATGAAGACCCATGAAGACGCTATGGAAGAAATGATTCTGGTAGATCCGAATTGCATCGAAACAACATATCCCTGGGCAACCTGTAATTATCATTCAAATATTATGCTATGATTCAGGCGGAAGAATATGACGTTAAAGGTGAACTGCATGCCTGTTTGTGGAACCGTATGATTTTGACAGCCTCGAAAGTAAGCTGTATGAGCCCTGCGGGATAGAACGTTTATGAGAACCGGCAGCGGGAGACACACAAGAGGGACGGAGGGAAGACATGAAGCCTGTAAAAACAGCTGTGATTGGCTGCGGCGCGATCAGCGATATTTACTTGAGCAATATGATGAAGAAATTTAAGAATCTGGATGTGGTAAGCTGTAGTGCCAGCCATCGGGAACATGCGGAGAACAAAGCTGCTCAATATGGAATCCGTGCGGCAGCTACGGAAGAAATATTTATGGATCCCGCGATCGAGCTGGTTGTTGTACTGACGCCGGCGCCCAGTCATTATGAGCTGGTGAAAAACGCATTGCTGGCAGGCAAGCATGTTTACACGGAAAAGACCATTGCCGTTTCGCTTTCTCAGGCGCAGGAGCTGGTTGCCCTGGCTGATGAAAAAGGATTGCGGCTGGGAGCGGCTCCTGAAACCTTTATGGGATCCGCCTTTCAGACCGCGCGCAAGGCGCTGGATGAAGGGATGCTGGGAGATCTGACAAGCTTTCACATTACGGCGAACCGGGATTTAACGTTTCTTGCAAGCCTTTTCAAGTTTCTCCGGCTGCCGGGCGGGGGCATCTGCTATGATTACGGGGTGTATTATCTCACGGCGCTTGTTTCTCTCCTCGGACCGGTGGATCAGGTTTTTGCCAGGGTGGGCAATTACGCGAAGCATCGTACCAATATGATACCCTACAGCCCGGAATACGGGGTGGAATATATTTATGATAATGAAGCCCAGGTCAATGCTCTGCTGACCCTCAAAAACGGCGTCACGGGAACCTTTTCCCTCAACGGAGACAGCGCGATTGAGGATCTGGCCTACTTTACATTGCAGGGTACCAAAGGAATCCTGACACTGGGAGACGCAAACCAATTCGGCGGGGAGATCCGTTTTCTTCATAATGATCCGCAGAAATGTAAGTGGCAGAAGCTGAAACCGGTTTCAACGCTTTCCGATAACTGCCGCGGGGTGGGCGTCGCCGATCTGGCGCGCAGTATCCGCGAAGGCGGTACACACCAGGTGGATGCGAAAATGGGGTGTCATGTGCTGGACGTCATTGAAAAAATCATTCAGAGCGGAAAAACAGGGCAGCTTGCAGACACCGAGACTGTTTGTGAACGTCCTGCTCCGTTCACGAATTGGAAGGATCTGCTGCAGTAAGAGATGAATAACAGAAAAAAGCTCCGTTTCCATGAAGCCTTGCTGAGCGCGGAAACGGAGCTTTTTTGAACCCTCCGGCCGGAGTTTTACCGGGAATTGCCTGAAAAAGAGCAGAGAATATCAGGAGTCTATGTAGAAAGGCTGCAGGTCATCCAGCCGCAAAAGCATAGGCGCGCCGCCTCCCGCCGCGCCTGTATCGATATCGATCCATGTCGGTGTCTGCAGCATCCTGTTCGGCATGTTGTAATATTTTGTAGGCGTATGCCCCAGAATCGTGATGACATCATCATAAAAACGTTCTTCCGGTTTCGGGCGGTACCAGAGAAGGTCATCGGGATCATAGGAGGAGAGAGGTTTATCCTTATCAAATCCGCCCAGCCCCGCATGAACAAGGAGGAAATCCTTATCTCCGGCGGAAACCGTATCATACAGAGGAGCCTCCTGCAGATATTCTATCAGGGAGTTCAATGCTTCCGGATCCTTTTTTCTGAGCGCCTGCATGTTCAGAATCGTAGGCTTCGCCCCATTGTAGAGCCAATTCTCCAAAGAACCGATTTTGTCAATGCTCAGATGCCTTACGTATTCCTCTGTTACCTCTTCTAAGATAAAACGACAGGCCAGAAGCATAGCCTCATGGTTGCCTAAAATCAGCTCCACATTTGGCTGCATGGTCATCCACTGCAGCATCTCGATGCCCCCGTCCCCGTTACGGTCGATCACGTCTCCGAGCACAAAAAGAAAATCATCATCGCAAAAATGTGCACGGTTCAGTAATTGCTGAAAATCCTTCAGAGGATAACCATGCAAATCAGCTGTTACATAAACCATAGAAATCACTCCTTCTCAACTACTTTATGTATTTGCCTTTGGTACAGGCGGAGAGTAAGCTGCGGGTTGGCCTTCTTACAGAATCGTGCACAAAAGAATTGCGATTCCTATGATCACAAACCACATGGCAATGGACCGAAACGGTGAAGTGTCAGTCTGGTAAGAAACTGTAAGCTGTGATTTCCGGGGATCACGGGTATTCACAAAGACCGGAATCTGTTTGCCAACGTCATAATCGGGGGAATCCGGAAGAAAAGACCCCAGGGTATAATTAAAACCATTGTAGTAAAATTCTATCAGGCCATAGCGTTTCCGCTGCCTGCCCTGGGACCGATACATGATATTGGTGATGGTTCCTGTTTCAGGTGTTGACGCAAGAGAAAGATGATCGTCCGGTTTATCTGTCTTTCTCTGCAATTTTGCAATCAGCAGCAGGATGATTCCGAAGACGATGAGAAGAATAGCTGAGAAAAAGAAAATCCGGGCAACCCGGGGATCCTGAAAAAAGTGAGCAATTCTCTCCCCAAAGGAACGCGAGGATTCTGAATGGGAAGCCTGGTTGCGCTGCTGCCACAGATTAAAAAGCTCGGATTCTTTCATCCTTCCTATTTCGCTTTCAAATTCAGCGAAAGGAGAATCAGCGTAGATACGATCATATATTTCATTTAATTTATCAGTTGCCATGTTTCATCACCTTCCTTTATTGATCACAGGGTGATTACGAAGCAGTAACTGATCGCAGAGCCGTCGAAGGGAAGCTGTCGTCTGCCGGTGAGGGGCAGCAGGCCTAACGGGAAGGGAACAGGAAAAAACTGCCTTTAATATATGCGCCATGTCAGTTTCAGAAGCCGCGTTGAAGTCAGTCACCAAAGACAGTCAGAAACTGTGTCAGTTCCTCAACTGTCTCTGCGATCTTCAACGGAGCTGCCGCTTCGATTTCTTCACGGGTTCCGTATCCGTACAGAACCGCAATGCAGTCCAGTCCGGAAGTTCTGGCTCCGAAGACATCATGTTCTTTATCCCCTACCATCAGAACCTGTGATCTCATCTCCTTCATTCCAAGCCTGTCGAGGGTTTCTTCGATCACCTCATGTTTGTCGGTGCGCTTCTCATCCAGGGTGCTGCCGGTAATTACGTCAAAAAAGTCAGCGATCTCGAAATAATCCATGATCCGGCACACATAAGGCTCCGGCTTCGAGGAAGCTACGGCAAGCAGGTATCCCGAATGCTTCAGCTCTTCCAGCATTTCTCTCACGCCCGGATACAATTCATTCTCGAAAATTCCTTTCGGGACGAAATATTCCCTGTAATATTCCACTGCTTTTTTAGCGCTTCCCTCATCCAACCCGTAAAATCTTTGAAAAGAATCGATCAGCGGCGGCCCTACAAAAGCTCTGAGTTTTGTGAAATCATTTTCCCGGATTCCGAATTTCTCCAGTGCATACTTCACGGAATTCATGATCCCCGGGCCGGATTCCGTCAATGTCCCGTCCAGATCAAACAAGATTGCTTTGTACATTCCTTTTCTTCCTCTTCTTCCTCCCAAAACGCAGTTTTGTACGTTGACTCAAAGATCACGGATAACTATTTTGCAGCCACGCTGGCAAAAAAGCATCTGCAGGCAAAAAAGTCTTCTCCCAGAACGCAGTTTTGTATGTTGACTCACTGTCTTCAGATAACGGTTTTGTTGCTGCGGCATTTGGACTGCCGAAGCAGCAAAATTATTCTTCCCTGGAGAGCGAGGATGCATCCTGAGATGAATCAGCTGATTATCCATGGAGCGGATCTGCTCTGCGCCTGGACATCCCTTCCCGTAACGAAGTTTCACGTTGATTCATTGCTTTCGCAGGACGATATGCAGTTTCTGCACCATCGACGCAAAGAACGAAATCAATTTCAGTTCAGGCCGATATTGATATCCTGAATCTCCAGAATGGAGGCATTTCCGGACAGATCGACATAAAGATATACATTTACATAAGCAGGCTTTGCATCCGGAAGCACAGGTACCATCTTACAGAGCACACAGTAGTTTGTTCCGGAAACGATCTGCGTGGCCAGCAATGCGACAGGTTCAAAAACAGCATCTGTCTGATACCTGGTCGCTTCGGACAGGATCATTTTCAGGTCATCTGACACTGTCGGATCCGCCGCCGCTTCCCAGCCGCCTAAAAGCGGCATGGGGTTCTTGTCGGGAACCATGTCATTGCCGCTGTCCTGAAGGGTATTCTCGCCGGGAACCATGTCATTGCCGCTGTCCGCAAGAGTATTGCCGCCGGAAACACTATCGTTTTTAGTATCCGATAGTATTTCAATCCCTGCGATCACATCCCTTACCGTCGCCCATAAAGCATCATATTCCGCCTTAACGGCCGGATCTTTGGGATACGCCTGGTAATCTGTCGGAAGCTCGGCATAATAATTCATGGCTGTCTCTTCATCAAAACCGATATACACAAAGCTCGGAAGCTGCTCAAAGCTGGTATTAACAGATGCTCCGATGGTAAAAAGCCTGCCTGCTTTAAAACCTTCCTCTGCATATCTGTCGTAGCTGTCTTTATGATAAAAAACCGCTCCATAATCCTCAGCGCTGACAAAAGTATTCTGATACCATTCTTCATTCAGAGTGACTTTAAGTCCCTGGGTAAAATAATAACTGTAGGTTCCGTCATCATTCATGTAATCATAGTAGTCGGAAAAAGCCCCTGCAAAAACATTCACAGAAGCAGCAAATGCCAGTAAAACAACGAATAACAAAGCTCTCACCTTATTCATTTTATTCTCCTCCTTTTTTCATTCATGACAACTTTTGTTTTGATTACAACTGTAATTGCTCTCATACAGCAGGCGGCATGATTGACCTCTGCCTGTTTAAGATATTTTACATGTTGCCGGAAAATGAGTCAAGAGTCTGTAGGTAATCCTCCTGTGAACCTTTATACTCCCACGGGAGATGGCTCGGCTGTTATTATTCTGCAGAGCGAATGTGACATCGATCCGGGAGCCTTTGTAAGCCTGGAAGCCGAGCGTCAAGATATCACTAAGATAAGGAATTCTTACTTGCGCATTTTACTACTTACGGATTCTCTGATGAGCCGAAATCAGTCTTTCTAAAAAGATGAATAAAAACCAGGAAAATCAGATCAGATATTACTGCACAGCTCGGCTCATAACTTTGAAGAAAGGCTCCCGGGTCGATGTCACAATGAGCGACGCATTAGAAAAATAATAGACGAGACTGAAACCGATGGGAGACTTGAGGTGTGAGGTGGCTCCGGCTCTTCCGGAGACACCTCAGACCTTTAGTCTCCCACGGGAGATGGCTCGGCTGTTATTTTTCTGCAGAGCGAATGTGACATTGATCCGGGAGCCTTTGTAAGCCTCGAAGCCGAGCGTCAAGATATCGCAAAGAGATTCTTACTTGCGTATTTTTACCACTTGCGGGATTCCCTGTCCCGTTTTATAATATAAATTAGGAGATTTTTACGCATATCAGCCCTTGACATTGTGCATAAATTGTCTAAATACTCTCGGATTGTATCAACTTTAAAAACAATTTGTGCACTGTGCCCTACAACAAGAAAATACAGACAAAAAAGTATATAACGAATGAATCCCCACAGCTAAAAAAAAGGAAAGAGGCAAATAAAATGACAGATCAATTCAAATGGATCAGGGAACCTGAAAAATACTCCATTCAATCAGACAGGATAGAAATCACGACGATGCCCCACACAGATCTGTGGCAGCGGACCTATTATCATTTCCGCAATGACAACGCTCCTGTACTCCAGATGGAAACAGAGGAAAAGTTTTTTTCATTTATCGTAAAAACGGATTTCACCCAAAGCCATCATCGCTTTGACCAATGTGGAATCGTAATGTACCTTGACAGCGAAAACTGGCTGAAAGGATCCGTGGAATACGAAAATGAAACCTTCCAGCACCTTGGCTCCGTGGTGACAAACCATGGTTATTCCGATTGGGCCACAACGGCAATTCCCGCTGATGTCAAGGTGATGTGGTACCGGTTCAGCCGCAGAGAAGACGACTATTGCATCGAATGCTCTGCCGACGGTGAGAGCTTTTCCCAGATGAGAGTCTGCCATATGTGGGAAGGGGCAGGAAAAATCAGCTTTGGAATTTATGCCTGCAGCCCGGAGGAGTCCAGCTTTACGGCAGTGTTTACTGATATGAAGCTTACCGAATGCGCATGGAAAGCTCATGACGGACAGAAGCCGGATGAGGATTGAGCACAGGGAAAGGAGACTCTATGCGGATTATAACCATCAGCAGGCAATTCGGAAGCGGAGGCCGTGAGCTTGGCAAAAGGCTTTCCGATCAATTGGGCTGGGATTACTATGATAAGGAAATCATCGAGACGTTGGCAGCCGAACAGGGGATGGATCCGGAGCATGTCCTGTACACGCTGTCTCATCATGGCTGGCACAATGTTCAGCTGACCTACCGGAACAGCTTTTCGCATCTGGGCTTTGACCACAGTGCCCGTATCCGGCTGATGATGCGCCAGAAAGATCTGATCCTCAAAATAGCCGAAGCGGGCAATGACTGCGTGATTGTCGGCAGAGACGCGGATGTTATTCTGCATGAAGAAAACCCGTTCCGTATCTATGTGTGCGCGGATCTGTCTTCCAGACTGGAACGCTGCCTTGCATATGAAAAAAAGAAACCGGAGGAATCCCGCCTTTCGGAAAAAGAGATCCTGAAGAACATCAAAAGAATTGATAAAAACCGGATCCATATCAGAGAAATTCTGACCGGAAAATCACGGGGAGACAGCAGTATGTTTGACCTTACCATCAATGCGGGCAGCTGGGACATCAAGGAGCTTGCAGAAGCGACGGCGGATTTCGCGATGCGGTGGTTTGGAGAGCAAAAAACAGAAGAAACACAGAAGGTGAGGCAATAGCAGATGGAACGAAAAACAGCCAATAAGGATCTGACTACAGGTATCGTATGGAAGAGGCTGATTCTGTTTTTTCTGCCGATTGCTGCCGGAACCTGTATCCAACAGCTTTACAATGCCGTGGACGGGCTGATTGTCGGCCGTTTTGTCGGGACCGCTGCGCTGGCAAGCGTGGGCGGAAGCTCCGCCCAGATCATTAATCTTCTGATCGGCTTTTTTGTAGCCACCACAGCCGGGGCGTCGGTTGTCATCGCCCAGATATACGGAGCCGGACGTGCCGAAGACGTGAGAAACGCAGCGGGAAACGCGCTGGCGGTTTTTGCCGTTCTTGGGTTTATCCTGATGGGGATCGGTCTGATCGCGTCGCCGGCGATGCTTCATCTGTTAAAAACGCCGGAAGACACCATTGCGGGTTCCACGCTGTATCTGCGGATTTATTTCCTTGGGGTTCCCGCTATCCTGCTTTTAAATATGGAATCGAATATGCTCCGTTCCGTAGGGGATTCCTTCAGTCCCTTCCTGTATATGATTATAGGGTGCGGAGTGAACATTCTGCTGGATGTGGTTTTTGTAGTTGTTTTCCACTGGGGAATAGCCGGAGTGGCGGCGGCGACGGTGGCAGCCCAGCTGATCAACATGGGACTGTTGACCTATAAGCTGACTCACACAAAAGAAGCCTATCAGCTGAGCTTTAGGGAACTAAAGCTGCGGGGCGTTTATCTTTCCAACATGTTCCGCTTAGGATTCCCGGCAGGATTGCAGAACTCCATGTATGCGGTTTCCAATCTGATCATCCAGGTCGGCGTCAATTCCCTGGGTACGGTGGTGGTCGCTTCCTGGGCAATGACATCTAAAACAGACGGTATCTTCTGGGCCGTAAGCAATGCTCTGGGGACCGCGATCACCAGCTTTGTAGGCCAGAATCTGGGAGCAGGAAAACAGGACCGCATGAAAGACTGCGTAAAACAGGGAATGATCCTGGCATTGAGTATTACGATAGGAATCAGCATCCTGATTATGCTTGCCGCAAAAACACTGCTGTCTGTTCTGACCAGGGATCCCGACGTCATCCGCACCACCTACGAGATGATGACGTATTTTGTGCCGTTTTATTTTACCTGGGCCGTGATCGAGGTTCTTTCTGCCGTCCTGCGCGGGGCTGGGGACGCCGTTCGTCCGGTCGTGATTATCGGCTTCGGTATCTGTCTGCTTCGTATTGTCTGGATCTTTACGGTCTTCGCAAGATTCCATACGCTTCCTGTCCTGTGTTACAGCTATGCTGTTTCGTGGTTTACTACGGCAGTGGCGATGGCAGTATACTTCCGGAAAGGAACATGGCTGGATCATGGACGGAGGATTCTTGATAAGTAGGGCAGAAGAAAAGCGTGAAGAAGTATTGTTATAAACAAAATTGTCAACATAAGACATTGCGTAAACGAACAAAATTGCTTTATGGGAGGAGGCTGAAGCGGCTGTATGAACACACAATTTTTCGTAGAAGCTTTTGGTTATCTTGGATCGCTCCTGGTGGTTGTTTCCATGTTGATGAGCTCGGTGATCCGGCTGAGGATCATCAACATGATTGGAAGCGTGATTTTCGCAATCTATGCGCTGATCATCAAATCGTACCCGACAGCTTTGATGAATTTCTTTCTGGTAGGAATCAATATTTATCATCTGATGCGTCTGAGAAACACGGAAAAACATTATGATCTGATTGAAGACTCCGCTGACGGAGGATATTTCAATTACCTGCTGCGGTTTTACAGGGAAGACATCGCGAACTTTTTCCCTGATTTTTCCGCAAAGAATTTAAACGCCGGAAACAATCGTGTCTTTGTGGTTTGCTGTGACCAGGAGGCAGCCGGCGTTCTGGCTGGTACGCAGGACAAAGAGAAGCTGGAAGTCCTGCTGGATTATTCCACCCCTGTGTACCGGGACTGCTCCGTAGGCGCTTATCTGTATGGAAGACTGCCTGAATATGGAATCAGAGACCTCACGTACAGGGGGAATAATGCTGAACATATGGCATATCTTACGAAGATGGGGTTCGAAAAAACGGAGGATGGTACTTTCCATAAAGCATTGTGATGATTCACAATGGAGCCCACGTGTTTTTCCCTTCATGAGCTGTAAACAGAATCATGTCTGGCGGATCAGCTTATGGTTGAAGGTAAAATGGGGTTCAGGAGTATCGGGTAAAGGATCAGTGGGATAATAGGAAACGGATTTTCATTTGGAGTTTTCTATGTTAGAGAAATTAAGTGTAACGAAACCATATACGATTTTAGTGGCGGTAATTGCGGCAATTGCATTGGGCGTTGTTTCTTTAATGAATATGTCTCTTGATCTTTTGCCGAATCTGAGCCTTCCCTATCTGGTTGTGGTCACAGCCTATCCGGGAGCCAGTCCGGAAAAAGTTGAATCGGAAATCTGCATTCCTATGGAGCAAAGCCTTGGGACAATTTCCGGCGTCAAGGAGGTGCAGTCAACCTGTTCGGAAAATTTCGGGATGATTCAGCTGGAATTTGAAGAGGGAACCAATATCGACAGCGCGATGGTAAAGGTTTCCGGAGCCTTAGGCAATCTGGAGGGAAGCCTGCCTGATGAATGCCAGACTCCGAATATCATGGAAATCAGTATGGATATGCTGGCTTCCATGTATGTTGCTGTGAGCAAGGAGAACGCAGATGTCTATGAGCTGACAGATTATGTAAAGAACGACCTGATTCCTTATCTGGAAAGAAAAGGGCAGGTTGCTACCATCAATTCGACAGGACTGGTGGAAAAAACGATCCAGGTTGATCTTAATAAGGAGAAAATAGATGAATTAAATGGACGGATTCTGGAAAAAACGAACAAAGCCTTGTCAGATGCCGCGGCTGAGCTGGAAAAAGCAAGAAGGCAGGTCAAAGATGCGCAGGATTTGCTGGACAGTCAGGAGAAGCAGTTTGGCTCTTTGGTTTCCTCCGGGATCTTTGGGCAGGCGTCGGAAGCTTTAGTGAAAGAAATTCCTAATGTACAGGCAATGATTCAGGTGATGTCAGACCGCCTCTGGGAGATTCAGAACGGAATCTATCAGGCTGCCGGCCAGGCTGCCAATATGCAGAACGATCTCAGCCAGTCTGCTCAGAGGCAGAATATCGCCATTGACAATGTGAATAAGGCTGCTTTTGCCGTTGATGAAGCCAGGCAGTCCTACACAATCGCGCGGGAGGATTATTTAGCGGCGCTTGCTTCCTCGGCACAGAACTGGAACAATCCGGAATCCTGGGCAGTTTCTCCGGGTGAGGAAGCGGATTTATTTACCAGTGACGATGTGCCGGCGGAACTGTATTTCGGTTCGGAGGTGTCTGAGAATGAAATACCGGAACCAGATTACACAGAAGGTACGGGTTTTGCTTCGACATTTACTTCCGAAGAAATTGACATAAAAAGACAGATTATGGAGGAAGCGGAGGCCGTCCTGGCGGATGCGCAGAGGATGCTTGAGATGGCAAACGCAGAGCTGGCACAGGTAATGGGGAACGCAAATATCTCTGCGCCTGACAGCACAGCAGGTTTATCTTCCGGAACGGGTGATTTTACTTCGGATCGTACGGCAAGACTGGAGGAGCTGATCGAAGAACTGGGAGAAATCCAGAATCTTTTCAATTCCGTCACCGTGACAGATATCGTCTCCGGCATTACGCGGCTTGCTTCCCTGCGGCCCAGGATTGAAGCGGTTCTGGCATCTGTGAAGACATGGGATGTCGCCGGCGCGCTCTCTGGCGCTGTAGCGAATGCAGATGCGAGTCTGATCTCTCTGTCCCAAAGCGTAAATCAACTGCCGGAATTGCTGGGAGGGCTGGAAACCGCGTATGCGGCTCTGACCCAGGGGCAGCTGGATGCAGCGATGCAGTTTACGCTTGCTTCCATAGCCCTGTCTACCGCAGACACACAGCTGGTGCAGGCTCAGTCGCAGTATGACAGTACCAGGGATCAGGTGCTTAAGAGCGCGAACATGGACGCCCTTCTCAGCGCTTCCACGCTTTCCCAGATGATTTATGCCCAGAACTTTTCGATGCCTGCCGGTTATGTAGATGATGAAGAGGACAATTCCTGGCTTTTAAAGGTTGGCGATGAATATGAAAGCACAGAAGAATTAGCCCAGACATTGCTGGCAGAGATCGACGGGATCGGATCCATCCGCCTGAGCGACATAGCGGACGTTACGATGATTGACAACGCGGGAGACAGTTTTTGCCGCCTCAATGGCGAGCATGCGATATTGCTCAGTATTTTTAAAAGCCCGGCGGCAGGCACAAACCAGGTGGGTCATGAGATGGAGGCCGCTTTTAAAGAGCTGGAGGCCAGAGACCCGGGTGTCCACATCGTGAGTCTGATGAATCAGGGCAGCTATATTGACCTGATCATAAGTGATATTGCAAAAAGCATGCTCAGCGGGGCGGCGCTTGCATTTCTGGTTCTGATTCTTTTTCTCAGGAATGTCCGGCCGACCCTGCTGGTAGCCCTGAGCATCCCCTTGTCTTTGATGATAGCCCTGGTTATGATGTATTTTTCGGGACTGTCGTTGAATATCATGACCCTTGCAGGACTTGCTTTGGGCATCGGCATGCTTGTGGACAATTCGATTGTCGTCATGGAAAATATGTTCCGCCTCAGATCTGTCGGAGTGGACGCTCCACGGGCCGCGGTGCAGGGAGCCAGGCAGGTTTCCGGATCTATCATCGCTTCTACTCTGACCACGATCTGCGTATTTCTGCCTCTGGTTTTTACAGAAGGTATGGTACACGAACTGCTGGTGCCGATGGGACTGTCGATCGGCTTCTGCCTCCTTGCTTCCCTGATCACGGCTATGACGGTCGTTCCGGCTGCGGGAAGTACGATCCTGAAAAAACAGAAACAGCGAAAACAAAAAGGAAAATCCCGGATCCTGAAAATATATGAGCGGACATTGAGCTTTTGTCTGAAACGGAAATTTCTGATTCTTGCTCTTGCGATCGGTCTTTTGCTCTTTTGCTTTGCAAAAGTCCTTCAGATGGGAATCGTAATCCTTCCTTCCATGCAAAGCAACCAGCTTCAGGTGTCTGTCGTGACCTCTGAGGAGGACACAAAGGCGCAGTCTCATGAAAAGGCTTCCCGGGTTCTGGAAGCAATCCTGGAAGTGGAAGGAATTGTTGATATCGGGGTGATGGACAGTTCAGGACTGAATTCCGCTTTAGGCGGAGCCTCAAACGGACAGGACAGGACAGGTCGTTATACCTGCCTTATAACCCTGGAGGAGAGCGCCGGTTCAGAGGAAATCGAAAGGATCAGTCGGGAGATCGAGGAGAAAACATCTGATTCAGACTGTGAAATATCTGTATCCGGAGGCGGCATGTCCGATCTTTCCGTAATGACATCAGGAAATTTAGCGATCAATATTTATGGGCAGGATCTGGATGTCCTTCGCAAAATCGGGAAAAAAGTCGCCAAAGTGATCGGAAAAGTGAAGGGTTTTGTAGATATTGATAATGGTTCCCAGGAACTGGCCCCTACGATTCATCTTGTGATCAATCGGGATCAGGCGATGGCGCTGGGAATCACCACGGCTCAGATTTACATGAAGATTATGGAAGGGCTTACGACCTCCGTGACGTCTACAAAGATCCGGTATCAGGGGAACACGCTGGATGTGGTCATACGGGATGAGACAGATCCGCTGACGGTGGAAAATATCCTGAATACGGAATTTGATACTTCGCAGGGGTTTGGTATGTCATCAGGCTCAGCAGCAATGCCGGGTTCCGGCGGTTCTGCCGCAATGGGTATGTCAGGCTTGTCCATGAGCTCAGGAAGCATGTCTTCTTTCGGGAGCCTGTCATCCATGCTTGGGATGGGAGACGATGCCGGGGAAGGTGTACCGGAAGATCAGGTTGAAAACGAAAAAGAACCGGAGACGACGGTTCATAAATTAAGTGAATTTGCTGTTCTGGAGGAAACGGATTCTCTTGCCGGGATCAGGCGGAAGGACTCGGTCCGGTACCTGACGGTGACGGCTGCAGCGGCAGAAGGGTACAATATTACCCTCTTGGCCAGAAAGCTGACAGGAAGGCTCGCTGACATCAAGCTTCCGGACGGTTACTCGCTGGAAATTGCCGGGGAGAGCAGTGAAGTGTCCGACATGCTCAATAAAATGGCGCAGCTTGCGATTCTGTCCTTGCTTTTTATTTATCTGATCATGGTCGCACAGTTTCAGGGCATGCTTTCACCGATGATTGTTTTGTTTACGATTCTGCTGGCCTTTACCGGAGGCCTGCTTGGTTTGCTGGCTGCCGAAAGACAGCTGGATATGCTGGCTTTGATGGGTTTTGTCATTTTAATGGGAACGGTGGTAAACAACGGAATCGTCTTTGTCGATTATACCAATCAGCTTCGCCTTGGCGGCCTCGACAGAAGGACAGCCTTAATTGCCGCCGGTTCAACCCGTATGCGCCCGATCCTGATGACAGCGATGACTACCATCCTGGCAATGATTCAGCTGATCATCGGCGATGATATGGGAAACCAGCTGATGAGCAGCATGGCTCTCGTCATAGCGTCAGGCCTGCTTTATTCTACAATTATGACCCTCTACATTGTGCCTGTCATGTATGACATTTTCTTTAAGAAACAGCCGCTGCTGGTTGAAGTCGGGGAAAATCTGGATGATATTCCTGACGACGCGGCACAGTACCTTGCGATGCTGGAAGAAGAGAGCAAGACGGAATAACTTTGCAGCAGGACAGAAAGGGAATCGCGCATGGGGACAATTGTTGCGAAATTCGGAGGAACCTCTTTGGCTGCTCCGGAACAGTTTCGGAAAATCAAAGATATCATAGTTCAGAACCCGAACCGGAGAATTCTGGTTGCCTCGGCTCCGGGCAAGCGGTATCCGGATGATGTAAAGGTTACGGATCTGCTGCTTGCCGCCTGTGAACTGGCAAAAGAAGGGCAGGATTTTGAAGATGTTTTACTGAAAATACGGGAACGCTATAATGCGATCATTTCAGCGCTGGAAGTGAATTTAGCCCTTGATGAGGAGATCGGGAAAATCCGCAGTCATCTCCAGGGGGAAGTTTCCGAGGAGTATATAGCCAGCAGGGGAGAATACTTAAACGCCAGGATTCTGGCGGCATATCTTGGGTTTACCTTTGTGGATCCGGAATGGTGCGTCTGTTTTCACGAAAACGGAAGCCTGGATCTTATGATGACGCAGAGAGCCATGAAGGCGGCTCTTCTGCCCCTTTCAAAGGCTGTCATCGCGGGCTTTTACGGAGCCGACATGAAGGGAGTGATTCATACCTTCAGCCGCGGCGGCTCTGACGTGACAGGCAGCCTGGCCGCGGCAGCCGTCCATGCGGATCTGTATGAGAACTGGACGGATGTTTCCGGACTGCTTGCCGCGGATCCCAGGATCATAGACAAGCCTCATACCGTAAAATATATCAGTTTTCGCGAACTGCGGACCCTATCCTATATGGGAGCTTCTGTTCTTCATACAGACGCGGTTCTTCCGGTATCTGACCTGGGAATCCCGATCAATATCCGGAATACCTTTCAGCCGCAGAATCCGGGAACCATGATTGTCCGGAAGCTTCCGAAAGGAGAGAAGAAAGATCCTATCGTTGCTGTGGCAGGACGAACCGGGATGTCGGTCCTGCAGATCGAGAAGGTCATGGTCAGTGATGAATCCGGGTTCACCGCGATCATTCTGGATATCCTGAAAAACAGACAGCTGCCCTTCGAACAGTGCCTTACGGGAATCGATACGGTTACTCTTGTAATCAGAAGTGACCTTCTGAATCCCTGTAAAGAGGATCTTTGCGCGGAAATACGACAGATGCTGAACCCGGATTATCTGGGACTGAAGGAAAACCTGTCGATGATCGCCATCATCGGAGAACAGGGGACAGAAGCCTCCGACGCCAACGTACGGGTTCTTTACGCCCTGATCCGCTCAGATATCCAGATCAGCACGATAAACCAGGGCGCGGGCAAGCTGAACCTGCTGATCGGCGTCCCGGAGGAAAAGTATCAGGATGCCATACGGGTCATCTATGAAACGATCAAAGACTGCGCGGATTAAGATCTTTTTCGTCATCCGAAAACATTGAGTCAACGCGCAAAGCTTTGTTATGACTTGGAGGTGACGTATATGAACAGACAAAGAACAGGTAAAGATGCAAAAGGCGCAATTCGTACTGCATTGTTTATCTCCATGATCTTTTCCATCTTTTTATTGCCAATGAAACATGTGCTGGCAGACGCCCCGTCTGCCAGAGGCGAGGTCGGGGAGGTTTCCTGGTATTATAACAGCGCCACGAACGAACTTCGTATTTACGGATCCGGAAAAACGCCTGATTACGCGATCATTGACGGCGATTCGCCGCCCTGGTATCCCAAGGATTCGGATCAGATTCCTTATGAAGATCTTATGATCCATTCAATCAAAAAAATAACTGTGGAGGAGGGTGTCACTTATATCGGTTCGAACCTTTTTAACTGCTGCAGTGACGCGGCCGAGATAACCTTGCCGGACAGCGTAACAGGGATCGGACCAGGTGCTTTCCTTGCGTGTGTGGAGTTAAAGAGCATCAGGATTCCTCCTAAGGTTTCAATCCTGAGGAACAGTATTTTTGCTTATTGCGATGGTATAACGAAAATCGTGATCCCGAAAGGGGTTAAAAAAATAGAATCCGGGGCTTTCAGAAGCTGCTACGGAATTAAAAAGATGGTGTTTGAAAAAGGCAGTATGCTGACCACGGTGGGTGAAGGAGTATTTCACATGTTTCCGCCGTATACAAAAGGCCGTGTTTTTATGTATTACCGGTCAGACACTGCTGCTTATCCCGCATTTCGCGCTTTGCAGGCAGAGATCACTAAGATGGCGGAGGATGCATATCCTAAGACCTGTGACTGGAAATGGATTGGCCTGGATGACAGCGGAAACGCCGTAACAGAAACTGGTGCAGGCGAAACGATTCAAAATCCCGTGTCCATCAAAAAAGCATCGGTCACAGGAATCAAAAATATGACCTGGACCGGAAAAGCCCTGCGTCCCCAGCCGGTTGTGAAAATAAACGGAAAAACTCTTATCAAAGGAACGGACTATACCCTCAGCTATAAAAACAACATAAATGTGGGAGAAGCGTCTGTCATCATCACAGGCAAAGGCATTTATACAAACAAAATCGTAAAGACTTTCCGCATTCTTCCGAAAGGAACCACAATCGTAAGTCTCGTACCTAAAACAAAGGCGATCAGCGTCAAATGGAATCTGCAGAAAAAACAGACAAACGGTTATCAGCTTCAGGCTTCCCTTGATCCCGGGTTCACAAAAGGTAAAAGAAGCAAACTGATTATCAGTAATGCTGTAAGCTCTGCTGTGATCAAAAATCTGGAAGCCGGAAAAGTATATTATGTACGCATTCGCACTTATAAAAATGTCGGAGCCGGAAAATATTATTCTGCCTGGAGCAAACCCGGCAGAATTCGAACAAAGTAGTCTCTTATCGGGCTTATATCGATGCGATCATGATATGCGAGTGAATTTGCTCCAGAAGGATACCGCTTACGCGAAGTTAATCCGTACCGTAAACAAATCAAAATGTAAGCGTTTTGTTTGCTTTCTATAAATTCTCATATACAGCTCGGTTCATAGCGTAAAAGGCGGACGGATCGATGTCACAATGAGCGATGCATCAGAAAAATAATTGACGGGAGATGGCTCGGCTGTTATTTTTCGGCTGAGCGGATGTGACATCGATCCGGGAGCCGGCGCAACCCTTGAAGCCGAGCGTTAAGTCTTCGTGAAATCCTGAACTGGTATGAAAGCAGGCCTTTTATCACTTAATCATAGAATCTCGTATTGACAAATATGTGAATAAGGATTATCATAAGCCTATGGAAAGAAGATAATATCACCAATATTTTTCCTGTATTGCCAGATATTATGCTTATTATTAAACAATAATATCTTATGAATCAAAATGTGCGTGGCACATTTTGTACGCTTTGGGTTTTTCGGACAGAAAGTATTACCTGAACCTGTTCGAAAACTCCGGCGGCCATAAGGAACCGTTCTGAAAGGCGGATCCGACATACAGGATCATCTGCGTAAGGCAGACGATCCAAAACTGCTTTTTTCAAAAGGAGGGCAACAGATGAAAAAGTTATTAAGCTTATTGCTGGTCAGTACGATGCTGATGGTCAGCGCTGCCGGTGTCATGGCAGACGAACTGGATGTAAACGAAGACGGTACCATCAATAATCCGGAGGCTGTTCAGGTCGCGGAAGGTGATCTTTCCTTCTGGTCACTGTTCACCGGTGGAGACGGCGAGTGGTTTGGTGAAATCGTTGATGCTTACAATGCTACCTCTCCGACCAATCCGATGGAGTGCATTACCCTTGTCTGGGACGACTATTATACAAAGCTGCAGACAGCCGTAGCTACCGGCAACGGTCCGGATACCGGTGTATCCCATGTATCCAAGCTGTATGAACTGGTAGAGACAGGCGTAGCCCTTCCGATTACGGAATATCTGGAGGAGCTGGGCGTGGATCTTGGCGAACTGTACGAACAGGAATCCATCGACTCCGTTACCTTTGACGGAGACGTCTATGCGATTCCGCTGGATACCCACTGCGAAGTCATGTACTACAATATTGACCTGCTGGAACAGGCCGGCGTGACAGAAGACGATGTAAAAGCCATCGCTTCCGCGGATGATTTCAATGCGATCCTTCAGAAATGCAAGGACGCCCTTCCTGAGGATGTCACTCCTCTTGCTCTGACGAACAGCGGAGATGATCCTTTCCGTATCTGGTATGCCGCTTACTTCCAGATGGGCGGGGCTGATTTTGTCAATGACGACGCAACAGAGACGACTCTGGACGAAGAAGCTGCCAAGGCAGCTATGGAATGGGTAAAGAGCCTGTATACCAACGGCTACATTCTTCCCGGTATTGATGATCACTCCGCGATCTTCCAGTCCGGCAAGGCTGCGTTCGAGTTCGGCGGCACATGGGTAACCGGTACCTTCAACAATACCGAAGGCCTGAATTTCAATGTGGCCGAATTCCCGCGTCTGTTTGGCGATCCGGCATACTGCTGGGCGGATTCCCATACCCTGATTCTTCCGGCAAATGACAAACGTACGGAAGAAGAAGCTCTCGAAGCTGTCCGCTTCCTGGTATATGCTTCCAACGACGGCGGCATCATCTGGTCCGGTTCCGGACAGATTCCGTCAGCAAAGGCAGCGAACCAGAGCGACGAATACAAGGAAAAGAAGGGCTTCAACATCGTCGGTGAGCTGGGTCTTGCAAAATACGCTCCGAGAGCGACCAGCTACTATGGCGGTATGAAGGCGGATATCATCAATGCTCTGAATGGCTATTGGCAGGATGTCACTGATTTCGACGCTTCCTATGAAGCTCTGTATGCAGCAATTGAGGATAACCTTGACTGATCGATCCGGTTTAGGAACCTTTGCCTGAACATCCGGCGGCTGCCATACCCTGGTCTTCGGATCAGGGTTATGGCAGCCGCCTTTTACTATCGCTTTAGCCGCGCAAAGAAAGATACAGTGTGCGGCCCGCGTGGAGGGCGGAGGCCGGACAGGTCTCCCTCTGCCTTGTTTTGGAGGACATGTGATGCACAGTATGAAACAAAGGAAAAGGCGGCAGACAGCCACCGCTTTGCTGTTTATCCTGCCTTTCTTTATCCTGTTTACCGTTTTTACCGTATATCCGATCATCCAGGGGGTTTGGGTCAGCCTGAACAAATGGTCAATGATGGGCAGGCAGAAATATATCGGACTTGAAAATTTCGAGAAGCTTTTCTCCGATTCAAAATTCTGGGCTTCTCTCAGAAATACATGTTTTTTTGTGGTTGTCTGCGCTCCGCTGATCGTAGTGATTGCCCTTGCCCTCGCGATTCTGGCCAACAGGCCGGTCAAATACCGTAAATTCCTCCGGGTGAGTTATTATCTGCCCGGCGTGTTGTCTGTGTCGGTGGCTTCGTTTGTTTCGAAATATACCTTTGCGCCTTACCGTGGCTTCGTAAATGGTGTTTTGAAGTATTTTGGCCTGGTGACCACTACCACGGAGCCCCTCTGGTTTATGAGCACCAGACTGTCCTGGGTGGTGATCGTGATTATGACCATCTGGTGGACGGTAGGCTTCCCCATGCTCCTGTATCTGGCTGCGCTGCAGGACATTTCGACTGAAGTGATGGAAGCCGCGGCTGTGGACGGCGCGACCCCCGGGCAGCAGCTGTTCCAGATTACCCTGCCGCTGCTGCGGCCGACGATTTTTCTGGTAACCATGCTTCAGATCATCGCCTGCTTTAAAGTATTCGGACAGATCCGGCTCATCACAGGCGGCGGTCCTGCCAATACGACACGGCCTTTGATCCAGTATATCTATGAACAGGCTTTTGACAAGAACAAGCTTGGTTACGCGGCTGCCATGTCTTATATCCTGTTCGCCATCCTGGTTGTCTGTACGTTGGTTCAGCTGCGCCTGCAGAAAGGAGATGACGGCAGATGAAGAGAAAGAAAAAGTTCCATACAGGCCGCGTTATTGTCATGGTCATTTCTTTGCTGCTGGCACTTCTGATGCTGACGCCGATCATCTGGGCTCTGTTTTGTTCCCTGCAGCATGAAGGACGCCAGATCGTGACCATCTGGGACTGGTTTAAACCGCCCTATACACTGGAAAATTATCCGAGAATTATTCATGGTTCAAGTACCTTCCGCTGGTTTACCAACAGTCTGATCGTTGCGGTCATAACGACGGTTCTCACCGTGATCGTTTCCACACTTGCCGCCTATGCTTTGGCTAAAATCCCATTTAAGGGAAGCAGGGCATTATATGTGTATTTCCTCTGCGGCTTATTGGTTCCCGGAGAAGCTACGATTGTTCCGCTTTTTATCCTTGTCAACAAAATGAAACTGATCAACACCTACTCCGGATTGATTCTTCCGTCCGTAGCCAGCGCGATGACGCTGATTATTACGGTAAATTTCTTTTCTTCCCTTCCGGATGAGCTGCTGGAGGCAGTGCGGATCGACGGGGGCGGGGAAATCACGATTTATACCAGGATTATCCTGCCTCTTTCCAAGCCTATTATTGCCACGGTTTCCCTGATGAGCTTTATCGGGAGCTGGAATAATTATCTGTGGCCCCTCTTATGTGTGTTTGATGAAAAAATGTTTACCCTTCCTATCGGTATTCCGACTTTGCTGTCGATCGAGCGGCCGGACTACGTGATCCCTATGACCGCAAATCTGGTCGCGTCTCTGCCGATGATACTTCTGTATCTGATTTTTGAACGGCAGATCGTACAGGGCATCACGATGGAAGGAATAAAAGGTTAAGGAGGATCAGCATGACAAAATCCTATCAAAAGGATTATCCCAGGCCTCAGCTGGTGAGAAGTCAATGGGAAAACCTGAACGGAACCTGGGATTTTCTGTTTGACGATGAAGACAGGGGAGAAGCGGAAGAATGGTTTTTTTCCTTTCCGTCAGAAAACCTGAAGATCTGCGTTCCCTTTACATACGAAACTCCAAAAAGCGGCGTCGGTGATACCTCCCATCATAATACCGTGTGGTACCGTCGGACCTTTGACTGCCCGGATCTCGCAGCAGAGGGCAGGCGGCTGCTTCTCCATCTGGAAGGCTGTGATTTTGAAACCGATGTCTGGGTGAACGGCGACCGTGTCGGAAGCCATCGGGGCGGCTATGCCCGTTTTTCCTTTGACATTACGTCCTGCGTTGAAGAAGGAGAAAATGAACTGATCATCCGCGCGAAGGATTCCATGAGCATTGAGCAGCCCAGAGGCAAGCAGCGTTGGGCAAAGGACAATTACGGCTGCTGGTATGTTCAGACCACGGGCATCTGGAAAACCGTCTGGCTGGAAGAAACATCCTCTGTCTATCTGGCATCGCTGAAGGCGACTCCGGATCTCATAAACGGCAGGATCAGGATGGAATACCGGATAGCCGGGAATAAAGCGGAAGCCGGATATCTGATTGAAACAGAGGTATCCTTTGCGGGAACCGTGGTCGCAAAAAGCATCAGACAGATTACCCGGTCTTTCGTTCCGGATGATATCAGCATTGCAGCGCCGCAGGAAACGCCCTGGGGTGTTCATACCTGGACGCCGGATGCTCCGGAGCTGTATGATGTGCGTATCCGTATTCTGGATGGATCCTCGGTCCTGGATGAGGTATGGTCTTATTTCGGAATGAGGGAAATCCGGATCGAAGAGGGAAACGTTCTGCTGAACGGAAGTCCTGTCTACCAGCGCCTGATCCTGGATCAGGGTTACTGGAAGGATTCCCATCTGACGCCTCCGGATGAGCAGGCGCTGATCGACGATATCGATAAGCTGCAGGCCATGGGCTATAATGGCGTCAGAAAGCACATGAAAATAGAAGATGAGAGATTTTTGTACTGGTGTGATGTGAAAGGCATGCTGGTGTGGAGCGAGATGGCTGCGGCATATGAGTTCACGGATGCGGCGGTGGAAGAGTTTACCCGTGAATGGCTGGAAATCGTAAGACAGAATTACAGTCATCCCTGCATCATTACATGGACTCCTTTTAACGAATCCTGGGGCGTCCCCCGGATTAAATTTGACCGGAAGCAGCAGGAATTCACGGAAGCGATTTATTATCTTACCCGATCCATTGATTCGATGCGGCCGATTATCACCAACGACGGCTGGGAACATACGATTTCCGATATTCTGACGCTTCATGATTATGAAGAGGACGGAGATGTGTTCTTTGACCGTTACGACGGCCACCTGGAAGAGATCGGGACCTGCCGCATTTATCACAGTGACTGGAAATCCGCTATGGCAGAAGGTTATGTCTATGACGGACAGCCCGTGATCATCAGCGAGTTCGGCGGGATAGCTTTTTCCGGAGGCTCTGAGGGAACCTGGGGATACGGCAATACCGTTGATACGGAAGAAGCCTTCCTGGAACGCTTTGATAAAATCACCACAGCAATCAAAAAACTTCCGTATGTCTGCGGATACTGCTACACACAGGTATCCGACGTTCAGCAGGAGATCAATGGCCTTTTGGATGCCGGACATCAGTATAAGATCGCGCCGGAGAAAATCCGGGAGGTCAACATGAGGGAAGTCGGTATTCGCAAAATGGGGAAAGCCCTGTAATGGTTCGACTATAAAATCCCTGAGCATTGGCATTTCATATGTCAATACCCGGGGATTTTATTTTTCCATAACCTTCTTAAAGAAAGGAATGGTACTTATTATGCCTCCGTTTACGATTTTTATGTTTATTTTTGCAGGCGCGATACTTCTCTACGCGATTGTTCTTGGCGTTACGAAGGATATCGGGATGCTGCCTTATAGGGCTCGGGCTTCAATCAGGAAAAAGAACAGAAAGAAATACCTGGGAGAGCTTGCCAAGGCGGTGGCTCTTGCTGCGATTGCTCCTGCGGTGTCGGGTATCGTCGGAATCCGGAGCGATTTCTGGGGATTGATTTCATTGGTGGTTATGCTGGTTGTGACCCTGTGGCTGGGACCAAAGATCATGAAGGATGTGAATGAGAAAGAGGATTCCTGAGTTATTTTCTCTGTCCTTTCGCAGGATAGTTCAATGAAATCTTAGTATAGTTCATTGTTTCCTCCTGTCCAAAGGTGTATGTTACAGTAATTATCTGAGGATAGGAAATTGATTTTGCTGCTTCGGCAGCTCAACAGCCGAAGAAATTAAATCGATATCCGAAGAGATTGAGTCAACATACAAAACTTCGTTCTGGAGGAGGTTTTCAATTCGTGAAATCCCGGACAATGAATATGAGCCAGGGCAGGCCGCTGTATCTGCTGGCTGTGTTTGCCCTGCCGCTTCTGATAGGAAATCTGTTTCAACAGGCATATAACCTGGCAGATTCGGTCATTGTGGGCCGTTTTGTCGGGGCGGAAGCGCTGGCGGCTGTAGGCGCCACCGGTTCCGTATCTTTTTTGTCTTTCTCGTTCTGCAACGGCATCAGCAGCGGCGGCGGGATTATCACCGCCCAATTTTACGGGGCGGATGATACGAATAAGGTGAAACAGGGGATTGCCAATTCCGCGTATATTATCATATGTATTTTTTCCATTTTTTTCTCTTATCGTTATATTGAATAGTCTTCCAGAGATATGATGCCTGCAACATCAAAGATCACCGATATTCATTTGCCTTTTCCTGCGCTGCCGGAAGTAGTAGGAGACTTCTGTCAGGCAGCAGGCTGTCCAGCCGACAGGATAACCAAGTCCTACCAGCAAAGGAGTGTTGGCGATGTAATGTGTAACGGTAAACAGGTAGATCTGCCGGATCACTACGAAGCAGGCCAGCATAATGATCATCGGTCCTTTCGCGTCGCCGAAGCCTCTGAGTGCTCCGGCAAGGACATGATTGACACAGTTGAACAACAGGAAGGCTGTATTTGCCCTCAGGAACAGCACGCCGTATTCGATCACTGCCGCATCCGAGGTAAAGAGTCCGACGGAAGGGGCGGCAAAGATCATGAGAAAAGCCGCGATACCGCTGGTAATGAAAAGGCACAGCAGGATGGCCCGGACGGTTCCCTGATCAGCCCTCTTTTTCTGTCCTGCGCCGATATTCTGGCTGACAAAGGAGGTTGCGGCCATGGACATGCTTTGCATGGGCAGCATGATAAACTGATCCAGTTTATTATAGCAGCTCCATCCTGCCATACAGCCGGAACCGAAATAATTGACATAGGACTGCACGAAGATGTTGGAGAAAGCGGTCAGCACAGACTGTATGGCTGCGGGAAGACCTACCGAGAAAATCTTTTTCAGTATCTTCCGGTTTATGTGCAGGTCCTTCCAGATCAGGCGGTAGACCTCACGGGTTCTCGTAAGCAGGGTCAGGATCAGGACGGCCGAGACCATCTGGGAGATGATGGTTGCGTAAGCGACGCCGGCAATCCCTGCCTTGAGCGCCAGCACAAAAAACAGGTCAAGAAAGATATTCAGAATGCTGGTCAGAATCAGGAACATCAGCGGGATGGCAGTATTTCCGACAGCCCGCAGAATCCCGCTGCCGATATTATAGATCAGAAGTCCTGCGATTCCTCCGATATAGATCGTCAGATAGACCACGGCATCGTCAAAGACATCCTTCGGCGTGGACATAAAGCGCAGCATAGGCCGTACTCCCATGATCCCCAGGAAAGTAAAAAGAATGCTTAAAATCAGAGTAGTGGCAATGGTAGTCTCCACCGCGCTGTGAAGCTGCTTCATGTCATGCGCTCCGAAATACCGGCTGATCACGACACCGGCGCCGATGGAAAAGCCGTTAAAAAAGAAAACCAGCATATTGACAATCATGGTGGTTGAGCCTACGGCAGCCAGGGCTTCCTTTCCCACAAAATTGCCGACAACCATGACATCGACGGTGTTATAAAGCATTTGAAAGATATTGCCGACCATCAGCGGCAGTGAAAACAAAAGGAGCTGTTTGATGATAGAGCCTTGCGTCATGTCCCGGGCAGCGCTGCCCTTTTTAAACCAGTCAAATCTGATTGAAGATGCTGCTTTTTCCATATTTATGCCTTTCCATGATAATAATTGCCCGGTTCTTTCAGAAAACAGACCGTCTCTATTTAGAAAACAGACCATCCTGATTTTAGAAAACAGATCGTTTTGATTTTTGAATACAGGAACTCACTTTACGGGGAACCGTATTATTTATTCTGTTTTGAGCAGTATAGCACTTTTTTCCAATACGGTATAGTAAAGATTTTATTTTTATGATATTCTTTGAAGGGATTGACGACAGTCGGAATTCATCTGAAAACCGGGAATTGTCTGGTTTTCCGGTCAGCAGCCCTGGAATTCAGAAAGAGGGATCTCTGACGGACGAATAGCCGGCTGGCGAGGATAAAAAGAAAGGAAGTGTCTACGATTTGGTAAAACCATTCAGAAACAGGATTGGAAAGAAAGGCGGTTTGACTTGAAAGATAAAATGATTGTCATTGGTTACTTCATTGCTGCGGTCATGGTTTTTGCATCCTGGTTTACGATGTTTTCAGGCCATGATACGTCATCTGTACTGTCGATCAGAGGAATCCGGGCTTTGCAGTATTATACCGTAGACTCGAACCTTTTCATGGGAGTGGCCGCCCTGGTTTATATTTTTTCAGGGAAAACACCCTTTTCAAAGGTTCTGGTGTTATGCGGTACGGCTGTTGTCTGCCTTACCTTTCTTACCGTCGTATGCTATTTAGGACCGGTGATGGGGTATACGCGGATGTTTACGGGTTCCAATCTGTACATGCATATGATCGTCCCCATACTTTCTGCAGCCCTTCTGATCTGTAACGCAGGGAGTACCGGCCTTCCTTTATCATCGGCATGCCTGGCGGGACTTCCTACGGCGGTCTATGCCGTATTCTATATCCGGAATGTGATAAAAAACGGATCGGAGAAGGATTGGTACGGACTTGCAAAGGGAGGGCCAAAGACATATCTGCCGATCTGCCTTGGGTTTATAGGGATCACGATCCTGATCGCTGCGATTCTTTGGCTGATCTCAGGAGGAAGATCACGTTAATCCGGGTTTTTTCATGTATCATAACTTATAAAATGAGGTACCATCTGTAAATAAATCGGAAAGGATAACGAATATGGATATTAATTATTTATTATTTTTGCAGAACTTCAGAAACAGCATTCACGATGCCTGGACGCCTTTTATGGAATGGATCAGCCATTTTGCCGTGGCTTATCTTCTGATCATCCCGACCTTCATTTACTGGTGCATGGACAAGAAAAAAGGACTTTACACATTGGCGTCCGCGTCCGTCAGTATCGCCGTAAATGCCACATTAAAGCTGACTGCCTGCATCTACAGGCCGTGGATCCGTGACGCACGGGTGGTTCCGGCCGGGGACGCGATTACGGAAGCGACGGGATATTCTTTCCCGAGCGGCCATACCACAACGGCGACGCCTCTTTATGGCGGAATTGCGGTTTCATACGGAAAAAAGAAAAAATGGATTGCCCTGATCTGCATCCTGCTGATTCTTGTGACCGGATTCTCACGTAATTATCTGGGCGTGCATACTCCGCAGGACGTTGGCGTCGGTCTTCTCATTGGCAGCGCCTCGCTGTATTTCATGTATAAGCTGTTTCGGCATCTGGAGGCGCATCCGGAAAAAGAAAACATATGGCTTCTGGCGGGACTGATTTTCAGCATCGCGGCAATTATTTATATTTCCGTCAAACCATATCCGATGGAATATGCAGACGGAAAGCTTCTGGTCGATCCGCAGAGGATGATGAGGGATGGTTTTAAGGATATCGGGATGCTCGGAGCTTTTTGCATTTCCAGATTTCTGGAGAAGAGCTTTATCAGATTCCGGGCGCCGGGATTTAACGTGAAAGGAATTCTGATTTCTGCTGCAGGAGTTGTTCCCCTGTTTTTGATTACAAAATTACTGCCGAATCCTTTGACTTCGCTTTTCGGTTCCCATTTCGGCGCAATGATTTCCCAGGCTGTTTTAATCTTTTTCATCATTTTCCTCTGGCCTGCAGTAATCAGACTGCTGACCGGAGCGAAGGAAGCTTGAATGGATCAGAGCTGATCTTAACGGCAGCCGTTTCGTTACCGGGTATAAAAGACAGCCCCCACGCTTTTGCGCGGGGGCTGTCTTTTACTGCTGCGTTTTTTTCTGTCTGTTGCTGAAGAGAAACGCAGAAAATGTCACTCAGCAGTTTTTTTTTCTTCGGATACCTCAGCTTCTGACAGAGCTTCAGTCATACCTTTCTTTCCCTTTCTTCGCTTCTCCCCGGGCTTTTTCTCCTTCCGAATACTTTTTATGATTTTTCTGATGATAACAATCATAAGCCAGATCAGCAGGAAGAATACGATGACATCAAGGAAATTGCCCGCCAGCCAGATGCAGAAATTCTGAACTCCTTCTTTGAACTGATATAAGCCGTCAGAGAAGGATTTCTGTATTTTTTCAGAGAAAGTGGCTGCCTCCGGCCTGGAGTAGATGCCGACTTCTCTGATATTGATGCTGACCGTAGAATAGGCGACATCTGTGTCCATATCAGAGAGACTGTTGCGGTACTGTTTCAGGTATCCCTGCACTTCTGAAAGCCTGGCCTCAATCTCAAGCATATCGGATACACGCGTGGCATCCTCCATCATGTCCAGGAGCCGTCTCTCCTGAATCTCGTAGGATTCAATCGTTGTCGCGACCTCGGAGTACCGTCTGCTGATGTTTTCGACATTGACAGAACGGTCTGTAACTTTGGAGCTTTCTCCCTCTACGCCATCCAGGAATTCGTAAAACCTTGCGGAAGGGATCCTTGCCCGGATATAAGAGTGGAGGGTGGAAGAGGATTTCCTGTACCCTTCCAGATACCAGCCATAAGAATCATCGGAATCATTTTCCGTTTCGATAAAGCCGCCCATCTCGTTGATGGTTCGTTTGATCCGCGTCAAGGTGGAAGAGAAGTCTGTCGTTTCTACAGACAGATTGCCGGTATAAATCAGTTTTTCAGCAAGGATCCTGCCTGTATCCTCGGAAGAGGGAGGCACCGTTGTTTCGCTGCCGGCTGAAAAGGAAGAAGAACCGCTGTCGAAGCTGACGTCATCTTCATACTCATATTCGTCTTCGTCAAAATACATTTCCTCTGCGGCGGAGGAATATACGGGTGCTGCGGACTTTGCCGATGCGTACCCGAGAGAACCATCTGTATAGCCATACTCCTGTGTGACGGACCGATTTGCCGCCCCCGCGCCACAGCCGGCGAGAGAGAAGCAAAGAACAAGAGCCAGGATACGGACGGGGAAATAAGATCTGTTGGTTTTCATGGGGACCCTCCTTTCAAAACGAAGTCTGGTACGTTGATTCAACGTTTTCGGATGACGATTATTGCTTTGGCAGCCGGACTTCTGAACCTTCTCAGTTTAAGTACGAATGAGGAAAGACAGTTTTATGGCTTTTGAAACTCTTGTTTGCATTGACAAAACACATGCTCCTTATTATACTTTATAGTAAAATTAAACAGAAATCAAGCGCTTTTTGTTCCTGCGATTATACAAAAAGTTGATTTGCGAGGTTAAGAGGGATATGCTTTATGAAATATGATTTCCGGGGAGTTTTTTTAATTTGTGCCGTACTTTCTTTTGCTATGGCGGGATCACAGATTGGAAATATGTCACCTGGCGATGGACAGCACTCCGATGAAGGCAAAGGGCACGGTTTCGTCTGCCTTTGTCCTGCTTCGGTTCATACGGTGTATGGAGCGGAAACAGTTCCGGAAGAAACAGATTTGATAGTTCAGAGGGAAGAGGAAAAGAATCAGGTTTCCCCTGAGGAAGAGGAAAAAAGCCAGATGAGAGATACACAAGGAGAGAAAGCAGAGAGTTACAGGGCAGAGGCGGTAATGGCTGATCTGAACGGAGTATATGAAGCTGTTTATCTCGGCGTTGAACATTACGGAGAGGAGACTGTCAATAAAGACACGAAAGATTCATTTCATTATCGTTTTTACATTGACGGAGCCGGATATTCCCTGAAGGTTGATAATGGTAAGAAAAATGAAGAAGGTGACTATGATTATCCGATCCAGAACCGGTTAAAGGAAAATTACGGCTATGAAGTCTCGATAGAAAACGGAACCATTCTGTCTGTTACGGAATTACCGGCAGAAGACAATTGTTACACGCCCTGTGTGAAAGGAATTCCCGGAAAACATACGGTATTGAATTTCCTGAAGACGGCTATGGAGCCGGCCGGAACAGCTCTCTATATTTATGGAGGCGGCTGGGACTGGCAGGATGCGGGCAGCGCCGTTCAGGCAAGAACCCTGGGCGTGTCTCCGGATTGGGTGAGATTTTTTAAGGAGCAGGATGTGAATTTCACCTTTAAGGAAAAAGACGGAAAAGAAGAAAATGCGGATCCCTGCAGCAGCTTTTATCCCTACGGAGAGTATAACGAATATTATTACGCCGGCTTGGACTGCTCCGGCTTTGTCGGGTGGGCTGTCTATAATACCCTGGAAACGGATAACGGCAGGAAAGGCTATGTCCAGAGCGCATCCGTCATGGCAAAAAGGCTTTCCGAAATGGGATTTGGAGAATGTACCCGGAACATTGAGACGCAGGACGGAAAATATGACCTGCATCCCGGCGATGTTGTGAGCATCAACGGTCATGTATGGATTTCCCTGGGGACATGTCAGGACGGAAGTATTGTAATACTTCACAGCACGCCTGCTCCCAGCCGGACCGGACAGCCGGGCGGCGGCGTGGAAATCAGCGCGGTCGGAGAATCGGCCTCCTGTGAGGCGTATCTGCTTGCCGATCGGTATATGTCAGAGTATTATCCGGAATGGTACGAAAGATACCCTGTCCTGTTGGCGGATCCGGACAGATATCTGATTTTTGAGAAAGAAAAAAACGGCAGGTTTTCGTGGAACACAAAAGAAGGACAGGGGTTCCGGGATCCGGACGGTATTCAGAAAATGACGGCAGAAGAGGCTTTGAAGCTGATCTTCGATGTGAAATAAAATAATAACGATGTGATTTTGATATATTAAAAAACGATCCGCCCGGAACCAGACAGGCGGATCGTTTTTTGCATCGCGGCCCATTTAAAAACAAAAGGCTTGTGTAAAGAAAAGTCTCTGTGATAAGATAACCCTGCAAACGGAAAGAGAACTGGAACTTAATGTTTGTAAAGTCACGCTTAAGAGGAGAAACTAAAATGCAAGAAACCAACATTTCCATTTTTCCTGAACAGATGCAGATATTCAGCGGGAGTGCATTGAAAATGATCGCGTTTGCCATTATGCTGATCGATCATACGGCCTCTATTCTTTTGCAATTGTACCAGCCTGCGATGAATACATATCTCAGCTTTTTTGGAAAATCCTATAGCATATACCGTATCTGCAGAAATGTCGGCCGTCTGGCCTTCCCGATTTTCTGCTTTCTTCTGGTAGAGGGCTTTGTGCATACCAAAAGCAGGATCCGTTATGCGAGAAATCTCCTTCTGTTTGCATTGATTTCAGAGATCCCATGGAATCTGGGCTTCGGGAGAAATCTGCATTATGCGAAGCAGAACGTTTATTTTACCCTTCTCCTGGGATTTCTGGGTATGTGCCTGGCTGAATACTTTAAAGAATCCAGGATTTTGCAGATGGTATGTGTTTTTGCTCTTCTTATGGTTTCTATGAAGCTGAATGCCGATTACAGCTATCGCGGATATCTCTTTATCATGATTATGTATTATCTGAGAAATGAACGTGTCGGGCAGGCCCTGGTCGGCAGCTGCTGGCTGTACTATGAGTGGGTGGCCGGTTTTGCCTTTATCCCGATCAATATGTATAACGGGAAGAGAGGCTTCATCAAATCAAAGCTTCTCAAATATCTCGGATATTCCTTCTATCCGCTGCACATTACCGCGTTAATTATCCTGAGACGGCTGATTTTTCATATATGAATGATTCAGACGGAAAAATGTAATGCAAAATGAGCTCGCTCTTTTTTTGCATGAGATTGGGATACGTAGAAACAGGCTTTTCGTGTTCCTTCATGAGGCTGAAAAACCGATGCTTATTCTTCGAGTTCGTCCAGATATCTTGCCAGAGCGTCTTTCCAGTCCGGTAGAGGCGTGAAGCCTTTTTGCACCAGTTTGTATTTATCCAGGCGGCTGTTAAAGGGACGGGCTGCTTTGGAGACACCGTACTGCGCAGTGGTGACAGGATAAACCTTAACTCTCTTTGCGTTTTCATTGCCGCGTTCGGCGGACTGGCGGAAAATCTCACAGGCGAAGTCATACCAGCTGATATAGCCCCCTTCGTTTGTGGCATGATAATAGCCGTATTTATCCGTTTCAATCATGTCGACGAGAAGGCGGGCAAGGTCAAAGGTATAGGTAGGCGTACCGATCTGGTCATTGACGACACGAAGTTCATCATGGGTTTCGGCAAGCTTCAGCATGGTTTTGATAAAATTGTTTCCGTTTTTTCCGAATACCCAGGCGATACGCACGATGAAAAACTCGTCTAGCAGCTGGCTGATCATCAGTTCTCCGTCGAGCTTTGACTGCCCATATACATTTAACGGTGCATAATCACTGCAGTCGGGGGTCCAGGGGGCATTGCCCTGTCCATTGAAGACATAGTCTGTAGAAAGATAAAGCATTTTCGCACAGGCAGAGGAACAGGCCAGGGCGATATTCTGGGTGCCTGTAACATTTACACGGTGGACGACAGGCCGGTTTTTTTCATCCTCCGCCGCGTCCACTGCCGTCCAGGCGGCGCAATGAATGACTGCGTCATAAGAGCCCTGGGTGATGGTGTTCATGACCGCGTCTCCGTCTGTGATATCCATTGGGATATATGGCATGTGGGTGACACTGGTTCCGTCAGCAATTCCGCTGTAAGAGGGAGCCAGGTCAGAACCGACTCCCTGGTGTCCGCGCCTGGCAAGTTCATTCATGACGTCATGACCAAGCTGTCCTCCCACGCCGGTAACAAATACTTTCATTCAAGTCATTCCTTTCTTGTTTTTGGCACAGGTGTATCGCACGTTATGCTGCAGTTTTTTATGGGGTTATTTCCTTCAACGGTTCCCATACATTTTTTCATAATAGTCCTGATACTCTCCGGAGATGATTGTTTCCCACCAATCCCGGTGAGAGAGATACCATTGGATCGTTTTTTTGATGCCCTCTTCGAAATGCGTTTCCGGAAGCCAGCCGAGATCGTGATGGATCTTTGCCGGGTCAATGGCGTAGCGCATGTCATGGCCTTTGCGGTCGGTCACATATGTGATCAGGCTTTCGGGCTTTCCCAGCTCTTTCAGGATGATTTTTACGATGTCAATGTTTCGTTTTTCATTATGTCCGCCTACATTGTAAACCTCACCTTCTTTTCCTTCGCGGATGATGAGGTCGATTGCCTTGCAATGATCATCGACGTAGAGCCAGTCACGTACATTTTCACCCTTCCCGTAAACGGGAAGCGGTTTGTCTGCAAGAGCATTCGCGATCATAAGAGGAATCAGCTTTTCCGGGAACTGATAGGGTCCGTAGTTGTTGGAGCAGCGGCTGATGGATACCGGCAGGTTGTAGGTGCGGTGATAAGCCAGGACGAGCAGGTCTGCCGATGCCTTGGAGGAGCTGTAGGGACTGCTGGTGTGGAGCGGCGTCTGCTCTGTGAAGAAAAGATCCGGGCGGTCCAGGGGCAGATCGCCGTATACTTCATCGGTTGAAACCTGATGGTACCGTTTGATTCCATATTTGCGGCAGGCATCCATCAGTGCACAGGTACCGAGAATATTGGCTTTCAGGAAAGCTTCCGGGTCTTCGATGGAGCGGTCCACATGGGTTTCCGCAGCAAAATTTACGATGATATCCGGTTTCTCCTCTTCGAATAACCTGTCTACCGCCGTCCGGTCCGTGATATCATCCTTGACAAAACGAAACTGCGGATTGTCCATGACCGGTGAGAGAGTAGAAAGATTACCCGCATAGGTCAGGCTGTCCAGGCAGACAATTCTGTCCTGGGGATGCTTTGTCAGTTCATAAAAGATAAAATTGCTTCCGATAAATCCGGCGCCGCCGGTTACAATGATAGTCATGAATCTTTTCCCTTCTTAAAGCTTAGATTGAGTCAGAAATTGATGCCCCGAATGACTTGTCTTTTTGTCCGGGAGCATACCTCAAAAATCAGTTACATAGTCAGTATCTGTTATTTTAAGAATACCGTTTTCTGTCATGCAGGATGTCGACATATTTGCCGTCAAGGACGTCCTTGAGGTACTGTCCGTATTGATTTTTTTTCAGAATCTCATAAACCTTCAGGACATCTTCTTTTGAAATCCAGCCGTTCAGATAAGCGATTTCCTCAAGACACGCAAGCTTTCTGTGCTGATGATCCTCCATGGTTTTTACAAAATTGGTAGCTTCCACAAGGCTTTCGTGGGTACCGGTGTCCAGCCATGTAAAACCCTGCCCCAACAGCTCGACGCGAAGCTCGCCCCGTTCCAGATAAATGCGGTTCAGGTCTGTGATTTCCAGTTCTCCTCTCGAACTGGGCTTCAGTGTTTTGGTATACTCCACGACATGGCGGTCATAAAAGTACAGGCCGGTCACACAATAATTGCTCTTGGGATGTTTCGGCTTTTCTTCGATACTGACGGCTTTTCCTTCCTGATCAAACTCTACGATGCCGAAGCGTTCCGGATCATCTACATAATAGCCAAAGACAGTTGCGCCGACCCCTTCCCGGGCGTTGGTGACAGCTTCTTTAAGCCGCTTGTTCAGGCCATGTCCCGCAAAAATATTGTCCCCGAGGATCATGGCTACGGGATCATTGCCGATAAATTCCTCGCCGATGAGGAATGCCTGGGCCAGACCGTCCGGGCTTGGCTGAACGGCATAGGACAAATGAAGGCCAAACTGATGTCCGTCTCCCAGCAGCTCGGTAAAGCGCGGAGTATCCTGCGGAGTGGATATGATCAGGATATCCCGGATTCCTGCCGACATCAATACGGACATGGGGTAATAAATCATCGGTTTATCATAAATCGGCAGCAGCTGCTTAGACGTGACCATGGTCAATGGATAAAGTCTGGTGCCGGAACCACCGGCAAGAATAATCCCTTTCATATACTTTAATTCTCCTTGTTGAATAAAACCGATTTGAGAAGGAAAAACTTTGAAAAATGACCTTTTCATTCTGCCTGTCTTTTTCTCCAGGAGTTCTGATCAAAATGAAAGATTTTATGAGAGAAAAACAACGAAAAAGATCGTGTTTTATGATTTATGCATAGCAGATAAAAGAATCCTGTGATATACTGGTGATATTCACACAGAACAGATGATAGACAGAAAGAATGGGTTGTGTTGACGATAGTCATAAGAATATTCGTATTTTGCACTTCTACTATTGATTTTCATTTCTTTCTGTGCAAAAAAGGATTTCGGGAAGCTACAGGACTATTTTATCATTATAACAATTCCGGCATTTGATTGTCAATAAAAGGAGACTGTTTTTATCTTCGGCAGTCCAACTGCCGAAGCAGCAGGATCGTCATCCCAGGACATTAAGGATAGCCGCGAAACTGCGTTATGGGAGGAGGCAAAAGGATGAGAATGTGGACCAGAGAGGAGCTGTATCGGCCGCTGAAAGAGAAAGCGGAAATAGCAGATCTCCATGACTACGTAAGCAAGTCGGCATATCGACAGGCGTATCATGTTCAGCCGGTAACCGGCCTGCTCAATGATCCAAATGGGTTTATCTTACATAAAGGCGTCTGGCATCTCTTTTATCAATGGTGTCCGTGGGGAGCGGTACATGGAATAAAATATTGGTATCATGTAGTTTCAAAGGATCTGATCCAATGGAAAAATGCAGGCATCTGTATCCGCCCTGACACGGATATGGATAATTACGGCGCTTATTCAGGATCCGCGATATCCGCAAAGGATGCCATCTGTCTGTTTTATACCGGAAATCACAGGGACCCGGATTTCGTCAGAAAGCCGAAAACCTGTCTGGTAAAGCTTTATGATGACGGCCGGACGGCAAAGCTGCCGTGGCCGCTCTTTGATGAAAATCCGGCGTACACGGAGAATCAGCGTGATCCCAAGATCATATATGTAGAAGAGAAAAAAAGCTATTATATGCTCCTGGGAGCGCAGAATGCGGCGATGCGGGGATGTGTCCTGGTTTATGAATCCGCAAATCTTGTGGACGGCTGGTTTTTTGCAGGTTCTTTACATGTCCCCGGTTTCGAGGATTTCGGAGATATGTGGGAATGCCCATCCATAGAGAGAATCTGCGGAAGAGATGTCCTGATGTTCTGTCCTCAGCATATATATCTGCCCAGGAGAGGAAAAGCGGTCAACCACAGCGGGTATATTCTGGGTGAGATGGATTGGGACAGACTGGTTTTTACCCCTTCGGGCAGCTTCCATGTCCTGGATTTCGGTTTTGACTTTTACGCCGCGGAATGCGCCGCAAACTTCAAAAGTGCAGATCATACCTATCTCACAGCCTGGATGGGCCTTCCCGACGGATCCTATCCGACCGATGAAGAAGGCTGGCAGGGCTGTCTGACATTGCCTAGGGAGCTTTCCGTTCGTGACAGGCGGCTGATCCAGAAACCTCTGCCGGGCCTGGCAGACCTTCGGAATAAGGAGGTCAGGCCATCGGAGATGATTTTACCGGAGTCCTGTGAGATGATGGTGATGTGCAGCGGCGGAGATCTGGAGCTTCGCCTGTTTACAAGGAAGGATCTGAGCGGAGGATTGGTGATCAGCTACCAGGAAGAATTCCATATGATTACCGTAGACCGTTCCGGGATGAATCTTCGGATTAATCCGGAACAGGGAGAAATCAGACAGCACCTGATTGACAATGAGCTGACACAGCTCAGGGTGTTTATTGACCGCAGCTCCGTAGAGATTTTTGTAAATGAAGGCGATGCCGTATTTACAGCCCGGGTATTTCCTACCGAGGAAGAAGGAAACTTCTATTTAAGCCCCAACGCCAATGCAAGGATCTGGACCTTAAAATCTGCTGTTGTCGATGATTTCTGCGCTTAAAAGGTCAGGGCGCTGTCTGACCTTTTATATTGGATGAAGGAAGCTGTGCTGGCTTTTGGGTATTTGTTTTTGACCTTTTTCCGGCTGAACCTTCTTTGTTGATTTGCTTTTTCGCAGACGAAGTATCTTTATCGGTTTGCTTTTTTGCGGGCGAAGTATCTTTACCGGTTTGCTTTTTTGTGGATGAAGTATTTTTACCGGTTTGCTTTTTGGCGGATGAAGTATTTTTTCCGGTTTGATTTTTTGCGAAGGGAGTGTCTTTATTGGCTTGCGTTTTTGCAGGCGAGGTGTCTTTACCGGCTTCCTTTTTCGCAGGCGAAGCATTTTTACCGGTTTGCTTTTTTGCGGGTGAAGCTTCTTTACGGGTTTGCCTTTTCCCGGCTGAAGTCTTTTTGCTGATCTGCCTTTCTGCGGGTGAGGCTTTCAGGGGCAGGGCCATTGCCGGATTTTTAGCTGCGACCAGAAGGCTGCAGATTTCTTCCACATCTTCCTGGGAGAGCTGGTCAAAATGCTCCAGTCTTTCTTTGATCAGATCTATTGTCTGATCTTTGACAGAAGAGGGCTGCCGGGATTCATTTTCAAGGAAAAAGGATGTAAGCGTACTGGTTACGGAACCAAGCAGGCCGATCCCGACCAGCATCAGCACCATTGCGATAAATCTTCCGTAAAATGTGGATGGGGAGATATCGCCGTAGCCCACGGTGGTAGCGGTAACAAATGCCCACCAGATGCCGTCCCCGATGTTCATTCCTTCCGCAAAGTGAATCAGAACGCCGCCGGTAAGAATCAGAACGCCGGTAGCCATCAGGACATATTTAAACCCGTTTGTATCCAGGAAACGGGATGCTTTTTTAAGAGGGCGCACAAGAAAGGTAAATATTTTAGCCAGGTTCAGTACCTTCAGGATCCGGTCTGCCGCAAGGATACGGCAGGGTGGAAAGATTCCATGAAAAGGCAGGAGGGAAAGCAGATCCCAGATATTATAGAAGAAATACCATCGCTTATGTCTGGAGTTTTTCAGACGGACGATGTAATCGGCGATAAAGATCACCCAGATCGCCCGGTTCAGGGTAAACTGCCAGGGTGCCAGACCATCGGAAAAATCGATCAGGATGAGAAGAACGGAGATAACTGCCAGAGAACTGATGATAATATCATAACCCTTATGCTGTTTTCGATTAAGCTTCATGAAACCGTCCCCTTTTCTGATGAAATCATTTTCTGTACCTTGAATAAAAACTCTGCTCCGACTGCAGACTCCGCCGTCAGTGAGAGCAGAGCTTTTCCGGCATGCCCGAGACGAACCTGTAAGCCTATCATATCACATTTTAAAATCTTTCTCGTATCTTTATTTTCTTATTGACAATAAATTAACAGTATGATACTATACTCATTGGATTGATAAATAATTAACAAACTTATTTTGCAGTAACTGTAAAGAGCGATTGCGTTCTGATTCGTTTACTGTGCCGAGGTCACGCCGCGCAGGCAGCATCATTACACGGTAGATGATACGCATCCTATCCATCTTACTTAAAAAACCCCAAAATCCCTCGCTGAACGAAAGAAAGAGGTAGCTAAGACATGGCAGCAGATGTAACTTTCGACAAGATCGAAACCGTAGAGCAGCTTGAGGCAAAGCTTGCCGTGATGCGCGCAGCCCAGAGAGAATTCTCTGCCTTTTCCCAGGAGAAGGTAGACGAGATTTTCCGTGCTGCCGCGATGGCGGCAAATAAAGCCCGCATCCCGTTGGCAAAAATGGCAGTTGCCGAGACCGGCATGGGACTGGTTGAAGATAAAGTAATCAAAAACCATTACGCCGCAGAATATATCTACAATACATACCGAAACACAAAGACCTGCGGAGTCATCGAAGAAGATCCCGCGTACGGGATCAAAAAGGTCGCGGAACCCATTGGCGTGATCGCGGCTGTCATTCCGACGACCAATCCGACATCTACAGCGATTTTCAAAACGTTGATCTGCTTAAAGACAAGAAATGCCATCATCATCAGCCCTCATCCGAGAGCAAAAAACAGCACGATTGAAGCTGCCAGAATTGTCTATGAGGCTGCTTTGGCAGCAGGCGCGCCGAAAGATATCATCGGCTGGATCGACGTACCGTCTCTGGATCTTACCAATCTTGTCATGAAGGAATGCGACTGTATCCTTGCTACCGGCGGTCCGGGCATGGTTCGCGCGGCGTATTCATCCGGAAAACCGGCTCTTGGCGTAGGCGCGGGAAATACGCCTGTTATTATTGACAGCACGGCTGATATCAAGATGGCTGTAAACTCTGTCATTCATTCCAAGACCTTCGATAACGGCATGATCTGTGCTTCCGAGCAGTCGGTGACTGTTCTGGCGGACATCTATGATGAGGTAAAGGCGGAGTTTGCCGCTCGAGGCTGTTATTTCCTTCAGGGAGATGAGATCGCCAAGGTCGGCCGGACTGTCATCATCAACGGTTCTGTCAATGCAAAGATCGTCGGTCAGAGCGCTTATCAGATTGCCCGGATGGCTGGCGTAGAGGTTCCGGAAAAGACCAAGATCCTGATCGGCGAGGTGGAGAGCACCGATATTTCTGAGCCTTTTGCCCATGAGAAGCTTTCACCGGTTCTTGCCATGTATAAGGCGGAGAGCTTCGATGAGGCGCTTGATAAGGCCGAGCAGCTTGTCATGGAAGGCGGCCCCGGCCATACGGCTTCCCTTTTTATCAATACAAATGAAAAAGAAAAAATGGCAAAGCATGCCGAAAGAATGAATGCCTGCCGTATCGTTGTCAACATGCCTTCCGCACAGGGCGGCATCGGCGATATCTACAATTTCAGGCTCCTTCCCTCCCTGACCCTTGGCTGCGGTTCCTGGGGCGGAAACTCCATCTCACACAATGTCGGCGTGATGGATCTGTTGAATATCAAGACCGTGGCAGAGAGGAGAGAGAACATGCTTTGGCTTCGTACCCCGGAGAAGATCTATTTCAAGAAAGGCTCCATGCCGGTTGCCCTTGATGAGCTGGGCACGGTCATGCATAAGAAGAGATGCTTTATCGTTACCGACAGCTTCCTTTATAAGAATGGTTATGTGAAACCGATTGAGGATAAGCTGGATTCCATGGGCATTATGCATACCTGCTTCTATGATGTCGCTCCGGATCCGACGCTGGGCTGCGCCCTTGCCGGGACGAAGCAGATGACCATGTTTGAGCCGGACTGCATTATCGCTTTGGGCGGTGGTTCAGCCATGGACGCGGCGAAGATCATGTGGGTCATGTATGAGCATCCGGATGTAAACTTCGAAGACATGGCTATGGACTTCATGGATATCCGCAAGCGCGTATACACCTTCCCGAAGATGGGGGAGAAGGCATATTTTGTCGCGATTCCGACCTCTTCCGGTACCGGTTCCGAGGTTACCCCGTTTGCCATTATTACCGATGAGAAGACTGGCACAAAGTGGCCGCTGGCAGATTATGAGCTCATGCCGAATATGGCGATCGTCGATGTCGACAACATGATGAACCAGCCGAAGGGCCTGACCTGCGCTTCCGGCATCGATGTATTTACCCATGCCTGTGAAGCTTTTGTTTCCGTTATGGCTTCCGATATGACAGACGGTGTCGCTTTAAAGGCCACAAAGCTTGTCTTTGATTATCTGCCGTCCGCGTATGCCAATGGAGCAAAGGATCCTGCGGCGAGAGAGCATATGGCTATGGCTTCCACTCTTGCCGGTATGGCGTTCGCAAACGCATTCCTTGGCATCAATCACAGCCTTGCCCATAAGCTTGGCGCGTATCATCATATTCCGCACGGTATCGCCAATGCATTGGTGCTTACGTATGTCATGCGTTACAACGCCAGCGAGGTTCCGACAAAGATGGGTACCTTCCCGCAGTATGAATATCCGAACGCACGGGCCAGGTATTGTGAAATTGCCCGTTACAATGGTATCTGCGGCAAGGATGACGCCGAAACCTTTGAGATGTTCATTGAGAAGGTGGAAGAGCTGAAACGGGCGATTGACATTCCGGCTTCCATTAAAGATTGGGGCGTAAAGGAAGAAGACTTCCTGGCTTCTCTGGATGAGATGACGGAGTCGGCCTTTAATGACCAGTGTACCGGCGCAAATCCGCGTTATCCGTTGATGAGCGAGATGAAGGAGCTGTATCTGATGGCTTATTATGGCAAGGATACCAAAGAGGCAGAGAAGCTTTGATCGGGAGGATGAATCATGGCAAACAGAGAAATCATTGAGGAACTGTCTTATAAGACTGTATATAAAGAAGGAAACACTGTCGTCAAGGAGTTTACCGCCTCCCATCCGAAGGCAGATGTGTTTAATGAAGCCTATATTCATGCCTGCGCGGAGAGCAGCGGCGTTTCGGTACCGCAGCTTCTCGGCGTAGCTCCTGCGGGCGCCGGCTGGGCCCTTACCATGGAATATATTCCAGGCAAGACTCTCTGGGAACTGATGCAGGAGAATCCTGACAGACAGGATGAATATCTTGATAAATTCGTAGAAATTCAGCTGGAAGTGGCAAGCCATAAAGCACCTCGTCTGCGCAATACCAGACTGAAGATGGAGGAAGCCATTAATTCCCTGACAGAGCTGGATCCCAGCACGAGGTATGAATTGCTGCAGAGACTTCATGGCATGAAGAACCATACCAAGCTCTGCCATGGCGATCTCGTTCCTGATAATATTATTATTCGTGAAGACGGAAGCTATTGTGTGCTTGACTGGTCTCACGCGACCCAGGGAAATGCCGGCGCTGACGCCGCGATCACCTATATGCGCTTTTATCTGATCGATCCCGCCCTGGCGGAGAAATACCTGCGTGTATTTTCCAAAAAGTCCAACATGGCGATCCAGTATATCCAGACCTGGCTGCCCATTGTAGCTGCGGCAAGACTGACGCGTCATAAGGAGTCTGAGAAGGAACTCCTCGAGAAATGGATCAGTGTCGCGGAATATCAATGATTGGCATATATTGGAATCCGCTCGCTTTCGCACGGAAGGATCTGCATTGACCTTTACCCTTCCGGGAGGCGGCACCCGCCGGATAGGGAAATCTTATGTGACGCCGTTTCTGCAATAGAAAAAGGAGACAGAAGTATCGCTTCTGTCTCCTTTTTCTATGGTAAGGGTAAGGATGCTGATCGGATATTCGTCAGCCGGCGGTGACCGGCGTTCCGCTGAGGGCGGAAGACGCAGCTTCGCCTGTTCCCGGACCCGCTCAAAGGGAGATGCTGCCTTCCTCTGCCTGATTTATGGCGGGAGCGCGAAATGCCTCAAAGATAGAGTTGCATTTCATGCCGGAATCGGTTATGCTATCATCGTTTTGAATTAATCCTTATGGGAGGAGGATCAAAAATGCAGCTGACACCGCTCACGTTTATCATCGTCTGTCCTTTATTGTTTCTTGCAGGTTTTGTTGATTCGATCGGCGGAGGCGGGGGACTGATCTCCCTGCCGGCGTATCTGTTTGCCGGTCTTCCCATTCATATGGCTATCGCGACGAATAAAATGTCATCAACCTGCGGGACAAGCCTTGCGACGGGCAGATTTATTAAAAACCGTCTTGTGAACCTGAAGCTGGCGGTTCCGTCCGTGGTTTTTGCGGTTCTGGGTTCTTCTTTAGGCGCCCGGCTTTCCATGCGGGTAAGCGAAAACGTAATGAAGATGGTATTATTGATCGTTCTTCCGGTTTCGGCCTTTTTTGTTTTGAACCGGCATCTTTTTCCCGAAAGAGAAGAGACAGCCGTAAAGCTGGATACAAGGACATATGTCACTGCCATTGTTTCGGCGTTTGTCGTCGGGATCTATGATGGCTTTTACGGTCCGGGAACAGGGACTTTCCTGATCATCGCCTTTACCGTTTTTGCCAGGCTGAGTGTCGGAACGGCAAACGCCCAGGCTAAAGTGATTAACCTTACAACGAACGTTACATCGCTGATCATTTTCCTGCTGCACGGACAGGTGCTGCTCCCTCTCGGTCTTGCCGCCGGAGCCAGCAATATGGTGGGAAACTATATCGGTTCCGGACTGGTGATGAAAAAAGGAACCGGCATTGTCCGTCCGATTATTCTGGTGGTACTGGTTTTATTGCTGATTAAGGTTATTTTTGAGTGAGAATAAAAATGATTCCTCAGGAAGTTCTGCAAAGCATTTCCGCTGTCATTTATTTCTCTTACGCAGACGATTTGTTACGATGATCGCGCAGGAAGCGTCGCCGGTAATATTCAGAGTGGTACGTCCCATGTCGAAGATACGGTCTACGCCGGCAACGAGGGCAATGCCGTCTACCGGAAGACCGACGGAAGCAAGCACCATCGCCAGCATGACCATGCCTGCGCCGGGAACGCCTGCGGTACCGACAGAAGCAAGCGTCGCGGTCAGCACGATGGTGATCATCTGTGACGGGGTCAGGGTGATGCCATAGCAAGAAGCAATGAAGATCGCGCAGACGCCCTGGTAGATCGCCGTACCGTCCATATTGATCGTTGCGCCGAGCGGAAGGACGAAGGAAGCGACTTCCTTGGAGGCACCGAGCTTCTGTGAGCATTCCAGATTGATGGGTAAAGTACCGACAGAGGAAGCACTGGAAAAGGCGAACATGATCGCCGGAGCCATACCCTTAAAGAATTTCACCGGGTTCATACCGCCAAGGGTGCTGACTGTCAGGGAATAGACAATAATTGCGTGAAGAAGGTATGCAATATAAGCTGCCAGCAAAACCTTTGCCAGAGAGCCGACGACCATGGCCCCGTTAGCCGCGACAACCGGACACAGCAGACAGAATACACCGATCGGGGAAAGAGCCAGGATCATGGACATACATTTCATAAAAATGTCATTCCAGCGATTGATGCCGTCGATGGCCGGAGCGACTTTTTCTCCGAGCATAATGATCGCGAAACCGATCAGTAATGCCATGACGATAACCTGGAGCATATTTGATTCCGTAATGGGAACCAGGAAATTGGACGGAAAGATATTGACCAGGACATCCATGGCGGAAGAGGAAGCCGGCGCTTCATACGTAAGGCTGGAAGTAGACAAAGCAGGGAAGCTGGCCCGGAAGATATTTGCAACAGCCAGACCGATGGCAGTAGCTACGGCAGTCGTGCAGAAATAGTAGATAATGGTGGTGCCGCCGATCTGTCCGACCTTTTTGATATCACGCAAAGAGACAACGCCGGCCATGATCGAGAACAGAACGATGGGGCCGACGATGAATTTCACAAGATTCAAAAAGATGGTACCAAAGGGCTTGATGTATTTGGCTGTGAAATCAGCATGGCTTTGCATCAGCAGGCCGACAATGACAGCCAGAACAAGGGCAATAAAGATCTGGCCGGCCAGGGGTAAGGATTTTTTTTTCGTCGAATTGTTCATACTCATACCTCCGTTTAAAAGAAGCTGTTGTCTATTATCATGAAAATCATATCATATTTTTTTTGCTATGTCATGTATTTTTTATAAAACGCTGTGGGACAGTGAGAGTCAGGCGGCGGTCGGGGTCAGATGCTCCATGATACAAGGATGAAGCGGTGAAACTTTCTATAGAAAGGACAGGCGGGATATGGAAAATAAAACGAAACAGCGAAAAGCAGTGATCAGTCGAACGACAAAGGAGACAGACATCCGGGTCAGCCTGGATCTTGACGGTACGGGAATCTGCCATGCCGATACAGGAATCGGCTTTTTTGATCATATGCTGGATGGATTTGCGAGACATGGCCTGTTTGATCTTGACGTCGTATGTAAAGGTGATCTGAATGTTGATTCTCATCATACAATCGAGGATGTCGGGATCGTGCTGGGAAGCGCAATACGGGAAGCAGCAGGCGGCAAAGCCGGGATCAGGCGGTATGGGAATTTCGCTCTGCCGATGGATGAAACGCTGATACTTTGTGCCGTTGATTTGTGCGGAAGGCCCTATTTTTCTTCGGATGTCGTCTATACGGTTCCTAAGATCGGTGATATGGACACAGAGATGATGAAAGAATTCTTTTACGCGGTATCTTATTCGGCAGCAATGAATCTTCATTTTCATCAGATCACGGGAAGCAACAACCATCATATCGCGGAAGCCAGCTTTAAGGCATTTGCAAAGGCACTGGATATGGCCACACAATATGAGCCGAGGATTACCGGAGTGTGGTCAACAAAAGGCGCGCTGGAATGAATAAGGGTTGAGGAAGCCTTTACTTTACCCTTTCCCGAACCTCCCGTCAACGACAGGTGACATTTTCCTTTGGGTGGCTCCGTGATAAAAAACAAGGCAGGGATCAAATATCCCTGCCTCGCATCAAGCGGAGAGTGTGGGATTCGAACCCACGTGCCCAAAAAGGACAACCGCATTTCGAGTGCGGCGCGTTACGACCACTTCGCTAACTCTCCAAAAGAACTGATTCATGCTTTCATAAAGCATTGTTTATTATACAGGGAATCATTGAAAAGAGCAAGGAAAAAATTTAAAATATTTTTTGAAAAAAGTAATTGACAAACGAAACACGAAATAGTATACTGAGCGAGCAGTCGGGGAACGGCTGACAGATATAAAGATGGCGAGATAGCTCAGCTGGCTAGAGCACGCGGTTCATACCCGCGGTGTCGAGGGTTCGAGTCCCCCTCTCGCTACTTTGAAAGGATCACTGACGTGATCCTTTTTTTATATCCCGGAGCCGCCCAAAGGAAGATGTCACCTGTCGCTGACGGGCGGCTTGGCCAAGGGCAGAGAGTGAGGGCTTCAGCTCTCTGTCCTGCTGCAGGGGCGTCGATGGGAAGCGTCAGATGTGTTTTACGGATAAGGAGAGAAAGCCATGGCTGATTATAAAGATTTAGGCAAGGTTTATGATGATTTTTTTGGACCGGGAGGTTCTCCTTCTTTCAAAGAAGAACAAAAAAAAGAAGAACAAAAAGCCGGTAAAGATCCTGATCAGCATCAGGAAAATCCTTCTGAAGACAGCAGCAATGCGGAAACAGAAGGATCGGACATGGCTCTTTCTTCTGAAGAAAAATCCCCTGATTTGATGGAAGGCCTGCTGGTTGATATCCGCAAGATTCGTGAAATGGTAGAAGCGGATTTTCACGCGATTGACCTGGAAGCGGAAAGAGAGCTGGCCCGGTCGAGGAATGGACTGACGGATCCTGAAGCGGCAAATGAAGAAACGGGTGCCGCAAGCGGAAACCCCGCTCAGGAGATACAGGAAGAAAAGCCGAAGGAACCGGAAAAATCCGGCATGGAAGAACTGGAAGAGCTGATCGGGCTGACCACGATAAAGGAAGACGTGAAGGAACTTGTCGCGTTGATGAAAGCCGCTCAGCTTCGTAAGGATCAGGGGATGAAAACCGTGCCGGTTTCCCTTCATCTGGTTTTCTCGGGGAATCCCGGAACAGGGAAAACTACCGTTGCCCGTATATTGGCGAAGCTGTACAAAGAGATCGGTGTGTTGTCCAAGGGTCAGCTGGTGGAGGTAGACCGTTCCGGACTGGTAGCCGGTTTTGTCGGCCAGACTGCGATCAAGACACAGGAGAAGATCAAAGAAGCACTGGGCGGCATACTTTTTATCGATGAAGCGTATACTCTTTCCAGAGGCGCGGAAAATGATTTTGGACAGGAAGCGATTGATACGATTCTGAAGGCGATGGAAGACCATCGCGATGATTTTGTCGTGATTGTGGCAGGCTACACCAATCTGATGGAGAAATTCATCCACAGTAATCCCGGTCTGAAATCCCGATTCAATAAATTTATTGAATTCCCGGATTATACCGCGGATGAATTGCAGGGGATCTTTGATCTGCAATGCAAAAAGTATGAGTACACTCTGGATGAAGAAGCGAAGGAGCTGATTTCGGCGAAAATCAGGGAGATGGAACAAAACAAAGGCGAGAACTTTGCGAATGCCAGGGAAGTACGGAATCTTTTTGAAGCATTGATTACGAATCAGGCATTTCGGATTTCTGCCATGGAGAATCCGGGGCCGGAGGAATTGCGGCTTGTGACAAGAGAAGATGTTGTGAAGGATGAAAGGAAGACAGAGGAAGAGGCTCACGACAACTGAAACAGAAAACAGTGATCCCCTGCATAGAACAGATTTACGTTTGAAGCTCTATGCAGGGGATTTTTATGATCTGCGAAGATCCGGATGGGCTCTCAGCGAATCACAGCCTTATTTTTCCATCTTCCCAGGCGATACATGATAAAGGTGATCAGGGCGCCGATCAGCCAGGTGGTCAGCAGGGAGACATACATCATGGCGCAGTTTCCCTGCGGAAGAACCGGAGTCCTGGTAATGCCGACCAGAATGTAGGCCAGCGGGATACGGAGGGCAATAGAAGTAATGACGGAAATCCACATAGGAGTGACGGTGTCTCCGGCTCCGCGCATAATGCCCGACAGGCACTGGGTGACTTCCATGGCGATGTAACCCACTACAAGAATCTGCATCATATGATAACTCAGGTCGATCAATTCCCCCGTGTTTGTAAAGATTCCCATCAGTACTTTGCCAAAGAGGAGGATCAGAACGGTAAGGATGGTACTGACACCCATCGCAACAAAAGTCCCCTGTTTTGCCCCTTTGAGTACGCGATCCATTCTGCCCGCGCCGATATTCTGGCCGGCAAAGGTTGTCATTGCCGTGCCGAAGGAGAATGCAGGCAGCATGACGAAACCGTCGATGCGCATGACGATGACGTTGGCGGCGATAAACAATTCTCCAAAGCTGTTGGTCAATGACTGGACGACGATCATGGACATGGAGAAGATTGCCTGTGTCACACCGGATGGAAGTCCGAGCCGGATCAGGGAACCAAAGTATTTATGATCCGGTTTCAGATATTCCGGTTTCAAATCAAAGATATCGGTCATGGAGGCTAACTTACGGAATGTCAAAACAGCGGAAATAAGCTGTGCGATAATTGTCGCCAGGGCTACGCCGGCTACTCCGAGGCCTAAGAAGGCAACGAAAACATAGTCCAGTACGATATTCAGAAACGTTGCAATCAGAAGATAGATCAGAGCGGAGACAGAATCGCCCAGCCCCCTGAGGACGCCGCCCAGAATATTGTAATAACCGCTTCCCGCGACTCCGACAAAAAGGATCACCAGATAATCCCTGCACCAGAAGATGATGCTTTCCGGCGTATTTAACAGACGGAGCAGCGGCATGGCGACTACCGTGCCGACCAGCATGATGAAGAGGGAAGCAAGAGCGGTCAGTGTGATACAGGCGCCGATGGAGCGGGAGAGCTCATCTCTTTGTCTTGCGCCAAAATATTGGGCAACCATGATGCTTGCTCCTACGGAGATACCGACAAAGAGAACGATCATAAGGTTCAGGATCGGTCCGGCGCTTCCGACAGCCGCCAGGGCATTGTCGCCGACAAAACGGCCCACGATGATACTGTCTGCCGTATTATATAACTGCTGGGCAATGTTCCCGAGCAGCATCGGAACGGTAAAAGCGATGATGTTTCTGACAGGGGAGCCCTCAGTCATATCGATCGGTTTGAAAAGATCTGCGATTTTCATGAAACCTCCATAACTATGTGTACATTTTTGCCGGTTGAAGCTGAAAAACAGCCTTTGCTTTTGCCTGAATCTGTCAGATGAGCTGCGTATAAGGATCTGCGCATAAGTAACCCTTGCATCCGGCATATCTGAATCCGCTCGGGCTGCGTTGTTGTCAGTCGCCGCCTTGCCTGGACAAATTTATCCCGCACCATCTGTATAGGCTTTTTTTGCACAGCTCCTAAGACAAGACGCCAGTCATCCGGGGGGCTTTATTTGGATTCCCGGACTTTCTCAACAAAAAAAGTATATCATTGTCACAATAGAAACTCAATCAAAAAAAGTTCTTGACAAAAGGATTTTCACACGTTAAACTGATGCCAAATCAAAGAGAAAACCGTTGAGGCGGAGGTAAAGACAGAAAAAGCGCGTACAGAGAGTCCGGGAAGGTGGGAGCCGGATCGAGATGCTGTCTGCCAAATGGACCGCGGAGGGCGCAGTCAAAGGCTGAGGTTCGATCAGAACCGTCAGCCGAGTATTCTGTGACGTGAGGGCATACGTCAGTTGCCGGGGATATCAAAGGAGATTTGTTTCGCGGTATCCTGAAAAAGAGCACGTTTTACGTGAAGCAAGGTGGCACCGCGGGTGTAGTTTACGCTCGTCCTTGGCAGCACAGTTCTGGCTGTCAGGGGCGGGTTTTTTTATTTCTTTTTTTCACTCTTCAACAGAAGGGAGGCAACAGAACATGAGACATATTATTTATCCGTCTATTGAAGAAACCATGCGGCTGGCGGCTGAAGATAAGATCCGTCGTATCCCGGTCTGTCTTGAGTTATATGCTGACCGGTATACTCCCGTGGAGGTCATGCGGATTCTTCAGCATTCCGGAAATCATTGTTTCCTGCTGGAAAGCGCCAGCCAGACGGAGGAATGGGGGAGGTATTCATTTCTGGGGTATGAGCCTGAGATGGAAATAACCTGTACCGACGGAACGCTGCAGATCCGAAGCAGCCTTGACAGAGAGGCTGATTTTGTATTTGGCAGCCCGATTGCCGAAGCAGAAAAATCGCCCTCCGAAGACATTGAGTCAACGTATAACACTGCGTTAAAGGAGGAAGAAAAGACAGAAATCCGTCATGTGGCTCACCCCGGGGAAGCCTTGCGGGAAATTCTGGCGGCGTATCATAGTCCTGTGCTTGAAAAGCTTCCTCCTTTTACGGGCGGCCTGGTCGGATATTTTTCCTATGATTACATCAAATATTCGGAGCCAAAGCTCATGCTTCAGGATGATAAAGAGCAGGACTTTCGCGATGTGGATCTGATGCTTTTTGATAAGGTGATTGCTTTTGATCATTATCGTCAGAAACTGTTGCTGATTGCCGGAGTCTCTGCGGCAGACCCGCGGGATTCCTACCAACGCACCGTACAGAAGCTTTTGAAAATGGCGGATCTGATCCGCTGCGGAGAGAAAAAAGAATCTGCTCCGTTAGTGCTTACCTCTGAAATCAAGCCTCAGTTTCCAAAAGAAACCTATTGCAGGATGGTGAACCGGGCCAAAGAGTATATCCGGGAAGGGGATATTTTTCAGGTGGTTCTTTCCAACCCGATGCGGGCAAAAGCCGAGGGAAGCCTGTTTGATACGTACCGTGTTCTGCGGGCAACCAACCCGTCCCCATATATGTTTTATTTTTCCAGTGATGATATTGAAATGGCAGGGGCATCGCCGGAAACCCTGGTAAAGCTGGTGCACGGAAAGCTCTCTACGTTCCCTCTTGCCGGAACACGAAGAAGAGGAGTGACCAGGGAAGAAGACCTGGCATTGGAGGCAGAGCTTCTGGCAGATGAAAAAGAACTCGCCGAGCATAATATGCTGGTGGATCTCGGACGGAATGATATCGGGAAGATCAGCCGTATCGGAAGTGTAAAGGTTGAAAAATACCTGAGTGTGGAGAGGTTTTCCTGTGTGATGCATCTGGGCTCTACCGTGACCGGGGAAATCCGGCCCGAAAAAGATGCCATCGACGCCGTAGACGCCATTCTGCCTGCGGGAACTCTCTCCGGCGCTCCAAAATTCCGTGCCTGTGAGATTATTCAGGAATTGGAACAGAGTAAGCGAGGGGTTTATGGAGGCGCCATCGGTTATCTGGACTTTACGGGGAATCTTGACGTCTGTATTGCGATCCGTCTGGTTTATAAAAAGAAAGGGGAAATCTGCATCCGCTCCGGAGCCGGGATCGTGGCGGATTCCGTACCGGAAAAGGAATTTGAAGAATGCCGGAATAAAGCCCGTGCCATCATCCTGGCGATCAAGGAAGCGGAAGGGGGATTGGAATGATCTTGCTGGTAGATAACTATGACAGCTTTTCTTATAATCTGTTTCAGTTGGTGGGCTCCGTCAATCCTGATATTCTCGTGATTCGAAATGACGCTTATTCCGTGCGGGAAATTGAAGCAATGGATCCCGAGGCAATCATCCTTTCGCCGGGACCCGGCAGACCTGAAAACGCGGGGATCTGCGAGGAGCTGATCCGCAAAATGGCAGGCAGAGTGCCGATTCTGGGCGTCTGTCTGGGGCATCAGGCGATCTGCAGGGTCTTTGGGGCGACGGTTACCTATGCGAGTGAACTGATGCACGGAAAACAAAAGGAAATTCTTCGTACCGGGCCAAGCCGTCTGCTGGACGGTCTGGATGACTCGTTTTACGCCGCCCGGTATCATTCTCTTGCAGCAGATCCGGAAACCATCCCGCCGGAACTGAAGGTTATAGCGGTATCTCCCGAGGGAGAGGTGATGGCGGTGGAGCACATCGCTTATCCGGTTTACGGCGTACAGTTTCATCCGGAATCGGTGATGACTCCTGACGGAAAGAAAATCATTGAAAATGTGATTCCTGCAGCAAAAAGACTTGAGAAATGAAGCTCCTTTTTGGCATGACCTTTTTCGCCTGGATCATACCATGCTGCGTTATGGGAGGAGGGAAGGATGAATATTTTACAGGAAATAGCGGAAAAAACACGCTCGCGGATAGACGAAGAGATGCGCAGGATTCCCTTGCAGGAAGTTCGCAGACAGGCGGAGGATCAACTGTCGGCGGCTGACCCAGGGGGACAGACTTTTGCCCTGGCTGTAAAGCAGAAAGGTATTTCCTTTATCTGTGAAGTGAAAAGAGCCTCGCCCTCGAAAGGGCTGATTGCCCCGGATTTTCCCTATCTGAAGATAGCCGGGGAGTATGAACAGGCCGGAGCGAGCGCAATCTCCTGCCTGACGGAACCGTTTTATTTCCGGGGATCGGATGAGTATCTCAGGGAAATCGCAAAGCAAGCAGCGATTCCGGTTTTGCGTAAGGATTTTACGATTCATGAATACATGATCTATCAGGCAAAGGCGATGGGGGCGAAGGCAATCCTTCTGATCTGCGCGATACTCGATGACGCCAGATTAAAGGATTATCTTGCTTTGGCAAAGGAGCTGTCGCTTGATGTGCTGACAGAAACCCACGATGAACAGGAGGTCGAGCGGGCGCTGGATGCCGGAGCAGGGATCATCGGCGTCAATAACCGGGATCTTCGAACCTTTACCGTAGATGTGCAAAACAGCATCCGCCTTCGCCGTCTGGTGCCTCCGGATAAGCTTTTCGTATCGGAAAGCGGCATCCGCACACGAGAGGATATCCGTCTTCTGGAAGATAACCATGTGGATGCGGTACTGATCGGAGAGACGTTGATGCGCAGCAGTGACAAAAAACTTGAGCTGGAAAAGCTGAGAAATTAAAAGAAGCTGAGAAATAAAAAAAGAAGCTGAGAAATAAAAAGAAGAGGCTGATAGAATATATGACGAAAATCAAAATTTGCGGGCTGTCCCGGATTGAGGATATCGAAGCAGTCAATGAAGCCGGTCCTGATTTTGCCGGTTTTATCATCAATTATCCCAAAAGCCCCAGGAGCATATCGCCGGAACTGCTTGCCGTCCTGACCGGAAATCTGAATCAGAAGATTATGCCTGTAGGCGTATTTGTTGACGCGCCATCAAGCCTGGTGACGGATCTGGTGAAAAAAGATCTGATCAGGATGATACAGCTGCATGGCAGAGAGGACGATGATTACATCCGCCTCATCCGGGAAAAAGCCTGCTGCCCGGTGGTAAAGGCTTTTCATATCCGGACGGAAGAAGATCTAAAAACAGCCATGAAGAGTCCTGCGGATTATATTTTGCTGGATCATGGCCTCGGAGAGAACGGAAAGCAGATTAACCGGGAATTGCTCAAAGGTGTAACCCGGGAGTATTTTCTGGCAGGCGGCATCGGAATCGAAAATGTCAGAGAAGCCGTTCAGGAGCTTTCTCCCTATGCAGTGGACTTAAACAGCAAGCTGGAAACAGATGGACATAAAGACCCGGCTAAAATCAGGGAAGCTGTTTGGACCATCCGTACATACGATAACTGATCTGGAGCCGATGCGAGGACAAAAGCAGACAGGAAGTCAAAGCTTACAGATCCCTATATCACACCTGCTTAGGGACGAGTGAGGCCATGAATGAAAAAATATGAAAGACAAGCCCGTTCATCTCCGGCCTTATGGCCGCCGCACCAGTATGCGGAATGAACGGCCGCCGCACCAGTATGCGGAATGAACGGCTGCTGCACCAGTATGCGGAATGAATGGCCGTCGCATTTGCGTACGGAATGAACGGGCGCCGCACCAGTATGCGGAATGAATGGCTGCCGCACCTGCGTGCGGAATGAATGGCCGTCGCATTTGCGTACGGAATGAACGGGCGCCGCACCAGTATGCGGAATGAATGGCTGCCGCATTTGCGTACGGAATGAGTGGCTGCCACACCTGCGTGCGGAATTCGGTGTATCTGCGTATGAGCGAATCCAGATAATTACGAAACAGGAAAGAACAGAGGATCATAACATGTCAAACACAAGATTTGGAATTCACGGAGGACAATATATCCCCGAAACGTTAATGAATGCGGTCATCGAGCTTGAGGAGGCGTACAATCATTATAAGGACGATCCGGAATTTTGCTCCGAACTGACCACCTTGCTGAATGAATACGCGGGAAGACCTTCCCGGCTGTATTTCGCCCAGCGCATGACGAAGGATCTGGGCGGAGCCAGGGTTTATCTGAAGAGAGAAGACTTAAATCATACAGGGGCGCATAAAATCAATAACGTACTTGGCCAGGTTCTGCTTGCAAAGAAGATGGGCAAGACCCGTGTGATTGCCGAGACCGGGGCAGGCCAGCATGGAGTAGCGACTGCAACGGCGGCTGCTCTCATGGATATGGAATGCGAAGTATTCATGGGAAAGGAAGATACCGAACGCCAGGCTTTAAACGTATACCGAATGCGGCTTTTGGGGGCAAAGGTGCATGCCGTGACTTCAGGGACGGCTACGTTAAAGGATGCCGTTTCCGAAACGATGAGGGAATGGACCAACCGGATTGAAGACACCCATTATGTGCTTGGCTCCTGTATGGGACCGCATCCCTTCCCAACGATTGTAAGAGATTTCCAGGCGGTGATTTCCAGGGAGACGAGACAGCAGATCCTGGAAAAGGAAGGAAAGCTTCCGGATGCCGTTCTGGCCTGTGTTGGCGGAGGGTCCAACGCCATAGGATCCTTCTATCATTTCATTCCGGATGAAGGAGTTCGATTAATCGGCTGCGAAGCAGCCGGCAGAGGAATTGACACCAAAGAGACGGCGGCAACGATCGCTACGGGACGTCTGGGGATTTTCCACGGAATGAAGTCCTATTTCTGCCAGGATGAATATGGTCAGATCGCTCCGGTGTATTCGATCTCCGCAGGCCTTGATTATCCCGGAGTAGGTCCGGAGCACGCCTATCTGTATGATATCGGACGGGCCGAATATGTGGCGATTACGGATGATGAGGCTGTGGATGCATTCGAATATCTTTCACGGACGGAAGGAATCATACCGGCGATCGAAAGCGCTCATGCGGTTGCCTACGCACGAAAGCTTGTACCGCAGATGAACCAGGATCAGATCGTTGTCATCACGATTTCAGGCAGAGGAGATAAAGACTGTGCGGCAATCGCACGTTATCGGGGGGAGGATATTCATGAATAATCGTATCAGACAGGCATTTGCAAAGGGAAAAGCATTTATACCGTTTATCACCTGCGGAGATCCTTCTCTGGAGATTACGGAACAGCTTGTATACGCGATGGAAAAAGCCGGAGCCGACCTGATCGAGCTGGGCATTCCATTTTCTGATCCGACGGCGGAAGGACCGGTCATTCAAGGGGCGAATGTCCGGGCCCTTGCAGGCGGCGCAACCACAGACAAGATCTTTGACATGGTAGGACGGATCCGCTCAAATACCGCCATACCGCTTGTATTTATGACCTATGCCAATGTCGTATTCTCCTATGGGACAGAACGCTTTCTTGCAAAAGCGGAACAGCTGGGCATGGACGGCCTGATCCTCCCGGATGTGCCCTATGAAGAAAAAGGAGAATTCGCGGACGCCTGTCAGGCCCACGGACTTGCACTGATTTCCCTGATCGCTCCGACATCACAACAGAGAATCACCCGGATCGCTTCGGAAGCAGAAGGCTTTATCTACTGCGTATCCTCGCTTGGAGTCACCGGAACCAGAAGCGAGATCACAACCGATATAAAATCAATGGTCAGCCTTGTAAAAGAAGCCAGAGACATCCCCTGCGCTGTCGGATTCGGTATCTCCAATCCCGAACAGGCTGCAAAAATCGCCTCTGTCTGCGACGGCGTCATCGTAGGCTCCGCCATCGTAAAGCTATGCGGACAATACGGAACAGAATGCGTTCCCTACGTGAGCGACTTCGTAAAAAAAATGAAAGATGCCATACGTTCATAAAAAAGAGAGTCAGGGGACGGATCTCCTGACTCCCTTTTTTCTTATGTTTTTCTGCAGAGCGAATGTGATAGCGATCCGGTAGTCACACAAGCCCTAAAGCCGAGCGTTAAGTCATCACTGGAACCTTGAATTGTTAACTCTCAAGCCATCGTTCGGGAATTCAAAACAAACCATCAACATTCACAATACAGCTCGGCGCATACCCTTGAGAAGCGGACGGATCGCTGTCACAATGAGCGATGCATTAGAAAAATAACAGACGAGACTGAAACCGATGGGAGACTTAAGCTCTGAGGTGGCTCCGGCTCTTCCGGAGACATCTCAGAGCTATAGTCTCCCACGGGAGATGGCTCGGCAGTTATTTTTCTGCAGAGCGAATGTGACAGCGATCCGGGAGCCGGCACAAACCCTGAAGCCGAGCGTCAAGATGTCACTTAGCACTTGGACATGAGCCGATTCCGAAAAGACTTGCATTTTTCCCCTGTTTCGCTATAATGAAGGTTCATACGGTAAAAATTTCAACACGGAGGGGTCTGTCATGAAAAAAAAGCTTTTATTTATCGTGAATCCCAGAGCCGGCCTTGGCAGGATCCATCAGTCTCTGTTTGGCATCGTGGATATTTTTATCAGAAACGGATATGAGGTAATCCTGCATACAACACAGGCATCGATGGACGCGTGCAATACTGTTCAGGAGTATGCGGCCAACGTAGACATGGTGGTCTGCAGCGGAGGCGACGGCACATTAGATGAAGTCGCGACAGGGGTATTTCATGCAGGCGTCAACATACCTGTCGGTTATATACCGGCCGGCAGCACCAATGATTTTGCGAACAGCCTTTTTTTACCGAAGGATCCGCTTGTTATCGCTCAAAACATCATGAAAGGAAACATTTACCGTTGTGACATCGGACAGCTCAATGACAAGGTCTTTATCTATGTCGCTGCCTTTGGCCTGTTCACAAACGTTTCCTATGAGACGCCTCAGGACATGAAAAACATACTGGGACATATGGCTTATGTTCTGGAAGGAGCGAAACGGCTGTTTGACTTTAAATCATATCATATGAGAGCAGAAGCCAACGGGATTTCCATCGAGAGAGACTTTATTTATGGTATGGTGACCAATTCCCGCTCGATTGGAGGCTTTAAAAATCTGACGAAAAATGTGGACATGGATGACGGCCTGTTCGAAGTGACCCTGATCGAAATGCCGACAAACCCTGTTGAACTGCAGCAGATTGTGACCGCCCTGTTGCTGGCGGAGGACAATATAGAAATGATTCATTCCTTTAAGACACGCCATCTGCTCCTGGAAAGCGATACCCCGATTCCCTGGACCCTGGACGGCGAGTTTGGGGGAGAACATACAAGAGTGGAAATCATCAATCATCAGAACGCCCTTCCGCTTCTTTTGACCAGCGAAAAACACCGGCAGGAAGAAAATATCCCGCCGGTACAGTCAAGCTGAACCGGTAAGAAAGACCCAACCTTAGACGAGGAGACAGAAATGGACGACTATATCAATGTGGTAGAAACCTTTGGCTGTGATGTGTTTAATGATGCTGTCATGCAGGCCCGGCTTCCAAAAAAGGTTTACCAGGAGCTGCACCGGACAATCGAGGAGGGAAAGGAGCTTTCTCTTGAGATTGCGGACGTGGTGGCTCATGAGATGAAGGAATGGGCAATAGAGAAGGGAGCAACTCATTTCAGCCATTGGTTTCAGCCTCTGACAGGCGTCACCGCGGAAAAACATGACGCATTCATATCCGCTCCCATGGAGAACGGAAGAGTGCTGATGACTTTTTCCGGCAAAGAGCTGATCAAGGGTGAGCCGGACGCCTCCTCGTTTCCTTCCGGAGGTCTGCGGGCCACCTTTGAAGCCAGAGGGTATACTACCTGGGACTGTACGTCCCCTGCTTTCGTCAGACATGACGCCGCAGGCGGCACATTATGTATTCCTACCGCGTTCTGCTCCTATACGGGAGAGGCGCTGGATCAGAAAACGCCTCTGCTTCGTTCCATGCAGGCCGTCGGTGAGCAGGCGCTCCGCCTGATCCGCCTGTTGGGAAATACGACCTCCAACAGGGTGATCCCTTCTGTCGGGGCAGAGCAGGAGTATTTCCTGATTGACAGAAAGCATTATGATCAGAGAAAGGATCTGATCTATACAGGGAGAACCTTGTTTGGAGCCATGCCGCCCAAGGGTCAGGAAATGGACGACCATTATCTGGGAACGATCCGTCAGAGAGTATCGGCCTACATGAGGGAAGTCAATGTGGAGTGCTGGAAGCTTGGCGTAACGGCAAAGACCCAGCACAATGAAGTGGCGCCGGGCCAGCATGAGCTGGCGCCGATCTATGAACCGGTCAATCTTGCCGCCGATCATAATCAGCTGATGATGCGTATCCTCAAAAAAGTGGCCAGCAGGCACGGCATGCGCTGCCTTCTCCATGAAAAGCCCTTTGCGGGGCTGAACGGATCCGGAAAGCATAACAACTGGTCGTTGACGACAGACGACGGCATTAACCTTTTGGATCCCGGAAAGTCTCCCCATGACAATCTGCAGTTTCTTCTGGTGCTCACCTGCATCCTCAAGGCAGTGGACGAACATGCGGATCTTTTAAGGGAATCGGCCGCAAATGTGGGCAATGACGCCCGTCTGGGCGGAAATGAAGCTCCGCCGACCGTCATATCCGTATTTCTGGGCGAGCAGCTGACGGATGTGCTGGATCAGCTGATCAATACCGGGACAGCAACCTACAGTAAAGAAGGAAAGATGCTGGAGACCGGTGTGCGGACCCTGCCGGATTTCATGAAGGATGCGACGGACCGGAACCGTACCTCGCCTTTTGCCTTTACCGGAAATAAATTTGAGTTTCGTATGGTGGGTTCGCGGGATTCGATCTCTGCCTGCAATGTGGTTCTGAATACGATTGCCGCGGAGGCTTTTGCCGAAGCCTGCGGCCGGATTGAGGTGGCGGACGATGTAGAGACGGCGGTACATGCTCTGATCAAGGAATATGCGGTAGCCCACCAGAGGATTGTGTTCAACGGCAATGGGTATGCTCCGGAGTGGGCGGTTGAAGCCGCCCGGCGCGGACTTCCCAATCTTCCTTCTATGGTGGACGCGATACCTGCGCTGACGACGGAAAAGTCCATAGCCCTGTTTGAACGTTTCCATGTTTTTACAAGAACGGAGCTGGAGTCCAGGGCAGAGATCAAATATGAGATATACTCCAAAGCGATCAATATTGAAGCAAAGACCATGATCGATATCGCGACCAAGCAGATTATCCCCGCTGTAGTAAAATATACCACCATCCTGGCTGACTCGATCCGATCGGTACGCGCCGTGAGCGAGGAGATCGACGTCAGTGTACAGACCGAGCTTCTGACGGCTACCAGTGAGCTGCTCAAGCAGACAAGAACCCGGATGAAGGAGCTTTTTGATGTCGTTTCCGAAGTCGGAAGTTATCCGGAAGGACAGGAGCGGGCAGTGTTTTGCAGGATGAGGCTGGTTCCCGCGATGGAAAGACTCAGAAAGCCGGTTGATGAGCTGGAGCTGCTTGTGGACAAGGAAATGTGGCCGATGCCTTCCTACGGGGATATTATCTTTGAAGTGTGAAAGAAAACATAAAAACGAGCAGAAGACCGGATGGATGATCCTGTCTTTTGCTCGTTTCTTCACATTCTTAACATCGATGAGGGATGCCGTCACTGGCGGGTGAATTCAGATCATTCAGATGCCGTGACCATCTATGCATCTTCGGAAAGGAAACTCAATAATCCACGGTCTCCATGTAGTTCATATAACGGACGACCATGAGGGCAATCTTAAAGGTGATGGCATCTTCGAAGATACGAAGATCCAGTCCGGTGCTGCGCTGCAGCTTATCGAGACGATAAACGAGAGTATTGCGGTGGATATAAAGCTGTCTGGATGTCTCGGAGACGTTCAGGCTGTTCTCAAAGAATTTATCGATCGTAATCAGGGTTTCTTCATCAAAATCATCCGGAGACTTCTGGTCAAAGATCTCTTTGATGAACATCTTGCAGAGAGGAACGGGAAGCTGATAGATCAGGCGGCCGATTCCCAAAGAGCTGTAGGCGATAGCGTTTTTCTCCGGGAAGAAGATCTTTCCGACGTTGAGTGCCATCCGTGCCTCTTTGTATGAGCGGGATACTTCTTTCAGCTCCTGTACGATGGTGCCGTAAGCGATATGCACGCCATCCTCAGGGCTGAAACCGATGGTCTGATTGATGGACTCCGCAAGGGCGTCCATGACCTCATAGCCTTCTTCCTCCTCCAGCTCCTTGACGATAATAATACTCTTTTCGTCGACGGCAGTGATGAAATCCTTGCTCTTTGCGCCAAACAGAGCACGGATATTGTCAATGGAATTGTGCTCTCTTTCGGCGGCGAGTTCGATGATCATGACGACACGCCGGACGTCTGCTTCGATGTGAAGCTTTTTGGCGCGGTTGTAGATGTCGACCAGGAGCAGGTTATCCAGGAGAAGGTTTTTGATAAAGCTGTCCTTGTCAAAACGCTCTCTATAGGCAATGATCAGCCCCTGAAGCTGGAAAGCTGCAAGTTTGCCTACCATATAGGTGTCTTCGTTTTCTCCGCGGACGACCAGAATATAAACAAGCTGATAATCATCACTGACTTTAAAATACTGATAGCCTTTGATCAGCTGGCTGTCAGCCTGTGAATTCGCGAATGCCTGTATGTCGGTCGGTTCAACTGTGAAATCGCTGAAGGTCGAGGCAAGAGTTTTTCCATCGATATCGATGATGCAAAAGTCTGTACGGGAGATTTCCCTCAGCCCTTCGAGCGTATTTTGAAGTACCTGGTTTGAAATCATGATTATCCCCTTTCCTAGTGATGCACTTAGGGACAGACTCTTTTGCGTCTGCCGTTTAGTAGTATGTTTGCACCGAAGAAACCTATTGATGTTTTTATTTTATAACAAAATGCCAAAAATGGAAAGAGGGTTTTTGAAATTTCTTACAAAAAAAAGAGAAAGGATTTGGATGTTTTGTACATGCCATCCTATGACGATACCGTGTCTGCCGTATAACTCCTACTTGAAGTGAGTCGGGCAATGTGGTACTGTATAACAATCATTATGATAGCTGTAAAGCAGAAAAAACCTGTGCATCTGAACTGTTTCAATCCGCTCAGGCTTGCCGGCTTCAATCATCGAAGACCTTTCCTGCGCGGCTGTCATAAAACCGATAGAGAATCAGGCTTTTGTCGATGCAGTCATAGAATATCAGTATTAACGGAATAAAGCATACAAGAGTATCGGGAAGGAGGAAACAATGATCGATCTGATCGATGTTACAAAATCCTACGGCAAAGGGCTGCCGGCTTTAAATCATGCAGATCTGCATGTAGACAAGGGAGAGTTTGTCTTCGTTGTCGGCAGCAGCGGCTCAGGCAAATCTACACTGATTAAGCTGCTGCTGAAGGAAATCGATTCTACCTCCGGCAAAATCATTGTAAGCGGGGAACAGCTTGAGGGGATGAAGCACCGGAGGATTCCGAAGTTCCGCAGGAAAATCGGCGTCGTTTTTCAGGATTTTCGTCTGCTCAAAGACAGAAATGTATATGAAAACGTTGCCTTTGCCCAGCATGTGATCAATATGCCCGGCAGGGTGATCCGCCGCAGGGTACCGGAGGTGCTCACGGAGGTTGGTCTGGCCGGAAAGTACAAATCCATGCCGGACGAACTCTCTGGCGGAGAACAGCAGCGCGTCGCCATTGCAAGGGCCCTTGTCAACAGGCCGGATATTCTGCTCGCTGATGAGCCGACGGGAAATCTGGATCCCCGTACCTCGGAGGAGATCATGGGTCTGATCGAACAGATCAATAAGAGAGGTACAACGGTTCTGGTGGTTACACATAATAAGGATATCGTGAACGCGATGCGCAAACGTGTAGTCATGATCCATGACGGAAGAATCATCTCAGATGAAAAGAGGGGGGGATATCTTGAGGCCTAGTACTTTATTTTTTATCCTGAAATCCGGCGTAAAAAATATAAGAAGGAACTGGATGTTTTCGATAGCCTCCGTGCTGACGATGGCAACCTGCATCTTTCTTTTCGGGATCTTTTTTTCTATCGTCCGCAATGTCAGTTATCTTGCCCGAAAGGTGGAAACAGAGGTTCCGATCACTGTGTTTTTTGAAGAGGGTACGACAGGAAAACAGATGAGCAAGATCGGGAAACTGATCGAAGCGAGAGAGGAAGTTGACCATATGGAGTTTGAATCCGCCGAGGATGCCTGGGAAAAAATGAAGGAAGAATATTTCCAGGGCTCCGAAGCGGCAGAAGGCTTTAAGGACGATAATCCTTTGATCAACTCTTCAAATTACAGGATTTACGTAAAGGATATTACGATGCAGAACGCCCTTGTCAGTTATATCGAAGGATTGGATCATGTGCGGGAGGTTAACAGGGCGGAGCAGGCTGCAAATACTTTAGGAAATATTAACCGCATCGTTTCTTATGTTTCCGTCGGCGTGATTGCCTTGCTGCTGCTGATCTCGGTTTTTCTGATCAGCAATACGGTTTCCGTAGGCATTGCCGTCCGGGCAGAGGAAATCGGAATTATGAAATATATCGGCGCCACAGATTCCCTGGTCCGGGCTCCTTTTGTGCTGGAAGGAATGATTCTTGGCCTGATCGGCGCGGCGATACCTTTGACGGCATTATATTTCATGTATCAAAGGGCTGTGGGACAGATCCTGACAAGGTTCAGTGTCCTGTCCAGCTCTGTAGAGTTTATCCCGGTAGGGACGATTTACCAGACGCTGATCCCTGTCGGTCTGGCTTTGGGCCTGGGGATTGGCCTGATCGGCAGCTTTTGGACGACAAGGAAACATTTACAGGTGTAAAAATGGCAGACAGAGATTTTTGGAAGGGCGTGGCGTGCGGAATTATTGCAGCCGTTCTGGTTATCGGTTCGGGATATATCGGAGCGAAGATGGGGCGGTCCAGGATGGTTCCCGGGGATTCTATTCTTTCCGACGAAGCGTATATGCAGAAGCTTGCGATGATCGAGTCGATGGCGGATAATTATTATCTGAACGATATTGATCGTGAAAAGATGGCTGAGGGGCTGTATACCGGGTTGATTTATGGTCTGGGGGATCCATACTCCTGCTATTATACGGCGAAGGAATACGCGCAGGAGGAGGAAGAGAATAAGGGCACATATGTCGGCATCGGGATTCTGATGTTTGTAAATGCTGAGGGACTTGTGGAAATCTCCGAGGTTTTTGCCGGCAGCGCCGGAGAAGCAGCGGGGCTTAAAGCCGGCGATATTCTGATGTGGATCGATGATCAGGAGGTTTCCGGAATGAGTACAACGGAAATCTCGGATTATGTACGCTCTAAGGATGAGGTCCGCCTTGTCGTGGCCCGGCCTGAAACAGGAGAACAACTGGAGATGACAGTCACACTTTCCGGCGTAAATGTTCCGACGGTTACCGGAGAGCTTCTGGATAACGGGATTGGCTATATTGATATCACGGAATTCATCGCCGTGACGCCGCAGCAGTTTGCCGACGTCTATTCCGGTCTTTTGTCAGAAGGCATGACGAAGCTTATCGTCGATCTGAGAGGAAATCCGGGAGGGCTTCTTGCCTCTGTCTGCGATGTACTGCGCCAGATTCTTCCGGAAGGGCTCATTGTCTATACTCAGGACAAATATGGGGAACGTGAAGAAGAATATTGTGACGGGACCAGCCGGATTACGATGCCTATGGCAGTGCTGATCAATGGAGGAAGCGCCAGTGCCGCCGAGATATTTGCGGGGGCAGTCAAGGACTATGAGCTGGGACCGCTTATCGGCACGACAACCTTTGGGAAAGGGATCGTACAGTCCATTTACCCGCTTTCAGACGGAAGCGCGCTGCGCCTGACGTCGGCAAAATACTATACTCCGAAGGGAAACCATATTCATGATATCGGTATAGAACCGGATATTGAGGTTTTTTACGAATATACGCAGGATGGGGAATGGCCTGAAAATGACAATCAGCTTCAGGCGGCGATGGAAGCCCTGGAGGAAGAGACGGAGGAAAAAGCAGGATGAGCGAGGGCATGGAGCAGATGACTTTTTTTGACCGTGCCGCGTCAGAGCCTCTGGCAGCAAGACTTCGTCCTCTGGAGCTTTCCGATTATGTCGGACAGAGCCATCTTCTTGGCAAAGGGAAGGTGCTGCGCCGCCTGATTGAAAACGACCAGGTCACATCCATGATTTTCTGGGGACCTCCCGGTGTAGGAAAAACTACTCTGGCGCAGATTATCGCAAAGAGTACGCGGTCTTCCTTCATTGAGTTTTCCGCTGTCACCAGCGGCATCAAGGATATCAGAACGGTGATGCAGCAGGCTGAAGACAATCGCAGGCTCGGTATGCGGACGATCGTTTTTGTGGATGAGATTCACCGTTTCAATAAAGCACAGCAGGACGCGTTTTTGCCTTTTGTAGAGAAAGGAAGCATTACGCTGATCGGAGCCACGACGGAAAATCCTTCCTTCGAAATCAACGGAGCTTTGCTTTCCAGGTGTAAGGTATTTGTGCTGAAGGCGCTTAGCCCGGAGGATCTTGTAAAGCTTATAAACCGTGCTGTCAGAGATCCCAGGGGTTTTGGGGGTCAGAAGCTTTCCATGGATGACGGGGTGGCTGATACCATTGCGGGTTTTGCAAACGGGGATGCCAGAGTCGCATTGTCGACGCTGGAGATGGTTGTGCTCAACGGCGATCTGAAGCCGGACGGCACGATCGTGGTTACGAGGGAGATTCTTGAGCAATGTATATCGAAAAAATCTCTTCTATATGATAAGAAGGGAGAGGAACATTATAATCTGATCTCGGCTCTGCATAAATCGATGCGGAATTCGGATCCGGACGCCGCTGTCTATTGGCTGGCACGCATGCTGGAGGCAGGAGAGGATCCGCTTTATATTGCCCGTCGTGTGACGCGGTTTGCCAGTGAAGACGTAGGTCTGGCGGATTCGAGGGCATTGGAGGTGGCGGTGGCCGCTTATCAGGCCTGTCATTTTATCGGAATGCCGGAATGCTCCGTTCATCTGACCCATGCAGTGATTTATATGGCTCTGGCGCCAAAATCAAATGCTATGGAAGCTGCATATTTCGCGGCGAGGGACGATGCCGTGTCACAGCTGGCGGAACCGGTGCCGCTGCATCTGCGGAATGCGCCGACCAGGCTGATGACGGAATTGGAATATGGAAAAGGCTATCAATATGCCCATGATTATGAAGGACACATTACGAAAATGAAGTGTCTGCCTCCCTCTCTGGAGGGAAAAGAGTATTATGTTCCCTCAGATCAGGGAAATGAGGTGCGCTATGCCGCTCGTCTTGCACAGATCAAGGCGTGGAAAAAAGAGTGAAACTTTAGTCAACGGACAAAACTGCGTTTAAGAGGAGGACAGTATGAGCAACAAATTGAAAAAGACGATTCCTTTCCGCGGAACCAAAACTCCCATTACGGATAAGATGATGAGGCTTGCAATGGAAGTATCCGGCGCTGTCAAGGCGGAAATTGACGCAAAACGGGAAATGCTGGAGATGACGATGCGGCAGGTAGAAGAGCTGCTGAAAAATGTGGGTCTGGGCAGCCTGGATTTTGCCGAGGCAGACGGCCTTGGATCATATTTTTACATGTCCATCCAGGAAATGCTGGAGGAGGACGCCGCATTCGAAGTTTTTACCGCGATCGGGCCGGAGGCATGGGAATATACCATAGTGGTACATATGTCCACGGTAAATGAGGAGCCGGAAGAATTTAAACAGGAGAGCTTCGAAGAGGAAGCGGAGGATGAGAGAAAGGTCGGAATCGAAGTCATGATTATCCGTTCCAAATATGGTAAAAAAGATGAAGTACTGGTCGGTAACGGATGGGAAGTCATGGAGCTGGATTAATGAATAAGTTCGAATTGGTCAGCGAATACCAGCCGACCGGAGACCAGCCTCAGGCGATCCGGGCCCTGGTGGACGGCTTCCGCCAGGGAAACCAGTTTCAGACGCTGCTTGGCGTCACCGGGTCAGGAAAGACCTTTACGATGGCAAATGTCATACAGGCGCTGAACCGGCCGACCCTTGTCCTGGCACATAATAAAACCCTGGCCGGACAGCTTTACGGTGAGTTCAAGGAATTCTTTCCGAACAACGCGGCTGAGTATTTTGTTTCTTATTATGATTATTACCAGCCGGAAGCATATGTTCCTTCTACGGACACTTATATCGCCAAAGATTCTGCCATCAATGACGAGATCGATAAACTGCGCCTGTCAGCAACGGCTTCTCTGTCGGAGCGTAAGGATGTCATTATCGTTGCCTCTGTTTCCTGCATTTACGGCCTTGGATCTCCGAAGGATTTCCAGGATATGATGATTTCTCTGCGGCCTGGAATGACGAAGGACAGAGATGAAGTCATCCGCAGTCTGGTAGACATCCAGTATACCAGGAATGACATGGACTTTAAGCGAGGTACCTTCCGGGTCAGAGGCGATACCCTGGAGATTTTTCCGGCAAACTATTCCGACAGTGCGGTTCGGGTGGAATTCTTCGGCGACGAAATTGAAAGGATTACAGATATTGATGTCCTGACAGGGCAGGTGAAATGTGTGAATTCCCATGTGGGAATATTCCCGGCTTCTCATTATGTTGTGCCGATGGAACAGATTCTTCGTGCGGCAGCTGCGATTGAAGAAGAGCTGGCCGGGCGGGTGGCATATTTCAAAAGAGAGGATAAGCTTCTGGAGGCTCAGAGAATCGCGGAGCGGACGGCCTATGATGTGGAAATGATGAAAGAGACAGGCTTTTGCTCCGGGATCGAAAATTACTCCAGACACCTGACAGGACTGGCTCCCGGACAGCCGCCTTATACGCTGCTGGATTATTTTGACAATGAGTTTTTGCTGATTGTCGATGAATCCCATATGACGATTCCGCAGGTCGGAGCCATGTATGTAGGCGATCAGAGCCGAAAGCAGACCCTGGTGGATTATGGATTCCGGCTGCCGTCGGCAAAGGATAACCGTCCCTTGAATTTCGGGGAATTTGAACAGAAGCTGGATCAGGTTCTGTTTGTATCGGCTACGCCCGGGTCCTATGAACTCGAACATGAAATGCTCCGGACGGAACAGGTGATCCGTCCTACAGGGCTTTTGGACCCGGAGGTTACGGTAAAGCCGGTAGAGGGTCAGGTAGATGATCTGATCACCGAGATCAATAAGGAAACAAAAAAGAAAAACAAGGTACTGGTCACGACATTGACAAAGCGGATGGCAGAGGATCTCACGGATTTCCTAAAAGAAGCCGGTATCCGGGTAAAATATCTGCATTCGGATATTGATACTCTGGAACGTGCCGAGATTATCAGGGATATGCGTCTTGACGCCTTCGATGTTCTGGTAGGCATTAACCTTTTAAGAGAAGGTCTTGACATTCCGGAAATTTCGCTTGTCGCTATTCTTGACGCAGATAAGGAGGGCTTCCTTCGATCCGAAACCTCGCTGATCCAGACGATCGGCAGAGCGGCGAGAAACAGTGAAGGGCATGTGATCATGTACGCGGATAACATGACGGATTCGATGCGGAAGGCCATCGATGAAACAAACCGCCGGCGGAGCATACAGCAGAAGTATAACGAGGAACATCATATCACGCCGACGACGATCAAAAAAGCCGTACGTGACCTGATCGCCGTATCCCGTGCCGTCGCCGAGACAGAAGGCAGGCTTACGAAGGATCCGGAGTCCATGGATCCGAAAGAGCTTCGCAAGGTGATTGAACAGGTTGAAAAGCAGATGAGGGCCGCGGCTGCCGATCTTAATTTCGAACAGGCAGCAGAACTGCGCGACAAGATGATGGAGCTGCGGAAGTATCTGGATGAAATGAAGGAATAACCTGCTGCCCGCCGCAAGGGAACTTGCGGCGGGCAGCAGGTTTTTTGTTTCCCGTGAAAATTTTTTAAAAAGGGTGTTGACAAACATAAGGAAAGGGTGTATCTTATCACCATAGATGTTAGCACTCCACTGATTCGAGTGCTAACAGCTGCAAGATCAGAAAGGAAGCGGACTTACATGATACAGGAACTTGATGAGAGGAAAAAGAGAATATTAAAGGCCATCATCAAGACCTACCTGGAGACAGGGGAGCCGGTCGGTTCCCGGACGATCTCCAAGTATCCGGATCTGAATGTGAGTTCGGCTACGATTCGTAACGAGATGTCGGATCTCACAGAGATGGGCTATATTGTACAGACACATACGTCATCCGGCCGGATTCCTTCCGATAAGGGTTACCGTCTTTATGTCGATGAACTGACGAGGGAGAAAGAGGCTGAGATCGCGGAGCTCCGTGAGTTCATGATTGAAAAGACGGACCAGATGGAGAAGGTTTTGCGGAGGATCGCAAAGGACCTGGCCAGCAGCACGGATTATGCCGCGATGGTTACGGTCCCTAAGTTTGCGGGAAGCCGTCTGAAGTTTCTTCAGCTGTCAAGAGTCAGCCCGCGGTCTTTAATCGTCGTGGTTGTCTGTGAGGGAAACGTGATCCGAAACCAGCTGATCGATATCCCGGAGGAGATAGACGATCAGACGCTTCTGAAGCTGAACCTGCTTTTAAATACGAATCTGACAAACGTACCGATTCAGGATATTAACCTTGGTATGATCGCCAGGATGAAGGAACAGGCAGGTATCCATTCTGAAGTGGTCGGCAGTGTGATTGATGCCGTGGCGGCTACGATCCACATTGATGAGGAGGACATGCAGGTCTTTACCTCAGGCGCCACCAACTTTTTTAAGTACCCGGAGCTTTCGGATAAAGAAAAAGCCAGTGAATTGATTTCCACCTTTGAGGAGAAAAGCTCTTTGCTTGGTCTTGCGAGAGATGGAGACAGCCAGGGAGAAAGTACCGGGATTCAGATATATATAGGGGAAGAGGTTCCCGTGGAGTCGATGAAGGATTGCAGCGTTGTTACGGCTTCCTATGAATTAGGAGGCGGTATGCGTGGAACAATCGGAATCATCGGCCCGAAGCGTATGGATTTCGAGCGGGTAGTCAGGAGCTTCAATAAACTGAAACATGAGCTCGAAGATATTGCGCGTAAGAAATAGATGAGGGAAAGGTGGGATGCCATATGGCAGAGGATTATAATTGGGATTTTGATTCAGAGGACGAAGGAGATGAGATCCCCGTAGAGTTCGTTGACGATTCAAAGAAAGCAGAAGAGGAAAATACTGCGGAAGAGATGTCTGAAACGAATGCTGAGGATGCATCTGAGGAATCTGCTGAGGATTCCTGTGATCCGGATCAGGATGATTCCGAAAAGCAGGAGGAAGCAGAGAACCTTGAAGATGAAAAGAAAGATGACGGACAAACCGTGGCGGATGAAGAAGACACGGATGTATCTTCTGAGGAAGATACGGAAGAAGCTGCTGCCGAAGGGGAATCTGAAGCTTCTGATACAGAAGAATCTGAAGCCGCTGACGCAGAAGGATCTGAAAATACTGATGCAGAGGATGCGGAAGCGTCCGTGGAAGAAACACAGACTGCCCCGGATACGGAAGAGCATAAAAAGACTTCCTTTTTTGGCAGAAAGAAAAATAAAGAGAAAGAAAAGCTGGAACAGCAGATCGAAGATCTGACTGACAAGCTGCGCCGGAGTCTTGCGGAGTTTGACAATTTCCGCAAACGGACGGAAAAAGAGAAAGCAAGCATGTATGTCATCGGAGCGAAGGATATCGTGGAAAAGATTCTCCCGGTATTGGACAGCTTTGAAAGAGGATTGGCTCAGGCTGCAGACAGGCGGATGATCCTTTTGCCGAGGGCATGCAGATGATATATAAGCAGCTGATGACCGCATTGGAGGAGCTCGGTGTGAAACCGATCGAGGCTGTGGGAAAGGAGTTTGATCCGAACCTGCACAATGCCGTGATGCATGTGGATGATGAGGAGGCGGGAGAAAACGTCGTAGTCGAAGAATTCCAGAAGGGATATACTTATAAGGATTTCGTCGTCCGACACAGTATGGTCAAGGTTGCAAACTAAGGATTGCAACGTAAATAAATGGAACAAGATTTCGCAGGATAAATCGCCGTATGCAAGGCGGAGGATGGAGTCGATGCGGGCATCGACGACTGACGACAACGCAGCAGACGACGATTTAGACGCGAAAGATGTTCCA